>JAEURC010000063.1 GCA_016789025.1 Anaerolineales bacterium
GGCTGAGCGCGGACGTTGCCCAGCCAGTACAAGATGAACACCCACAGAAGCCAGCTGAAGTTGAACGATGCGAACGAAAACGTCAACAAGACAGGGAGAATGCTCAACGCGATCAACGCGCCG
Source organism: Anaerolineales bacterium (assembly GCA_016789025.1). GTDB lineage: Bacteria > Chloroflexota > Anaerolineae > Anaerolineales > Villigracilaceae > Defluviilinea. The sequence goes on from JAEURC010000063.1 coordinate 124, forward strand.
ATGGCAAACGGAAAAATCTTCCGCGCTTTATCGCCGAACAGACCGTACGCCACATGCCCGCCGTCGAGCGTCCCAACGGGAATCAGATTCAGCGCGGTGACGAGCAATCCCGCCCAGCCCGCGAGCGCGACGGAATGAAGTTGCACATCCATGCCGCCGAAAGGAATGGGCGAACCTGAGAAAAAATATTGAAGCCAATAAACGGCTTGCGACAGCCCGCCAGTGCTGACAGGCGCGGGTAACAATTGACCGAATACCATGAACTTAGAAAACAGGTAAAAGATCGAATTCCCTTCAAGGAAACCAGACATTCCATCGGGCGCGTGTTGAATTGGACCCAAATTTGAAAGCGACAAGCCAATGAACAAAACGGGAAGCGCCACGATGAGACCGGCGATCGGTCCCGCCACGCCCACATCAAACAGCACGCGCTTGTTCTTCGGGATGCCGCGCATGGCGATGAACGCCCCAAACGTCCCCAGCGGACTGATCATCGGCGCGGGCAGAAAATACGGCAACGTAGCAGGGACTTTGTAAATACGGCAGGCGACGTAATGTCCCATTTCGTGCGCGAACAGAATGCCCATCATGCTCAGCGCGAAGGGCCAGCCTGTAAGAATGTTGAGAAGCAAATATTGAAAAGGAAACGATCCGTCTGCTGGAACGGCGCTTGGGGGAATTTCAACTCCCGTAAGCAACATGCTGACGATCGTGAGAATAAAAAGGATGATGTTGATGTGTACCCGCGTATTCGTCCGAGGCGTTGGGATGCTTTGCACCAAGTAAATGACTTGCCTGCCATCTTCGCCTTTTCTGAAGAGCGGGGTGAGGTTGAATCCGCGAACCGCGTCGGCGAGTTGATCGTACGCGGCGACGGAATCTTCGCCGAGCAGATGTCCTCGATAACGGACGATCCATTCACGCGGGTCGCCCGCGGTGACATCGTCAATGCGAAAGATTCGGGATACGTGGGAGGTGAGAACTTCGATTTCGGGGAGGGACATAAATCTCCAGAAGTGACAGTCACCTTTGAGGTGACTGTCACTTTAAAGTGTAGGCGAGAGTGGATGGGAGTCGAACCCACCGCGGCACGCAACGCGTCCCGCCACAGGTTTTGAAGACCAGGAAGCCCACCGGGACCTAACCACTCCCACGCGCAAGGATAATCGAAGGAGAGAGGGAAGGCAAGCAAGATTATCAGAAGGGATTAATGCTACTTGTGAGTTGTGGCGTCAGGCATAATTGTGCCTTTGAGGGTTTTAGCGGTTTTCAACTGTTCAGTAGTGACCAAAGCATCTTCCAAATAAGCATTCATTAGGATTGCATTACTCAAATCCGCACGCCGAAGATCAGCCTTGTGCAAATTAGTGCCTTCTAAATTGGAATTCTGTAGATATGCCCCAAGAAGGCTTGCGCCCTCAAAGTTTACACCGAGTAAGTAACAGTTGGTCAAATCAGCAAGTATTAGATCAGAATCCTTAAAATCTGCACCAGACAAATCAACGATCGGTCTTTTTAACTGAATAAGTTTTGACTCTTTAAGGAAAAGTAATACTAAACCTTTGCGCACTCGATCCAACCCTCGTAAAACAGTAAGTGTTCGTATTCTTGCAACGTTGCTAACTTCTTCATTTTTGACCGCCTGCAAATTATTCTCTAGCAGCAACTCGGTCATTCGATCCAAATATGATTGAAGTGCAGTTTCCTGCTGATGGTCAGTAGCAAGTTCACGCTCCAGTTTTGCACGGTCTTCAGCAATTTGACGTTCAAGAGCACGTTCAGAACGGTTTAGATAAAATGCTCCAAGTGCTAAAACCAATGGGATGATGAGAAGTTCCATCCAATCCCACAGAGACTTACCTTCGAAACCCGTATTTTTCAACCGAACAGTTTCAAAAAGAATAAATCCCCCAACTATGACAATGCTTGCATACAGCAGGTATTTTTGCCATCCTGATTTCATAAGACCTCACTTGTTGGATAGATTTTAGCCGATTGGTGATTAAACCAAAAGACCCGACAGGTTTCGGAAACCTGTCGGGTCTCAACTACGGTCTTATTTGATTTACACCATGCTGAATGAATTCAGAAATATACGGGAAGAGCAATACGCCCACCGTAACGAGACATAACATAGCAACGATGGTAATTCCGCCTACCCATACTGCGAATAACGCGAGCGCTCGTCCGTTTGTGCCGTCGGTGCGAGTTTCGCGGAGGGCGATGAATCCAAGGATCAACGCGGCGAAGGACAGGACAAAACCGGGCGGATAGCATATCAACGCGGTGAGTGGGACAGGCAGAAAGCCCGCGCACAATGCGAGAACAGCGAGAATAGAGAATACAAATCCGAGCAGGGCTTTGCGGTTGAAGGAGGAGATGGGAACGAATTCGGGAATCATATTCAAAAAGACCTCACAGGTCTGCGAGACCTGTGAGGTCTAATTCAGTCGGGGCGATAGGATTTGAACCTACGACCCCTTGCACCCCATGCAAGTGCGCTACCGGGCTGCGCCACGCCCCGATTGAGAGAAACGCATTATAGTCTCATTTGAAAATTTCGGCAACACAATGACATGACGATGTGATTATGCTATACTAGCAAAACAAGCCCGGAGTTTTCCATGAATAATTTGATCGAAGTTCAAATAGACAGCGTCCGCGTACACTTGATGACGCCTAACCGCTTGGTGGTGTTGAAGCAGGTCAATTCGGAACGCTATCTGCCCATCTGGGTCGGTCCGTACGAAGCGGAGGCGATCACCGTCGCGTTGCAGGAAGTGGAAGTGAGTCGTCCGCTCACGCATGACCTGTTGCGAAACATCTTCAACGCGTTCAACGCGCGCATCACGCGCATCGAGATCGTCAAACTAGAGAACGACACCTACTTCGGCGCCATCATCGCCGACTTCAACGGCAAGGAACTCAAGATCGATTCGCGCTCCTCGGACGCCATCGCGTTGTCGGTGCGCGCGCATGTGCCGATCTACGTCCACCCGAGCGTGATGGACGTGGCGAGCATCCTCCCTGAGCAAGAAGTGGCTGAGAATGTCGCTCCGCCCGCCAAAGCCGAGCCAGCCCCCCTGTCGAAAGAAGGAGCCGAGCGTTTGTCCGTCTTTGAAAATTTTTTGGATAAACTCGACTTCGACAAGCCCGATGAAAATAAATCCGAAGGCGACGCGCCGGACAAACCGAAAAATCCAAAGAAAAAATGACAGACTTTCTGCCTAACGAAGATATCGCCCCCGCCACGTCAACGGCAGTGCCGCACAGCCGCGAAGCCGAAGAAGCCGTCGTTGGGGCGGTGTTCATTAACCCCGAAGTGTATTACGACGTCGCGCAATTTTTGAGCGCGGACGATTTTTATATTCACCGACACAAGTGGATCTGGGAATCGTTCACGAGCCTGCACGAACAACGCATCCCCATCGACCTGCTGACTGTTTCGAACGAACTCGACAAGCGCGGTCAACTCGGCGAACTCGGCGGACCCGCGTATCTGACCGCGTTGGTGAATCAAGTGCCGTCGTCGCTCAACGCGGAGTCGTACGGGCACATCGTGGAGGGACATTCGATCCGCCGCAAGATGATCGACGCGGCGAACAAGATCGCTTCGATCGCGTACAACGAGAAGACGAACGTTGACGATGTGATGGACGAGGCGGAGAAGGCGGTCTTCAACGTCAGCGAACGGCGGCTCAAACACGACCTTCAACCGATCTCCAATGTGTTGAGCGAGTACTACGACCGAATTGACACGCTCGCGAAACGCCCCGATGAAATTGTCGGTGTGCCGACGGGATTTATTGATCTCGATAAAATGTTGACGGGTTTACAGCCATCGGACTTGTTGATCATCGCTGGTCGTCCTGGTCAGGGTAAGACGGGTTTTCTGCTTTCGATTGCAAAGAACGCGGGACTGACTCATAAAAAACATGTCGCCATCTTTTCATTGGAAATGTCGAATGAACAAGTCGTGCAAAGATTGATCGCGCAAGAAACAGGCATCGACTCGCAGCGTCTGCGAACGGGAAAGTTGCAAGAGAGCGAGTGGCCCCTGTTCACACATTCCATTGAAGTATTCGGCGACACGCACATTTATCTCGACGACACGCCTGCCATTACGCCTTTGCAGTTAAGGACAAAATGTCGCAGACTTCATCTTGAATTTGGTCTCGACTTGATCATCATTGACTACCTTCAACTCATGGGCGGCGACACGCGCACCGATAACCGCGTTCAGGAAGTTTCGTATATCTCGCGCAACCTCAAAGTGCTGGCGCGCGAGTTGAATGTGCCTGTCCTTGCGGCGGCGCAATTGAGTCGCGCCGTTGAACAGCGTTCCGATAAACGCCCCGTGCTTTCAGATTTGAGAGAATCGGGATCGCTGGAACAGGACGCCGACATCGTGATGTTCATTTATCGTCCCGATCAATATGAAAAAGATACGGTCAAGCAAAATGTGGCGGAGATCATCGTGGCAAAGCATCGTAACGGGCCCGTTGGGAGCGTGGAGTTGGTCTTCCGCGGCGCGTTGGCGAAGTTTGAGAATGCGGCGACGAGGGTATTCAAGCCCAATGAATAATTTGCCACAGAGACACAGAGAGCACAGAGATTTTTAATTGAGGTTTCGTGAGCAAGTTTAAAGGCTTCACAGATTCGGAAACATTCACTTCCCTGCCTGACAAATTCTTTCACGAGTTGTTGAAAGAGATCGACGATGTTGCGGAGTTGAAGGTGACCGCGTATTTTCTGTGGCGCGCGGAGAGTATGGACGGTCCGTTTCGGGCGTTGACGAAGATGGATTTCGACGTGAAGGAGTTGGGGCTGAGCGCGGAGGAGATCAAGCGGGGGCTTGAGAAAGCCATCCAGCGCGGGAGCCTGCTGAAGGTCGAGCGAGAAGCGGTGGTTTACATCCTGTTGAATTCGCCGAGGGGACGGGCGGGAATCCAAGCGATAGAAAGTGGAAAGTGGAGTCCGACCGCATCCGCGCCGCCGATGGAGCGACCGAATGTGTTTCGGTTGTACGAGGAGAATATCGGTCCGCTCACGCCGATGATCGCGGACGCGTTGAAAGACGCCGAAGAATCGTATCACGCGGAGTGGATCGCCGAGGCGATCGAGCTGGCGGTGAAAAACAATAAACGCAATTGGAAATATTGCGAAGCAATTTTGAAGCGATGGAAAGATGAAGGCAGGCATGGACAAACGAATCAGCGCGACGCTCGACAAGGTTCGGAGCGATACACAAAAAGCGAGTTCGCCGAATACCTCGATGGATAACGTCGCGCCGTTGCTCGGTAAACCCGATTGCCCATATTGCGGAGGTGTGGGCTTCTTGCGCGTGGACGTGCCAGTGGGTCACCAAAAATTCGGTCGGCTTGAGCCATGCGTGTGCCGCGCGAATGAGATCGCTGAAAATGCGCGTCAGCGTTTGTATGAGATGAGCAACCTCGAACGGTTGAGTCATCTCACGTTTGCGAATTTCAATTCGTCGGGCAACCCCAAAGCGGAATTCGTCTCGCCGCAGGAAGTGGCGAGTCTGCGCGACGCGCTCGACGCTTCGGAACATTTTGCAAAGACTCTCACGGGCTGGTTACTGCTCGAAGGTTCGTACGGATGCGGCAAGACGCATCTCGCGGCGGCAATCGCAAATGAATGCGTTCAGCGCGGCGTCCCCACGTTGTTCATCACGGTTCCTGATTTACTCGATTCACTTCGCTTTGCATACGCCGACCCTGAAACAACTTTTGAAGAACGCTTTGAAACGATCCGCACAGCAGACCTGCTAGTGATGGACGACTTCGGCACACAGAACGCCACGCCGTGGGCGCAGGAAAAATTATTCCAGATCATCAACGCTCGCTACATCAATAAACTTCCAACGGTCATCACGACCAATTTGATTTTGGATGAAGTCGAGAGCCGCATCCGTTCACGCTTGCAAGACGCGGAGTTCGTGAAATACATCCGCATCACCGCGCCCGACTTCCGCCGCCCCACCGAGACCAGCAACCCAGGCATCTCGATGCTGTCGCTTTCGCACATCAAGGATCTGTCGTTCGGCAATTTTGAAACGCGCGATGATGAGGTAGGCAAGGAAATCGTCACGACCATCACGAAAGAGCGACAAGATCGTTACGGTCGTCCCGTCAAAGACAAAGAGATCGTGCGCGAGAAGGTCACGGTGCAACACATCAAGCGATTGCATGAGGCGCTCGATGCGGCTGTCCATTTTGCGGAGGGTCCGAACGGCTGGCTGGTGATCCTCGGCGGCTCGCATTCAGGCAAGACGCATCTCGCCGCCGCGGTTGGGAATTATCGCCTACTCCTCGGCGGACAAGCGATTCTTGCGGAAGTTTCGACTCTGCTCGACTATCTCAAAGCCACCTTCCGCCCCAACTCGGACGTGACGTTTGACCGCCGTTCCTACGAGATCCGCACCACGCCCCTGCTCATGCTCGACGACTTGAAGGAAAGCGGAATCAGTTCCGTGTGGGCGGAGGATAAACTGCACCAGATTCTGAATCACCGCTATTATGCGAGTCTGCCAACGGTGATCACGTCCACGCTTGACCCTGAGTCATTTGCGAAGAGTTATCCAAGCTTATGGAATAAGTTGCTCGACACAAGCAAATGTCAAATTTGCGTGATTGATATGCCGCCGTACCGCAAGTCCGCGAAGGGGAAGAAGGCGGCGGCGAAAAAGAAGTAACAACAAGTGAACATCGGTGGTTGAGTAGGGGCGGCGCTGTTCCGCCTCGTATCGAAACCACCAAGTATCAAAAGCAATGCTTGTTAAAGAAGTGTATTTGCCATTGGTGGTTTCGACACGACCTGCGCCGCTTCGACTACGTGGCGCGAACAACACGCGCCACTCCGCTCAGCACGACAGATCTACTCAACCACCGATTTCTTTTTAAATCATCAACCTGATTGAAAACTCTCCTCAACGAGGCTTATGTGAATCTGCATAGGCACATCTGGAATCATTGCTTACATCTTGATATAAAGCGACAAGAATTTAACCTAGTTTAGGAGAACCACCCTGCTTACCTACTGTGCATGCGCGAAGGGCGCATGGGCGATCTACCATCCATCCGCAACGATTGATCGGCATGGAAAGGTTATAATTACGAGGATGGGAAATTTAGTAAAAGCCGATGATCGGGTAAATGAGAGACAGAAGCGATCTTCAATTCGACATCCGAGATCAAGTAAAGCATATGTAACGTATTTATACATGGAGGTTAGATGACAACGCCTACACCGACAATCTCAGAGATACGTCAATACCTATCGGGCTTTTCTCAAGAAGGCGGCGAGAACTGGCAGGAAGAGAATGAACGTTATTTAGACGCCCACGCGCATCGTTTCCATGAATCTCTACGGTTTATGCCATCTGCCAAACCGGGCGAGAGGTTGTTAGAACTTGGGGCGGCGCCTTATTTCACCACCTTATTACTGAAAAAGTATTATCCGTATTCCTTGTCCCTATCAAATGCGGTTATTCCCGGAGAACCCCAGGAAAGTACGATCAAACTCACGAAACCCGCCATCGGCGAGGAACATGTGTTTAAGTATCAAACTTTCAACGTTGAACTGGATCGTTACCCATACCCCGACCATAGTTTCGACACCGTGTTATGCTGGGAAATCATCGAACATCTGGCGCTTGATCCTACGCATATGCTGTTGGAAATCCATCGCGCGCTTAAACCAGGCGGCAAGTTGTTGATCACAACCCCCAATGTGCTCGTCTTGCGCAACATCCTTGCCCTGCTTAAAAACAGGCAAAATATCTATCATCCCTACTCGGGATATGGCGTGTACGGCCGCCACAATCGGGAATGGACGCTGGATGAATTGACCCAGATCTTAACCGGCTGTGGGTATTCGATATGCACAGCCGACATTGTCGACACCTATGCCCATCGTGGGTACTCAAAAATCTTAAAACGGTTCTTTCCATCTCTCCGCGACATGCTTGTTGTCCTCGCGCAGGCAGAAAACAACGCTCAACCGTACTATCCGGATAATCTCTATACATCCCTGCCGAAAAAGTACTTGGGCGAGAACCCGATGCCCAGCCACTTGCAAGACTCCTGACTTTTATTGTTGGGACCGACGATCAAATTGACGCAACCCCGCCCCATGTGGTACACTGCCGTCACAATTCAATAGCCCTACAAGGCGCTCTTATCCAGAGAGGCGGAGGGAACGGCCCGCTGATGCCTCGACAACCTATCAACAATGTTCTCATTAGACTACGTTGAAAAGGTGCCAATTCCTACAGACGGATGTTCTGGGAGATGAGAGGGTTTCAAACTAAAAACTGATTTGCCCTTTCTGCTCGTCTGAAAGGGCAAATATTTTTAAAAGGAGTTAGAACGAAATGAGCAACACTTTTATGACCTCCTCCAAACTGATGTTCACGTCTGAATCAGTGACGGAGGGACACCCCGACAAGATGTGCGATCAAGTCTCCGACGCGGTGCTGGACGCCTGCCTCGAGCAGGATCCGCGCTCGCGCGTCGCGTGCGAGACCGCCACCAAGACCGGCTTCGTCATGCTGTTGGGCGAGATCACCACGAACGCAAACTTCAACTACGATGCGCTCGTCCGCAGCGTGGTGAACGAGATCGGTTACGACTCGAGCGAAAAAGGATTCGACGGCAACACCTGCGGCGTGCAAGTAGCCATCGCCAAACAATCCGGCGATATCGCCATGGGCGTGGACAAGGCCCTCGAAGCCAAAGCCGGCGAAATGACCGAAGCCGAAGTGGAAGCCGTCGGCGCGGGCGACCAAGGCATGATGTTCGGGTTCGCGTGCAACGAAACGCCCACCCTCATGCCCCTCCCCATTTACCTCGCGCACAAGTTGACCCGCAGGCAGAGCGAACTCCGCAAGGACGGAAGCATCCCATGGCTGAGACCGGATGCAAAGAGCCAGGTCACCATAGAATATTCCAAAGGCAAACCCGTCCGCGTGGATACGGTACTCATTTCCACACAACATGCGCCGGATGTTTCGCAAAACGAGATCACCGAAATCGCCACCGATCAGATCATCATGCCCGCGCTTCCCGAAAACATGGTGGATAAAAATATCAAAGTGTACGTCAACCCGACCGGGCGATTCGTCGTCGGTGGTCCGATGGGCGATGCTGGCGTGACCGGTCGCAAGATCATCGTGGACACCTACGGCGGCATGGGGCGGCATGGCGGCGGCGCGTTCAGCGGAAAAGATCCCACAAAGGTGGATCGCTCTGCGGCATACGCGGCTCGCTACGTGGCGAAGAACATCGTCGCCGCGGGGCTTGCGGATCGAGTCGAAGTGCAGGTTGCCTACGCCATCGGAGTCGCGCGTCCGCTTTCGGTGAACGTCGAAACCTTCGGCACCGCAAAAATTGCGGATGAAAAGATCGCCTCTCTCGTGGACGAGCATTTTGACCTCCGCCCCGGCGCGATCATCCGCGACTTGGGCTTGCGCAAACCGATCTATCGCAAGACAGCCGCGTACGGTCACTTCGGACGGGACGACATCGAATTCCCGTGGGAACGGATCGACAAAGCAAGCGCGCTCAAACAAGCCGCAGGGTTGTAATCAAAAATAGCTGAGGAAGTAGCGCAACTGCGTCAAAGCAATCGAACACGATGTATCTGGCAAACCAAACTGTCTTCTAGACCCTGATAATCAAAAAAACGGACAGCCGATCGGCTGTCCGTTTTTGATTCGTATTACTATGGCGTGGCTGTTTCCGTGGGACTTGGAACGATGATGGTTGGCGTCAGGGTTGGGTCAGGCAAGACCCCATTCGGCGCCGCAAGACCGAGGTGAATCGCTTCGTAATCGAGGAATGCGTCTCCATTTGCATTGTTCGATTTCAAGAGGATGCGGATCTCGCCACCAGACGAAATGTAGCGCGAAATGAACGGCAGTGTCATCAACTGCTTGCGCCACTCCACCGAACTATCCACATTGGTAGCGCCGATCGTAAGCCACTTCTTTGACCTCCAATCGTACAGAGCAATGGTCCAGACCTGCACCGCAGGTCCCGGTGACTTGTAGTTGAGTTCCAAAACCATGCCGGTCACCTGCGAACGGTTTATATCCGCCGGGATAAAGAACGACTGGTATCCATCATACACGCTAGACGGCGTCTGGAAGGCGACATACGCCTGAGGATTGTTATCCGTTCCCTTTTGGTCGAACAGGCTCAAACTGGCGAGCGAACCGGTGACCGATCCTTTGCTGGTCGTCCATGCGGTCGGGAAGATCGTGCGGATCAGCGGCGAACCAGGGATGGTGGTATTCGTCGGGAATGGATTGATCTGCGTTGGCGTGTTCGTTGCCACAGTTACAGGCGTGTTCGTAGCCACCGATATGGGTGTATTCGTATTCACCGGCGGATTTGTTACTCCGATCACAGGAGTGTTGGTGATGGTCGGTAAACTTGTTGCCGGCGGCAAGGGCGTGTTCGTGACCGTCGCGCTGGGAAGCACAATGCTGGTGGCTGTTGCTGTATTCGATACGACGGTAGTCGGCGTCGATGTGAACGCGCTAGTCGCCGGCACAGATGGCGTGTTGGTGAAGGTTGCCGCCACAGTTGGAGACGCGCTCGGTCCCGCCGTTGCAGTTGGTCCGCCCGTCCCATTTGCCGCCTCAGCCCGGGCAATCACTTCGATCTCGCCAAGGGCGGCGGCATTGCCGCTCACCGAGTTGAACTGAACGCGCACAACGCGGGTGAACACTTCAGGGAAGTCGACATTCGTGCCTGTGTCGGTCAACGGGCCTGAGTTTTTATTGGCAACTTCAATAGTCCCTGCCGCATCGCTATACAAGCGGACGGTGGAATCCAATACTTTGTTCGATGAGTCGAAACTGGCGGGGTTATACAATCGCACCGTGCGAACGGTCACCGGGACGGGGAAGGTTAACGTCACCCATTGCGCGCTGGGGTTGCCGCCACCGCTCGACCAATAACGCGGGGAGGCGCCGTTGGGAATGCTCATCTTCACGCGGCGGTCATTGATACCGCTGGGCGAGCCACTGCCTGTCGAGGATACCGCCACGGTTGCGCCGGTGGCAAGGTTGGTCCACTTGGCGGCTTCAGCATTGGGCACATCGATCATGGTATGCCCGGCATGGCAACCGACACACGCAGTCACCGCGCCAGGACGACCGTAGTTTTCGCCAGCCACGTGCGCCGCGCCGGAGGATTCAAAATAGAACTTGTTATTTCCAACAAGCGGAACTTCGTAGCCCGGCTGGGCGGAACGGATCTGCTCGAACAATGGCACGTTGGCTGGGCTTTGTGCCGTGACAGAACCGTCCGGGTTAATCTGTATTTCTTCGAGCAGGATCGGCCAGTCGAAGGCTTCGATGGAGCCGGTCTGTTGTGAACGCTGGTGGTCGATGTAAAAGCGGATAGTGTTCGCCGAGCCGACAGGCATGGCATTGAGAATATTCACATCCACCGGCGCATTGAAATACACGTTCAACGCCTGGAAGGTGAACGTCCCGTCGGTGTTATACGGACCTTGCGCCAGCGGGGGAAGCAGGCTCGGGTTTTGGGTGATCTTATCGCCAACCACCGGGGCAGAGCGAGGGCGAATAGCGCGCGCCCGCAGTTCAGTAGTGCCGGCGTTATCGTACAGTTTGGTCAAGCCACTGCCATCGGCATTGATGATGTACAAGCCGTAATCCTGAGTCGCATCTTGCGCCCACGAAATGACCACGCGCCCATCCGGCAAGACATCCGGTTCACCGGCATAATTCCCAACGTAGACGCCATACGAGTTGGGGTTTGTCTTTACAAACTGCTGAACGCTTTCGTCACGAGTGGTGATACCGATGATATGCGAGTACCCATTGGGCCCGCGTTGGTAGCGGCGAATTCCGCCAAAGCCTGCGGCTTCCGTTCCGTTTGCCATTGGAAAGAAGGTGGTGTAAATGGAACCATCCGGCGCGATCGACCCGCCATAAGCATGGTTGACATTGCTTCCGTTGAACGTTGTGTTGGATTGACCCGCAAATTGTTCGAGGTCGGTGCCATCGGGGTTGATGGAGGCAAGGAACCAGGAATTGCGCTCCATGTTGAACTTACCGCCAGGCTCGAAACAGCGCGCGCCAGAACTGTTGAGGGCGCACAAACCATCTTTCATAATGTATCCGCCGCGCGGATCAGGGATGGTTCCCATGTCATTTGTAGCAACGCGGTGATTACGCCACCAGCGCGAGAAAACGATCTTCCCGGTCAACGGGTCAACCAGCGGGCGATCCGCACCGTTGCGTTCCGAAGTGATGCGATGCAGGTTAGACCCATCTCCGTTGACAACATACAAATTGCTGGTGCGCGCCGCGCCGTACATACCGAACGAGGGCCAGCGCGTGGACGAGAACACAACGCGTCCATCCGGAAGCCAGGCTGGGTCGGTGTCGTCATAGCGCGAGAGCGAGGAAGCGACGCCGCCAAACTGCGACATGTTCAGGTTTTGATCGGCGAAGGTGAGTTGCCTCAACCCTGTGCCATCCACATTGATAACGTAAAGCCGCCAGGCGCCCGGGTTATTCATCGGATTTGACGAATAGGAACCATTTGCCAGGCCGGCAAACACGATCTTTGTGGCATCGAACGAAACATCCGGCGCATTGACGTCGATCAGGTTCATAGACGCGGCGGTCGGATTGGCGCCGTCGATCAGGGTGCGCAGAGTGCCGTTCGCTTCACGAACGATCAACTTGCCCGGGACGGCAACTTGGAAGCGGCTGTAAGGCATCACGCCCGGCATTGAGCCGCCGGCAGGATAGTACACGCTTCCGTTCGTCGGGATCTTACGCGAAACGAACACGATCGCGTAACTGAGCGATTGCTCGCTGGCGCTGGCTTGCGCTGGCGCCACTGCTCCAAACCCTGTGGAGAGAAGCATGAGAAGGAGCAAGCCGCAATTTACGACTTTCCTTGCAATCTTTGTCGAAATAGTAAACATGGAACCTCCAGGAAATGAATTGCCTCAGTGTGGGCAAACCCTTTTCGATCAGGGTGTGCCTAAAGGTTACACGTCAACACTTTGTATTGAAAGTTTCGCTAAGTAAAAGTTACAAACATTTTTGTAAGAGTCATCTGAACAAAAGTACTGGGCAGACCAGGGTACCAGTTCGCCTCGTTTGAACCGCCTAACAAACATGCAAAGTGGAAAAGTCGATCCGATTCCCCCAACGAAGATATGTGTTCTAAAATCTTTCTGCCGACAGCGGTGTCAAATCTAACTGCGTTGATTCTCCCCTCGCCAGCTGAGAAACCAATTTGCCGGTGATCGGTCCCAACGACATGCCGAGCATGGCGTGCCCTGCCGCCACGATCACATTTTCAAGTTTCTTCGCGCGCGAAACGATTGGCAAACCGTCGGGCGTGCAAGGGCGAAGTCCGCGCCAAATCTCAATGACCTTTGCCTCCGCCAACCCGGGCAAATATTCTGACGAGGCGTTCCGCATTGTCGCCACCCGCCGGGGATTGAACGAAAAGTCCAGGCCGGCGAACTCAAGCGTCCCTGCGATGCGAAGCGCATGACCCAGGGGGTTGATCACCACACGCGCCTCCGAAAACAACAAAGGCAGGCGCGGCGTCACGGTGGGATTTTCCACTGTAATGCTGTAGCCTTTGGCGGGTTGAATCGGGATGCGCGCCCTCAACGCCCGCGCCACCTGCGGCGACCACGAACCACTCGCCAGAATGATCTGCCCAGCAGTGAACTCGCCGCGCGTGGTATGGACTTTCGTGACGCGCCCGCTATTGGATTCAAACCCAATCGCCTCGGTCTTTGTGTGGAGCTGGGCGCCTAACCCTTGAGCCTTTTCCGCCAACCCAACGACAAAACGTCGCGGATCGATGCGCCCATCGCGCGGATAATACACGCCGCCCACGATCGATGGCAAAAGCGCAGGCTCGAGTTCGAGCGCTTCATCGCGGTTGACCATACTGACGGGAATCTTGAACTCCTCAAAGAGGCGCGTTTCGCGTCGCTCTTTTTCAAGCGCTTGTTTCGTAAGGCAGACCAGCAATGAGCCCTTGCCCTCGAAGCCGAAATCAAAGCCGACAGTTTTTGCAAGTTCTTCATACAAGGCGCGGCTGGCAAATAACAGGTCGCGCAACACCGGCAGTGATTTCAACATCTGCCCTTCGCGGCTCGCCCACACAAAACGCGTCAGCCAGCGGATTAACTCCGCGTCCATGCGCAGCTTAATGTAAAACGGACTTTCAGAGTCGAACAGCCAGCGCAACCCATCACCCAGAGCGCCCGGCGAAGCCAATGGAACGGCATGACTGGGCACGATCAGCCCGCCGTTGCCATAGGAACACCCCGAAGCGATCTCATCCTTTTCGATGAGCATGACCTGCGCGCCTTGTTGCGCCAGGAAATACGCGGAACACACGCCAATCACTCCCCCGCCGATAACCAACACATCTGTTTTGAAATTCATAGAGCCATTATAGCAAACCATGCATCAATATTGGATCAGAGAATAATGGCACATTGGAAGTTGTCGCGCTCCCGGCCAGGGATCACATGGATTACAAATCGACAACGAACCGTTACATAACAGGATTAAAAAGCAAACTCTTCCAAAAAAGGATTATCATTATCGAAGTCCACAGGCGGGAAAGATACCCCAACGCCTGAAAACAGGTTGCACATGCTCAACAGCATCAAAAAGACGTACAACGGGTTTCCTTCTCTCTTTTGGGTCGTTGCCTTCACGCTGTTCATCGATTCCATCGGCAGTACGCTTCTTTTTCCCTTTTTCGCGCTTTACATCACCCAAAAATTCGGCGTCGGTATGACACAGGCGGGAATCCTCATTGGCATGTCGTCGCTTGCGGGCATCATAGGATCCACCATCGGCGGCGCGTTGACAGACCGCTTCGGGCGTCGCAGGCTGATCCTCTTCGGTCTGATCTTTAGCGCGGTGAGCAGTCTTTCTTTTGGACTGGCAAACGATATCAACCTGTTATATTTCCTCGTCATCCTTGTGGGTTTGCTCTCCCGCATTGCCGCGCCCGCCCAGGATGCCATGATGGCAGACATCTTGCCGGAGAACAAACGCCAGGAAGGGTTCGGCATCACCCGCGTCGTCTTCAATTTTTCGTGGATCATCGGCACCGCGCTCGGCGGATTGCTGGCAGAAAAATCCTTTTTCGCCTTGTTCGTTACCGATGCGATCCTCAGCAGTCTCGTCGCGTTCATCCTCTATGTCAAACTACCCGAAACCCAGCCCGCGCATCATAAAGAGGAAAAGACAAACGAATCTTTAAGAAAAACCTTTGCCGATTATCGGATCGTCCTGCGCGATGCGGGCTATATCTCGTTCACTATGGCGGGCATCCTCTCCCTGCTGGTGTATCAACAACAATATAGTTCCCTTCCCGTCTTCCTGCGCGACATACATGGAATTGCCCCGAATATCTACGGCGTCATGCTATCGATCACCGGGCTGGAGGTCGTTTTGCTCCAATTTTGGATCAGCCGAAAAATTCGAAAGTTCAATCCATTTCTCACCATGACCGTCGGCGTATTGTTTTTCATGGTGGGCTTCAGCATGATCGGGATTATCCGCGCCATTCCGCTATTTTTAACCGCCGTGATCATCATCACCATCGGCGAGATGATCATCTTCCCCACCAACCGGGTGATCGCCACCGCATTCGCCCCCGAAGACATGCGCGGGCGTTACATGGCGATCTATGATCTTGGCTGGACCCTGCCGGCAACCTTCGGACCTGCCGCGGCAGGCCTGATCCTCGATCACTACGACCCGCGCTTACTTTGGTATATCGGCGGGGTGTTCTGCGCGCTTTCCGCGTTTTGGTATTACCTGCTTCATTTGAAATTGGGAGCCGAGCCTCGCTTCCAACCATCTAATGACGAGTAACTGGTCAACTATCAAGTCTTTGAGAGCCTCCGTAGAGTCTTTGAGAGCCTCACACGCCTATGCTGGGAGAAACTTCAACCCGGAGGCGGCTCATGAAAACCATTTCCCTTTTTCTCGCGTTAATCAATTCCATCGTGGCTGGATTGTTACTCGCCCTCACCCTCTCCAATTCAGGAATCCGAGCAAATGAGATTCCATGGTTGGTAGCAAAAATTGTTGCGGGAGCGGGCGTCATTCTTATTGGCGCGCTCACGTGGATTGCCTGTGCCCGCACCGTCGCGCCGGGTATTCTCCCCATCGCAGGGCTATGCCTCGTTATCTTCGGCACCGCCACCCTCGTGTGGACGTTCCAACGCGGATTATTTGTCGATCACATGGAATACTCGATGGCTTTCTTTGGAGGCAGTCTCCTCGTTCAAGGCCTCGCCTCCCTGCTCGGCTTTACCAGTGACTCGAGAAGCATAGCGGCATCATAGCCATTGTGTACAATTCGAGGATGAACATCAAACCGCTCTTCATCATTCTTGTTTTGACATCCTCCTGCGCGCCGAATCCTTCGGGACAAACCGCTTCACCCTCCCTTACATCTGTAAACCCACCCCCGGCGATTTCAGCCGCCCCAACATCCACCGCTTCGCCATCTCCCACAGACACACCGCTCCCCACCGATACCCCGCTCCCAACGCCTACGCCAACGTTGACGCCGCTCCCCACTGTGGAAAATCTATCCGCCAAAGTGATCGCGGACAAGTTGAGTTGCCGATACGGTCCCGGCGCCGAATATCTTTACCTATTCGCGTTCAACGCCACCACAAAAGTTAAATTGATCGGGCGAACAGACGCCAACAATTGGGTATGGGTGGCAAACAAAGACCAAAACAACCGCGATAATCATTGCTGGGTAAACGCAAAATTCCTTGAAATCCAGGGCGATCCGGGGCAACTGCCCATTGTGTACCCCGGCTTGAAACTGCCGGTCTCTCCCTATTACCCCGGTCCATCATGGGCAACCGCCGAACGCAGAGAAGACGGCCAGGTTGTCATTTCGTGGGAGCCGGCGCCAATCAGCCCGGGAAAATACGAGGATGAAAACATGCAACAATACCTCATCGAAGTGTGGCGATGTGAAAGTGGACAAATCATCTTCGAAACCCTCGGCACAAATTTTCCCTTCATCACCGTGGATGTGGATGAGCCGGGATGCAGTGTCGCGTCGCATGGGCGCGTATTCGTGCAGGAAAAACACGGCTATGGCGGACCTGTTGAAATCCCATGGCCCCCAGCGAACGCGCCCTAACCCGGAAGTAAAAACTGCGCTAGTCAGCGCCCAACATGGATTGCGGTTTATTACCGACAGAGCCTAGTGATGGTGATGTCCATCTTCATGGACATGCCCATGCGCCAATTCCTCTTCGTTCGGCTCGCGCAAGGAAACAATGCGCACGTAAAAATGCAATTCATCTCCCGCCAGGGGATGATTGAAATTGAGCGTGACCGTATCGCCCTCGATGCGATCGACGCGCGCCATGCGGGCATTGTCTTCGTTATCGCGCACTGTTAATTCTGATCCCTCCTCGAGTTTCATGTCTTTGGGGAATTGATCGCGCGGCACGTCCATGAACGCGCTCTCATCGAATTCGCCGTATCCATCCGCCGGCTGAACAACCACCTTCTTGCTATCGCCAATCTTCATCCCCATCATCTCTTCTTCCAACCCGAGGATAATATTTCCATACCCGACTAAAAACTGCAACGGACCTTGCCCATCCGAGCTATCCAGCAACTCGCCGTCCACATGCAGGGTGTAATCCATCGACACCACCACGCCATCCTTTACCGAATCAATACTCATGTTAAGTTCCTTTCTTGAAGTGCGCTGATTGTATCAGCGGGAGGAAAACATGTACACACGGAAACCCGTAACCTGCATCATCTATCTCCTATCTTGCACCCTGCCATCTTCATGCCTTACAATTCCCCCATGCATTACGACATCTGCCTGCCATGGTATTGGGAATACGATATTGATTTTGTTCATTTCGTCGAAAAAGCCTGTAACGAACGAGGGCTGACGCTCTGGCAAGTTACGCCAGACAACCTGCTCGAATCGGTCAACGCCCTGTATAAAGGCGACCACACCTTCCACACGTTGTTGGACCGTTCGCAAGGCGAGGATCGTTTCCTCCCCGTCAATAACTGGGCAAAAGAGCATGACAAAAAACGCATCAATCCAGCGGAACTTTCTCTATGGTCTGAAGACAAAGCCACGATGCACCTCGAACTCATCACAGCGGGTGTCATCACGCCTCACACGATTCTGCTTCCCCCTTTTCTTGAACAACCCGTACTCCCCGAGTTGGATCTAAACCCTCTCGGAACTCAATTCGTGATCAAGCCATCCAACGAGGGAGGCGGCGAAGGAGTTGTTCTGGGCGCTTTCTCGCTCGAACAAGTACTGCGCGCTCGTATGCAATTCCCCAAACAGAAATACCTGCTTCAAGCAACGGTCATTCCGCGCACCATCCAGGGACGCCCTGCCTGGTTCCGAGTTTTCTACGCGGTAGGGAAAACATATCCCTGTTGGTGGCATCCGCTCACACATGTGTATGCCGAGGTCACAACAGCGGAGGAACATCGATACGGACTCGCTCCGCTACACGACATCACCTGCGCGATCGCTTCACTCTGCCGTTTAGATTGGTTCACAACTGAGATCGCTCTCACACTTGAAGATTTTGTCGCCGTGGATTACGTCAACGACCAGATCGATACCCGCATCCAATCGAAAGCGGTGGATGGCGCGCCGGATGAGATCATGCGGGATGTGGCAAGGCAGTTAGTTGGGCTGGCTAAAGGAGTCGATGAGTAAGGATGCAGGTATCAGTTATCCGTGAGCAATTAATACGCGCTTCGTATTGCTTAACCCATAGCCTGTAGCTTGTATTGCGCAACCCGTAATTCGCAAATCATCTTCATTTCAAACGGAGGCATGTATGCTAAAACCACGAGCGCGCGATTTGGGGATTCTATTTGAAGGGAGCACGGGAAGGTACAACGCTATTACCGATGTGGCAGGCGTCGAAGTCGGTTATTCGACGATCATCGAAGGCGAGTCGGCGCGGACGGGGGTCACCATCATTCACCCTCGTGGAAAATCAAATCACGACCCGGTGTTTGCGGCATGGTTTCCATTTAATGGCAATGGCGAAATGACCGGCGCGGCGTGGGTGGAGGAAGGCGGCTTTCTCGAAGGTCCTATCGGCATCACGAATACGCACTCGGTGGGAATTGTGCGCGATACGATCATTGAGTGGCAGGCGGAAAATAACGCTCTATTTCAGAAATGGTCATGCCCGGTGGTGGCAGAGACCGCCGACGGCTGGCTCAATAACATGAATGGGTTCTTCGTCAAACCGCATCACGCGCGAGAAGCGCTGAAGAAAGCCGAATCAGGTCCAATCGAGGAGGGAAACGTGGGCGGCGGGACAGGCATGATGAGTTACGAGTTCAAAGGCGGGAGTGGGACATCCTCAAGAAAACTTCCTGAAACGTTGGGCGGGTGGACAGTCGGCGCGTTCGCGCAATCCAATTTTGGGGTACGCTATCAGTTGACGATCGCGGGCGTTCCTGTGGGACGATACCTCACTGAGCATTGCGCGTGGACGAACGGCGAAAACCCATATACACAGGAACAAGGTTCGTTGATCGTGGCGATCGCCACCGACGCGCCTGTATTGCCGCATCAACTTAAGCGGATGGCAAAGCGCGTATCGTTGGGCATGGCGCGGACAGGATCATTAGGCGGCAACGGCTCAGGCGATATCTTTCTCGCGTTCTCAACGGCGAATCCCAACACGGCGCTGGCAGGTGAAAGCGGGATCGTCGATTTGAAAGCGCTCGATAACGAACGGCTCAATCCGCTGTTTCATGCAACGGTTTTTGCGACAGAAGAAGCCATCATCAACTCGATGATCGCGGCAGAAGATATGACCGGGCATCATGGGTTTTCTGTGAAGGCGTTGCCGCACGAAGAGTTGAAAAGGGTGATGAAAATAAAATCGTGAAGCCGGGCGTAAATCAAACCAGATCGAGCAATTGGTTACACATGCCTTGCCGTTTTATTTCCCCTCATCTAAAATAAGCAGGCGGGGGTTCAAGATGATTTGGTTCGATTGTGATCGATATAAGGAGGCGCATTGCGTTCGTAAAAACCAAATTTCACAACCAACCAGCCTTTGTGGCGTGTTTGCGCGCACCAACCCATCTATAATTTCTGAGGAGAAACATATGAAAAGGCACCTACCCAAGTTGTTTTCAGTCAGTTTGATTCTGGCGCTGATGTTGAGCGGACTATCAACCGCCAACGTTGCCCAAGCGGCGCCGCGCTCGTTTTCAAATCCCACCTCAACGATCTTCATCAACGAAATCCATTATGACAACGTTGGCGACGACGCCGGCGAATCGATCGAAGTCGCTGGCCCCGCAGGCACCGACCTGACGGGCTGGAACATTGTCCTTTACAATGGCGCCGGCGGAGCGACTTACGATACCGACCCGCTCAGTGGAACGATCCCGAATCAACAAGGCGGCTATGGGACGGTCTTCCTTTCCTACCCGTTGAACGGGATACAAAACGGAGCCCCAGATGGTATCGCGTTGGTAGATGCCAGCAATACTGTTATCCAGTTCCTGAGCTATGAAGGTGGCTTTACCGCAACAAACGGACCCGCCAGCGGCATGACCAGCACAGATATTGGAGTCGCTCAGTCGAGTTCGACAACGGCTGGTTCGTCACTACAATTGACCGGCAGCGGCGATACCTACGGCGATTTCACCTGGGCATCTACAGCCGCCCACACGTTTGGAAGCCCCAACACCGGTCAGACGTTTGTTGTGGCTGGTCCCACGAATCCATCCGGCGCAGGCTCCGCCTCCCCGGCGAACGTTGCGCCAGGCGACCCCAGCCTGCTCGCGGTCACGGTCACGCCCGGCACGAACCCCGCCAGCACCGGCTTGGCAGTGAACTGCGATCTTTCATCCATCGGCGGGAGCGCCACACAAACGTTCCTCGATGACGGCTTGAACGGGGATGCCGCCGCCGGCGACAACATCTTCTCCTTCTCTGCAACCGTAGACAACGGCACAAGCGAAGGCGTCAAAACCCTGGCGTGTTCCATTTCAGACGCGGAACTTCGCACAGGCAATACTTCGATTGCACTAACGGTGCAGGAGCCGGTCGCCATTGTCATCAACGAAATTCATGCCGACCCAGATGCCGCCAACGGCGATGCGAACGGCGATGGAACTGCGAACGCTACCCAGGATGAATTTGTCGAGATCGTCAACAACGAACCAGCGAGTCTGGACATCAGCGGCTGGACGTTGAGCGACGCCAACAGCGTGCGCCATACCTTCCCGTCCGGCACCGTGATCCCTGCCAGTTGTTCAATTGTCGTCTTCGCAGGCGGCACACCCACCGGAACCTTCGGCTTTAGCCTTGTGCAAACGGCTTCCGCCGGGCAGTTGGGGTTAAACAACAGCGGCGATACCGTCACGTTGAACAACGGCGCGGTGGATGTGGCGAGTTACGCATTCACTGGCGCGGAAGGCGGCGATGATCAATCCCTGACGCGCGACCCAGACGTCACGGGGACTAACCCGCTCGTCAAACATTCCATTGCCACCGGCTCGGGCGGCGCTTTATTCTCGCCCGGCAAAAAAGTGGACGGAAGTCAGTTTGGCGGCTGTCCATCAGAAAATAAGATTCACGATATTCAAGGCAACGGCGCAGCCTCCCCGCTGGCTGGGCAGACCGTAGTCATTCAGGGTATCGTCGTCGGCGATTTCCAGGATGGCGCCAGCGGCACGAACGGCGACTTCAACGGCTTCCACGTGCAGGAAGAGGATGCCGACGCGGATGCCGACCCGCTCACATCTGAAGGCATCTTTGTCTTCGACGGGAGTTCCCCGGCGGTCAACGTGGCAATTGGCGATCTCGTGCAAGTTGTCGGCGTTGTCTCTGAGTTCAATGGTCTCACCGAGATCACCGCCTTCACCGGCGTGACCATTCTCAGCAGTGGCAACCCGCTCCCCACCGCCGCAACCGTCACACTGCCGGTAAGCGCCGTATCCGATTTTGAATCCTACGAAGGCATGCGCGTGACCTTCCCGCAGGCTTTGGTTATCTCCGAATACTTCAACTTCGACCGCTTCAACGAGATCGTGTTAACTTCGGAACACCACCTCACCCCAACCGCCCAGTTTGAACCCGGTTCGCCGCAGGTGACGCAAGCCGTGCAAGATTTCCTGCTCGATAAGATCACGCTCGACGATGGACGCTCGACTCAAAACTCGAACCCAGCCATCCATCCCAACGGAAGCCCATTCGATCTCTCGAACCTCTTCCGCGGCGGCGATACGGTTGCGAACGTGACCGGTATCATGGATTTTGCGGTTGGCGCATATCGCATCCAACCAACCCAAGGCGCATCGTACGCCAGCGTGAACCCTCGCCCGGCTACTCCGGAAGATGTTGGCGGCAGTATCAAAGTTGCCTCGATGAACACGCTCAACTTCTTCCTGACGCTCGATACCACCAACAGCGACACTGGACCCGGTCCATGCGGCGCGAATCAAAATCTCGATTGCCGCGGCGCCGACGCTAGCCAACCGTTGGAATTCCAACGCCAGCGCGATAAATTGCTCGCCGCGCTAACCGGCTTGAACGCCGATGTGATCGGCTTGAACGAGTTGGAAAACACTCCCGGCGTCAGCCCGCTCGGCGACCCCACCAACGGGATCGTTGCCGGGCTCAACGCAACCTTCGGAGCCGGTACCTATTCCTTCATCGACACTGGCGTTATCGGCGGTGATGCGATTCGCGTGGGCTTCATCTACAAGACGACCACTGTCGTACCGGTTGGAGACTTTGCCATCCTCGATTCGTCGGTTGACCCGCGCTTCAACGACAGCAAGAGCCGCCCGGCGCTCGCTCAAACCTTTGAAGAGATCGCCACCGGCGCGCGCTTCACGGTCGTCGTCAACCACCTCAAATCCAAAAGCTCCGCCTGCACCGATGTGGGCGACCCGGATATTGGCGATGGTCAGGGTAACTGCAACCAGACCCGCAAAGCCGCCGCGCAAGCCATAGTCGACTGGCTCGCCACCGACCCAACGAACAGCAACGACGCCGACTTCCTCATCATTGGCGACCTCAACTCCTACGATAAGGAAGACCCCATCGACGCCATCAAGGCTGGCTCAGACGACCTCCTCGGCACCAGCGACGATTACACCGACCTTGCCTTCCACTTCCAGGGCGAGGATGCCTACTCATACGTGTTCGACGGGCAAACCGGCTACCTCGATTACGGTCTGGCGAACAGCACGCTCTTCCGCCAGGTAACGGGCATGGCAGACTGGCACATCAACTCTGATGAAGCCGATCTGATCGACTATGATACATCCTTCAAACTGCCCGCGCAGGATGCCATCTATGCGCCGGATGCCTACCGCTCGTCGGATCACGACCCGGTTCTTATCGGACTGGAACTTGATCCGCCCTTCCCCAGCACATCCGTGCTTGACAATTTCAACCGCCCTGCCTCCGCGCTCGGACCAAACTGGCGCGGCTCTACCAGCGCGTACAAGATCGTCGGCAATCAAATGGTGGATGTGCGCAACAACGGACCGATCTACTGGCGGAACGCTTTCGGCGTGAATCAAGAGGTCTTCGTAACCCTCACCGATGTGGATGAGGATGGGCTTGAACAAAACCTGCTCTTGAAAGTTCAAGGCTCGATCCTGCCCAACTGGGGCTCCGGCGCGATCGAAATACTGTACGACGCCAACACGAACACGGTCACCGTGTGGACCTATCGCCCGGATACGCTCGCATGGTACGGATATAGCCCGATCCCCGTCACCTTCGCGGATGGCGATCAGTTCGGCGCGCGCGCTCTCTCCAACGGCTTGGTGTTGATCTACAAGAACGGCGTCGAGGTTGGCGCTGTCACCCTCAACGCCGGTGACCAGGCGTTCTTCAACCCCAAAGGCGGCCGCATCGGACTCTGGTTCATCAACGCCAAAGACGCCTACTTCGACGACTTCGGCGGCGGGAATATCGTCCCGTAAGCGCGTTCAACATGCTTGACTGAGATTTTTAAAGTCAATGCGATAACAAAAACAGCCCCACGAAAATCGCGGGGCTGTTTTAATTTCAGCAAGCAATCGACCTTCACGTCCCCAACAACCCCTTCCCCGCCGCCACAGCCACCGCGGCGGCGCGGGAATCGACCCCGAATTTTTGGTAAACACTTTGCAGGTGGGCTTTTACAGTTCTTTCTGTGATTCCCAATTTATACGCCATCTCTTTATTGCGCTCGCCTTTTGCCGCGAGTTGCAACACTTGGAGTTCGCGCTCTGTCAGCGTGGAATCGGCTTGGGTGGGTGAAACAGGCTTCCCCTGAGATCGAGGCGCGAGCACGCGGGCGAGAATCTCTGGTTTGAGCAGCGTCTCGCCTTTTGCGGCGGCGTGGATCGTATCCAATAAATTTTCGCGGCTTGAGTCTTTGAGCAGGTATCCGCGCGCGCCCGCTTGAAGACCGCGGATCATCAGATCGTCTTCGTTGTAGGTGGTGAGGATGACGATGGCAATTTCGGGGAAGTCGTTTCGCAAATGACCGATGGCAGTGATGCCGTCCATGCGTGGCATTTGCAGATCCATGAGGATGACCTGCGGGTTGAGTTTTTTCGTTAACTCCAAACATTCCGCGCCATCCACCGCCTCGCCGACAACTTCAACATCGTCGGCGGTTTCGAGAATCAAGCGCAATCCCTCGCGGACGATGAGATGGTCGTCCGTGATCATCACGCGGATCATACAGAAATCCTCAAAAATCTTTTTGTACACGGATTTAACGGACAACACGGACAAACGCTGATTTTTTTATCTTTTTCATCCGTACGGCTCCGTGGAATCCGCGTAATCCGTGTACCGAAGAAATGGTCTTCATTGACTCTCAGGTTGTTGGAATTCATCACGGCCTCCCCACTACGAATTGCACGCAAGTTCCATTTGAATCTGACTCGATGGAGAGTATTCCGCCCGTGAGGCGCGCGCGCTCGCGCATCCCTATCAGCCCGTAGTGACCTTTCGCCTGTCGATTCACATCGAAGCCTTTGCCGCTGTCGCGGACTTCCAACTCCAGCGTTTGGTTTTGAATGAAGAACGTCACTTTCACTTTGTCCGCCTGCGCATGGCGCGAAATGTTCGTGAGCGATTCGCTCAAGATGTTCATGGCATGATCAATGATTTCGGAGGAGAGTTGATTCTCCGTTACTGAAAGTTCCAATTCGCACGCCACGCCCGCCGACTGTTTGAAGCGTTCCACTTGTTCGCGCACCGCATCCGCCACATTGACAGGCACAGCGCGGAGATTGTCAATCGCGGCGCGAGATTCTGCCAGCGTGCTTCGCACCCGCGCAATGGACTGCTCGACAACGGCGGCGGCGCGTTCATTGCGGTTGGACGCCAGATGCGCCTTAACCGCTTCGAGTTGCAAGACCAGCCCCGCCACGCCTTGCGCCAATGTATCGTGCAATTCCCGCGCCATGCGTTGACGTTCGTTTTGCAAGGTCAGCGACTCAATCTTGGCGGCAGAGGCGGCGAGCTTGGCATTCGCGCTTTCAAGCGACTCGGCAAGTTCGATGGCTTTTTGGCGTTGCGCGAACAAGTGATTGAACATCACCATAAACAAGACAAATGCCCCGCCATTGACCAGCAGTCCCGTCAGCGAACCAAAGAAGGTCTCGCGGTCTGAAAACAAATACAACATGCCCAGCAACAGGGAAACATAAAAAGCGCCGATCAAAAAGGCTTGGCGCGTATTGCCCCAAACCCCCAGCGTTTCGCCCACAATGGATATGGTGGCGGAAAAAAGGAACGCCAGCCCCACTTCAGAACGCCCATTGAGCAGGAACACAATTCCCATCATCACCGCTGTCTGCGCGGGGTAGTAGAAAAGAAACCAGCGGTTGTTACGGTCTGACCAAAACACGTTCAGCCAATACAACCCGATATGGAGGGTAATAAACACGCTCTACGCCGCGAGCGCCGCGCTCTCACCCTGCCCCCAAATCGACTTAACGGACGCGATGCCCATATACCCTATCAGCAGGGTCAAAAAGATGTAGAACGGGAAGATCGTTTTTCGCTCGAAATTGATATTGTCGGCGTTCATACTTTGCATTGTACTTCAACCCTCCCGCGCGCATATTGTCCGAACGGACAATGTCCGCTTTGGGGCGGGATGGACGATGTGAATGGCGGGGCAAATCTGTAGAATGCCAGTCATCAGTTATCAGTTATCAGTGAACGGTGAACAGTAATCAGTTTCGCCAATCGTAAATCGTCAAAGGAGCCCCCATGTCCCACTATCTTTTTCTACTCATCGTCTTCGCTCTCAACTTCATTGCCGTCGGCGGCAAATGGAATATCCCGCTCGCCGCGTGGATCGTGCCTGTCTTTGCCCTGCGCTTCTATCGTCAAAGCGACAAACCCTGGCTCGATTTTTTCCTGCTCTGGCTCGCCACCGCCATCCCGCTCATCGTCTCATGGAACGGCGCCACCTTCTTCCCGCGCATCGGCGAAATCGGCTTCTTCCTTGCCATTGCGCCCATCACCCTGCTCGCCCTCGTCATCGACCGTTACTTTCACGTTCGCTTCCCCGCCTCCGCCTGGATGCTCGTCATCTATCCCATCGCCGCCACCGCGCTCGACTTCTTCCAAGCCAGCGGCAGTCCCTTCGGCTCGTTCGGCGCGCTGGCGTACACCCAACGCGGTTTTCCCGCCGCCATGCAAATCGCATCCATCTTTGGGATTTGGGGAATCAGCTTCATGATGAGTTTCTTCGCCAGCGTTGTCAATCATTTTTGGGAAGGAAACGCATCGCCTCTTTCCTGGACTTCGGCTGGTCTGCTCATCCTCATCCTTTGTCTCAGCCTCGGCAGGATTCTGCTCCCGTCTCAACCCAAGCAGACTGCCGTCATCGCGGGCTTTTCGCTCCCAGAGGGGACCCTGTCCAAGTCGCTGAATCAATTCAAAAGCGGGGATGAAGCGGGTTTTCGTCAAGCCATGGATGAACTGCACGCGGCAGAGTTGAATCAGATCCGCATGTTGGCTCAAGATGGCGCGAACATCGTCGTCATTCAGGAGGGCGGCGTAATCGGCGTCACCGACCAGATCGAGACGATGATCCAAAACGCAGGCGCGCTCGCCAAAGAAGAAAACATCTACATTGTCCTGCCGACGTTTGACATCGAACAAACTCCGCCTGTCAATTCCGTCCGCATTATTGACCCGAACGGCGATGTGGTTTTGCATCACATCAAATACGGCGGCAACATGTTTGAAGGCACGCTTAAAGGCGACGGTATTCTGCAAACCGTGGATACGCCCTACGGAAAGCTCAGCGCGGTGATTTGCTGGGACGCCGACTTCCCGAACATCATCAAACAAACTGGCGCGCAAAACGTGGACCTGCTCATCGTCCCCTCGCAAGACTGGCTCGGCGTGCGCGACATCCATGCAAACATGGTAACTTTCCGCAGTGTGGAAAACGGCTTGACGATCTTCCGTCAAACAGGGCAAGGCGTGTCATTGGTCAGCGACCCGTATGGCAAAGCGTTGAGCCAAGTGGACTCGTTTGATGACACCGCCAGCGATTTCGTCAGCGCGCAAAAGGTGAGCGTGCCGATCGCCTCCGTCAACACGCTATACCCGAAAGTCGGCGATGCGCTCGGCAACGTGATGCTGCTTGGTCTGCCAGGATTACTTGTTGGAATGTTCGCGACGCGACGCAAGAATAAATCAGTGGCATAATTGCCCAAACGTCCCGCAGGTTGATCGAACTGTACAAAGCGTTCGATCAAATCTGCGGGACGATTCAAATAAAGGAAACCTCATGACATCATACACCCTCCGAAACTATTCTTCTCTCGACTCTCCACGTGTTGTCGATATGTTGAACGCCAACCGAATCGCGCCTCGCGCAGTCGTGGATGGCGCAGGCAACATCCGCTTGATCCGTTATGTTCCATTTTCAAGTAGTAAAGTTGTTATTGAAGATGAACAAAAAAATATCGTCGGGTATGCGTATGTGGCAGACAAGGAAAATAATTTCGTCCTTGAAACAGGCGGCGGAGTCCACCCCGATCATTGGAATGCTGGCGTGGGGTCCATGCTGATCCAATGGGCGGAAGAGGAAACGCTCAAATTAAGCGCGAATGCTCCGAAAGGAGTTCGATGCGTCTTGCAGGTCAACATCTTTGAATCGGACAATGAAACCATCCAATTATTCGAAGACGCGGACTTTACCAAAGTCCGTGAGTGGGCGCATTACGAAATTCAACTTAACGGCGAGCATCCGCTTTCAAGCGACGTGAGGATTCGCTCTTTTGATCTAGATAACGATGACGATTGGGATCTGGTGGGACCCGTGCAAGATGCCGCGTTCATGGATCATTGGGGCGCGTATTCGCTTCCGCCTGTTGAAAACCCCGAGCCTGAACAAGCAAGCGATGATAATAATGAAGATGAGCCTGTTATAGATTCTTCCTATTCAAACGCCCAAGGATATTGCTTCCTTGCTTTTATTGACGATGAAGTCGCAGGCGGGATTTTGTGCAACGCAAAGTTGGTTGAGTTTCCAAACACCGGACGAGTCGGAAGTGTGTTCACAAATTCCAAGTTCCGCAGAAAAGGTGTTGGCAAAAACCTGATGCTTTCCGCGTTCAACGCCTTTTACCAAAACGGAATGCAGCGCGTGATCCTTGATACCGATTCTCAAAGCTTCACCGACTCATCCAAGTTTTATACCAGCCTGGGGATGCAGATCTATCGCCGCGAGTTTTTGTATGAAAAAGAGATCCGTGCAGGGGAAGAAATTCGGCGGCTGAGCAAATAAAAAAGACTATCCGCCAGCGATTTTTACTTTATAACCCAACTTCGTCAGCAAACCCGCGATCTTCTCGCGGTGCTCCCCTTGGATTTCGATCACGCCGTCTTTGACAGTCCCGCCTGTGCCACACTCCTGCTTGAGTCTCTTCGCCAGCGACTTCATCGCCTCCGCAGACAACACAAGATTCCTCACCAACGTCACCGCCTTGCCGCCGCGTCCCGCTGATTCGCGGTGGAGGTAAATGGTTTGTTGCTGAGGAGGAAGAGACTCCCCTCTCCCTTTGGGAGAGGGGTTGGGGCGCCGCGCTGAGCTTGTCGAAGTGGTGAGGTCTTTCTTTCGTAAGTCACCTTGCGAGGAGGACCAGACGGTTTTATTGTTTGCCATAATTGATTCAGATTCTATTATAAGCATGAAGAATCATCAAACATCCCGTTGACACCTCCTCCCTCCTCGGCTAAACTACACGAACAAGAGGAGATGTCATGCCTGAGAAAATTGCATCACACTTAAACCAGAATACGCCGCTCGTCACCGCGATCAATTCGTGGGAGATGTACCTCGCAGATCAGGGACGCTCACCAAACACGATCAAAGCCTTCCTCTCGGATGTGCGGTTGCTCACCACGTTCCTACCCGAAGACGCGACTCTCGGCAAAGTTACCACCAAAGAACTGAACCGCTATTTCGAGTGGATGGAAAAAGAGCGCGACGTGCCGTGCAGTCCGAAGACTCTGGCGCGACGTATCACTGCGGTCAAATCGCTGTTTCGCTGGCTGCACAAATTCGGCGCGTTGGTCGTTGATCCCGCCGAAAAGGTCGCCCAGCGGTCTGCCATCAGCCCCATCCCCACCGTGTTGACGCCGAAAGAGTACGATGAAACGCTTCTTGCCGCAGACCGTCATCGTCGCGCCTCCAAACCCGACGCGCGTCCGTACGCGTTGGTGTATTTGCTATTGTCAACGGGAATCAAAAAGAGCGAGACTCTCGGCATCAAACTCGAACATCTCGAATTGGATTCCCCCAACGGACCGCAGGTCTTCATCAAATATGCGACGCCCGCGAATCGCTATAAAGAACGGAAGATCACCCTGCCCGAAGATTGGATTCCCGCTTACGAGGAATATGCCGCCCAGTACAAGCCGCAGGAAAAACTCTTTCCGTGGTCACAACGACGATTGGAGTATTTGCTCGAAGACATCAGCAACGAAGCGGGACTCAACAAACACCTCTCCTTCGACATGTGCCGCTGGACGTGCGCCCTCAACGATTATCGCGCCGGTGTGGAGCCGGATGCGATCCGCCAGAAACTCGGCGTGTCGAAGATCCAATGGCGCGAGTTGTTCATCAAGTTGCAAAAGCTGGCGAGAAACAAAGGATAAGTCGCTGGTTTCGATACGGGGCGCCTCGCCACTTAGGTTGGCGCCACTACTCAACCACTGTTCTCGTTACCCCCTCGTCAACGAAAAATACAATGCCTGTCTCGTGGACTCCGTCAAGCGGAACGGATGCGCCGGGCGATAGCCGGGCACCCACACGATGCGTTCGCCAATGCACAAGAGGGGCCATCGGTCGCGCGCGCGTTGGGGCAATTTCACATTAATGAAGAAATCGGAAAGTTTCGTCTCGTGACCGTCCATACCGAGTGGCTCGAAGCGGTCGCCATCCTGTCGCGCGCGGAGTTCAAGCGAATCGGATAATTCCTGCGCATCCAGCCACACCTGGAACGGATCTTCGTTCGATTTCGCTTCTTCCATGGCAAGCGAGGCAATGTTCCAGCGTTCGCAGTTTAGTTTCCAACCGCCCGATAATTCAACTTGATCGGGAATATTCAACGAGATCACCGATTGTGCTTGAGGAAGTTGGGGCCAGCGTTCAACTGGCAGCGTGATGTGACCATCCACAACGTAGAGTAACGATCTTTCGCGCAACAAATGCAAGCCTTTAGCTAAGTCCATGCGTGTGGGATGTTCGGGGTCAGCGATGAAATTGACAGCGCGTTCGAGGGTGGCGTAGCTCGCGTCGAGGTTGTCGGGATGGAGGTGTTCCATGGCGCGGCGAATCAGGTTCCTTTGGAGTCCGATGCGTTGTTGGGTCAGCGCGGAAATATCAAAGGCAACGAAGTCCGCTGTTTCCTGGGTAACGACATCCTTCCACGCATCATCCAAGGCGTTTAACAGAATTTCGTGATCCCCTGCCAGAGATTTCGATGTACGCCAGATCGTCTCGCGGAAACGCGGATTGTACGACTCGAGTGTGGGGATTAACAGATGCCGCAAACGGTTGCGGAAAAAATCAAGCGAGGCATTACTGGGATCGTGCCGCGGACGAAACCCATTTGCCGCGCAATATACCACCGTCTCTTCGCGCCAGACATCGAGCAATGGGCGCACGATGGGGATCTCATCATCGAACATGTGGATGATCGTGCGGTGACTCATGCCTTTCAAACCCGCCAAGCCCGCGCCGCGAACAAAGTGCATGAGCACTGTTTCAACCTGATCGTCTGCCGTGTGACCCACCGCCACCGCTTGCGCCTTGTAGCGGCGAGCCTGTTTCATCAGGAAGCGATAACGCAATATCCGCGCGGCTTCTTCAATCGATATTTTTTCTTCGCTGGCAAAAGCGCGCACATCACCATTTTCGATTACCCACTTGAGGTTGAGCCGTCCTGCGGCTTGCTCGACCGTGTTGGCATCCGCATCGGAATCATTGCGCAGTTTGTGATTGAAATGCGCGACAACGACACGATACCCCGCCGTGCGTAGCGCATTCATTAAACACAAACTGTCGGGACCGCCGGAAACGCCCGCAATGATGGGTTTGTCTTTATGTAGTCCGCATTGTTCGCGGAGGGTGGAAGCAATGTGATCAAGCATGATTGTCTTAAACGCGGCGGACACGAAGATTTGAACTCTCTGCCTTCGCGAACTTTGTCCTTGTCAATAAAGATTACTTGCCTCGTTCGCCTCGAATGTACGGAACGCCCAACGCCGCGGGCGCGCCAAGGCGCTTGCGGATGGATTCGCGCGAGCCGATCACCAACACGATGACCGTGAACGCGTAGGGGATCATTTGCAAAAAGAAACCGAGGTAGGAGTTGTAGTAAAAGGGATTGTCAAAGCCGAGCAACGTGAGCGGACCTTGAATGTCGAGGATGAGGCGGCGGAGCGCGCCGAACGCGTACGAGCCGATCGCCGCGCGGATGGGATCCCACTGCGCGAAGATGACGAGACCCACCGCGATCCAGCCCTGACCGCCGGTAGTCAATTCGCTGAACCAGCCGGGAGCAACCGCCAGGCTGATCGAAGCGCCGCCCAGCCCTGCGAGCATTCCGCCGACGAAGACGTACGCGTAACGCAAACGAAAAACGTTAATGCCGAGCGCGTCTGCGGCAGATGGATATTCACCCACAGCGCGAAGGTGCAAGCCCGGGCGGGTGTGGTTGATGTAATACCACGCGAGTGGCGTCAGCAAATAACCGATGTAGACCAACACGCTTTGGTTGGTAAAGAAGATCGGACCGAGAATCGGGATGAGCGAAAGCAATGGGATGGAAAAATTTGGCATGAGCGAAACCGTCCCCGCCTTGCTCAAGCCTTCGCCAAGCACGAGGCTGATGCCCGCGCCGACGAGGGTGAGCGCAAGTCCGCTCACCACTTGATCGGCTTGCAAAGTTATAGAAATGAACGCGTGGATCTGACTGAGCAATCCCGCAACGATCATCGCGGCAAGCACGCCGATCCATGGATTGCCGGTGGCGATGGTGGCGCTGAAGGCGGTCATCGCGCCGATCAGCATCATACCCTCGACACCGAGATTCAAAACGCCCGACCGTTCGGCTAATACTTCGCCCAATGTGGCAAAGAGGAGAACCGTGCCGGTGGCGACTCCTGCTTGAAGAATAATGATGGGATCCATAAATGAGTTCTCCGATGATACTTTCTCAAACCTTTTAACCACAAAGGTCACGAAGGCACACAAAGGTTTTTTTGTTATCTATTCTGCAAAAATCTCAAATCCTTAACCACGGAGACACTGAGTCACGGAGTTTTTAAATTTTTTCCCTCAGTGTCTCCGTGACTCCGTGGTTCAAAAAGAGGTTAATAAATTATTCCTCTTCACCTTTCACAAAACGCACGCGATAGCGCAAAAGAAAATCGCTCGCGATCAAACAGACAAGGATGATTCCTTGAATCATTTTTGGGATGCCCGAAGGTTGAATCTCGCGTCCCGCCAGGATCAACGCGCCAAACAGAATCGAAACGACGATGATCGCCAGCGGATTCAACTTCGCCAGCCACGCCACGATGATGCCGGTGAATCCGTACCCTGCGTTGATGGGGGCTGTCTGTAATCGGCGGATAACGCCCGACACTTCGCTCATGCCGCCCAGCCCAGCCAGCGCGCCCGAAAGCGCCATCACAAGGATCGTGTTCTTCACAATGTTAACCCCGGCGTATTTCGCCGCATGAGGGTTGTCACCGATCAAACGGATCTCATAGCCCCAGCGGCTGCGATAGACGATGTACCACAACGCGATGGCGGCGAGGATTCCGAAGATCAAACCGGCGTGAGTCGTAAGTCCGCGAAAGAACGGGATAGTCTCCGCATAATCCGAAAGCCTCGGCAAGGACGCGTTCACCGGAAACTTCGGGCTCATCTGGAATCCGCCTTCGCTCCACACGCCGAAGATCCAATAATTCACCCACGAGACCGCGATGTAATTCAACATCAACGAACTGATGATCTCGTTCACGTTGAACTTCGCCTTGAGATAACCGGGAACTAATCCCCACAACGCGCCCATGCCCATCCCCGCCAGAGCCATCAACGGGATGAACATCCAGCGCGGCGATTCGGGCGCAAGCACAGGCGCAAGCACGATCGCGCTCGCTCCCCACGCGCCCATGATGAACTGCCCCTCCGCGCCGATGTTCCACAACTTCATGCGGAACGCGATCGTACAAGCCAGCGCGGTCAGAATGATCGGCGTCGCCTTCACGATCGTATCCGAAAGCACGCCGATATTTCCAAACGCGGCGCGCGCAATGTGCAGGTACGAAGCGAACGGATTGCCTCCCACAACTGCGATGACCACGCCGCCCAAGATCAACGCCACGACAACTGCGCCAAGCGAGATCAACAGCGATTCTTTTCCCGTCGGCTCATCGAGCCGCGGTTCGAGTTTGACGCGCCACCCGGTTCGTTTTTTCGTCAATGCGGATTCAGCCATGCGACGCGGCTCCCTCGTTTTGGATTTGATCGAGCGGCGTGCCGGTCATCATCAGACCAATCGCTTCGATCAACCTTTCGTCTGGTTCGCCCGCCCCCACCTTCACCTCCCCCATGATTTTCCCCTCGTAGATCACGTAGACGCGGTCGCTCAACGCGAGCAATTCCTCCAACTCTTCAGAGATGAGCAGGACTGCCGCATCCGCCTCGCGTTGGGTCAACAACAGACGATGGACACCTTCTATCGCGCCCACATCCAATCCACGCGTCGGCTGGACCGCCACCATAAAATTGGGATGCCCCGAAATCTCGCGCGCCAGAATGACGCGTTGAAGGTTGCCGCCCGAGAGCAGACGCACGGGCGTGTTCACCGTCGGCACGATGATGTCGTACGCTTCCTTGAGTTGCTGGGCAAATTTTGTCGCCGCGGTCATGTCTATCATCGAACCTTTTGAGATGGGCGCTTTGCGATAATTCTTCATGATGACATTATCGGTCACGCTCAAGTTGGGCGAACTACCAACGTGCGTGCGGTCTTCAGGAACATACGACATGCCGTGTTGAATTCCATACAACGTATCGCGGTTGCTGACCTTGTCTCCGTCCAACACCACATCGCCTTGTTTGCACTTGCGCAGACCGGCGATCACCTGCGATAACTCGATCTGTCCATTCCCAGCCACACCGGCAATGCCCACGATCTCGCCCGCGCGCACATGCAGGGACAATCCGCGCAAGGCGGGCAGACCTTTGTCGTTCTCCGCATGGACATCTTTCACATCGAGGATGATCTTGCCCGCCTCTTTCGGCTTTTTGTCCACGAACAATACCACTTCGCGTCCCACCATCATACTGGCGAGTTCCTGCTTGCTCACGCCTTTGGCAAAGACTCCCGAAGCGGTCACCTTGCCGCGCCGCAACACGCTGACGCGATCCGCAATCGAGGCGACCTCGTTTAATTTATGACTGATAAAGATCACCGATTTGCCTTGCGTAACCATCGAGCGCAACGTCTCGAATAGCCCTTCAATTTCCTGCGGCGCAAGGACGGCGGTCGGTTCGTCCATCACGAGAACGTCCGCGCCGCGATACAGCATCTTCAACAATTCCACGCGTTGTTGCTCGCCAACGGAGAGTTGCCAGATCTTCGCGCGCGGATCAACCTTCAATCCGTATGTATCTCCGAGATCGGCTATCTTCTGATCGTATTCGTTCAAGCGCATGAAAAAACGAGGATCATCGAGACCCAGCAAAATATTCTCGGTTACGGTCTGCGAAGGTACAAGCATGAAATGCTGATGCACCATGCCGATCCCCGCTTTAATGGCATCGCGCGGAGAAGAAAACTCCAGCGTTTTGCCTTTCACTTGAATAATACCTGCATCTTGTTTATATAATCCCGCCAGTACATTCATCAACGTGCTTTTGCCCGCGCCGTTCTCCCCCAGCAAGGCGTGGATCTCCCCGGTGCGCAATTCAAAATCCACATGGTCGTTGGCAAGCACGCCGGGAAACCGCTTGACGATGCCGCGCATTTCGACGACAAGAGGAGGCTGTTGCAAATCAGTTGTTGTGTTCACGGTCACGACATGCTCCTCGGGGGAATGTAGACAGGTAAACAAGGGAACACATACACATGTGTCTGCCCGTTTACCTGTCTACGTGTGTACCTGTGTGCCTTTACAAAACGGGGCAGAACCTGACAGCCCTG
This sequence comes from Anaerolineales bacterium, assembly GCA_016789025.1. Taxonomy (GTDB): domain Bacteria; phylum Chloroflexota; class Anaerolineae; order Anaerolineales; family Villigracilaceae; genus Defluviilinea. The sequence goes on from JAEURC010000063.1 coordinate 35,960, forward strand.
CCCCATTCATCAAACTACATTTACTCCGGCAATTCGGCGGTGATGCCTTCAGCCCACCACTTCATACAGACATCGATACTGCACGGCAGACCGAACTCGGGGAACGCATCGAGGTCAACTTGCTCGAGGCTCTGACCTTCAGGCAGAACAACATTGCCCTTGTTATCGTTGATCGGTCCCTTGAACACATCGAAGCGGGTGAATTCGCCAGCCAGCATCTGCGCGAGGATATCGCGCACTTCCTGGATCACGGCAGGGTCGAGACTCGCAACACCCGGGGTCAACGACTCGCCTTCCATGAACCCGTACAAGCCGAGCGCGCCGGTTTCGGCATCGAAGTAATCGTAGCCGGGCACATATGTGCCAGCGATGATTCCCTCGGTAATGCGGGCATATTCAGTGCCCCACAACCAATACGGAGCGGTAAGACAGGCATCTACTTTGCATGAGCCATACCAATCGTAGGTCACGCCATATTTGCCTTTTTCCTGCGCCACATCGGCAACCGCCGGGGTATCCGCGCCGGTAAAGACCACATACGCGCCGGCATCGAACAACGAAGCCGCGGCTTCCTTTTCAATCACGGGGTCATGCCACGTGTTGATCCAGCGGATGTCCATCGTGCACTCGGGGCAGGTCTTTCTCATGCCCAAGGCGATCGCGTTGCCCAAACGGATTTCTTCGGGGATCGGGAAGGTCGCCATATAGCCGAGTTTGGTTTCGCCATCCGCCTTCGCGCGCGCGCCAGCCAGCATACCGGCAAGGAACTTCATATTTTCCATCGCGCCCATCAAGTTGCCAAAATTCGTGAAGTTGGATTTGATGCCGGTGAGATGAATGAACATCGAGTCGGGGAACTCGCCTGCCACGATCTCCATCGGGTCGCCATAACCGAAGGATGTGCCGATGATCATATCGAAGCCTTTACGAGCCAGCGCGCGGAAGACCTGTTCCGAGTCGGCGCCTTCGGGCACATTTTCAATGTAGGCTACGTGGGTATTTTCGACATTCTCTTCAACGTACAGCAGACCTTCATAGTGCGCCTGCGACCATCCCCCGTCATCGTGCGGTCCGATCAAGACCATCGCGATGTTGAATTTACCATCTTCCACGGCTGGGATCTGGAAGCCTCCCACCTCTTCGACAGCGGGAGCGCATGCCGCCAGGATTAGCGAAAGAACGATCAACAAACCGAACACCTGCAAAAGTGACTTACGCATGTTCTTCTTCTCCTTGTTAATTGATTGACGAATCATAGGACAGTAGACTTGCGAATGACGTTCCCGCGCGCCTCCTTTCATAATTTGTCATACAAATCGCAGGTGAAACTAACGTCGTCATATTGTAGAGCCAAACAAGGATTTAAATCAAGTGTGAATTTTCACGGGTTACAAGTGAGCAAACTCCATATTTCAGCCAACGCCTCGATTCGTTTCGACTCGCTCAACGCGTCGCGCTCCGCGTTTTCAGCTGTCTCAGCCTCGACGCGTTCCCACAACCGACAAAGCGGCGCGCTCATCAATTCGGATTCGCTAAACGACTCGGCAGACAACTCCACCGCGCGACTCCAATCCCCCACATGCGCGTACCCTTCGATGAAAACGAATCGTTCCGACGGGTCGGCGGGTCGCAAACCCTCAGCGAACGCGGCATCCCCCAACGACGCGACCTCGTCCCACTGTTTGAATTGACGCGCCAAGTCCGCTTTTTGAAGGTAGTAACACCATCCATGCGCGGGTTCGGGAAAATATGGTTTCGGCATCTGCGCCGTTGACTCGGATGAGATCAACTCATAATTTGTCAGCCGCGAAGCAAAACGCATCAAACTTTGTTCGGGTATCGAACGGTTCACACGATCTACATCGGGGTCAAGAATCCGCATACAACCTGGCGGCATAAAATAAATTGCTAAGACCTGCGATGTGTTCCCATGAAATTGCCCCGCCAAATATTCGGTGAAGATAGGCAAGTCAGGTTCAAGTTTCGGGAGTGCATCACTGCGCAAGCGAGTTGTTGGATAAAGCAAAACATAATCAATATCTTCGCCGCGCTTCTCAGGCGCGTACACCCAATTGACGACGGGACTCAGTGAATTATCCGCATAATATTCCAGCGCGCCTTCGTTCATGATGATCGCGGTATCAGGCGCAATGCTCGGCGCGCGCCACGCGAGTTGCCAGAATAAATCTTTTTGAGTCTGCCAATCCTGTGCGTACTCATTCGCCGTGAGAAATTGCTTGCCCACCGCAAACGCGACGAGCGAGACCAGCAAGGCAATGCGAATCCGCTCCCAGGGAATCAGGTTGATGATGCCAGCGAACAATAAACTGACGCCGAACATAAACGGAAGCGTGAATCGGCTCGCGGGCCACGCCAGTGACGGGACGAATCCCACCAGCCAAAAGGGCCAGCCCGAAAGGAGGAGAGTGAAGATTCCCAAGCCGATCATCCAAAGCGAATCGGATGTCATACTGAGCGAAGCGAAGTATCTCCTTTGCGCCCGCGAATCTTGTTGTTGTGGATTTTCTTCACGCAAGGTCAACAAAAGTCCCGCGACCAAAACAAGGACCGCCAAAGCAACGACGACGTAATACGAATTGAGAATAGACTCCGCCGATGCGATGTTTGGCAACTGCGTCACTTGCATCCACGCGTCGCGGAGGACGAGGGTCAGCGTGAAGCGGATGTTTCGCGCAAGGTTGATGATCGTCTCCAATGGTGCGGACTTCAACGAATCGCCTAACCCAATTCCATAGACTTGATTATTAAAGATGAATAATCGCGAGAGAATTGCCAGAATGAAAACGATCAAGTATGGAAGCCAAAGTTTGAAAGTTCTCATCGCCCTCTCGCGTAGACTCATTGCCTCGCCGCGCAACGCGGTGAGGATAACTCCCACGCGCATGAGTTCCAACACGTAGAAATATTCCATCATCCACAAGTTGAGCGCGGAGAAGAGCAAACCAAGCGCGGTCAGTTTCCAATAGCGATTCGGTTCTTGCATGACGCGAAGCATGAGCAGGTATGAAAGCAAAAAGAAGAACAGCACGATGAAGAAGTGGCTATATAAAAACGCCGACCATTGTTGAGCGAATCCAGGGTAGACCAAAAAGAGAAGCGCGACGCCCAGCGCGAGGCGCGGCTTACCCTTCCACAATTTTTCAACGATGGCGAACACGATCACCGCGCCGAGCCAACGCCAGATCAACGCGAAGATTTGCCAATAGATGGGTTCATCGGGGATGACACTTGTGGTGACTTGGTACAGCAACCCCCACACGGGACGGTTGGTCGAAAAATATCGCGTCAGCGCTTCGGCGCCGAGTTGGTAACGAATCCACGAGATGGGCAGGTCGTCCCAATAAAAGCCGAGGCGCGGGATGAGCAATCCGTAAGCGAGGATGGCGACGAGGAGGAGTGTGATTTGAGGAAAATATCGCTTCATGTCTTAAAAGAAAACGCCGCCATTGCGAGGAGGGCTTCGCCCGACGAAGCAATCTCCACCACGTCTAGCAAAGCCCGATTCTCACGGAGATTGCTTCGTGGCGCTTTCAGCGCCACTCGCAATGACGGGTTTGGGCGGTTTTTGAGAAAAATCCTAATCACAACCTGTCAGCTCATAGATTTCATTCAACGCTTCGGTTCGTTCTTCGCTTGAGGTTGTTTGTGTTTCTATGCGTTTCCACAATTTGCAGAGGAGCGGATCAACGTAACTCTTCGAGACTTGGCGCGCTTCTTTGGATAGTTGAATCGCGTCGTCCCATTTGCCTGCGTGAGCATACCCTTCGATGAAGACGAATAACTCGACAGGATTGTTGAAATGCTCGTCGAGTTTGAACGCGGTATCGGCGAGACGATTGACCTCATCCCACTCTCCGAATTGACGCGCGAGTTCCGCTTTTTGGAAGTAGTAGCACCATCCATGCGGGGGTTCCGAGCCGTAGAAGGAAGGCATGGGCGCGGCAGTCTCGCGCAGAATCCGCTGGGGATTGGATAATGCCGACGCCTGGCGCATCAGGCTGAGGTCCGAAATGAAGCGGTTGTTTGTATCCAGATCAGAATCCAGCAAACGGAGACAGTACGGCGGGTCATAATAAAACGCGAGGGCATCCGATGTGTTGCCGTTGAAGTCGCCCGCGATGTAACTGTACCGAATGGGCGTGTTCGGCTCGAGGGAAGTGAGCGAGCCATTGAGGCGATTGCCCGGATAAAAGATGACGTAATTGATATCGTCCGCGTTTGCGTTGGGGTCATAGATCCAATTCAAGCCCGCGCTGATCGAGTTATCGGCGTAATACGCAAGATGTTCATTCATCAACACGAGCGTATCGGGCTGGAGCGCGGGCGCGCGCCAGCGCATTTGCCAGAACAGGTTTTTCTGCGCCTGCCAATCCCGCAAAAACGAATCGCCGATCATCACCTGCCGCCCCGCAGACAATGCCGCCAGCGCGGCGATGAACGCCACGCGAAATTTTGTTGGAATTAACTCAACCAGACCCGCGATCAATAAACACGCGCCGAACATGAACGACATGGTAAAACGACTCGCGGGAAACGACAGGCTGATATCGAGAGTCGCCAGCCAATACGGACCTCCGCCGAGAAGCATGGCGGTCAAGCCAATTCCGATCGCCCAGTATGCCGATTGTTTTTGGGTTTGGGTATTTGCGTTCTTGAAAAAGACGAACGCCAACGCGCCGACGATGATTACCACCGTAAGATACATCAGCGTCGTAAGCGGACCATCGAGCGCGACATTTGGAAACATAAAAATCGTTCCAAACGCCTGCGCCGAGGCGAGCCAAAGATCCGCCGCGATATTTTTGATCAAGCCGAGAATTGCCTGAAGCGGGTCCGCCCGCAATTCAGCGAAGAATACATTTTGATACGCCACATTCGTAAACACGAACACGCGATATAAAATATTCGCGAGGAAGACGAGCAGATATGGAAGCCAATGCCGAAGCGCGCGCAACGCCGTTTGAAATATTTTTTCTCCCCGCGCGTTTTGCCGCAATGCGTAAAAAATAACCGCGACGCGGACAAGTTCGAGCGAATAAAAGTATTCGAGCATCCATACATTCAGCGCGGAGAGGATCATCGCCAGACTGGTGAACAGCCAATAGCGCGAGGGCGAATTCATCGCCCGCAACATCAACAAGAACGACGCGAAAAAGAAACAGACCACGATCCAAAAATGCGCGGTGAGGAATGAGGCATACTGCAAGTTGAAGCCCGGATAGAGCAAAAACAATAACCCCGCCAGCGCCGCCATCTTGTCGCGGTCGCGCCACAGTTCGCGCGCGAGTTGCAACAACAACACCACGCCGAGCCAGCGCCACAAGATCGAAAAAATTTGCCACGCCATCGGCGCAGGCGGGAGGAAGGTCGTCGTCACCTGATACAACACCGCCCACACGGGCCGCGCCGTCGAAAAATATTTCGCCATCGCTTCGCGCCCCAACTCGTAACGGATCCACGTCATCGGCAGATCATCCCAATAAAAACCGTGGCGCCAGAACAACAAACCGTAGGCAAGGAACGCGACAATCAAAAAAAGCCACGGCGCGTAACGCGGCCCGGCAAACGATTCGATTTTACGAAGGAGAACTTTCATTTGAGAATCAATTCCATGCGATGACGATCGAACGCGCCTTCTGTGTACGAACGCGCCACGCGAAAACCAACCCTAGTATACAATGCAATCGCGGCGGCGTTCTCCGCTTCCACACTCAACTCCACAGATGCAAACCCCTTCGCGCGCGCGGCGTCGATAAACGCGCTCAACAATTCACGCCCTAATCCCATTTTGCGCGCAGATTCATCCACGCCAAGATACGTCAACTCGACCGCGCCCGGCTTCATCGTAACGGACGCCGATCTCAAGGAGACGAACGCCTGCCAAATCGCTTTTGGATTCGCCACCAATACCCTTAACACCTGGATGATAAACCACCCCCCCGCCTCGCTCATCCGACGGGCGACCTGCCCCGGCAGCGGAGACCCCACCACCCACCCCAGCAGATTCCCCTCCGCGCCCAACGCGCACATCCCAATCACCGACGAGTCCGCGCGGGCGATCTGGTAATAATGCTCAAGGAACGGCGCGCCAAGATCGGTCAACAATGAATGCAGGACGCGTTGATGAAGGAAACCTAATTTTTTTATTTGGTCACTGTTGAGTTGAGTGAGCGCAATAACATTGTATTTCATTGTTAGGTTGTTATAACATAGTTAACTCGAAATATCACGCAATGAAAACAGCCGACTCGTTTATCCAAGTCGGCTGTTTGATGATGCGCAGGTGTCTTTTACATGGGCGATGCGCAACTCCCGAAGAAGCGGATGTGATGATTGATTACCTTACACTTTCAAAATTGGGACGCTGATTCACGGCGAAAATCAGCGTTTTTCCGCGTCCAAAAAGCGTTGTGTCAGGTAATCAGATGTGATGATTATTTCCCGTACCCCATGCGGGCGAACAATCTATCTTTGATGATCCACTGGTGATAGAACGCCGCGCCGACATGCAGAAGAATGAGCAGGAAGAGCGCGGGCGCGATGAAACCATGCAGGGCGCGCGCCGCGAAATCGTGGAAGTTTGCAGGCAGAGACGCGCCCGACCCGAAAAAAACAATGGGCGGAAGTTTCGTCTGTATGGAGAGCGCCATTCCGCTGACCGCCATGAGGAACACCAGCAGGTAGAGCGCGTAATGTACGAGTTTGCCGAGTCCGTCCAGAAAGGCGTTGCCCGTGGATGCGTAGGCGGGATGCGGTGTCTTCATCCGCACGGTGAAGCGAACGACGATCACGATCAGCATTGCGATTCCCAATATCATGTGGATCGCCAGTGACGCGATCTTGCCTGTATCGTTTGGAAGAAAACTGGAATATTTGCCGAGCGCGAACGCGGCAAAGACGAGCAAAACGGTCAGCCAGTGAAGCGTGACCAGGCGGGGACTGTAACGAGCGGGCGTGGATTGTGACACGGAGACCTCCTTATGTGAGTTAAAGAAATTATAAAGACCCTTTGTGAACTGACCATGAAGATATGATGAAGCCAACTTGCCGCATTATCTTCGAAACCATAACAGGGCGAGGATGACGATCCACGTCGCTACGCGGAAGGACATGGCGCCGATGCTTTGGGTTGCGACCTGCCCGCGAAAGACGGCAAACAGGAGGACGAGGACAAGCGCGTGCAGGGTAAAGGTCACGATGGAGGCGGCGGTGGCGTAACGACTGCCTACCCAGAGCAAATACGCGGGGATGAGAGTCAACAAGCCAACGATGAAGTTATAGACGGGAAGCCACGAGAGCACATTGTAGCCAGGTTGCCAGCCGCGTAAGACCATTCCGCCTGCAAAGATGGACATTGCGCCGACGAGGAAGGCGAGGATGGAGGGAAGTTTGGCGAGGAGGGCGTTCATAGGGTTTCAGCCGCAAAATTTATTTGACCTCTTGCATAAATCATCCGACGTTAGAGAACGTCTCTTACGCAAAGCGCATTGTACGCTCTTCGCGCCGCACGCACTTTTGCAAGCGATTTATGTCGACTCGATCTTTCTGAACCCGTCGCGGACGATTCCGAACAATTCGTTGACGGGAGGAATCATTGCCAGCGCGTAGAGGACGAAGCCAATGCCATACAACACGCCGCGAATGTCCACGAGGAAGATGCTGATCCAGACCAGGATGCTTCCGAGGGTGATGCCTGCCAGGCTAAACCAACTGCCTCCAAGTTGGGGAGCTTCCTGTTTGAGGAAGAATCGGCGAGCAATGTATGGGATGAGGGCAATGCCGAATTGCAGTACCCAGCCGTAAATCAAGGACTGAGGCGCAATCGATTCGACGGGTCCGCCCGCGATGACATGAGTCAGAATCAGCGGCGCGACGAGGACGGGGAGAAGAATCCATGCGTATGAAGCGAGCATGTGCCAGCCGCCCGCCGTCGAGAGATGACCGCTGGCTTTGAGGGCGCGTCCCGCCAGAACGATCAACAGAATCGTGGCTGAGAGATGCAAGATCAAGCCTGTAATGGTTGGGGGAAGCGAGCCGCCCAGCCAGGGTCCGAGCACAAGCCCGAACGCGCCGAGCGCCATGCCCCAATATATGTAGGCGATTGCGCTCTTTCCGCCAAGCGGACGATTCGTAATCATGGGGATGAAGTCCACGAACAGCCCCGCGAAGACCAGAGACATGAAGCCCCACGAGTTGGCGTGGATATGCACTTCGAGCGGGACTTTGATGTAGAAGGCTTCGCTCCAGTTGAGCCACAAACCCGTGCCGACGATGATTCCGACGAGCAAATAAAACATGCCTGTGATGTAAAACTTGAGGCTGGCGGGAACGTCGCGGCCGCGCGCGTTCCAAAGTTGGAGCAAGAGGAGAGTTGCGGCGATGAAAATGAGCGTGCCGCCCGCGAAGATCATCGGATGGTTGACGCCCGCAAAACCCGCAATCAACGCGACCAGGCCCGCGTTGAGAGTCAGCCAGATATCCCAACGTAAGGCGGGTCTTGGTTTTTTTGCAAGCGACGCGGCAAGAACGGGAAGCAAGCCAAAGATGACCTGTGAGAGAACGCCAAGTGTGATGAAGTGGACGCGCACCCAGCGCAGAGCGGGAAACGCGCTGGCGAGGTTTAGGCTGACGAGCGACGCATCCGCTGCGGCGAAGAGGGCGACAAAAATATAGAGTAGGGTGGTGATGAGATAGGGGATGGGCATGGGGTTGTTCCTTTAGAAGATTTTGGTTATATCACCCGTCGGCGTTAGAGAACGCCAACTACGCTAAGATGCGCCTTTCGAACCCAGGAAGACGACGCGCGTTTTGGCGTTCATGCCGCGCTTCGACCCACTGGGCGCGATGACCGTAACGCCAGGTTTGATGGCAAAAGTCTCCTCGCCGACGGTCATCAGCCCTTCGCCTTCGAGGAAGTGATACATTGCGGCTTCTCCAGGATGAATGGGAATTTGTCCGCCTGCTTCAAGCCCAACCACGAGCGCTTTGAACTGCGGCGCGTCAATCAGGAACTGCGGCTTGGGTCCATCGGCGGCAAAAACGGCTTTGGATTTTATGTCTGGAAAATAGATGTCGGGCATGGCAACTCCTTGTATGCCCAAACTTTACCCCTTGCCCCCATTTCATGCCCCGACTTTTGTCGGGTAAATCAAGCGATTTTTAAACACGCATATCACGAGGAATACAAGAAAATCCTGTCTTCCACATCCTTTGTGACGCTTGTGGTCAGGATTTTTCGTCCCCTTGCGCCCGCGCCGATAAGCCCGCGCGATCTAAAATGCGGATGGATTGTCTGTCCATTTCGATCAATCCCGCTTTCGTCAGTTCGCGGATCACGCGACTTAGCACATCGGGGACAGTACCGAGTCGCGCCGCCAGTTCGGTCTGGTTCGTCCAGCGGCGGCGTTCAATCACGTCCCCTTCAGCCTGCTCCAACAGCAGACTCACAAATCGCGCCTCGACCGTTTTCAAGGATAAATCTGCGGCGAGCGTGACCAGCCCGACAATCTTGTCTGCCATATTCTCGATAATCTGCAATGCCACTTGCGGATGTTCCAACAAAATCTTGTCCAGCGCGTGACGCGGGAGAAGCCATACGCCCGACTCTTCCAACGCGACGGCTGTGGCAGGATTCGGCTTCCGCGCCAACGCCCCGACTTCATTGAACACCTCGCCCGCATAGAGAAATCGCAAAACCTGTTCACGCCCATCGGACGATGTTTTCATGGCTTTGAGCGAACCATATTGCAGGAAATACAAATTCGATTCGTTATCCCCTTCCCAAAAGATGACCGCATCTGGCGGATAGACTTTCCAAGCCGCGCTCTCGGCGATTTGCATTAACGCGTCATCGTCCAATCCGCGAAGGAATTCGGAGGCGCGCAGGCGTTTGAGAAACAGGTCGGTGTTTGTGGTCATGGATCGCGCCTGAGCAAATCATCCACCGTCTCCCTCCTCAACATCACCTCCACCCTCCCCTCCTCCAGCAGTAACGCCTCCGGGCGGCGCGCGCCGTTGTAATTGGACGACATGCTCAGGTGATACGCGCCCGCCACAGGGATGGCGATCAGCTCGCCTTCTTTCAGGTTAGGCATCGGCAAATCTTCAATGACCACATCGCCCGATTCGCAATAGGGACCAGCAATCGAAACCTTCGTATCGATCTCTCGATCAAGTCCTTCAACGGGTAAACAAGAGTATCTCGCGCCATACAACGCAAAGCGCGGATTATCCGCCATGCCGCCGTCGGTGAGTATCCACGTTTTGTCGCCGCGTTGTTTGATCGCGCCGACGCGATAGATTGCCACACCCGCCCGCGCCACGAGACTGCGCCCGGGTTCGAGATGTAAAACGGGGAGTTCGAGTCCGCGCGTTTTGCAACCCTCAACCACTGCTTCGGCAATTCCGCGCGCATAATTTTCAATGGAGGGGCTCGGCAATTCATCTTCGTGATACGCCACGCCCCATCCGCCGCCGGGACAAAAATGCCACTCGCCGTTGAATCCGATCTCTTTGGCAATGTCGAGGGCAAGGTCAATCGCGGGGATCAGCGGTTCGGGGTCGCGGAAGTTGGAGCCTTGGTGAAAATGAATCCCATTAATTTGCAAATTTGCTTTCTTGCTTATTTGCACTGCTTGCAATATCTCCTCGCGGGTCATTCCAAATTTGCTATCGTGCTGACCGGTCTGCGTGTGGGCGTGATGTGTTGAAACGGCGAGCCCGGGAACCAATCTCAACCACAACGATACTTGTGTACCTGTGTACCTGTCTACGTGTGTACATATCCTCTCCAACTCCGTCAAATTATCCACAACAATCGTCCCCGCATGTTGGAACGCAGACTTCAAGTCCGCTGACGATTTATTCACCCCATGCACAAGAATCTTTTCACGCGGCACACCGCCTGCGATTGCGATTCCGATCTCGCCCTCGCCGGTGCAATCTACCATCAGGTTGTGCTGTTGCGTCCATGCGGCGATGGATTTGCAGAGGAAGGCTTTGCCCGCGTAGGTGATGCGCGACTCGCCAGGGTAATACGCGCGCAACGCGGATTGATATTCCGCAATAGTCAGGTCGAGGGTGGCGCGGTCATATACGTACAGCGGGGTCAGGCGTCCATCCGCGAGAGAGGCGAGGGAATGTCCCGCAATGAAGAGCGAGTCGTCGCGCGCGCGCGTCGCTTCGGGGAAAAGCGCGAGTCGGTTGGTCATCCAAAAAGGATTAATGTTCGCCAAAGAACAAATCCCACCAGGTTTGAACGTTCGTCATCTGAGTTGGCGTGGGCGCGGGCGTGTTGAGTTCGATGGGCGCGGCGCCAGGCTGACCAATCGGCACGATCGGCAGATCGCCTTCTTGCACGTAGTGACCATCAGTGCGCGCCCATTCATCCACGGCGCCATCGGAAGCCGCAAACGCCACCTGCGTTTGAAGCGCGGTTTGAGTTTGCACTGCCTGCGTGGCTTGCTGTTGCACAAGCTCATATTGCTTGTTGAGCAAATTCATTTCCTCGAGGCGGCGATTGAACTCGAGCACAATGAACACCAGCGCGATAACGCCGATGATCGTGGCAACTCGTCGCGCATTGAAAGGGAGGGCGGGCATATCTCAATCTTAATCGCTCTCTGATTCTCTGGCAAGCGGATATAATCGGAGTTAAGGTTTTGCCACGAAATTTTAACCGCGCAGGACGCAAAGAACGCGAAGATTTAACAAAAGATTTCTTAGCGACCTTCGCGGGCTTAACGGTTCAATATTTTGTAGGAGACGCGCATGCCTCATGTAAAACAGATCAATCACATTGCTGTTGTTGTAGACGATATAGACAAAGCCTTATCTTTCTGGCGCGACGCGCTGGGAATGGAACTGCGCGAACTGCGCGACGCGCCTGCGGAGAAATCAAAAGTTGCGTTCCTGCCGCTTCACGGTTCGGAAGTGGAACTGGTCCAGCCCACTTCGGACGATTCGGGTATTGCAAAGTACCTCGCCAAACGCGGACCCGGCATGCACCACATCTGTTTGGAGGTCGACGATATCGAAGGTATGATGTCGCAGTTGAAATCAAAAGGCGCGCGCCTCATCAATGAAGAACCGCGCACCGCCGCAGATGGAAAGAAGTATGCCTTCATCCACCCTGAAAGCGCGTCGGGCGTGTTGGTTGAACTGTATCAGATCTGATTCGCAACAAGAGACGCGAAGAACATGCGAAGGGGTTAAATAAAATCCCTCCTATGCGTTGAATCCTTCGCGTTCAAAAAATCATGACCCTCTGGCAAAACTATCTTCGCCCCAAAAACTTATCCGAAGCCATGGATGCGTTCGCCCATGCGCCGCGTCCATTGCTCCCCATCGCCGGGGGAACTGATTTATTGCTCGATCTGGAACAAGGTCGTCATTCGCCCGTCCAAACATTGGTGGATGTGACATCCATCGAGGAGATGACACGCCTCGAGATTCGGGATGACCGCCTCTTCATCGGCGCCGCCGTCCCGGTCAACCGCGTCGCTCTGGACCCTCTAACTGTCCGCCATGCGGAGGCTTTGACCGAAGCCTGCAACTTGATTGCCGGTCCGCAAGTCCGCAACGTGGCGACCCTCGGAGGCAACGTTGCGCACGCCCTCCCCGCGGCGGATGGGACGATTGCCCTGCTCGTATTGGACGTGCAAGCCGAAGTCATCGCGCTCCCGAGAGAGCATCGGGACGATGTGAGCGGAGCGAGTGACAATGAGCGCAGTCGAAGCGCCGTTACACGTAAAATTCCCTTCAAAGATTTATTCCTTGGTCCCGGCAAATCCTCTCTCAACCACGGCGAGGAACTCATCGTCGGTTTTTATTTACCACTTACCAATTACCACCAAGCCTCCTGCTTCCAACGCATCATGCGCCCACAAGGAGTCGCGCTTCCCATCTTGAACTGCGCCGTCTGGCTCGAACGTGAGAATGATCTCGTCAAAGATATTCGCATCGCCGTCGGTCCCGGCGGCGGGACTCCCTTCCGCGCCACACAAGCCGAAGATACCTTGCGTGGGGCATCTCTCACCGAGTCAACATTTGAATCCGCGCTCGAAGGCTTGCTCGCCCAAGCCAAATTCCGCACCAGTGCGAGGAGAGCAGGGGCAGATTACCGCAGGCATATCGTCAGCGGGTTGTTCGGGGAGACGCTTGAGTCTGCGTGGTTCCGGGCAGGAGAGAAAACCACGGAGACACGGAGACACTGAGTTTTAAATTCTCTGTGCCATCCTGTGGTTAGAGACGAAAGAATGAATTATGCAACGCAACTTTCCAGTTCTGAAGAATAAGAACAATCAACCGCTGTTGGAGAAAGAACTGACCGATAAGATCATCGGCGCGGCGATTGAAGTTCATAAGGTGCTTGGTCCTGGTTTGCTTGAGTCGTCGTATCAAGTGTGCCTTGAACATGAAAGTGAATTACGGAAAATGCTGTTTGAACATCGGGTGAAATTGCCCGTGAAGTACAAAGGCATTGAATTGGATGCAGGTTATGAGATTGACCTTATTTACGATAAACGCGTAATTGTTGAGCTAAAAGCTGTGGAGCGTGTTATTCCCGTCCATGAAGCCCAATTGTTGACCTACATGAGACTCACAGGAATTCGCGTTGGATTGTTGATCAACTTCAATGTCCCTGTTTTGAAAGACGGCATTTTTCGCCGTGTCTTGTAAAGGCAAACCACTGAGACACGGAGACACCGAGAAAACAATTTAATAACTCCGTGTCTCAGTGTCTCCGTGGTTCAAAGATTAGGAAGTGATTTATGACTAACAAAATTTCTCTCGTAGTCAATAGCATTCAACATTCCCTCGAAGCAAAGCCGAATGAAACGCTTTCAGATCTACTGCGTGATCGTCTGCGTCTCACAGGGACAAAGATTGGTTGCGATGAAGCCGAGTGCGGCGCGTGCACTGTCCTTGTGGATGGCGAGCCTGTGCTGGCGTGTATCTATCCCGCCGAGCGAGCGGATGGGAAGACGGTGGTGACGATTGAGGGATTGGGGGAAGAATTTACCGCGAAGCACGCAAAGAACGCGAAGGAAAACAAAAAGAATCTTAGCGACCTTAGCGGTCTTGGCGGTTCGATAGCTCTTCACCCTCTTCAACAAGCCTTCGTAGAGCATGGCGCGGTGCAATGCGGATTCTGCATCCCTGGGCAGATCATGACGGCGTATGCGTTGCTCGAGCGGAATCCGAATCCGACGAGGGATGAGGTGCGTTTTGCGCTGAAGGATACGCTGTGTCGTTGCGCGGGGTATCCGACAATTGAGAATTCGATCCTCGCGGCGGCTGAATCGTTGAGAACTGGCGAACCTGTCAGAAAGCCGAATGTCCCTGATTCGATTCATGTCCATAACTCGGTTGGACACACACATCTGCGACCTGATGGAATCGAGAAGGTCAACGGCAAAGCAATTTATACCGACGACCTTGTCTTCGATAATATGCTGTTCGCCAAAGTTAAACGCGCGATGATTCCGCATGGGTTCTTGAAGCGACTCGATATATCGAAAGCGAAAGAATTGAAAGGCGTCCTCGCTGTCTTAACCGCTAACGATATTCCCGCCGAACGCAATCACGGACTGATCATCTATGACTGGCCCGTGATGGTGGGAGTTGGAGAACGCGTCAGATATGTGGGGGATGCGATCGCACTCGTAGCGGCGGAAACGCTTGAGATCGCGATTCAGGCGTCGGCGTTGATCGAAGCGGAGTTCGACCTCCAGCCTGTGATCACAAATCCCGTGATGGCGCGTCAGGAGGGAGTCCCGCAAATCCATGAAAAAGGAAATTTGCTCAAGCACATCAAAGTTCGCAAGGGCGATATGGAAAAAGGATTCGCCGAGTCGGATGTGATCCTTGAACATACTTTTCATACGCCGACGTATGACCACGCGTTCATCGAACCTGAATGTAGTATCGCGGTTCCTGAGGTGACAGTCACTTCGGAAGTGACTGTCACCTCCAAGATGAATATTTATTGCAGCACGCAAATTCCGTATCAAGACAGAACGCAAGTGGCGCGTGTGATGGGCTGGGATGAATCGCGCGTGCGCGTTGTCGGTCAACTCATGGGCGGCGGCTTTGGCGGCAAAGAAGATGTGATGGGACAGATCCACGCGGCGATGCTGGCGGATGTGACGAAGCGACCCGTGAAGTTGCTGTTTGATCGGCATGAAAGTTTGCTCGTGCATCCGAAGCGGCATGCGACACAAATTCGAATCAAGATCGGCGCGAAAAAAGATGGACGCATCATGGCGAGCGAGTCTGAGTTGTATGGCGACACGGGCGCGTACGCGTCGCTCGGCGAAAAGGTGATGACGCGCGCCACCACGCACTCGGCGGGTCCGTATGATGTGCCGAATGTCCGCGCCGATTGTTACGCCATGTACACCAACAATCCGCCCGCGGGCGCGTTCCGTGGATTCGGCGTGACGCAATCGGCGTTTGCGGTTGAATCAATGATCGATATGCTCGCCGAAAAATTAAACATCGAGCCAGTTGAATTGCGCCGTATCAACGCGTTGCATGTCGGCAGCATCACGAACACGGGACAGGAGTTGCGCGAGTCGGTGGGATTGATGGAGTGTATTGATAGAGTTTCAAGTGCCATGTGTCAGGTTTCGGGTTTGTCGGAGGGTGAGTTGTTTAAGCCGCGAGTTATTTATGAAACCGATTCTTACCGCGAAGGCGCGAAGGACACGAAGACTCTTGTGGAAGAAGGCGAAAAAGAATCTTCGCGCTCTTCGCGTCTTAGCGGTGAAAAAGATTCGCACTTGGTTCGTGCGTGGGGATTCGCCGCGGCGTACAAAAATACGGGACTTGGCGGCGGCGCGCCCGATATTTCCAACGCGGAAGTTGAGTTGTACGATAACGGCACGTTCGAAGTGCGGAGTTCGTCCGCTGAAATGGGGCAGGGACTCGTCACGGTCATGCGATTAACTGTCGCGGAGGAAATGTCTGTCCCGCCTGAGCAGGTCAAAGTCTTGGTGATGGATACGGACTTGACTCCGAATGGAGGTCCGACTACGGCGTCGCGTCAAACGTTTGTGACGGGCAATGCGTCGCGTTATGCCGCGAAGACTCTGCGCGATGCAATCACTGCTACGCTCGCTGAAAAATATGATGTCAAGCCTGAGCAAATACGCTTTGAAAACGGGATCGTCCACGCCAACGGACATTCGATGACGTACGCCGAAGTTGCCAAAGAGATGAAAGCGCTGGGACAACATCCGCGCGCATTGTACGAATACGAAGCGCCGAAGACTCAACCGCTCGGCACGGGCGGCGACATGCACTTTGCTTTCTCGTTCGGCGTGCAAGCCGCGGAAGTGGAAGTGAATAAGTTAACGGGCGAAGTACGCGTGCTGAAAGTCATCTCTGCCAACGACGTGGGCATGGCGGTCAATCCGCTTGGTTTGCAGGGACAGGTCGAAGGCGGCGTGATGATGGGACTCGGCAACGCCATCACCGAAGAATTCCTCATGGACAATGGTTATGTAGTGAGCGACCGTCTGGCGCGTTATCGCATCCCTGGGATTATGCTCACGCCTGAGATCACATCCATTATCGTGGAGCATCCCACAGCGGCGGGACCGTACGGCGCGAAGGGAGTCGGCGAGATATGCAGTATCCCAACCACGCCCGCGATTACGAATGCGATCTACAACGCCGTGGGTGTGAGGGTGGATAAGTTGCCCGTGGATCAGGAGTCCATTGCGCGGGAGATTTGGGAGAGGGAAGAGAAGTAGAAAGTGGAAAGTGGGAATTAAAACGGACTCTCAAGATTTCGAGCCTGAGAGTCCGTTTTTGGCGCTTTTCCATATCGGGTAAAATCAGCGCATGGATAAATTCCTCGGCTACCGATGTTCGTTGTGCGGGACGGAATATGCTCCCAACGAAGTCGCCTACACTTGCCCCAAAGACGGCGGCAACCTCGATATCCTGCTTGATTACCGGTCGCTCAAGAAAAAATTTCATGCCGAGGATATCACCAGCCGTGGAGATTTCTCGCTGTGGCGATACCTACCCCTCCTGCCGGTGAACGAACTTGCAGGAGGTCCCACCCCCCTCCACACCGCAGGCGGGACGCCCGTTTTCAAATTATCGACTCTGGCAAAACAGCTCGGTTTGCAAAACCTGTGGCTCAAGGATGAGTCTCGTAACCCAACTGCCTCGTTCAAGGATCGCGCATCCGCCATTGTGGTGGCGCGCGCGCACGAGATCGGCGCGGAGGTTGTCGTCACCGCCTCGACTGGGAACGCCGGCGCGGCTCTTGCAGGGATGTCTGCGGCCGTAGGGCAAAAAGCCGTTATCTTCGCCCCAAAATCCGCGCCGCCGGCAAAGGTGGCGCAGTTGCTGATCTTCGGCGCGAAAGTCATTCTGGTGGATGGCACGTATGACGATGCGTTCGACTTGACGATCCAATGCGCGGATGAGTTTGGCTGGTATTGCCGCAACACGGGCTACAATCCGTTCACAGCGGAGGGGAAGAAGACCGCCGCCTTCGAGATCTGGGAGTGGTGGCAGGAGGCGCACGCAAATTGGCATGATGAGTTCGGCGCGGGGCTGGAGCATCCGCCGTTGACTGTTTTTGTTTCGGTGGGAGACGGCAACATCATTTCGGGAATCCACAAAGGCTTCAAAGACCTGGTGGAACTCGGTTGGATGGCGAACACGCCTCACATCATCGGCGTGCAAGCAGAAGGGTCTGCGGCGATCTCGAACGCCTTCCACGCGAATACCGAAGTCATCAAGCCCGTCTCTGCCAAGACGATTGCCGATTCAATATCCGTGGACCTGCCGCGCGACGGCGTGAGAGCGGTCCGCGCGGCGAAGGAAACCGGCGGCGCGTACGTTAATGTATCGGATGAAGAGATCCTCAACGCCATTGCCGAACTTGGCAGGGTGGGCATCTTTGCCGAACCCGCCGGGGCGGCGGCGTATGCCGGAGTAGCGCGAGCAATTTCCACTGGGGTGATCGGAAGCGATGATCCCATCCTGGTGATAAATACCGGTAGCGGATTGAAAGACACCCGCGCGGCGATGCAAGCGGTCACCGAGGCGCCAATCATCGAACCGACCCTGGATGCCGTGAAAAAATTGTTATGAAACAGGATACGCCGTGGAGTCTGACCTTCCGATACACAGCGGGGATTCTTTTTTTCCTCGCATGTATAGCATTTCTTTTTTATGGGCGCGATGTCGCGCGGAACCTTGTGGTCGCCGCGTTTATCGCATACTTGATCAACCCAGCGGTTGTGTATCTTGCCAACAACACCCGAATATCTCGTAACACGGCGGTGAATATTGTCTATTTCTCGTCGTTGATCCTGCTTGTGGGCGTGCCCGCCACGCTCGCGCCCATCTTCTACGATGAAGCGCAGGTGGTGTTTCAAGACCTGCTCGATCTTTCGAGCCAATTGAGCGCGATATTGATGCAACCCGTTCAAGTGGGCAACCTGGTCTTCCACCTCGAGGAATGGGGACAAAGCCTGGCGCAACTACAGGGCGCGATCACCACGCCATTGCCCAAAGACGCGCTGCACCTGCTTGAAACAACCTCCGTGGGCGTGTTGTGGTTCCTCGTCATCCTCGTGGCGGTCTACCTGTTCTTATCCGAATGGACGGGCTTGCGCGAAACCATGTTCGACTTCGCTCTCCCAGCCTACCGCGATGAACTCAGGGAATTGTATCGCCGCATCCGTCGCATCTGGATGGCATACCTGCGCGGGCAGATCGTGTTGATGATCATCGTCGGAGTGGTATTCACCGTAACCTGGCTCATCCTTGGCATCCCCGGAGCGCTGGCGCTAGGCTTGATCGCCGGCTTATTCACGCTCGTGCCAGATGTGGGACCGTTCCTCGCCGCCGTGATTGCGGCAAGCGTCGCCTTGCTCGAAGGTTCGACTTGGATTCCTCTTCCAAACTTTTGGGTCGCGGTAATCCTCGTTGTCGTCTTTTTCGCATTAATGACCGTGAAAAATTTTTTCCTGCGCCCGCTCATCATGGGGCGCAGCGTGCACATGCACGAGGGTATCGTCTTCATCGCCATCATCGCCGCCACCGTGCTCGAAGGCATCCTCGGCGCGTTGCTCGTGGTGCCGGCGCTGGCATCCGTCATCATCATTGCGGGATACCTCCAACGCAGGATTTTGGGCTTATCTCCCTTCGAAGATGACGGCAACACACAATTTGTAGCGCCGCCCGAAAAAGTGAATCCGCCCCGACGCGGCTCGCGAAAATTAAAACTTCTGGATAAGACCCGCGCCTCATCCACCAATACAATTGAATCATCCGCCTCAACCGAATCCACTCGTGGGAAAAAATCTAACCGAAAGAAAACCTATCCATGAAAATTACCTTTTCGATCATTGTCCCCATCTTCAACGAAAAAGACAACCTGCCCGAACTCTATCGCCGCGTCCAAGAAGTGATGGACAAAACACACAAACCATGGGAATTGATCCTGATCGACGACGGCTCATCCGACGGTTCAAGCGACATGATCCGCGACCTTGCCAAAAAAGATAAGCGCGTGCGCCCGGTCATCTTCGCGCGGAACTTTGGTCATCAAGTGGCGGTGACCGCCGGGCTTGATTATTCGCGAGGTGAAGCGGTCGTGATCATAGACGCGGATTTGCAAGACCCGCCTGAATTGATCCTTGAAATGGCGCAGAAGTGGCAGGACGGATATGAGGTCGTCTATGCTGTGCGCGCCGAACGCGAGGGTGAATCATGGTTCAAGTTGTGGACGGCTTCGCTGTTCTACCGCATGATCTATCGCATTACCGATGTGAAGATCCCGCTAGACACCGGCGATTTCCGCTTGATGGATCGCAAAGTAGTGGATGTGATGAACAAGATGCGCGAGCGGCATCGCTTTTTACGCGGCATGAGCGCATGGGTCGGTTTCAAACAGATCGGCGTGGAATATAAACGCGCCGCGCGCATAGCAGGCGAGACGAAATATCCGTTCCGTAAGATGCTCCGCCTCGCGATCAATGCCGTAACGGGGTTTTCCTACTTCCCGTTGCAGGTGGCTACATTTTTTGGGTTCGCATCGGCAGGGCTTGCCATCATCGCCATTCCGGTCGTAGCCATCCTGCGCCTTGCAGGGACGCACTTCTTCGAAGGGCAAACAACCACCTTGATCTTCGTGTTGTTTTTGGGCGGCGTGCAATTGATCTCGCTCGGCATCCTCGGCGAATACATCGGGCGATTGTACGATGAAGCCAAGGGCAGACCGCTGTACATCGTGAGAGAAGCGCCAGAAGACCAATAAATGAAATAGGCAGCATGTAGTAAAAATCGTACTGCGTATCCTCAACCCCATGAACTTCCTCAAAGATAAAGATTTCCTCCGCGCCGCGTTGGCTCTGGCTGTGCCGGTCGCGTTCCAGCAATTGATCACCGCCTCGCTTAACATGATAGATGTGTTGATGGTCGGGCAACTAGGCGAGACGGCTGTCGCCGCGCTGGGGTTGGCGAACCAGATCTTCTTCCTGCTCGTCCTGTTCGTCTTTGGCGTGACGAGCGGCATGTCCATTTTTACGGCGCAGTATTGGGGGAAAGGGGATGTGGAGAGGATCCGCAAGGTGTTGGGGATTTGTCTCATCGTCGCGGCTTCGGTCGCGGCGATGTTTTCTCTGGCGGCGGTGTTCATCCCCGAAACGCTGATGTCGTTTTATACCGATGATTCTGAAGTGATCAAACTCGGCAGTGACTATCTGTGCATTGTGGGGCTGAGTTATGTGTTGATGGCGATCTCGTTCTCATACATTTCCATCCTGCGGAGCATCACGCAAGTGACGTTGACCGTCATTGTCTCTGTGCTGGCATTGTCTCTAAAAACCGTCCTTGGGTACACGCTGATCTTCGGGCATTTTGGTTTGCCTGCCTTGGGCGTGCGCGGCGCGGCAATTGGCACCGCAACAGGTTGGGCATTCGAATGTGTGTTGTTGTTGATCCTTGTCTACGCTCGGAAAACCCCGCTCGCCGCAAATCCGCTTACATTCTTTCACTTTGACCGCGCGTTTCTGTTCAACGTATTGCGCACCTCCATGCCTGCCGCGCTCAACGAAGTCATCTGGTCGTTCGGTATCACGCTTTACAATGCGGTCTACGCGCGCATCGGCACAGATGCCATCGCGGCGATCAACATCAACGCGACCATCGAAGAGCTCATGTTTGTTTTGTTCATCGGCTTGGGCAATGCCTGCTCGGTGCTGGTCGGCAACAAGATTGGCGAAAAAGATAAAGAAACCGCCTTCGAATATAGCCGCCGATTTATCATCGTGACCGTGGCGTTTTCGGCGTTGGGCGGCGTGATCGTATTCTTTTCACGCGGCTTGATCGCCGGGTTATATCAGGTCTCCAATTCCGCCATATTCGATCTGATGAACATCATGGCGGTCTATGCATTCTCGTCGTGGCTGCGCGCCTACAATTTCATGCTATTCATCGGCGCATTGCGCGCAGGCGGCGACACGCGCTACGCCATGTTCACCGAACTATTTTCGATCTGGCTCATTGGCGTGCCCGCCGCGCTCATCGGCGGATTTGTCCTGCATCTCCCCGTCTATTATGTGTACGCGCTTGTGCTGTTGGAAGAACTCGCCAAAGCGATCGTCATCACGCGGCGTTATCTCTCCCGCAAGTGGATTCACGACCTCGTCAACGTGACCGGGGACTGACCCCCGCTTCTTTCCACGGGTGAGCCTGATTCTTGAACCTCGGCGACTCTTTCCCCTCGGCTATAATCACGCCATGAAGCGCGCAATTTGCATCGGTGCTCTTTTTCTTTTTGGTTGCGCTTCACCTACACCCACGCTTGTTTCAGGAGACGATGACATGCTTGCTGTTCGCTACCTAGCCCTCGGCGATTCCTACACCATCGGCGAAAGCGTGGACGAGGCTGAACGTTGGCTCAACCAACTCGCATCCCTGGTTGAATCATCCCCCCAAATTGCTTCGCAATTTGGGGGGATTGAGGGGGGTGTCGAAGTCACCATCATTGCCCGCACAGGCTGGACGACCGACGAACTTTGGGATGGAATTCAAGCGCAGAAGATCAATCCGCCGTACGATTTGGTCTCCCTGCTGATCGGCGTCAACAACCAATATCGCGGACGCGACCTCGAAGAATACCGCGAGCAGTTTGTTCTCTTGTTGAACAAATCCATCGAATACGCGGGCGGCGACGCGAACCGCGTTATCGTGCTATCCATCCCCGATTGGGGCGTGACTCCATTCGCAGGCGACCGCGACAGTAAGAAAATAGCGGACGAAATCAACCAATACAATGCAGTCAACCGCGCAGAGACTGAAAAAGCGGGCGCGCATTACATTGACATCACGCCCGTCTCGCGCGAAGCAGTGAACGATCCATCATTGATCGCTGGCGACGGTCTGCATCCCTCAGGCAAAATGTACGCTGAATGGGCGAGGCTTGCGTTGCCGGTGGTGTTAGAGATACTAGCGAAGTAAACAGGTAAACACGTAGATACGTACACACGATTCACCTGTTTACCTGTCTACTTGTGTACTTGTCTACATTCATCCCAAGGAGCCACCCATGCCAAAAATCAACTACGACAAACTGCAAGACTATCTCACCTCCCTCGTGCCGCTGCGTGATGCGGAAATGCAAAAGATGGAAGAATACGCCGAGAAAAATAAATTCCCTGCCCTCGGCGCGGCGTGCGGATATTACTGCTATCAACTCGCGCGCATGATTCGGGCGACATCCGTGTTTGAGCTTGGCTCAGGCTACGGATATTCCACCGCGTGGTTTGCGAAGGCGGTCCGCGAAAACGGTGGCGGAGTTGTGCATCACACCGTCTGGGACGACAAACTCTCCGCGATGGCGAAAGATCACCTCTCCAAACTTGGCTACTCAGACATGGTCACATTTCACAATGCCGAAGCGGTCGAGTCGTTGCGAAAAACATCGGGTCCCTTCGATATCATCTTCAACGACATAGACAAGGAAGGCTATCCCGATTCGCTGCCCGTCATCAAAGAGAAACTCCGCTCAGGCGGATTGCTCATCATTGATAACATGATCTGGCACGGGCAAATCCTCGACTCGAATGACCGCGAGGAAGAAACCGAAGCCATCCGCCGCTTCACCCTCGACGTGACGACTGATCCCGATTGGATCGTTTCTCTCACCCCCATCCGCGACGGGATGATCGTGGCGTATAAGAAGTAACTATTTCGTATTGCGTAGTGCGCATCATCCCACTGATAACTGCTCGCTGATAACTCGTAACTTGTATCTCGTAACTCATACCTCCTCAAGGACTCAACATGCCCTACAACTTCGATTCCACCCCGAACCGCCGCGACTCACATTCCCTCAAGTGGACAACCTATCCGAAGGATGTCCTGCCGCTTTGGGTGGCAGATATGGATTTTGAAACTCCCGCGCCGATTCGAGACGCCTTACGTGCCGCGCTGGATCACGGCGTTCTCGGTTATGAACTTCTCAAGCCTCAAACGCAACAGGTCGTTGCCGCGCGGATGGACCGACTCCACGGCTGGCAAGTGGATCCCGATTGGGTGGTGGAAACCATCGGCGTAGTCAACGGATTCAACCTCGCGGCGCGGACGGTCTGCGTGGAGGGAGACGGCGTTCTGATGCAGACGCCCGTATACAACAAATTTTACGAACTCTACGAGAACGTTACGCTCACGAGACAGTTCGCGCCCTTCTCTTTCATGCGTGAAGGAAATATTCTCGCCCCGCAACTGGACTTGGATGTGTTTGCCCGCTCCTTCCATTCCAACGAAGCGCGGACACGCATGTTCCTGCTTTGTCATCCGCACAACCCGATGGGAAACGTGTTCAGCCGCGAGGAGCTCGTCGGCATGGCTGAACTCTGCTTGCAAAATGACGTTGCGATCGTTTCGGATGAGATCCACAGCGAATTGATTTTGGACGGCTCAAAGCATATCCCTTTGGCAATGCTTTCAAAAGATGTTGCCGACAAAACCATCACGTTGATCTCTCCCAGTAAAACCTTCAACACGGCCGGTCTGTTCTGCGCCTTTGCCATCATTCCCAACGCCGACCTGCGCGAACGCTACAAGAAAACAGCCGGGCAGACGACCGGTCATGTATCCAGTTTGGGAGTCATCGGCGCAGAAACCGCATTTTCAGGCGCCTGTGACGATTGGCTGGCGCAACTGCGAACCTACTTGAAAGCGAACCGCGATTTTGCAGCGGATTATCTAACCGAGAATTTTCCCCAAGCCAGTTACACCGTCCCTGCCGCCACGTACCTGCACTGGATAGACTTTGGCGCGTATGTGAAGTCTGGTCAGATCACGACCTCTCCCTACGAATTCTTCCTGAATAAAGCAAAGGTGGCGCTGAGCGACGGAAGAACGTTTGGGGCGGAGGGTGAAAATTTTGTGCGACTAAATTTTGGCGCCCCGCGCAGTCTGATCGCCGAAGGGCTTGAGCGAATGTATAAAGCTCTTGATTGAACAGCCGACAATGCGCAATCCTGCCACAGAGACGCGTAGTCGTAGAGAAAGAAGAAAGGATTTTCTCTGTGTCTCTGTGACTCTGCGGCAAAGTTCTGTAAGGTGATTAAATAAAAGGACGGATGGGGATCGCCCATCCGTCAAAAATTCTAAAGTCCGGTAAGGAGTGGGGGAATTGCCTCTTTCTTTTTCGTTCGGAGAACGTCTGGCATGAAAGCCGAGGGCTATCGCCAGGTTAGGGCATCCCAGTCCTTCCTTCTATTGAATTGTCAGGCGGAGTCTCTATGGCTACCTCCTTTCACTTAAACGCATCATACACCTCGTAAATTTGTTTTGCATTAAAAACAACCTACGCTTTCGTTAAAATTTGATTCCTGAAACAAATGTACGTAATGAAAATCACGAACGCCGCATTGCCATTTTGATTTATGGGTTCTTCTTGATTCTGCCAAGAATCTTTGCGATCAACACGCCCGCAGGCGCGGCGAGAACAAACGCAAGAATTCCTGAAAGGACCAAACCGATCGCGGCAAACATGCCGGTCCATAAGAATGCGTAGCCAACAGGGTCTTCCTTCACAACGTTGCCGTTTGAATCCACGCATTGCATCACATACGCGGTGGACGGCTGTCTGTTCCCGTTCTCGTCGGTTGTTGTTGTTTGATAGGAGCGAGATTGAGCGGACGTGCCCTCTGGGCAAATTAGCGGAGCGATTGTTTCCATCGCAAAGTCTGTTACGGATGTGAATCCGCCGATCATCATTGAAATGGGCAGGATGCACATGCTGATTACCCCAAACGCAATGATCCACACAAGACAGCCTGAAAGAGCGCCTGCCGATGTTTGCTTCATGTTCGTCTCCTTATCTACCCGACGAGTATAATTCATTCAACAAACGAATTTTCTCAGGAGTGACTAAATGACTACCATTGACCTGACCGTAGACAAATCCCGCCGCGCGCGCGCCATCCAACGCGCGAAAGAAAAAAATATCATCATCCCAACGTATGCGCAGATGAAAGACCCCTCGAGGAGTCCCGCAAAAGTGAAGGATGAGTT
>JAEURC010000078.1 GCA_016789025.1 Anaerolineales bacterium
GAAGTAATCGTAGATCGAATTAGAGCTCTTCTTCTGTTTACGACGCTGGTTCACTTGCAACAGCCAATGGATCAAGCCTGGCTTTTTCTTGATGCTGTACGCGTTGCCGGTTTCCTGGCAGAGGATCCAACGGTGGCGAAATGTATCCAATTCCAGCGTTCGATCGCTTTGGACAAATGAATAATTCAGTGGGTTTCCCTTTGTTCCGTTCATTAATACATCTTCTCCTATCAAGGTTGCGCAGACTCTGACGGCTGGCAGGTAATATCAAAATTTACGATGAACTTCTCAGGCTGGGGAGGCAGCATTTTACCGATCTCATGAAAATCGCCCGGTTCGATCCGCAAGGCGAGCGCATTCTCGACGAAATCATACGGCTCATTCCCGCCCCAACGACCGAAGTACAAATTGCAATAATACGTGCCCGGCATGAGGTGAATTCGATCTAGTTTGAAACTGATCTCACTCGGTCCATCAGCATGAATAAGATCGTCCTTGTCCTCTGAGCGGAGTGTCATCAAACGATATCCGCTCACATCATTGATCACCAAAGCGGCTGTGCCTTCGACTGTCTCCGCGCTGTGAGGAGCGACAGCGGTCTTGATCGAAACGGATCGGTCTCCGACTTTGAAGTGGTTAACCACTTTGTTGTCCTGATCCTCCAACCAGACCCGCTCAAAACGAAAGAGCCCATTGCCCTGGCGGTCTTTTCGACTCGCCAGATCGAACACGACCGGTTCATCATGCGCCTGCTGCATGTACATGCTAACGATCTCATGAGTGGGTCCGAGTGCCTTCACTCGCCCCCCATCGAGTAACACCGTGCGAGTACAAAGATTTTCGACGAATGCCATTTGATGGCTGACGAACAAAACGGTGCGCCCGCTTCGCGCCACTTCGCCCATCTTGCCGATACATTTTTGCTGGAACTTCAGATCGCCAACCGCCAGCACTTCGTCCACGAGCAGGATCTCAGGTTCGAGATGCGCCGCAACGGCAAATGCTAGACGCACATACATTCCGCTCGAGTATCGCTTGACCGGCGTATCGAGAAACTTTTCCATCTCCGCAAAGTCAACGATCTCATCGAATTTTTTTTCGATCTCGCGGCGGGTCATACCCAGGATGGCTCCGCGCAGGAAGATGTTCTCACGCCCGCTCAATTCCCAGTGGAAGCCTGTTGCAACTTCCAACAGCACCCCCACCCTCCCGAACAATTCAACGCGCCCGGTTGTCGGTTCAGTGATCCGAGCGAGTATTTTCAGCAACGTGCTCTTGCCCGCCCCATTTCTTCCGATCACCCCGAGGACCTCGCCTTCGTTGACATCGAATGAAACATCATCCAGCGCCCAAAAGGTCTCACGCTGCAAATTCGCGCCGGGTCGCATCGTTTGCCAGACCTTCTTAGGAAACCGCAACAATTCCTCTTGGATCGTTTTATAGCGGACCGGCGCGCCGGCATGAGACAAGTTGTAGGATTTGCCAAGATGGCTGATCTTGATGGCAGTTTCGCTCATATCGTATCCGCAAATCCGCGTTCGAAGCGGCGAAAAAAGATCAGTCCGCCGATGAACACAAAGCCAGAGACCAGCGTGGACGCGACCAGCATACTCACCGTCACACTGCTCTCGCCCAACAATGCCCAGCGGAACCCCTCGACGATTCCCACCATGGGGTTCAGGCTGAACCACACGCGATAGGCTTCGGGGATCATGGAGGTTGCGTATGCCACAGGTGTTGCATACATCCAGACCTGCAGGATGAACGGGAGGGCATACATAAAATCGCGATAATACACATTGAGCGCGGTCAACCACAAACTGGCGCCCGCCGCCGCCAACATTGCCAAAAACACAAAGAGCGGAAGGGTGACCAGCCTCCATGTGGGCGTCACCTGATACACCAGCATAAAAACGATCATGATCGCCAACGATACGCAGAAATCAATGAGCGCAGACAAGGTACTTGAAAGAGGAATGATGATCCGGGGAAAATACGTTTTAGAAACCAGACTGGCATTTTCCACGAGACTCGCTCCGCCCCGCTGTACAGCCGCCGAGAACAATCCCCACGCAAGCATGCCGCAAAATGCGAATAATAAATACGGACTGCCGTCGCTGGGCAGTTTAGCGAACAGACCAAAGATCACAGCGAAGATCAGCGAAGCGATCACCGGTTGCATGATCACCCAGACCACCCCCAACGCCGTTTGTTTATAACGGAGTTTGACATCACGCCCAGCCAGGATAATGATCAAGTCGCGGAACGACCAGAGTTCGCGGATGCTGATTCCCGTTAAACCCTTAGTCGGCTGGATCACAAATGTGGGACGACGAGCAAGCTTGCTTCCCTCAGCTACAACTAGATCATCCAAGGCTTACCCCATCTTTCCGAGCAGGGAATAACGCCAGGCGGAATCATCTCCCTGATTGTTTACAAACACCCGCCTCCCATCTACCAGCACCGGCGAACGCAAAGCAGATTTCAACTTTTCCAAATCCAACTCCTTATACGCGCTATGCGCCACCATCACCATCGCCGCATCACAACCTTTGACCTTTTCGTACACGTCGCCGTTATATTCAGTGATCCATGGATCGTGGATGACCGGTTCCGCGCCGAGTTCATAGAGACGCGCGACAAGCGAACGAGTTGGGCTGTTGCGGGTATCGTCGCTGTCTTCGAGGTAGGAATATCCCAATACGGCAATCCGCGCATCAAGAATGGACCTTCCAACTTTCGCAAGCGCATCCTCCAGCAATTTGACCATGTGCAGGGGCATCGAATCGTTGACCGAACGCGCGGCAGGGATCAGGCGCAAGTGAACTCCCCGCTCCTCCGCGCCGTGGACGAGAAGCCACGGGTCTTTCGGGATGCAATGACCGCCGACTCCCGCGCCGGGCAGGTGCATCTGCCGTTGCGGACTTTTATTCACCAGTTCGCGCACCTTCCACACGTCGCCGCCCGCGGCTTCGGCAACCAGCGCGACTTCATTTGCAAACGCGATCTGCACATCGCGGTAGGCATTCTCAACAGTCTTTACCAATTCAGCCGTGATGCAATCCGCCGGGTCGAGATCGGCTTCGACAAAATTTTTGTACAACGCGATCATCATTTCCGACGTTTCGGGCGTCATGCCGCCTACAACACGACTCATCTTGCGCAGGTTGTTCAACAGTTTGCCAGGCATTACCCGCTCGGGACAATTGCCAAGATAAAAGCCCTCGTTCACTTTCTTTCCGCTTTGTTTTTCAAGTAACGGCAAGACAAGATCGTTCATCGTGCGCGGCGCGATCGTGGATTCGATAATGACCAGCGCGCCGTGTTTCATCACTGATGCAAGGCTGGTCAATGCCGCGCGCAAGGCGTTATAACGCGGGATGTGGTTATCGTCCACAGGCGTTTCGACGGCGACAATAAAAACATCGCGATCGGCAAGTTCTTTGTAATCGGCAGTGGCGCGTAAACGACCAGAGGAAATACCTTCCTTCAAGAGTTCAGCCAATCCCGGC
Source organism: Anaerolineales bacterium (assembly GCA_016789025.1). Lineage (GTDB taxonomy): Bacteria > Chloroflexota > Anaerolineae > Anaerolineales > Villigracilaceae > Defluviilinea. Next base: position 3,513 of record JAEURC010000078.1, read on the forward strand.
TCGAAGCCCTCAATCGGATTAATGCCCGCATTGATCTTCTCGGCTAGTCCGGGTTTGATATCCACGCCGAGAACGTCAAAGCCTTGCCCGGCAAACAACGCGGCAACCGGCAAGCCGACATATCCCTGCCCAATAACCGCCAATTTCGCAGTCTTATTTGCGATACGGGCGCGAAGTTCGTTCAAATTCATGATAGTTCAACCACCTGATGCGTATGCCCCGATTCGACGAGGGCGAGAGAAATTTTCAACGCGGCGAGTCCATCCTCCCCGGTGATGGGAACGGGTTTTCCATCCTGAAGCGCTTTGAGGAACGATTGTAATTCCGCTTTCAACGGTTCAAAACGAGGGATGGCGTAACGAGTCATACTGCCTTCGCTCACGCCTTTGATGGTTTGAAGCGTCGCCCACTGCACATCGTTGACGAGCGAGTTCTCGTAAAAATACAGATCCTGCGTGAGCGCGTCGGCGCGGAACATGCCGCGCTCGCCAAGCACAAGCACTTCGCGGATCTTCGTCGGCGTGAGCCAGTTGATCTCAAGTCCGCCGATCACGCCGTCTGGAAAACGCAGCGTTGCCCAGAGCAGGTCTTCATGGTCGGTGTGAATCCGTTGCTCGATCTCGGAGTAGACGCGCGTGGGATTCGTCCCCGCCAGAAACCGCATAATGTCCACGTCGTGCGGCGCGAGGTCGATGACCACGCCCACATCCTGAATCCGCGCAGGGAACGGGCCCGCGCGGCGGCAAAAGATTTGATAGATGCGCCCGAGATCGCCCGCGTCCAATTTTTGTTTGAGGGCTTGCAAGGCTGGGTCGAAACGCACCACATGCCCCACCATGAGTTGTTTATTCATCGCGCGCGCTTTTTCGATCAGCCGCGTGCCTTCTTCCACGGTCGCGGCAATCGGTTTTTCGATCAGCACATTCACGCCGGCATCGAGCGCGTCCATGCCCACTTTTTCATGCAACGCGGTGGGAACAACGACCGAGACCGCGTCGGGCTTTTCTTTTTCGAGCATTTCGCGATGATCGGTGTAGGCGCGGATTCCAAATTTCTCCGCAGTCGAATGCGCGCGGATCGAATCGGAATCCGAAATGGCTACCAGGTCCGCTTCGGGAAGTTCGCTGTACACGCGGGCATGATGCCTGCCCATTGTGCCGACGCCGATGACTGCTACTTTCATCCGTTCTTCTCCATGAAATCGTTGACAGTACTCACAATGGTTTCAAGATCGGAAGGACTCAACGCGGGATGCACCGGCAGAGACAAAACTTCGGTGGTTGCAAATTCAGTTTCGGGCAGGCTTTGATCGTATCCCAGATCCTTCACGTAAAAATTTTGCTTGTGGATCGGCACCGGGTAATACACTTCGGAACCGACTCCGTTCTCATTCAAGTATGTGCGGAGCGCGTCGCGTTTTCCGTTCGGAACGCGGATCGTGTACTGATGAAAAACGTGCGTCTGCCCATCTGGGATGAAAGGCGTTCGGACGCCCTTCAAGTTGGCGCTCAGGAATTCGGCATTCGCGCGCCGTCGAGCATTGAACGTCTCGAGCTTCTTCAACTGCGCCAGCCCGATCGCGGCATGGATGTCCGTCATACGGAAGTTGTAGCCGAGCATGTCGTGATAGTAGCGGACTCGCATCCCATGCTGGCGGAGGACGCGGCACATCTCGTCAATCGTTGAATCGTTCGTGGTGATCATGCCGCCCTCGGCGGATGTCATGTTTTTCGTTGGGTACAGCGAAAATGTGCCCGTTCCCATCGAACCGACCTTTTTGCCTTTGTATTCCGCGCCATGACTCTGACACGCGTCTTCAATGACAGCCAGCCCATGTTTCTCCGCGATCTGCATGATCGGGTCCATGTCGCAAGATAAGCCGTACAAGTGAACGGGCAGAATCGCTTTCGTCTTTTTCGTAATCGCGGCTTCGATCTTTGCCGGGTCCAGGTTAAACGTGCGCGGGTCAATGTCTACGAATACAGGTTTTGCGCCGGTGAACAACACGCTGTTCGCCGAGGCAATGAACGTGAACGCGGAGGTAACGACCTCGTCGCCTGCGCCGATCCCATGCGCAAGCATGGCGAGGTGCAACGCCGTTGTGCCAGAGGATGAAGCAATCGCGTGCTTCACGTCGCACATCGCGGCGAACCCTTCCTCGAACGCTTTCACGCGCGGGCCTTGCGCGATGATGCCCGAATCCAAAACTTCCATCACCGCTTGTTTTTCTTCCGCCCCCATTTGAGGTTTTGCCATGTGGATCATTGTGTCATCTCCCATTCCTTGATAGATACTTGGTGTGTTCGCCCGCACTTCGGGCATTTCAATTGGACAGTCTCGTTGGACTGCGAATCTCTTTCAAACATCTCGCCGCACGCGCAGACAAATCCGCGCAGGCGCGCCGGGTTGCCGAAGACCAGTCCATGCGCGGGAACGTCTTTCGTCACCACGCTTCCCGAGCCGACCATCGCCCATTCGCCGATGGTGATTCCGCAGCGGATTGTGGAGTTTGCGCCAAGCGCCGCGCCTTTTTTGATGCGCGTTTCGCTCAGAACCCAATCATCCGCGGCTTTGAGCGAGCCATCTGGGTTGACCGCGCGCGGGCGCATATCGTTGGTGAAGCAGACGTGAGGTCCCACAAATACGCCGTCTTCAATGGCAACGCCGTGATACACCGAAACATAATTTTGGATCTTCACGTTGTTCCCGATCGGCACGCCGGCATCCACGTACACGCCCTTGCCGATGATCGAATTGGTTCCGATCTTCACGCCTTCGCGCACCTGCGCGTGATGCCAAATGCTCGAGCCTTCGCCGATCTCTGCCTTGTCTGAAACTTCCGCGGTTGGATGGATTCGGATTCCCATTAGTTAATTTACCTTCTTTGTTTTTTCAATCAGACGATAATCCTGCCCGACAACTTTCAACAAAATTCCATTGGGCGAATCGAGCAGGCGGATTCCCGCTTCGATGCAGGTCAACCGCAAAATATCCACGAGCTCGTCGTCGCCTTGAATGTAGGCTTGGGTAATTCCCTTTTGCTGAAGGTCGCCGACAAAAGCCTTCGCCTTGTTGCGAAAATCACCGTAGACCTTGAGCGAGTCGCGGGCGTAGTTCAAGGCTCGTTGGGTGAAGACAGCCATCCCGTCGGCGGTGAGATCGTATTGTAGTCGCGTGCGGTCGAGATGCGAAACCTTGATCCATCCGCGCTGGATCAGCCGCTTGATGTACCAGTTGACGCTTCCGACAGCGATGCCCAGGCGATCCGAAAGGTTCGCCTGAGTGACCATCGAGTCTTGGGCAATTTCATTGAGCAGGGAGTATTCGTGTTGTTTGATTTCGGTCATGTCAGCGTTCAGTTTCTGAATTCTCACACAGAAAATCGTCCCTGTCAAGCGTATTTCTCCGCCGTAAAAGTTCGCCGGACTAAATGATTTCTGAAACCAAAATTTGGACGATCTTCTCCGCCGCCCGACCATCCCCATACAACAGCGGACGCTCCCCCGCCGGCTTCCACGTTTCGTACAAAGCGCGGATGCGCTTCGCGTCGACGCCCGCCAAGCTGTTCCAACCCGCGGAGACAGTTTCTACCCATTCGGTTTCTTCGCGCAGGGTGATACAACGCGCGCCGAGCAAATACGCTTCCCTTTGCATCCCGCCCGAATCGGTGAGAATGCAATTTGCGTTTTCCAGCAACTGCAAAATATCCAGCGGGCCCAGCGGCTCGATCAACGACACATTCGAATTGACGGCAAGTTCCCACTCTTCGATTCGTTTCCGCGTACGCGGATGCACCGGAAAGATCACGCGCGTCGGCAATGAACCGAGCGCATCCAAAATGGATTGCATGTTGTTTCGATTGTCCGTGTTTCCCGCGCGATGGACAGTCGCCAACGCGTACTCCCCTTTTTTCAAACTCATCCGCGCCAAAATTTGTGACTTCTCGCGCGCGATCTCAAGATTGTGCAACAACGCGTCATACATCACATCGCCGATCTGATGGACGCCTTTCACGATTCCCTCTTTTTTCAAATTTTGAACAGCCACATCGGTGGGACAAAACAACCAAGTGGATACATGATCAGTCAACACGCGATTGACCTCTTCCGGCATCGCTCGGTTATAGGACCTCAAGCCTGCCTCCACATGCGCGAGCGGAGTCCCCGCCTTTGCCGCCGTCAACGCGCCCGCCAGCGTGGAATTGGTATCGCCATACACGAGAATACAATCTGGCTTCACGCTGGACATAACTTTTTCCAACTCGATCAGCATCATGCCGGTCTGCGCGCCGTGAGTCCCGCCGCCGATGCCGAGATTGAAATCGGGCTGGCGCATGTCCATCTCTTTAAAGAAGAGGTCGGACATTTCGTAGTCGTAGTGTTGACCCGTGTGGATCATCACTTCATTAAAGTGCGAAGTCAGCGCGCGCGACACCGGCGCGGCTTTGATGAATTGAGGTCTTGCGCCAACAATGGACACGATAGTTTTCATAGGTCATTGGACGCAGATGAACGCAGACTTCGCTGATTCAAAGAAAGAAAATCTTCGTTTTCAGCGCGCTTCGCGGTCAGCGTCCCGATTTTGAGAGTGTAAGTTAATCACTGATGTTACACAGTTGAAGTTGATTTGACTCTCGTAATGCGACATTCATGTTGCTCTTGCGCAGGAATGGTTAGAAAAGCGAGATAAATCTCGCACTACGATCTTTACTGCGTAAGGCAAGTTAATCAATCCGGCAGCCACACTTCGGCTGAACCGGCGAGACAGACCTTCCCGTCCGCGTTGAGAATCGTCGTATCTAACACGAGCCGCCGCTTCTCCGCGTTAACCTGCGTCACTTTAACTTCTACCTTCACATTTGAGTCAACGAACACCGGGCGCTTGAACGACGAGTTTTGCGAAATGTACACCGTGCCTTCGCCAGGAAAATCCATACCCAGCGCTTTCGAGATCAGCCCGCCGAGGAACGCGCCGTGAACGATCCTCTTTTTGAAGAACGAATTCTCAGCAAAACTCTCATCGAGATGGATCGGATTCGAATCGCCGACCACTTCGGCAAATTTCTTCACATCGTCCGCCGAGATGAACCGCTCGAACGAAAAGCCGTCGCCTTCTTTGAAATTAAATTCTCGCGTCACGCCATATTCCTTTCGCGTCACTTTTCTTTGTCAACGATCTCCAACAAATATTCGCCGTAGCTATTGCCGCGCAGTTCTTCCCCTAATTTTTTCAACTGCGCCTTGTCAATAAACCGCATCCGATAAGCGATCTCTTCCGGGCATGAGATCATCAGCCCTTGGCGATTCTGAATCGCTTCGATGAACATCGCCGCCTGCAACAATGAATCATGCGTGCCTGCATCGAGCCACGCCACGCCGCGTCCGAACACCCTCACCTTCAACTGTCCCTTTTCAAGATACAGTTTGTTCAAGTCGGTGATCTCGATTTCGCCGCGCGCCGACGGTTTCACTTTCTCAGCCATACTTACTACTTGATTATCATAAAAATAAATTCCCGGCACGGCAAAATTGGACTTCGGCGATTCGGGTTTCTCTTCGATGCTGATCACATTCTCGTCGGCGTCGAACTCCACAATGCCGTATCGCTCCGGGTCAGTAACGCGATAACCAAAGATGAATGCGCCCTCGGTCAACGACGCGCATTTTTGCAACAGCGAGATCATCCCTTCGCCGTAAAAAATATTGTCGCCCAAAATTAAACACACCGGGCTATCGCCGATGAATTCACGCCCGACCAAAAACGCATCCGCAAGCCCGCGCGGTTCGGCTTGTTCTTTGTATTCGAATTTCATTCCCCAATGCGAGCCGTCTTTCAACAATTCACGAAACGCGGGCAACGCATCGGGCGTGCTGATGATCAACACCTCGCGTATCCCCGCCAGCATCAACATCGAAAGCGGATAATACACCATCGGCTTGTCGTACACGGGCAGCAATTGTTTGCTCATCGCGATCGTCAACGGATACAGCCGCGTGCCTTTGCCGCCTGCCAAAATGATTCCTTTCACTTCGACTCCTTCTCGGCGCGCCACGCATAATTTTTCTTGATCCACTCGCCGTATGCGCCGCCGCTCACTTGATCCACCCACTCTGGATTTTGCAAATACCATTCAATCGTCTGACGTAAACCCGCTTCAAACCGGACCTCAGCCTGCCACCCCAACTGACGCTGGATCTTCCCCGCGTCGATCGCATAGCGGCGATCATGTCCCGGGCGGTCGGTCACAAAACGGATCAACTCTTTGTAGCTCTTCAATCCCTGTTCACGCAGTTGATTCACTTCCTCTGGCGGCGCGACCTCATCGAGAATGGCGCAAATTTGATTCACGAGATCAAGGTTCTTTTGCTCATTGCTCCCGCCCACAACGTAGACTTCGCCCGGCACGCCTTTTTCAAACGCAAGTCGAATCGCCTTGCAATGATCTTCCACGTACAACCAATCGCGCACATTCGAGCCATCGCCATAGACCGGAAGTTGCTTGCCCGAAAGCGCGTTCAGGATCATCAACGGAATCATCTTCTCAGGGAATTGGTATGGCCCATAATTGTTCGAGCAATTGGTGATGACCGTCGGCAAACCATACGTGTGATGAAACGCGCGCACGAAATGATCGCTGGAGGCTTTCGACGCGGAATACGGCGAGTTTGGCGCGTACGGTGTCTCTTCGGTGAAATATCCGTCCGCGCCCAACGAGCCAAACACTTCATCGGTTGACACATGCAAAAAGCGGAAGGATTCTTTTGCATCGTCGTTCAATCCGTTCCAATACACCCGCGCGGCTTCGAGCAGGGTGAACGTACCGATGACGTTCGTTTGCAGGAAATCCTCCGCGTTGACGATGGATCGGTCTACGTGCGATTCGGCGGCGAGGTGGAGAACTCCCATCGGCTGATATTGTTTGAAGAGCGAGGCGACAAGTTCGCGGTCGGTGATGCTTCCCTTCACAAACACATAATCGGGATTCCCCTCCAAATCAGCCAGCGAAAGCGGGTTGGCGGCATAGGTCAACGCGTCGAGGTTGACAACGCGGTATTGCTGGCTTTTCATCAGCAAGCGCGCGAGGTTCGCACCGATAAATCCGTTGCCGCCGGTGAGGAGTATTGTTTGCTTCCCGGTCATTGTTGTCCTTTCAAAACACCTGATGGGTATGTCACCCTGAGTGGCGCGGTGCGCCACTCAGGGTCTCTATGGCAATGTCAGAGATTCTTCGCTTCGCTCACATCGTCCCGATGTCCTTCGGGAGAATGACATCGCTAAATATCTTTTCGTACTGTTCCGCGATCTGGGTGATCTCGAATGATTTTGCCTTATTCAAACTGGCTTGGCGCAATGATAACAGGCGGCTGGGGTTTATGAGCAATTCTTGTAACCTGGATTTAAATCCATCTCTGTCCCCCGCTTCGATCAGGTAGCCGTTTTGATCTTCATCCACCAGATCAACAAACCCGCCGACGCGGCTGGCGACAATGGCAAGTCCCTTTGACAGCGCTTGCACGCCAACGACGGGAAGTCCCTCCGACAGCGAGGGCATGAAGAGGATGTCGCTTCGCTCGAATTGTTTCATTACTTCGTCTGGCGTCACCCAGCCTGTTAATATGAAACGATCCTCTAACCCAAGTTCCAAGATGGCTTTCTTCACATCGGGCATCAAGGGACCGTCGCCGATCATCACACACTTCCACGGGATGTCTTTGATTTCATTCAAAGTCTGGATAACTTGCAACGGTGATTTTTGTTCCATGAAGCGACCGGCGAAGACGATCACGGGCGGAGAATTGACTCGAATCGAAACGCTGTTATCTCCATCAATATCTATCCCGTTGGGGATGACGAGGACTTCTTCGTTGTAGTGTTTGAGCGCGAGGCTTCGCGTGTATTCACTCACAGCGACTCGCGCGCTTGCATCGCGCCAGATCCAGCGCGTGGTTGGGAATATCCAGCGGAACCAGTCGCTTGTTTTTTCGGGGACGCCGCCTGGCACATCGCCGAGGTGGGCTGTCAACACGTAAGGGACTTTTGTGAGCCGCGAAAGCGTCCACGCAAGCGCGCCGGCTGGCACGGCAAAGTGGACGTGGACCACGTCGGGGCGAAAAAGGTTGACGAGGCGGAGCCCAGCCCAAAGTCCGGAAAGAACGTAGACGACCATCGAGAGAAAGCTCGCGCGGAAGGGTTGAGTCCGCAGTGTGGGAATCCGAATGATGTCGAATCCATCCCGTTGTTCTTCGCGCGGCAGGTCTTTGAAGAGAGAAGTTAACACTTTAATTTCATGTCCGCGTTTGGCGAGGGCTTGGCAAATGCTTTCCGCCGCGCGTCCGCCGCCGCCGCCAACGGGAGGAAACTCGTGATTCAAAACAAGGATACGCATGGTCAGGACGATCCTTTGGATGACACACCGTTCGGATCGGACATGGCGGTTAACACGGAGGGGAGAAACGCCGCGCCGGGGAGGCTTGCTAAAAGAAAAACGATGCGGATCAACACGGCGACGGCGAGGCTGTGCGCGGGCGTGAGACCCGCGACGCGCGAGAATAAAAACGTGAGCGAAAGTTCTTGCACGCCATAGCCATTGATCGAAATGGGGATGAGCGTGACGAAATACGCGAGACTCCAAATGCCCGCGACGAGCGCGTATGGGACGTGTTCGCCCAAGCCTTCGATGAGAATGTATAACGAGGCAAAGATGAAGATCATGTTGCCCCATGTGTATAAGAGGGACGAGACCAACGCGGCGGGTTGTTTGAGCCAAATTGAAAATGAATGAAACGTGCGGCGGATGAAGTCGGCGAGCTTTGCAACGAGCGGAGGCATGGCGCTGAGTTGAATCGTTGATACGCCAAGGATGTTCCATGCGGGGATGAGCCCGAACGGCACGGCGCAGAACATGCCCGCCATGCCGATGACGCGATCTGCGGCGATGGAGGCGAGGCACACCGCGCGGTCATAGCCGAGGCGCATGGCTCCGCCCAAACGAACAACGTCGCCGCCGATGGTGGTGGGCAAATAATTGGAAGCGAACAAGCCTGTGAGAGTCAATTGAGCGGTTCTCGAAAAGGGAATCATCACGCCGCCCGAACGGAGCAGAACATGCCAGCGCAAAATGACGAACAAGCGCGAAACCAACAAAGAAAGCAATGCCAACGCAAAAACGGGAAATGAAATTTCTTGCAGCAAACTCGTGATCTCGTTCCAGCCTTCGCGTTCGATGAGCAGGACGATCAAAGCGACCGCTAGCGCGGTGCCAAACACGCGCAGGACCAAATTTTTGTTTTTGGAAAACCAGCCGATCATTTTTTAGACCTCTTGCAAAAGTCTTCTTTGCCACAGAGATCACAGAGAAAATGAGTTTTAAGAGATTTTCTCAAAGGTCTCCGTGCGCTCTGTGGCTGATTGTAGGTACTGACGCAAGAAGTCATTTCTTCTTATTCCCCTGAATGATCTCCCTCAAGGTGTACGTCGGTTTTTGCTGCGACTCGTGATACGTTCGCGCGAGCAGTTCGGCGATCAAACCCATCAAGACGGATTGAAAGCCGAGGATGAACAGCATCACGCCGATCAACAACAACGGCGACGTGGAAGCAGGCACGCCAAAAAATGCGCGGCGGATGAAAACATACGCGAGGTCAACCATGCCCAACAGCATGAGTCCCACGCCCGCGCCGCCAAACAAGCGGATGGGTTTGTGCGAATATTCAAGCAGAAATTTCACTGTGAACAGATCGAGGATGACTTTCGCGGTTCTGTCCAAGCCGTAGTTTGCTTTGCCGAATTTACGCGGGTGGTGGCTGACGGGAATCTCGGTGATGCGCGCGCCAACGGAATGCGCGAACACGGGAATGAAGCGGTGCATCTCGCCGTACAAACGGAATCCGCCGAGCACTTCGCGGCGATAGGCTTTGAGCGTGCAACCGTAATCGTGCAGATGCACGCCCGTCACGGTGGAGATCAGTCCATTGGCGATGTTCGAGGGGATGGTGCGCGTGAGGCGATTATCCTTTCGATCTTTGCGCCAGCCGCTGACGAGGTCGTAGCCTTCGTCTAACTTTGCCAACAATCTTGGAATATCTGCGGGATCGTTTTGCAGGTCGGAATCCATCAACACGATGGTGTCGCCTTGCGCGTGGTCAATGCCCGCCGAGATGGCGGCGGTCTGCCCGAAGTTGCGGCGGAAGACCAGCACGCAAACATGATTCGGATTCCTTTCGGCGAGCGATCTCAACACGTCGAGGCTGTTGTCGCGGCTTCCATCGTCTACGAAGATAACCTCCCATTGTTGTTTGAGCGGCTTCAACGCTTTTTCAATCGCTTCATATAACAAGGGCAGGCTTGCCGCTTCATTGTAGACGGGGATCACAAGGGAGAGATTCATGGACGCTTCCTAAATAAGTACAGCACATCTTCGCATTGGGCGAGGTTTTCCATATCGAACGGGACGGGCTCATAACGCGGGTCGTTTTGAAAATCATCCAAGTTCGTGTTTGGGTAGCCCTTCCAAATAATAAAGTAATCAGCCGATTCGCGCCACTGCGAATCCATTTCGTCGCTGAACAAGCCGAAGCGCAGCAAGCGGTCGGGGTCGCCCGCGCGGACGTATCCCGCTCCCGCCGTGATCTGCGGAGGAAAATAGCGAACGTCGTCCATGTACAACAGCATGGCAATGTGCCTGCCGCTTCCTTTCCAGTAGATCAAACTATCGGGCGGAATCGCGTCTGCGAGGGCATGTCCTGCTTGTTCGTAATACGCGAGGAAGTTCGTTGAGCAAGGAGTGGCGTACGTCCCTGCGTTGGCGGCGGGAGGGAGGATCACGCCGACGAGGAGAAACAGGTTGAGGGTCGCGAGAGAAGCGTTTTGTCCCGTCCAGTTTTTGATGGAGGTGAATCGTTGAGCGATCCAGTAGAAAATTAAGAGAGCGAGTCCAACCAACATTCCTGTGAGCGCCGCGCCGATGCGTTTTTGAATGTCGAGAGGCAAGTTGAAAATGTACGTGAGGATTTCGCCCAACGATGCAAATGTGAATTGACCCGCGTCGTTCACGCGCGGAAATTGAATCGCCGCCAGCGACCATTCGCCCGTGCGCTGGAAATAATACGAGCCCAGCCCTGCGGCGAAAAATAACAAGACGATGAAGAGAATCGCGCGGCGGATCTTTGAATCACTGACGCCGTTGGAAAAGACGATGACGATGAATAAGAATCCCGCGATGGAATAAAACATTTGATACGGCGAAAAACATTGGATGCAAAATTGATTGAACAACGATGCCCACGTGTGCATGAGGAACAGCAAGATGAATGACGCTCCCAAAAATATCGCGGACCTGAATTGACTCGCGCTCTTCCATTCTGCTCTGGACGGGAAAAGGATCAACGCGCCCGCGAATCCGCACAAGAGGAAGAAGTGATGTTGAATGCCGATGGCAACGGACTGGATGCGACTCAAATTCGTGATGTTGAAAGTATCGTATCCGAACACGGCGAACGGGCGAGAATAGTTCAGGAATGGGGTCAACGATTCGGGCAACCACAACGACCACAATTGCATGATGTTGGGCAAATAAATGATGTGAAAGAGAATGAATAGACTCGCGCTCGAAGCCAGCGACCATACGCCCGCTTTTTTTCCATGTTGCCAAAAAATATACAACACAAGCAGGGGAAGGAAAACGACCATGTTCTGCCGCGTCATCACGATGAGGACGGATAATAATGAGGCAAGGACGATTTGCCACAGTGGACGTTTCTCGCCGAGCGCGCCAAGCGCGCAAACGAAAACCCACGTGAGTATACAAGCGACGAGTCCTTGCGATAGCGCTTGACTGTAAAACGACACGGTCGCATCGGAAAGCGCGAAGACCCACATGACGACAGCCGCCCAATTTTTTCCGCATATGCGATTCGCCAGAATCCACACGCCAGCCAGCATGAAGAAACTGACCGCAATCGCAAAGTAACGCGCCTCGCGCAGACCCGCGCCGAACCAATATTGAACCTCGCCTGGAATTAAAAAGGCAAGCGGGGCTTTGTTCGTCCAATAGCCGTAGTCTTCAAAGGGAGCAAATTCGCCGCGGGCGAAGACAAGTCCCTTGAAGAGATACGCGCCTTCGTCGCCGATGGAGAGGGAAGAGTGAGCAAAATACAACGATCGCGCTACAAAGAGAATCACCCCCAGCAATGTAATTATCTCAATGAGCGGAAGTTTTCTTTCAGGCTTCATTGAAGATTATTTGCCGTTCAACCGCGCCATGTCCGCGTCTACCATCATCGTCACCAGTTCTTTGAAGCTGACAGAAGGTTCCCAGCCTAATTTGGATCGCGCTTTGGATGGGTCGGCGATGAGCAAGTCCACTTCGGCGGGACGGTAGAAGCGTTCATCTTGCACGACAAATTCCTTGTAGTCCAAGCCCACATGACCGAAGGCGATGTCACAAAACTCGCGCACGGCGTGGGTCTCGCCCATGCCGATCACGAAGTTATCGGGTTCGTCTTGTTGCAACATGCGCCACATCGCTTCGACATAATCGCCCGCGAAGCCCCAGTCGCGTTGGGCTTCAAGGTTGCCGAGGCGGAGTTCCTTCGCCAGTCCGAGTTTGATGCGGGCAACCCCGTCGGCAATTTTGCGCGTGACGAATTCCAATCCGCGGCGCGGACTCTCGTGATTGAACAGAATCCCCGACACGGCGAACATATTGAACGACTCGCGATAGTTGACCGTGATCCAATGTCCGTACACTTTCGCCACGCCATACGGACTGCGCGGATAGAACGGCGTCTCTTCGCTTTGCGGCACTTCGAGCACTTTGCCGTACATCTCGCTCGACGAAGCCTGATAAAAACGGATCTTCGGGTTAATGAAGCGGATCGCCTCCAACATGCGCGTCACACCGAGCGCGGTGATCTCGCCTGTCAATGCGGGCTGGTTCCATGAGGTGGGCACGAACGATTGCGCGGCGAGGTTATACACTTCGGTCGGCTTGTATTCTTCGAGGAACGAAAGCAGGGAACCTTGATCGTGCAAGTCGCCTTGAACAACCGTGATGTCATCTAATAAATGATTGATGCGTTCAGAGGTCATCGTGCTCGAACGACGCGCCACGCCGATCACGCGATAGCCCTTGGAAAGCAACAACTCCGCGAGATACGACCCGTCTTGACCTGTGATGCCTGTAATGAGAGCGGTGGGCATTGAAACTCCTAGTTCAAAATTCAGTGACTGAATTATAACCGATAAACCCACCTCATGACATGTCATTCTGAGCGACTGACAAGGAGCGAAGAATCTTCATCACGATATAAGAGACCCTTCGCTGTCACTCAGGGTGACACATCAACGAGATGTTTCAGACGCGCGTTTTTTCTCCAGCCACCAGCCTCCGCCCAGAATCGCTCCCCACAGCCCGACGATCAACGCGATCATCACCGCGAACGGCAATTGTCCGCCCACATAAAAATATCGGCTCGCGTACCATTGCGTGAAGATCAAAATGAAAATCACTTCGCATGCCACAACGCGCACGAACCACGCATTGCGAGTCTCGCGCCACCACACCCAAACATACCCCGCGACCAGCGCCTGCCACATAAACATGATCGTCCGATAGCGCGGATTGTCCCACTGGTCGCCTCCGCCTCGTAGAGCGGCGAGCAGGATCCAGGTCCAGACGAGAAGCGAGAGCCAGATGAAGATGCTTCGACTCTCTCTTCGGACGTCAGCACGCTTCGCTTCGACACGGCTCAGCGCAGGCTTTTCCCAGCCGACAGTTGATCCAGTTACGAACGACAGGATCAACAGCGGAAGCAGTGCAAACCATCCCAGCGCGCGCGATACGTAGATGATCTTCCAGATCGGGAGCGTCGGCACGACCAGCGCGGCAGGGAGCACAGGTTGAAGAATCCCATAGACCGCAACGAACGGAAGTCGTACCCCCTCGGGCATTTCATCGAAAAGTTTTTGTACCCAACCCGATTCGCGCTCGATCTGATAGACATTCCATTTGACCGAGAGTTGAATCCAATCGTTGAGCACAGACATCGGCGAGGTCGTGTCGAACACGCCTTTGCGGTTGAGCGACGACGACAACGCGAACAAGCCAACGAGGAACACAAGCGCGAAAATTATGATCGGCTTCCATGAGATGCTCGCGCGCTCGCGTGAGAAGAACATCCAGCCCGCGAAGAGGATGAGCGTGAAGACCGCGACGGCAGGGGAGAGGAGCAACATGCCGAGGAGGCTGAGACCGAGAGCAATTCGCGGCGCAACTTTGGAGTCGGACGGCTTGCCGTCCGATTCAGGAGCAAGCTCCTGAACTCCAAATACAAACCCCCAAAACGCGATCGCGGTCAGGGTCATCAAATACGGCTCGCGCATCGCGGACCCGCCCAACAAAACGGATTCGGGATACAGCGCGAAGATCCACGCGGATGCCCACGCGACCTTTTTACCAAAGACTTGATTCGCCGCCCTCCATAAAAACGGAACCCCCAACGCGGCGACGAATGCCGCGAGCAGAACCAGCATCAACGGACGATGCGCGTCGGGCGAGAGATAGCGATAGACAAGCGCGCCGAACGCCAGCAATCCGCCGTATTGATCGGATGAATAGTCTCCGCTGAACGCATCGAGGATCGAGTTGTCTGAAGACGCCAGTTTCCACGCCTGTTCATCGCGTTTGTGCGCGTCGGTGTAGGTGTAGCCTGCCAGCCCATCGCGGGAGTCTTGATGCCCATAGAGTGGCAACAACTGATACGTCGCCAAGCCGCTCGCTAAACGGAGGAAAAATGTAAACGCGACGATCCAAGCCAAAGTTCTCCCCCTTCCCGCCCATTTTGTGGAGGAGGCAAGCGCCATCAACGTAAGAAAAAAGAGAACAGAGAAACCGAGCCAGCCAGACAGCCAATCGGCGCCCTGAAACCACGACAAAACTGCCCCCGAAACGAGGGCAGTCGGAAGCATCCAGAATAGACCTTGCTTATTGAGATTCATCGGGATAATTCTACCCCAATCTCCTCACCCCGCTTCTACAAGCCGAGCGGCTTTGCCCCAAGGAATCTGCGATGCGCGGAACGCATGCACGCGTCCATCACAACTTGCAATCCCGCGTCGCGCGCTTTCTGCGCGGCTTCTTCGTTGACGACGCCTTCCTGCATCCACACAACTTTCGCGCCTATTTTTATGGCTTCGTCCACAACTGGCGGAACATCCTCGGGCTTGCGGAAGACCTGCACCACATCCACCGACTCGGGAATCGAAGACAGATCGGGATACGCCTTCTCGCCCATGATCTCTGTCGCGGTTGGGTTCACGGGAATAATTTTATATCCCTGATCTTTCAGATATTGCACGATCCCAAAACTTTCTTTTGCAGGATTCGACGACAATCCCACCGCCGCAACGGTCTTCGCCGATAAAAGGATGTCCTTCATTTCTTTTTCGCTGTTCATGTTTCAATCTCCTTTTCACTATAAAAACTAAGGCATGTCACCCTGAGGGAGTGGCGCGAAGCGCCGCGACCGAAGGGTCTCTCTCGCTGTGATAGAGATGCTTCGCTACGCTCAGCATGACACCTCGCGAAAGAATGACAACACAGGTTAACTTACCTATCATAATGCTTTGCCGCGTTCTCGTTCTCATGCTTGATCGGCAACACCGCTTTGAACACGGTCTCGCCTGGCTTCGACTTCACCAACAATTGTCCGCGATGATGATTCGCGATGATGTCGTGCGAGATGTGCAAGCCGAGTCCCGTTCCGCTCCCTGGCGGTTTCGTCGTGAAGAACGGCTCGAAGATTCGTTCCTGAATATCTTCGGGAATCCCCGCGCCGTTGTCCACGATCTCGACGACAACGCGATTATCTTCCACGCGCGTTCGCAAAATAATTTCGCCATTGCCAGTCATCGCATCCACCGCGTTATCAATGATGTTCGTCCACACTTGGTTTAACTCGCTGGCATACGCTTCGATGCGCGGCAGGTTCGGCGCGTACTCGCGCTTCACCGTCACGCCCTGTTTCAATTTGTGCTGCAAGATGACCAGCGTATTTTCAAGTCCCTCGTGCACGTCCACTTCGAGCAGCGGCGCCTGATCGAGATACGAATACGACTTCATCGCGCGCACGATCGCAGACACGCGCTCGGTGGTATGTTGCACTTCGGCGAGCAATTCCATCAACAAACAACTCGCGCCGAGCCATTGAATGGATAAATTAAACAATGAAGACGACTTCAACTCTTCAAGCGACTCGACGTTCCACCCAAAGCTGACCATCGCAGGCGCAAGCTCCCACGCGGACTCAACCCCGCTCGCTTCCAACCACGCCTGAAGCTGATCCACCAAATCAATTTTTTCCAACGCCTCAAGTTTGACTCGCGACTCAAGCCGCCGCGTGGACTCGCTCATCAATTGATCCAGCCATTCCGTTTGATTCTCTTTGAACGCGACCGATTCGATCTCGTGAGTCAACATCCTCCACTTGACGAGTGTTTTCTGCAATTCAGCCGCGCTCCGTTGAGCCGCCGCGGCGGGATTGTTCAACTCGTGCGCCAGTCCCGCGCTCAACGTGCCAAGCGCCGCCATCCGTTCCTGCTGATGGAGCAAGGCGTCGTTCTGGCTGAGTCGATTCATCACCCAATGCAACACTGCCAACGCCGCCGTCGAACTCGTGGACAGTAAATTTTCAAATGCCTCAGGTGAAATTCGCAGTACTTCGCAATCGGTGATCGCCTGAACGCTTGCCGAACGCGGCGAGCGCGAGAGCAACGCCATCTCGCCCAGCACGTCGCCAGGATTCCGCACGTCAATTTTGATGAGCGATTGCCCCGATTGTTTGATGACCTCAAACTCGCCGCTCACCACAACGAATGCCGCGTCGCCGTCATCTCCCTGCTTCATCAGAAACTCCCCCGCGCGTAAAGAGACAGGCTTGGCATCCTCCATGAGTTGTTGCAACTCAGAGTCGGTCAAGCCTTGAAAGAGGGGTGATTTGCGGAGGTCGGAGAGGTTCATATTATTCGAGGAATTTCGAGATACGTTGTTTAAGCAATTCTGGTTTTCTAGTCCAACATTCCCAAACCACGAAAACTTTCCAACCATCTTTTCTTAGCGACGATAAATTTTGTCTGTCACGCCTCACATTACCTACTCTCTTGTTCTGCCAAAATTGAGCATGTGTTTGTGGTTTTACCTTGCCGTACTTACACTTGTGCATATGCCAAAAACAACCGTGAACAAATATTATTTTTCCATGTTTAGAGAGTACCAAATCGGGTTTTCCTGGAAGACCTCTCACGTTTAATTTGTATCTATACCCCATTTGATAAACCAAAGAACGTACAAAGATTTCAGGTCGAGTATCTTTATTTCGGATTCTCGACATATTTAATTTTCTTTGCTCAGGAGTTAAAACGTCTGTCATTGAGGATAAACATTTTTCAACGATTTCACAAATGTTCCAACTGTTAACAAAGCATCTCGCCCCTCCCTGGGATATTCTTTATGCAATTTTTCAGGAACAATAAGAGAAACGTCTAAACGAGCCATTTCATCAAGTTGTCTTCCCGAGATTCCCTTTTGCATCGTTATGATATGTTTATGTTTTATACGTGGTGCTTCCCTTGTTACTTGTCTCCATCTGTCTTTACAAGTCATTTTTAATGCAACCATAAACAACTTGTTTTCAGGGAAATATGGATCATCGTAAGACAATTTATCAGGAATAATAATATCTGGTTCCGTTTTATCAACATATCGTCTCATTTCGTAGGGTATCCCAGCCTGCCTTAACAAGAATTCAACATGATTTTCCAGTGAACGTCCAGCCCTAGCCCTGCGACTCTGTAAAATGCTCATTGCAGTCTCAATAAAATCATCTATATCTCTGAACACACGTGTTACTTCTGATTGAAATACTTTTCTTTCAGCCATTTTAAATAGAGTATATTCTTGATCAATGAGATAGACCAATTGATCATCGGGGCTAAACTCTAAAAAACCATTGACACAATCTATCAAGGCTTCTTTTGTTGTAGAAGAAAACACGATGCCTGGAGGAATCTCTTGAATACCCGCGACAAATTCCCTGAATTTTCGATTCAGACAAATATCTTCTGTTTCCTCAATAGCAACACCTTCTTGATAAGCAACCCAGTTCTTTATTAATTCCACACCAAGTGCCGACTGGATTTCTTCAATATCATCATCGTTATCAAGAACATATGCATAAAAGTCTATTAGGGTTTTTGGTATTAAGACTAACAAATTACCAACATTATCATCATCCAAGTAAGGAAAATCCCG
>JAEURC010000050.1 GCA_016789025.1 Anaerolineales bacterium
AGAGGCTGTCTTGCGGATCAACACCGGTACCTATCCCGATGTGATCGACCCGCAGAAATCCTCCTTCGTCAATGAAATTGGTCACCTCGACAAGATCTACATGGGCTTGACCACATTGAACGAAAAACTCGAAACCGTCCCTGGCGCTGCTGAGTCATGGACGTTCAATGATGACGCCACCCAGTTGGTCTTCACCCTGAAGCCCGGTCTGGTCTATAGCGACGGATCCGTGCTCAACGCCAAGCGCTTTGAGTATTCCTTCCAACGCAACATCGACCCCACCACCGCTGGTGAATACGCCTCCATCACCGACGAGATCGTTGGCGCTCCTGAATGGCGCGCCGCCGACACCGCCGCTGAAGGATATGACCCCGAAACCTTCAAGGCCGCGTTGGGCGTCAAAGCCTCGCATGCCGATGGCTCTGCCTGTGCTGACTATGAAGACACCGCCTGCGATACCCTCACCTTGAACTTCTCGAAGCCCGCCCCGTACTTCGCGACCATCGCAGGTATCTGGGTTGGTTATCCTGCTAAGGAAGAGAACATTGCCGAAGGCGGAGACATCTGGTGGACCAGCTCCAAGTTCCAAGTTGGTAACGGACCCTTCATCTGGAAGAGCGTGGACCCGTTCGTCAAGTCCGTCTTTGTCCCGAACCCCAACTTCGTGGGCGGCGCCGTGCCTACCTTCTCGATGGAATATAGCTACATCACAGATTCCGCTGTGGCTTTTGAAGCCTACCTCAACAACGAGTTCGATATCGTTGCTTCCGTAGCGGAAGACCTCCCTGTGATCGACGCTGACGCGGACCTGACCGCCCAGCACGTGAAGTATGCTGGCTCGTGCACGATCAAGATCCAGTACAGCTTCCACCCCACCTGGAACGGCCAGCCGAACCCCTTCACCGACAAGAAAGTCCGCGAAGCCTTCGCTTTGGCGTTCGATGCCGAATCCTGGGTTCGTGACGTGGATGGCTCCCTCTCCCTGGCGACCTGGACATGGATTCCCCCCGGATATCCTGGATACGATGCCAACACCCCGTTGCACTTCGATCCGGAAGCCGCGAAAGCCGCCCTTGCCGCCGCCTCTGAACCTTTCAACTCTGCTGAAAAGCTGAACGCGTTGGGACTCAAGATGGCATTCTCTGACTCAGCCCGCAACCGCCAACGCCATGAGTGGATCGCCGCTCAATACAAGGAAATTCTGGGTGTGGATCTGGCGCTCGACCCGGTTGAGCCCACCACCTACACTGCCATCCAGAAAGATCCGGACACCTACCCGCTTCTCTCTCGTGGCGGCTGGTGCGCGGACTATGCGGACCAACAAAACTGGTTGAGCGTGTACTGGCGCACAGGCACCTTCTCTGATCGCTGGGGCTATTCCAATCCTGAATTCGATGCCCTGGTGGATGAAGCGGATACCACGATCGATACCGCCAAGCGCGCTGAATTGTATGCCCAAGCCCAGCAAATCCTGCTCAATGATATCCCTGGCGCTTTCGGTTATAACTCGCTCAATCACTACCTGGTGAAACCGTGGGTGCAGGGTTTCCTGACCACCCCGCAAGATCACATGTTCCCCGGCGATCTCACACCGTGGACGATCACCATCGACACCTCAATGATCCCGTAAGTCTGGCGTTTCATTGAACTGAACTACCTGGGACGGGGAACCGCGGTTCCCCGTCCCAGACCTTGCTTTTGTATGCAATCTTTTGAATTTTGCCGCGCGGTTGTTTTTATTCCGTTCGCAAGCGAGTTACCATGACCACCTACATCATCCGAAGATTACTTTGGCTAATTCCTGTTCTGCTCACCGTCTCCGCAGTGACGTTCGTGGTCATGCGCAACGCTCCAGGTGGTCCTTGGGATACTGACGCGGAACGTCGTCAGGTGGATGCCGCCACCGCGAAATCGCTGGCGGCTTATTATGGGCTGGATAAGCCCATGTGGCGGCAATTTTATGCCTATGTCATTGGCGATACGAACAGTCAGACCAAAGAATGGGTCTGCGGCGTCGTCTGTGGCAACCTGGGTCCTTCCTATCGTCAGCGCGGCCGAACAGTGCAGAATATTTTGTTTTCCCCTCCGGAAGGTAAAACGTTCTGGCAAAGCCGTTTTGGGTATTCCATCCGTCTTGGTGTACTGGCGCTTTCCATGGCGATTTTTATCGGCATTCCATTGGGTATCATTGCCGCGTTGAAACAAAACACCATTGTCGATTACGCCGCCTTGTTCATCGCGACCAGCGGCATATCGGTGCCCAGTTTTGTGCTCGCAATTTTTTTGATCATTATTTTTGCTTCGCGCCTGCATTGGATCGATATCGTCGTGGACGATTGGACACAGATCAAGTACTGGTTCATGCCCATGGCGGTGTTGGGTTTCGGTACGCTGGCATACACTGCCCGTCTGACGCGCTCTTCCATGCTGGAGGTGATGCGACAGGATTACGTTCGCACCGCGCGCGCCAAAGGGCTCGCGGAACGGATCGTGATCTTCATCCACATGCTCAAGAACGCGCTTATCCCCGTCATCACGATCCTCGGTCCCGCGCTGGCTGGGTTGGTTACCGGCTCATTCATCATCGAAACGATGTTCAGTTTTCCGGGAATGGGGCGCGCCTATGTGCAGGCAATCGGTCAGCGCGATTACTCCATGATCATGGGAACCACCCTCGTCTATGCCTTGCTGGTCGCGGTCGCTAATTTGAGCGTTGATATTATTTATGTGTTTATCGATCCGCGCATCCGCCTGGAAGAATAAAAGGACTTGATATGACCGCTCAAACTACAGCGTCTGGTAAGATCGCCGAATTCAACGATGTTTTTCGCCCAAGTAAAAGTCTGGGGCAGGAAGCCTGGTCGAGGTTGGTTCGTAACAAAGCGTCCATGTTCGGTTTGGTCATAATCGTCTTCTTCATCTTCATGGCGGCGTTTGCATCGGTCATTTCCCCGATGAACCCGCTTGAATTGCATGGCGGAAAACGATTTCTCCCTCCGCCCTTTGATCAGGGCGCGACGAATATCAAAGCCGAACCGGAGTTCTTACTCGGCACCGATTCTCTGGGGCGTGATACCCTCAGCCGAACCATCTATGGCGCGCGGGTTTCCATGGTGGTCGGTTTTCTTCCCACGATCATTATCCTCCTGCTGGGAACTACGGTCGGCATGTTGGCAGGATATATTGGCGGCCACACCGACAACTTCCTCATGCGCTTGACCGATGTGATTTATGCGTTTCCAGACCTGCTGTTCTTCATCATCATCATGGTTGCCCTGCGCGATACGTTTATCGGGCAGTTTATGAACGGGTTGGTGTTGTTGTTTGCCGCGCTCGCCATTGTGAATTGGGTGGGTGTGGCGCGCCTCGTGCGCGGGCAGGTCTTGTCTGTCAAGCAGAAGGAATTTGTTGAAGCCGCCCGTTGTATCGGCGCCAAAGACAACCGCATTATGCTCCGCCATATCCTCCCCAACTGCCTCAGCCCGTTGATCGTCAGCGCGGCGTTTCAAATACCGGGCCTCATCATAACCGAGGCCATCCTCGGTTATTTGGGGGTTGGCTTACGCCCCGCCACCGACAGCGCCAGTTTCTTTATTACCAGTTG
The DNA here is from genome assembly GCA_016789025.1 of Anaerolineales bacterium. Taxonomy (GTDB): domain Bacteria; phylum Chloroflexota; class Anaerolineae; order Anaerolineales; family Villigracilaceae; genus Defluviilinea. The sequence goes on from JAEURC010000050.1 coordinate 3,605, forward strand.
GGGCGCGCTCATGCTGGATGGGCAGTCCGCCATCAACTCACAACCATACCTGTTGCTGGCACCCGCCATCTGTGTTGCATTGGTTGTGCTTGCCTTTACTTTTCTCGGCGACGGCTTGCGCGACGCGCTCGATCCTCGCATGCGTGGCACGCAATAGATTATCGATTGGTTTTTTCTGACACCCCGACATCTAGAGTTGGGGTGTTTTTCTGAAAAGTAAACCCCTCTGGAGAACTGTTTTTTGGCAATACCAGGGTTCCGTTTCCTTAAATACAAGTCGTTTTCTCGCGATTCTCTGGTATTACCGTTGACGCTCGAATAGAATTGGATATAATTCCGCTACCTATGAGCCGGACACAGTGTCTAGTCCTATATCTAGCGCTGTCCGATGATGAATCCAATGATTCAGAAAGGAGTGTTGCGGGGAACCAACCAACCATCTCATTCGAACGTTCACATCAAAAAATTCAAATCAAAATTTGTAGGAGAGAAATCCAATGTCCAAGAATCGAACTATGATCGTTCTCGGGTTGCTCGTAATCGCAAGCATGGTTCTTTCGGCTTGCGGTACGCCCGCTCCCGCCGAGCCGGCTGAACCCATCGTGGTGACTCAGGAAGTCGTCGTGACCGAGGTTGTGGAAGTGGAGCGCGAAGCGTTCACCACGCCGCACCCGATCCTCAGCGACCTCAAGGTCCGCCAGGCGCTTTCGTACTGCACTAACAAGTCTGACCTGCTCGCCTCGGTTTACCCTCTTACCGACGAAACCACTCGCGCGAACCTCGTCATGCACACCTTCATCCCGCGCGATCACTGGGCGTATGCCGGCGATGACAATATCACCATCTATGCGTTCGATCCCGCTGCGGGCCAAGCGTTGCTCGATGAAGCCGGCTGGACCCTCGCCGAAGGCGCATCCTTCCGCACCAATGCCAATGGCGATGAACTGGCTTTGCAGTTCACCACCACCAGCGCCGCCTTCCGCCAGACCTGGGCTGCGATCTGGGAACAGCAAATGGCCGACTGTGGCGTTCGCGTCGTCCGCTTGCATGCTCCCGCCTCCTGGTGGTTCGGCGATACCACGGGTATTGCCCGCCGCGACTATGAACTCGGCGCGTTTGCCTGGGTTGGCCAGGCCGATCCCGGCGGACAGACCCTGTATGCTTGCGATCAGATTCCCGCCCCCAATAACGGCTGGGAAGGTCAAAATGCCATGGGCTGGTGTAACGAAGCCGCCAGCACGAACATTAAATTGGCGAACAACACCCTTGTGAAAGATGAACGTATTGCTGCATATACTATCGTCCAGCAGGAATTCACTAAGGATGTCCCGAGCATTCCGCTCTTCAACCGCACCGACACCTATGCATACAATGCCGCGTTGACCGGCCTCGAACCGAAACCGGGCGAACCGTATTACACCTACAACGTTTCGGATTGGGCGCTCGAAGGCTCCGACACCATCATCATGGGCTTCACGCAGGAACCCGCCTCGCTCTTCACCCTCGTGGAAGACGCGTTCGTATCGCAATTGGCGTATACGCTCATCCGCCCGAACCAATCCACCGGCTTGAACTATGACTTCCAGGCTCAGTTGGTTAAGCAATTGCCCACCATCGAAAATGGTGGTACCACTAACAATGATGTGGAAGTGTCCGAAGGCACCAAAGTTGTGGATGTTAATGGCGATGTGGTCGACCTCGCGGCTGGCGTCAAAGTCAAGAACGCGGCTGGCGAAGAAGTCGAATTCACTGGCGGCACCGTGATGATGAAACAGTTGGTCTCCCGCTTCGATCTGATTGACGGACTCACCTGGGAAGACGGCACGCCCGTTTCTGCCGCCGACCTCGAACTGGGCCAAAAGATCTCCTGCGATCCCGAATCCGGCGCGACCTCCTTCATCGTCTGTGATAAGACAGCCAGCGCCACATTCGATGGCGTTGGATACACCCAGACCTGGGTTCCCGGCGTTCAAGACCCGCTATACTTCCTCCCTGTGTGGCCCATCTACCCCGCTCATCAGTTGGGTGATGTTCCCGCCAAAGACTGGGCGACCAACCCGCTTGTCGCTGAAACCCCGCTTTCCTACGGTCCGTACAAGATCGTGGGCTGGGAAAAGGGCGTCAAGATGGAATTCACAGCCAACGAATTCTGGCCCGGTGGCGTTGCCACCCCGAATATCGTGATCCAGATCATCACGCCCGAATCGCAGGAAACCCTCCTGCTCGGCGGTGAGATCGACATCCTCGATTCAACCTCCCTCGTTGGTCTGACCGAAACGCTTGTCGCCGCTGAAGGCGAAGGCAAGATCAAAACCATTGTGGAACCAAGCGCCACCTGGGAACACATCGATATCTCCCTGTTCGTTCGCTAATTTGAACGAATACGCGTGCTAAAATGAAGGTGTGCCTCGCAAGAGGCACACCTTCCTATAATGTCAAGAGGTTTCACTATGACAGCCTATTTCATTCGACGTATCTTTCAAATGATTTTAGTGGTATTGATTTCAGCGGTCGCTTCGTATGCGCTGTTGAACCTTGCCCCCGGCGGACCTCTCCAGGGCTTGCGTCAGATTCAACAAGGCGGGCGTTTTCAAATTACCGAAGATGATATCGCGCGCATCCGCGCTTATTTTGAATTGGATTTATTTTTGCCTTATCGATTTACCCGTTGGTTGATCGGCGAACCGCGCGGACCCCTCGTGATCGGCGGACAGGAATATTTTTCCGATCTAAAAGTGGGCTGTAGAAAACCGATCGAATCTGAAAAACTGAACGAAGATACCGGGGAATTTGAATCGATCATTACCGGTTGCAAAGAAGACGTGTTTCTGAAAGATCTGGTGGGGCGCCGCACCAGCCGGGGCGTTCTGTTCGGCGATTTTGGATTATCGTGGAAGGTTCTGCGCGATCGCCCGGTGACCGAACTTCTGGCGAGCCGTATCCCAAAAACGATCCAATTGATCGGTTTGCAATCCCTACTTTCGATCCTCATTGGCATCCCGCTTGGGGTTTATTCCGCCATACGTCAATACTCTCGTTTTGATTACATCTTTACATCGCTCGCATTCATGGGCTCTGCCATGCCGACTTTCTTCTTCGGCATTTTGTTGATCCTCGCATTTTCCATCATCCCGAAAGATGCCGGCTGGATGTATCTGCCAGCCGGGCTATCCGAATCGATCCGCGATTATTCCATTCCCATCATCGGGGCTGTGGAGGCGGGGTCGCTCAAAGACCGCTTTCTGCATCTCGTGCTCCCGCTCAGCGTGTTGACCATGGTAAACATCGCGGGTTGGAGCCGCTTCGTCCGCGCCAGCATGCTCGAGGTAATGCGTCAGGATTACGTGCGCACCGCGCGCGCCAAGGGATTGTCTGAACGCGTGGTGATCATGAGGCACGCCTTCCGCAACGCGCTCATCCCATTCATCACCATTGTGGTCTTCACCCTGCCTGGTCTATTCGGCGGCGCCATCATTACAGAAAGTATCTTCGCCTGGCCCGGCATGGGGTTGTTGTACATCAAAGCCCTGGGAGACTTTGATTACCCGGTGGCGATGTCTATCTTCTTCATTCTTGCCGTGCTGACCGTCATTGCCACCCTGCTCAGGGATGTGCTGTACACGCTCGTCGATCCAAGAATCCGATTGTCGTAACGAGGTCTTTCTCTCATGTCTGCCGCACAGGTCGCATCCCTTTCACCCGAAGCCGTTACCATCGAGGAACGTTCGCCGTTCCAGATCGTCATGCGCCGTTTCCAGCGTCACCGCCTGGCGATGATCTCGCTCGTCATCATGCTGGTGATGTTCATGATCACCATCCTCGCGCCGTATATTGCCCCCTTTGAAATCCAGGAACTCTCGGTCAATAAATATTTTGTTCCCTGGGGAACCGTAGACGCGGAAACGGGTCGCGTGCACCACATGGGCACCGATCATATCGGGCGCGATTACTTCTCCCGCCTGATCTATGCCGGGCGCATCTCGCTAACGGTCGCCATCCTGTCGGTTCTCATCTCCGAGACGATCGGCATCGTCATCGGAGCGATCTCTGGCTTCTTCGGCGGGTGGATCGACACCATCCTCATGCGGTTTGTCGAATTCATGCTGACGATTCCACAACTGCCATTGCTTTTGATCATCTCCTCCATGCTCTTGCGCAACGAAGAACTGATCGCCATTCCGGACCCGGTCTTGAAGTTTATGGGCGATATCCTTCTGCTCAGCCCGCGCGATTCGCGCAATGCCGTGCTGATCGTGTTGGTCCTGGCGGGTTTCGGCTGGTTGAGCGCGGCGCAGTTGATGCGCGGAACTGTGCTTTCCCTGCGCGAACAAACTTTCGTTGAAGCCTCGCGTTCGCTGGGGGCGTCAAACTTCCGCATCATCCTGCGCGATATGATCCCCAACGCCATGGCGCCCATCATCGTGGATGCATCCCTCGGCTTGGCGGGCTACATTGTAGGCGAAGCCGCTCTTGCCTTTTTAGGTTTCGGGATTCAAGATCCCGTTCCCACGTGGGGGAATATGCTTGCCGCTTCACAACAGTTTATGCTGGACCGCCCGTGGTTGCCACTCGTGCCGGGTTTGCCCATCTTCCTCTGCTCCCTTGCCTTCAACTACATCGGCGACGGCTTGCGCGATGCGCTCGACCCGCGCCTTAAGTTGTAATTTCTTTCTTCGGAGACTTCCGTGACTGATACAAAAGAAGCACAGAAACCCCTGCTTGAGGTCCGAAACCTTCAAACCCATTTCTTCACCGAAGACGGGGTGGTGAGAGCGGTGGACGGCGTCGACATCACGGTGTACCCCGGTGAAGTGCTGGGCATCGTGGGCGAATCGGGATGCGGCAAGAGCGTCACATCGCTTTCCATCATGAGGTTGATCGGACAGCCCGGAAAAGTGGTAGGCGGCGAGATCCTATTCGATGGCAAGGATTTGCTAAAACTTCCCGAATCTGAAATGATGACGGTGCGCGGCAACCGCATTTCGATGATCTTCCAACAACCCCAAACTTCGCTGAACCCGGTCTTCCGCGTGGGCGAGCAGATCGGCGAGGTGCTGAACGTTCACCAGGATTTCGGCAAGGAAGCCGCGCAAAAACGCACCGTTGAATTGCTCAAACTGGTGGGCATTCCCGACGCCGAACGCCGCGCCGAAGCCTTCCCGCACGAACTCTCCGGCGGTATGGCACAGCGCGTAATGATCGCCATGGCGCTTGCCTGTCTCCCCGATTTGTTGATCGCCGATGAACCGACGACCGCGCTCGACGTGACGATTCAAGCCCAAATTTTGGATCTGATGCGGAACATGCGCGAACAATTCGGTTCGGCGGTTATCCTCATCACGCACGATCTCGGCGTTATTGCCGAAATGGCAGATCGCGTCGCGGTCATGTACGCCGGCGAGATCGTCGAACAGACGAGTGTGCTCAGCCTTTTCAAAGAACCTTTGCATCCCTACACTAAAGGGTTGATCGGCTCGACGCCTGTGCTTGGGCGGGTGCGTGAAAAACTGGATGTGATCCCCGGCGCGGTTCCTAATCTCGTCAACCTGCCGAAGGGATGTCGTTTTGCGCCGCGTTGCGCCGCGCGCGTTCAACACAACCTCGCCATTTGTACCGAACAAGACCCCGACCTGATTCAATACAACGAGAACCACATCATACGCTGTTGGCTGTATCAGGATTCCAGCCAGCACACCGCGCCCCTCAAAAATCCATCTACCTAGAGTGAAATCATGCCGATGAATCCATCCAATGAAAAATACGACCTCGTTGTCGTCAAAGACCTGGTGAAATATTTCCCGGTACGCGCTGGCGTGCTTCAACGCGTGAAGGCGCACGTGCAGGCTGTGGACAAGGTCAGCTTCTCTGTGAAGGAAGGCGAAACGCTGGGCATGGTGGGCGAGTCCGGTTGCGGAAAGACCACCGTCGGGCGCGCCATCCTGCGCTTGATCGAGCCGACGTCCGGGTCGGTTTTCATCAACGGGGAAGATATCGTGCAGATGCGTTCGCAGTCGCTCAAACAAGCGCGTCGCAACATGCAAATGATCTTTCAGGACCCGTACGCTTCGCTCAACCCGCGCCTGCCCATCGGCGAATCGGTGATGGAAGGTTTGCACATTCACGGCATCGGTCACCCCAAAGAACGCTGGGATATTGCCATCAACATGTTGAAAAAAGTGGGGCTGGAAGATTATCACGCCCGCCGCTACCCGCACGAATTCTCCGGCGGTCAACGCCAGCGCATCGGAATTGCGCGCGCGCTTGCCCTGCAACCCAAGTTCATTGTCTGCGACGAGCCGGTCTCCGCGTTGGATGTGTCCATCCAATCGCAGGTGTTGAACATCCTCAAAGATTTGCAGGCAGAGTTCGGGCTTACCTATTTATTTATCGCGCACAACATGAGCGTGGTCGAACACATCTCAGACCGCGTAGCGGTGATGTACCTCGGCAAAATGGTGGAACTTGCCGAACGCGAAGAACTCTTTCGCAACCCGCTTCACCCGTACACCAAAGCCCTCATGTCGGCGATCCCGATCCCCGATCCGACCGTGAAGCGTGAGCGCATTATCCTCAAAGGCGATGTGCCCAGCCCGTTGAATCCGCCCAAAGGGTGCCGCTTCCATCCGCGTTGCCCGGTTGCGATCGATATCTGTTCGCAACACGAGCCTGAGTTCAAGGAACTCGCGCCGGGGCATTTCGTCGCCTGTTGGGTTGCGGAAAAAAACGGATAAGCGAATAAAACCCGTGGCGCCATGGCGCCACGGGTTTCGTTATAATGGGGAGAATACACCGAATGGAATTTCACATGAAAAAACTCATTTCAAGTTTTTTAGTTCTGCTCATCATCGCTTCGTGCGCCCCGCAACAGGAAACAGAAATTCCCACCTTGCCTGATGCGCCAACGGAAACACCCGCGCCTCTTCCCACCGCCACGCCTGCCACGCGCGCCCTCAACATTTGCCTCGGGGAAGAGCCAACCACGCTCTATCCACTTGGGAGTTTAAATGCCGCGGCGCGCAGTGTGCTTTCCGCCATTTATGATGGTCCCATGGATGTGATCGAATATGGGTATGAACCGGTCCTCCTCGAAAAAATCCCGAACCTTGAAGACGGCGACGCGCAAATCGAAACGGTGACTGTGCAACCTGGCGACCAGATCGTGGACGCGAGCGGCAACGTAGTGGGTCTAGTTAAAGGCACGCAACTTTTCCCAAGCAAATGCCGAAGCGATGAATGCAAAGTGACTTATGACGGCGTCAGTAATATCAACATGGATCAAATGGTGGTCACCTTCACCATGCTCGAAGGCTTGCAATGGTCCGATGGCGCGCCGCTCACCGCCGATGATTCGGTATTCTCATTCGAACTTTCCGCCAACGACGCCACGCCTGGCTCCAAGTTCCTGATCGATCGCACACAAACGTACGAAGCCGCCTCCGATGGCGTGACAGTTCAATGGTGGGGAATGCCCGGCTTTATCGATCCCGATTATTACACCAATTTCTTCATGCCACTGCCGCGACATGTTTGGGGAGAGCAATCTCCCGCAGACTTGGCGCGGCTCGAACTTTCGGCGCGCTTCCCGTTGGGTTGGGGTCCGTATATCGTGAAGGAATGGAACGCCGGTGAAAATATCCTGCTCACGAAAAACCTGAATTACTTCCGCGCTTCGAGCGGATTGCCCCATTTCGATGAAGTGAACTTTATCATCATGCTCGATTCGAACGCCGCCTTCAGCGCCCTGTTGGAGGGAAAGTGCGACGTTCTCGACCCAACCGTTCATCTCGACGGGCAGGTGGGCTTGCTTCAGCAATTGGAATCGCAGGGGCAGGCGAAGCTCATCACCGCGCAAACGATGACGATGGAATGGCTGGGCATTGGCGTTTCACCGTCTGCTTATGACGACGGCGTGAAATCGCAAACCGACCGCCCCGATCTTTTTGGCGATGCGCGCATGAGGCAGGCGCTGGCATACTGTCTCGACCGTCAAAAAGTGGTGGATACGGTTTTGTTCGGGCTCTCGCAAGTTCCCGATAGTTACCTGCCATCCGATCACCCGCTTCACAACGGCAATCTCCAAACCTATACCTTCAATCCCCAAGCCGGGAAAGACCTGCTCGATGCCGTCGGCTGGCTGGATTCAGACAACGACCCAACCACGCCGCGGCTGGCGTTTGGGGTCACGGGCGTGCCCGCTAGAACGCCGCTGGTTCTCGATTACTACACCACCACTGCCACCCAGCGTCACCAAGTGACAGAGATTTTCGCGCAATCGCTTGCCGCATGCGGCATCGGGCTAAATGCCGCGTTCTACGAAGCGCCGAATTTTTACGCGCAAGGACCGATCGGTCCCTTATTCAGCCGTCAATTCCAACTTGCCGAATATGCCATCGGCGTGAGCAGCCTTGAACCGCAATGCGGTTGGTTCACCTCGGCGCAAATCCCCACCGAAAAAAACCACTGGCTTGGCACGAACATCAGCGGTTATAAAAACCCGGAGTTTGACAAGGCTTGCGCGCAAGCGCTACGATCCCTGCCCGGCGAACCGGAATACGCTTCCCATCAACAAGCGCAGGCGACCTTTGCTTCCGAACTCCCGTCGATTCCGCTTTACCTGCGGCTTCGAGTTGCCGCCGCTCGCGCAGATATGTGCGGCTTTAACCTCGACCCATCTTCCAACTTCCCGCTCGCCGAAATCGAACTCTTCGATTATGGGACGGGTTGTAAACCATAGCGAATGGACCCGCTTCATTCCGCCATTACGCCTGATTCCAATCCCATGACTTTCTCAAAGCCTGAGATTCAATCTCTCAGGTACACGGATTGCGCGGATTGAACAGATTTTTGTTTTTTCACGGAGAGTTCAGTGTCGTCCGTGCGATCCGTGTACAGAAATTGATTTTATCTAGCGATAATGAGAAAGCCATAATTCGAACCCTGTAAAGTGTTTTCTCTCGCGCGGTAATTTGCTATAATGCGCCCATCCCTGCTCGTTGGAGTTTCTCCTCATGACCAGTAGCCAGCCTCTGCTTGCTGTGAAAGACCTCAAGACATACTTCTATACCGAAGACGGCATTGTCCGCGCGGTGGATGGCGTGAATTTTGAAGTGTATCCCGGCGAAGTGCTTGGGCTGGTGGGAGAGTCGGGATGCGGCAAGAGCGTCACATCATTATCCATTATGGGGTTGGTCTCCAAACCCGGCAGAGTGAATGGGGGAGAGATACTCCTTGAAGGCAACAACCTGCTCAAACTACCGGAGGATGAAATGGTGAAGATACGCGGCAATCGCGTATCGATGATCTTCCAACAGCCTCAATCGGCGTTAAACCCCGTGTTCAAAGTTGGCGATCAGCTTTCTGAAGTGCTGAACGTGCATCAGGATATGGGCAAAGAGGCAGGCTGGAACCGCGCGGTTGCATTGCTCAAAATGGTCGGCGTGCCAGACCCTGAGCGGCGCGCGCACGCGTATCCGCATGAACTTTCCGGCGGTATGGCGCAGCGCGTGATGATCGCCATGGCGCTGGCATGCGTGCCTGAACTCCTTATTGCGGACGAACCCACCACCGCGCTGGACGTGACCATTCAAGCGCAGATCCTTGACCTGATGCGCGACCTGCGCCGCGAAATGGGGACAGCCGTCATCCTCATCACGCATGATCTTGGCGTGGTTGCCGAAATGGCAGACCGCGTGGCGGTGATGTACGCCGGCGAAATTGTGGAGCAGACCGACGTCAATTCGCTGTTCGACGAGCCGTTACATCCATACACGCAGGGCTTGATCGGCTCGATCCCAATTCTGGGCGAACTCAAGGAAAAACTGGATGTGATACCCGGCTCCGTTCCTAACCTCATCAACCTGCCGCCCGGGTGCCGTTTTGCGCCGCGCTGTGAGGCGCGCGTCAAATATTCGCTGGCAATCTGCACCGAGACCAAACCCGAACTTGACGATGTGAGACCCAGTCATAAAGTGCGTTGCTGGCTGTATCAAAACGGGGCGGGGCATTCCGCGCCGTTGAAGTAACCCCTTTCTGGAGAAAATTTCATGTCAAACAACGCCAGCCAAAAAGGGGAAACCCTCGTTGAGGTTAACAATCTCGTAAAATATTTTCCGGTGCGGGCAGGTTTATTACAGCGCGTAGTCAACCACGTGAAAGCGGTGGACGATGTCAGCTTCTTTGTGCGCAAAGGCGAGACGCTCGGCATGGTGGGCGAATCCGGTTGCGGCAAAACCACCGTCGGCAGAACGATGCTCCGCTTGGTCGAGCCAACCTCTGGCTCGGTAAAGTTCGGCGGCCAAGATGTGTTCGCGCTCAAACAAAATGAGTTGAAACCTATCCGTCGCAATATGCAGATCATCTTTCAAGACCCGTATGCCTCGCTCGACCCGCGCGTGCCCATCGGCGAATCGGTGATGGAAGGATTGCACATCCATCGCATCGGCTCTCCTAAAGAGCGCGTGGATATCATGCTCGAAACGCTTAAGAAAGTGGGGCTGGAGGATTATCACGCCCGGCGTTATCCGCATGAGTTCTCCGGCGGTCAGCGTCAACGCATTGGCATTGCGCGCGCGCTGGCATTGCGCCCACAGTTCATCATCTGCGATGAGCCGGTCTCCGCGCTGGATGTGTCGATCCAATCGCAGGTGTTGAATATTTTGAAAGACCTGCAAAAGGAATTTGGTCTCACCTATCTGTTCATTGCGCACAATCTCTCGGTGGTCGAGCACGTGTCGGACCGCGTGGCGGTGATGTACCTCGGCAAAATGGTCGAATTGGCAACGCGCGACGATCTGTTCCGCGAAGCCCTGCATCCCTATACACAAGCGTTGATGTCTGCCATCCCCGTGCCGAACCCGCGTTTGAAACGCGAGCGCACCATCCTCAAGGGCGATGTGCCCAGCCCGCTCAACCCGCCGAAGGGATGCCGCTTCCACCCGCGTTGTCCGGTGGCAATCGAAAGATGCTCGCAGGATGAGCCGCAGTTCAAAGAACTCCGACCCGATCATTGGGTGGCGTGCTGGGTCGCCGAACAGAATTTGAAATAAACCTTACCGATTATGGCATCGCCCTGCGTTTTACTTGTTGACGACCAGAAAGACATTGTCCGGCTGTTGCATTCCACATTGCAAACGCTGGGACATACGTTGGATATTGTCGACGCGCCCTCCGGGGAAGAAGCGCTGCTCGAAGCCTCCCGCCGCAATGTAGATTTACTCGTGTCCGATTATCTTTTGCCGGGCATCTCTGGGGTAGAGTTGATGCGCAAGGTAAAAGCGCGCAACCCCGGGTTAAAAGTGATCTTCATCTCCGGCATGGCTGAGCGTAAAGCGCGCGATGAGATGCTCTCGGCGGGCGCGATGGCGATCTTCAACAAGCCTATTCCGCTGGCAGATTTTCTGGACGCGGTCGAACGCGGTTTGGGGTTGGTGCGTACCATCTTCCCCCCCGAAGCCGCGAAAGAGGTCGAGGAGCATCGCCAGACCCTTTCCGAGTTGCTGACCGGGTTCCGTCAGAAAGTGAAAGCCGACGCGGTGTTCCTCATCAACGATCGTGGGCGCGTGCTTGCCCGCGCGGGCGATCTGTACGATAGCAGTATGGAAGTGTCCATGCTTTCCGCGTTGATGGGAATTTACAGCGCGGGGTTAAAGGTCTCGCGTTTTATCCGCCAGGAACAATTGGAAAATTATCATGTTTTTCGCGGCGGCGACCATGATTTGATCCTCATCCCGGTCAATTCGTCTCATGCGTTGCTGTTGGCTGGGAAGGAATTGGCAAGCAGAGATCGAATTATGAATACTGTGGAGGGGATGTTGTTCGTGCGCGGCGATGTGGAGAATATCTTGCAGTCGCTGGGGGTGGCGCCGGCCGCCACGATAACCGAACCAGCCGTCCCTGCGGAAGAGGCGAGCGATTATGTCCCGCCTTTTATCATGGAGGAAGAATCCGAACCGGAGCCTGAAGTGGATGTGGACGCGTTGTTCGCCTCCGCCGAAAAGAAATCCAAGGTGAAAGATGTGGACGCGTTTTGGGATGATGCGGTGGAAAAGGCCGGCAACATTCCGCTCAACCCGGACGTGATCACGTTTGATGAGGCGAATAAACTGGGGCTTGCGCCGGGCAAAGAAGGCTTGACGATTCCCCGCCCGGTGACCGGCGCTCTCAAGATCAGCGCGGCAAAAAAGAAGTGACACAGCGTATGGCGCAGGTGTTGCTCCGCGAATTTCGGTGTGATACAATGTGCGCCTTACAGGGGCGTGGTGCAACGGCAGCACACCAGCCTTTGGAGCTGTGGATCTTGGTTCGAGTCCAGGCGCCCCTGCCAATTCCCGTGGCGCATTGGCGCCACGGGGCTTATTTTGTAAAAAGGATTTGTCGCCAATGCCTCGCGCGCAAATCCTTTTTTGTTTATTCTCTTCCATCGGGAGAGAGCATTGTAGGAGTATTATGAAACTCACCTCATCCACTTTGAAACTATCAAACTATCAGTTATGTCACCCTGAGCGACAGCGAAGGGTCTCTTATGCCGTGACGGGGATTCTTTGCTCCGCTCAGAATGACATTGGATAAGGTAAGTTATGAAAGTAACCGCCGTTCTCCTTGCCGCAGGGCAGGGGACTCGCATGAAATCGGCTTTGCCGAAAGTGTTGCATCCGTTGTGCGGCAAGCCGATGGTTTGGCATGTGTTGGAAGCGTTGAAACAAGCCGCGACCGAAACGCCGGTGGCAGTGGTCGGTCATGGCGCGGACGAGGTGAAAAAATATTTGGGGGATTCAGCGCATTGCGTGTTGCAGGAACCGCAACTCGGTACGGGTCATGCGGCGATGCAAGCCGAATCGTTACTCAAAAATAGAACAGACTTTATCATTGTCACCTATGCGGATATGCCTCTCTTGCGCGGCGAGACGTTCGCGCGACTCGCGCAGACCCAACGCCTCAACCCCGGACCGTTCAGCCTGATCACCGTTTTCGCCGACGATCCCCACGGTTTCGGGCGGATTCTGCGAAACGCCGACGGGACAGTTTCCGCCATCGTCGAAGAATATGTTGCCACGCCGGAACAGCAGAAAATCAAAGAGTTGAACGTCGGCGCATATTGTTTCAAAGCCGACTGGCTGTGGGACGCCCTGCATCGTATCCCGAAGAACGAGAAAAAGGGCGAATATTATCTGACCGATGTGGTCGAACTTGCGGTGAAAGATAACCTGCCCGTGCAGGCTGTCGTCCATGATGATTTTAGCGAGACCATCGGCATCAACACGCGCGTCCATCTTGCCGAAGCCGAAGCCGCGATGCGGATGCGGATCAACCGCGAACACATGCTAAACGGCGTGAGCATGGCGGACCCGTTGTCCACGTATATTGACGCGGGCGTGAGAATCGGCAAGGATACGACGATCATGCCGAACACATACATTTATGGAGAATCCGAAATGGGTGAGGGGAATGTAATTGGTCCGAACACGATCATCCGCGATTCGAAGATTGGAAATCACTGTAAAGTTTTGGCGTCTGTGTTGGAAGGCGCGAGGCTTGAAGACGACGTGGATATGGGTCCGTTCGCGCGGTTGAGGAAAGGCGCGCATTTGAAGAGTCATGTCCACATGGGGAACTTCGGCGAGGTGAAAGATTCCACGCTCGAAGAAGGCGTGAAGATGGGACATTTCTCGTACATCGGCAACGCGAAGATCGGCGCGAACACCAACATCGGCGCGGGGACCGTCACCGCGAATTACGACGGCGAGAACAAACTTCCCACCGAGATCGGCGAGGATGTGTTCATCGGCGTAGACACGATGCTGGTCGCTCCGCTGAAACTCGGAGATGGCGCGCGCACAGGCGCAGGCGCGATCGTAACGAAAAACGTGGCGGAAGATACGCTGGTCGTCGGGATGCCGGCGCGTCCCATCAAGAAAGTGGAAAGAAGGAAGAAGAAGGCGAAGTAATACGCAATACGAAGTACGAAGTATTGCGTACTGCGTATTGCGTAAGGAAAAGGTTATGACAATCACCCAACATGAAAAACAATCTCTCATTGATCTTGCCAACGAAGCGCGGAAGCGGGCTTACGTGCCGTATTCTAAATATCCCGTCGGCTCGGCGCTGCGGACCAAGACCGGTAAAATTTTCACCGGTGTAAATATCGAGAACGCGGCGTATCCGCAAACGATGTGCGCGGAACGTGTGGCGATCTTCAAAGCCGTTTCGGAGGGCGAAAAAGAATTTGAAATTATTTCTGTGGTCACAGACAACGGCGGCTCGCCCTGTGGTGGATGCCGCCAAGTGATGGCAGAGTTTGGACTTGATACGATCGTTCTCCTGGCAGATAAAAATGGCAATCTCGTGAAAGAGACAACTGTGAAAAAACTTCTGCCCGAAGCGTTTACGCCGGAAAAGCTGGTAAACAAGTAGACAAGGAAACACGTAGTCACGTGTGTACCTGTATACCTGTTTACGTGTATACGCCCCTCCCCCATGCCCCAACCAAAATTCCGTTCCCTGCGCGTGGATGCGGTGGTGCTTCGTCACAGCGATTATGGCGAAGCCGACCGGCTACTCACGCTGTACACGCGTCAGTGCGGCAAAATGCGCGTGGTCGCTAAAGGTGCGCGTAAGATCGCCTCGCGCAAGGCGGGTCACATTGAGCCGTTCACGCACGTCAAATTGCAACTCGCCGCCGCGCGCGAGATGTTCATCCTCACCCAAGCCGACACGATAGACGCCTACCTGCCCCTGCGCGACGATTTGATTCTCACCAGTCACGCCGCGTATGTATTGGAATTATTGGATCGTTTTACTTACGAGGATGAAACCGAAAACGCGACGATCTTCCGTTTGCTGACGGACACGCTCTCGCGCCTCGCCTCCAACGCGGACGTGTGGCTGGTTCTCCGCTTCTATGAGATGCGTCTCCTCGACCAACTTGGCTTTCGTCCCCAACTCTTCGAGTGTGTCAACTGCGGGCGCGCGATTCAACCTGAAGACCAATTCTTCTCGTTCAGCGCGGGCGGAGTCATCTGTCCGCGCTGTGGGCAGGGATTGAAACATCTTCATTCCATTTCAGTGGAAGCGTTGAAATACCTCCGCCACTTTCAACGGAGCAGTTACGCCGAAGCCTCGCGCGCCCGTCCCGATGCCGATGTGCAGCGCGAGACCGAATCCCTCATGCAGGGATACTTCACATATCTTCTCGAACGCGAATTAAATACACCGGGGTTTTTGAAAAAAATTAAAGCGTAACCTATCTCGACAATAGACTCTATCGGAAATAACTTTGGGACGCAGATGAACGCTGACCACGCTGATTCAAAGAGGAAAATCTGCGTTTTTCTGCGTTTATCAGCGTCCAACATGGGTTTTCGGCTTATTACCGATAAAGTCTAATTTATGCATACATGCCGCTCCACGTTTCGAAGCGGCGATCTTCTCGTTCGCCGTCTTTATAAAAGGTGAGATAAGTCATCCCTTTGTAAGGAACAAATTTTTTCTCGCTGGGGTTTTTACGCGCGAGGTCGAAATAGGTGTGCCATGTGCCGGAGTTGAAGTAGATCTGGTTTCCGCGAGTTGTGTTGTTCTCAAGCGCGATGGTTTCGGGGAAGTGTGTGTGACCGTACACGATGTAACGCGCTGAGCCGTCGAGGAAGGACGGTTCGAGCAGGGCGTGCTTAGCGAAAGAGATGTCGCCGCGCTTTTTGCCGCCCTGAAGTTTGAGGGTGAGTTTGTCGATGATCTCGAACGAAACGAGGCTCGATAGTTTGATGCCCGCCTTCAACGCGTCTACCACGTCTAATCTGAGCTTTTTGTTGGTTTGTTTCACAAAATCGAGTTCGAGAAATTCAGCGGCGAGCGTATCCCACACTTTTTTCAGGTCGTTCTCTGTGATCGTGTCCATCAGATTTTGTTCGGCAAGCAAACGGATCTGCGCGTTCACCCATAGCGGCGTGGCAAAGCCGGGGCGCACATTGGCGATCTCGCTCAAGTTTTGTACGAAAAGCGGATCGATCCCGGGCATGGTTTTCAATACTTCAGGATATTTATTGATTATTTCAACTCCAAGCGCATCGCCAAGCGTGGGGTAGCCGCGCCCTCGTTCGCGATTGAAATTGAATTTGTCGTATAGGTCGCCATGGCGGGCGAAAACCCCGTATTCCTCGAAGAGTTTGCGAATGGCGGGCGCGTTATCCTCCTGCCAAGGGAAGTCCTTGTCCGTTTTTCGCAGGTCGAATGGGAACGGCTCTGGCGAGTTGCTCAATGCCATGGTTTGTATGATCTCGCGGCGGATGGCATCAAAAGACTCACCTTTGAGATAATAGTACCAGTCGTGGTTGCCAACCATGTAGTGAAAGCGAACATTGAGCGGAATTTTTTGATCGCTGTTGCGGTCACGGTTGCCCTGATCATCCGGGAAGTCGAACTCGATCGCTTTGCCGCCTGCCAATTTGCGCATGATCTCGAAGGAATCTTTGTTCGCTTCGAGGATGGCGCGCGTCACCTCAAGTAGTTTTGCCGCGTATTTTGGGTCGTTCGGGTCGCTCCACGGGCGGATGTAGTCCGTTTCGCCGGGGCGCGTGATGTGGTCACGAATTTCATCCCCAACGGCGTACAGCCAGCGGGTGGAGTGAAGTACTTCAAGAATATCGCCCAGCAGGATGACATCCAATTCTTCGATGGGGCGGTAGCGTCCGCCCTGTGCCGAAGCAAAATGCGCGTCGAGGCGGAGGCGCTTGGCGAATAATTGGAATGCGCTGGTTGGAATGGATGAACCGGTGGTTCCATCCCCCAAATGCAAGTCGCTGATGATAACGAGCATGACAATCTCCTTGGCGCGTTTGTTTGACAAGTATGGTTTCTATTATAGTACCGAGGCGTATCACAGGTATATGGCTTCGCTGGATGCGTGAGTGTTTCACACCCTCCCATATCATAAGAATTCGGCTTTCATCGTCGCTTAATAGGGGGTAGACTCCAAGCGTGAAATTCGAGATCGTTGACGAGATTGAGGGAATTGAAACTATCGCTGTCGGAACCAAAATCCGTGATCTTGCGTACTTGCAGAAAATGCACGGGCGCGGACGTTGGAGAAAACTCAAGGGCTCTGCCCATATCAAATAGCCAAACGGCAATATTCGCTATGTTGAGCTTCACTGGTATGAAGCGCGCGGGATCGGTCGAAAAGACATCAAGATCAAACGATATTTGGATTGACCTATGAACACTAAAAAACAATTTGTGCTTTGCATTGACAATACAGATTACGAAGCGTCTTTAATCACGAGAAAAGTCTACGAGGTCATCCCTGATGAGCAGGCGGAAAAGGACGATCTGATTCGCGTGATTGATGAAAGCGGGGAAGATTATCTGTATCACACCAGCCATTTCGTTTTTATTCACCTCCCAGTGGAAGTGGAAAAAGCGCTGACTGTGGCATAACAGACTTGAGAATAGCAGACCTTACGAGCGGACTTTAAGTCCGCTCGCTTGTTTTATAATTCGGGGACAATTACGAAATACGCAGTAAGGGCACAGCAAGACGATTCTTCGTCAAGAGAACTTGCAGTTTCCCGCTGTGCCCCTACATAAACCACCATGTCCCTCATCACCGTCTCCTCCCTCTCCAAATCCTTCGGCGCGGAAGATCTATTTTCTGGCGTCACGTTTTCCGTTGCGAAAGGCGCGCGGCTTGCCATTGTGGGACCGAACGGCATTGGCAAGACGACTCTCCTTCGCATCCTCATCGGCACAGACGAAGCCTCAGGCGGGACGATCGCGCGCGCAAAGAATCTGCGCATCGGCTATCTCTCACAGGAAGCAGACTTTGAATTGCAAGGCGTGTTGTGGGATGTATGTCTTGAACCGTTCGCCGAGTTGATTCGCATGGAAGGCGAACTGAAAAAACTCGAAGATGAGATGTCAGACCCGAGTAAACGCGAGCAGGCTTTGGTCCGATATGGAAGCGTGCAGCACACATTCGAGGAACGCGGCGGATACATGTATCCGATCCGCATCAAGCAGGTGCTCACTGGTTTGGGATTCGACGAACCTGATTTTCACATGTCGCTCGATCATCTGTCTGGCGGACAACGCACGCGCGCGCATCTCGCGCGATTGTTGTTATCGAATCCCGATCTGTTGTTACTTGACGAGCCGACGAATCATCTCGACATCAAAGCCGTCGAGTGGCTCGAAAGTTATCTCACGCAATGGGACGGCGCGGCGATCATCGTTTCGCATGACCGATATTTTCTCGATCACGCTTGCAACGCGTTGCTCGAAATGGCGGTGAGCGGTTCGGAATATTATCGCGGCAATTACACAACTTATTTGAACGAGCGTGAGATCCGCTGGGCGCATCGCTTTGAACTGTATGAAAGTGAAAAGGAAAAACTTTTAAAGGAAGTTGAATACATCAAGAAAAATATTTCGGGGCAGAACACGTTGCAAGCCAAAGGAAAACTCAAACGTTTGTCGCGCATGATGCAGGGCATCGAGCTAGTTGGCTTGGAAGCCATGCTCAATTCAAACTGGGCGGAACTTGGCATTAGCACGACGACCAGCCATTTTAGCGTGGAGGAAGCCGAGCGACGCGTCCGCGCGTTGAGACCGCCCCAGCGCGTCACGCCCGATCTGCATTTGCATCTGCGTTCGACGAATCGTTCGGGCGATCTCGTCATCCGCACGAAAAATTTGAAAGTCGGATATCAAGCCGAAAACGGAACGCCTGAAAAATTTCTTTTCTCGACTCCCGATATTGAATTGAGACGATTGGACTGCGCCGCCTTGATCGGACCGAACGGAGCGGGCAAATCAACCTTCCTCAAAACGATACTCGGTTCTCTCGCCCCTCTAGCTGGCGAGGCGATTCTGGGAGCGAGTCTACACGTCGGCTATTTCGCGCAGGCGCACGAGGGACTCGACCCCGAGAAAACTGTTATCGATGAGATCGTCGCGGCGTCTGGGATGCTGCCCTATCAAGCGCGCGACTATCTCGGCAAATATCTTTTCTCGGGCGACGACGCGTTCAAACTCGTGTCCATGCTCTCAGGCGGCGAACGCGGACGTTTGGCATTAGCCAAACTCGCTTTGCAAGACACGAACTTGTTGTTGCTCGATGAGCCAACGAATCATTTGGATATCCCCTCGCAAGAAATTTTGCAATCCGTGTTGGATTCGTACAAAGGGACGATCCTCCTCGTCACCCACGATCGCTATCTCGTCGATGCGCTTGCCACTCAAATTTGGGAGATCGATCCTGACGAGTCGCACATGACGACATTCAACGGCACATACTCTCAAATGAAAGAAGAACGCGAGAAACAAATGGCGCGTGAAATTGAAAATAACAGTAAGGGCGGCCGGCCGGCCGCCCCTACGCAAAAACAACGAACATCTTCTAACAAAGAAGAACGCCGCCGCGTCGCTCAGTTACAAGAGTTAGAAAACTCCATCGCCGAACTCGAAGCGACGCTGGCGAATCTTGGCACGCAGTTGGAGAGTCCGTTCGTGAAGCCTGCCGAAGCCGCGACGTTGGGAACGGAATACGAGCGCGTGCAAAAAGAGATGGATGCGAAGCTGGGCGAATGGGAGAGGATGCAAGTTTGATGATAGGCGATGGTCCATTGTCAATGGTGTTTTGGCATGATCTACTTTAGGAGGCGCAAATGACGGAACCCAAAACTTGTCCCAAATGCAAAGGCGCGATGACGCAAGGCAGAATCATGAAATACAACGAGTATTCATGGAAAAGCCAATACATGTATGTCTTTGCGCCTGACGACGATTCGGGACCCGATCTCTCGAAGATGTTTTCGGGAAAGCCATTGTCGAAGGGTCGAAAGGCGTTGGTTGCGTTCGCGTGTAACGAATGCGGGTTCACGGAATTCTATGCTCAATCTCCTGAATGATTGGTGACATTTGGGAATGTAAAGCGGGGGAAGAAAGCGCTATAGTAGTTGCAGTGTGGGGATGTTGCCTGGTTCTGAAAGGAGGCACACATGTCTTGGAAGAACCAACTGCGAAGCGACTCCACCCTGTGGCTACTGGAGTCTGAAAATCCCGGCGTACGCTATCTCGCCATGCGCGACCTGCTCGATCTTTCCCCTGATGACAGAAAATTGAAATCTGCTCGCAAATTGGCTCATAAAGAGAGACCGATCTCGCACATCCTATCCAAGATGGATGAGGAGGGATACTGGCAGAGACCGGGAACGGGCTATGGACCCAAGTATAAATCCACAGTGTGGGCGTTGATCCTGCTGGCGCAGTTGGGCGCGTCGGTGAAAGAGGATAAGCGCATCAGGCTGGCGTGCAAGTATTATCTCGATCATGCCCTCAGCCCCGGTGGACAACTCTCTGCGATGACGAACAACTCTCCTTCTGGTACGGCCGACTGCCTGCAAGGGAACATGCTCTGGTCGTTGATGGAGTTGGGCTATGAGGATAAACGCATGGACTTGGCTTATGAGTGGATGGCGCGCACGGTCACAGGAGAGGGGGTCGCGCCGATGAAAGACAAGCGCGCGCCGGTCCGTTATTTCGCGGGCAAGTGTGGTCCGACCTTCGCGTGCGGGGCAAACAACAAACTGCCGTGCGCGTGGGGTGGGGTAAAAGTTTTACTAGCGCTGAGCAAACTGCCCGTCGAGAAACGAAGCGAATTGATCGAGCGGGCAATCCGTCACGGCGTGGAATTTTTCTTCCATGTGGATCCATCCACAGCGGATTATCCAAACGGCTGGGCATCAAAACCAAGCGGCAATTGGTGGAAGTTTGGCTTCCCTGTTTTCTACGTTACCGACATTTTGCAGATCGCAGAGGCGTTGGTTGCTTTGGGATTCGGCAAAGACAAACGCTTGAAAAACACGCTCGAACTCATCCGCTCGAAGCAGGATGAGCAGGGGCGCTGGATGCTCGAATACGATTACGACGGCAAGACGTGGATGAGATTTGGAAAGATGAAAGAACCGAACGAGTGGGTCACGTTGCGGGCATTGAGGGTATTGAAGGCGGTTTGATGTGATAATCTAAGAATCTAGAAGAATGACCTGGCCCGTTAGAATCGCGCTGATCAGGAAGTAAATCCACCATCGGGGGGAAACGATAGAATCCAAATCATCATATAATTCTCCATCATTTCACTGTGGAGGTTATATGAAACCCTCGTTCCGTCAAAAATTCAGGTATTGGTTCGATAACTTAATGTCGCGCGGCACGCCCGCGATGATCGGCATGTTGTTCGTGTTGTCGCTGGCGGTGGTGTTCGTGGCTGGCGCGATCATTTCGATTACAGGATTTGTACAAGAAGGACAAAGCGAACGCATCCCCTTCGGCGAAGCGGCGTGGGAAAGTTTGATGCGCACCCTTGACTCAGGCACGATGGGCGGAGACACAGGCACGGGCTATCGCATCGTCATGCTGCTCGTCACGCTGGGCGGCATCTTTGTCGTCAGCGCGTTGATCGGCGTGTTGAACAACGCCATCGAAGGGCAAATGGATCGTTTGCGAAAAGGTCGTTCGCAAGTGCTTGAAACGAATCATACGCTCGTGCTGGGTTGGTCGGCGCAAATTTTTACCGTGCTCAACGAATTGATGGTTGCCAACGAAAACCAAAGCAATGCGCGCATTGTGGTGCTGGCAGATAAAGATAAAGTAGAAATGGAAGATGAGATCCGCGAGCGCGTGGAATTCAAAGGCAAGACGCGCATCATCTGCCGCAACGGAAGCCCGATCGACCCGAACGATATCGAGATCACCAGCCCGCATGACGCGAAAGCCATCATCATTTTGCCGCCTGAAAACGAAGACCCCGATACCGATGTGATCAAAACCACATTGGCGGTCACCAATAATCCCGCTCGCCGCGCCGCGCCGTATCACATCATCACGCAGATCCGCCACGCGAAGAACATGGCAGTCTTGAAACTCGTCGGCGAAAAAGATAAAGTGCAAGCCATCCTCACGGGCGAACTCATCGCGCGCGTTGTGGCGCAAACGTCGCGCCAATCGGGGCTTTCGATGGTGTACACCGAATTGATGAACTTCGGCGGCGATGAAATTTATTTCAAACACGAACCCGCGCTGGCAGGCAAAACCTTCGGTGAGGCGTTGCTCGCCTTTGAAGATTCATGCGTGATGGGTTTGCGCAAAACGGATGGAACGATCCTCCTCAGCCCGCCAATGGATTCGCGCCTCGAAAAGGATGACCAGATCTTCGCCCTCTCGGCAGATGACGACACGATCCGCATCTCTCCCACATCGGGCTTGGCACAGATCAACAACGCGCTCATCCACTCGAGCCGACAGCCGCTAAAACCCAAGCCCGAAAAATGCCTCATCCTCGGTTGGAACCGAAGCGGCACGACCATCGTGCACGAACTCGATAACTACGTTCCAAAAGGCTCGCAAGTGACCGTCGTTGCCGATATTTACAACATCGAAAAACAGATCCGCGCGCAGGGCGGCAAACTCAAGAATCAAAAACTCGTTGTGATGGAAGGTGAAACTACCGACCGCGACCTGCTCAACAAACTCGGCGTGGAAGAGTACGATCACGTGATCGTCCTTGCCTACAGCACCATGGAGCCGCAAGAGGCAGACGCGAAGACGCTCGTCACATTACTGCATCTGCGCGACATGGCGGAGAAAGATGAAACGCCGTTCTCCATCGTCAGCGAAATGCTCGACCTGCGGAACCGCGAACTCGCCGAAGCCACGCAGGTAGACGACTTCATCGTCAGCGAACACCTCGTCAGTTTGATGATGTCGCAGCTTTCAGAGAACGGCGAACTGTTCGATGTATTCACCGATGTGTTCGACCCCGAAGGCGCCGAGATCTACCTCAAGCCGATCAGCGATTATGTGTCTCTCGGCGAAGCGGTCAATTTTTATACGGTGGTCGAGGCGGCGCGAAGGCGCGGGGAAACTGCGCTCGGCTATCGGCTGGAGAAAGAAGCGAGCGAGGCGGGCAAGTCGTATGGCGTGCATACGAATCCGAAAAAGTCCGAGGCGGTCGTCTTTACATCCGATGATAAAGTGATCGTGATCGCAGAAAATTAATTTATAGGGCAGACAAAAGTCTGCCCTATATTTTTTCAAAAAGGGAGATTGCTTCGATGTGAAATGTTTGGGGGAATAGATCGAACGGCGTCACATCTTTGAGTTTGTAGCCGCCGACGATCAACCGCGCCGCGTCACGCGCCAACGTGGAAGGGTCGCACGAGACATAGGCGATGTGTTTCGGATTCAATTTCAGGATTCCATCCACGACGCGTTTGTCTAACCCTGAGCGCGGCGGGTCTACCACAACGACATCTGGTTGCGCTTCGAGATGCGTTATCGCATCTTCAGCCGCGCCTTCGTACAATTCCACGTTTTCGAATTCATCGAGGTTTACTGTAAAGTCATCACAGGCTGATGTAGAAGATTCGATTCCAATTACCGTTTTGCATTTTGGCGCAAAGAACGCGCTGAAGAGACCGACGCCGCAATAGAGGTCAAGTAAAGTCGTAGACAGGGAAACAGGTAGACACGTAATCAGGTGTTCCACCATTTTTTCAGCCATGACCGTGTTCACTTGAAAGAACGACGCGGCGGAGACTTTGAAGTCGCGATCAAGGACATGGATGAGGATGTGGTCGTTGCCTGCAATGACAACAGAATTTTCCTCATAAATGTGCGCGACGGAAATCCCCGCTTCGATCTCCAATTCGGGCGGTTCTGGTGAATCCGATTCGAGAACGAGCATGAGGTCATCGTCTTTCCCCGCGCGAAGCGACACGCGCTCGATGTCTGTTTCAGGCTCGAATTCAAGTTGATGCCAGAAATCGTTGATAGGAGATTCGGGGAGGTGACATTCGGTGATTGCCATCACCCTACCCTCTCCCAAAGGGAGAGGAAATACGTAGCCCAATTTTCCATCTTCTGTCAAAGAAAATTGAATGTGATTGCGATAGTTCCATGGATTCGGACACGCGATCATCGGCTGAACGGGAGGATTTTCAATTTTGCCGATGCGTTTGAGTTGGTCAACTAAAATTTCGGTTTTGATCTCGAGTTGTTTTTCGTACGGAATATGCTGATAATGACATCCGCCGCAAGCCCTCACCCCTAGCCCGCCCCTTCGGGGTGCTTCGCGATCTCCCTCGGGGAGAGGGGAAAAGAAATGTTTGCAACGAGGTTGGATACGGTCAGGCGAGGATTCGAGAATTTGGAGAATTTCGCCGCGCGCGAAATTTTTCTTCTCCTCCACCAACCTCACGCGGACTTTTTCTCCCGCCAGCCCAAACGGAACAAACACCGCGCGACCATCGGGCAAACGTCCCATCGCGTCGCCGCCGTAGGTCATTGTTGAAAGTTGCAAGTCAAAGGTCACTGGTTGTAAATCCATTGCTCAATTATAAATAAAAAGAGTCTGGGCAAGAAATCAAAATCTGCCAGACTCTCAAACTTTAAACCTTCCAACCTGCAACGTTCAACTCTTTTTCAGATACTCTTCCATCGCCGCGAGCAATTTCTCGATATCTTCCATTTGAATTTCGCCCATGTGCGCGATGCGGAACGTAGATTCTTTGATAGGACCATACCCGCCTGCGATGCGCATCTCGCGCTGTTTGAGGAAGGCGTTCAAGTCT
The DNA here is from genome assembly GCA_016789025.1 of Anaerolineales bacterium. Taxonomy (GTDB): domain Bacteria; phylum Chloroflexota; class Anaerolineae; order Anaerolineales; family Villigracilaceae; genus Defluviilinea. The sequence goes on from JAEURC010000050.1 coordinate 28,225, forward strand.
GAGACGTTGATGCCGCGCTCGTTCTTGATAGTCGTCACCGTTTGCGAGCGGTAGCCTTCAGGCGCGTACATTGAGAGGTCGTGCGCGTCTGCCCACTCTTGCACGCGCTTCGCCATCGCGGAGTGACGCGCGAAGCGATTCTCCAAACCTTCGGCGAGGATGCGGTCGAGTTGAAAGTCGAGCGCATAAATGAGCGACATCGCTGGTGTGGCAGGGGACGAATCTTTCAGGCGATGTTTTTCCATGCGGACGAGGTCAAAGTACCAGCCGCGATTCTCGACCGATTTGGCTCTTTCCATCGCGCGGTCTGAGACGGCTCCAAGCGCAAGTCCAGGAGGAAGCGCGAGACATTTTTGCGACGAGGTGAGAACCATATCGAGTCCCCACGCGTCCATTTCGATTCTTGCGCCGCCGAGGGAGGAGACCGCGTCCACAAGAATCAACGTGTCGGGCGCAACCGCGCGTACAGCCTCCGCAATTTCTTTCACGGGATTCTGCAACCCAGTGGACGTTTCGTTGTGGACGACGGTCAGGGCTTCAAATCCGCCTTTTGTAACTGTGTCCGCTATCTGGTCGGGTGAAGCGGGTTTGTCCCAGTCGAAAGAAAGTTTTTCGACATCTTTCCCATTTGAAACGGCGACTTCGTGCCAGCGATCCGCAAACGCGCCGTTGACAATGGAAAGCACGCGCTTGTTCACGAAGTTGCGAATCGCGGCTTCTTGCAATCCCGTTCCAGAGGATGCGCTGAGAAAGACTCGATAGTTTGTGTAAAAAAGTTTCTGCGCTTTTTCGGAAGCACGGCGAAAGATGGCTTCGAATTCCTTGCTTCGATGAGGAAGCATCGGCGCGGCTTGCGCCTGCAGAACTTCATCGGCAACGTCTACGGGACCGGGGACAAACATGCGCGACATAAACTCTCCATTTTGCGGATTAACAATCCGCTCCACGATATTATTTCAAAAAGAACGAAAGCACGATCAGCGCGACGATGAAGAATCCAGCCAGCGTTCCGATGCGCGCCAGATCTTTTTTGACGTACGTGTAATCGGGGTTGAATTCGGCGCGGCTCTGCGAAGAAACCATGTTCACGATCAGTCTTTTATTTTTTGCCATTTGATCTACTCCTTGAAATTTTCATCTGGTGGTCGAGTAGGTCGAGGCGATAGCCGAGACCGTATCGAGACCACAAATTTCATTTGAAAAAATATTTTGATAGCTCAAATTTCTGGTCTCGATACGTCCCGCGATGCTCGTCGCGGGACGTATCGAGACCAGCCCCATTAATTCTGCAATCTTCCAAACACAACAATGCGCTCATCGTTGACAAGATACGGATAACATGAGATCAACGTCACAGTTGGGCTTCCTGTGCTTGCCATCACTTCCACCGCCGTCGGCTCGACGACCGCCGTGCGGTCCACCACATATACATATTGCCGCTGTTGAGTATAAACGATGATCTGATCGCCAGGCACAAGTTTGTCTAGATAGCGAAACAACTCGCCGTACACATCGTTGTGAGCCGAAAGGATCATGTTGCCGTTATCGCCCGGGTTCGCCGAAGCCAGATTCTGCCCGACCCCTTTTTTGAGTTGTTCCCAGCCATCGCCCTGCACGATCGGCGCATCCACACCAAGCGACGGGATCTGCAAACGGATCGCCTGATCGGGCGCGGACGTGGGAATCGGCAGATTCTCCAGCGACTGCACCATCGGTCGCAAATGCTCAGGAATTTCCTCGACGTTCGGTCGCGTGTTTCCCTGCGCATCGGGCGGCAGATGTCCCGACGGCAACACCACCGCCATCACCAGCGGCGTCGGCGTCAACTCCACTTGCACAAAAGCGGATGCGACCTCTTCATTTAGATCGCGCAAGACTCCGAACCCGCTGATGAGGACTCCGACGAGTCCCACCACCGCGAGGACTTCCACTGCCAACAGGACACGGTCCATCACCCGTCGACGCTTCGCCTCCGGAACTTGAGGCTGGTCGCTGGTTTCCTCGAGCGTCTCCACTACCGGGGCGGATGACTCGAGCGCGTCAGGTTCCACCGCTACAACCCGACCTGTTCTTTTAAAATGCTCCAGCCGCTCACGCCGCGCGCCGCGCCGTTTTTCGATCAACAAACGGCGTAATTCTTCCACAGATAGATCTTCGGGGGATTTTCTTCGAACCATTGCGGTGGAGATTATACCGCACTCAATTATGGCGTTATCAAGAACGGAATACTTGGGAGTGTCCAAGATGAAAAATAAAGGAAACAACTTTATGTCATTAGTATACTGAGGCGCGCTCTCCCTGGCGCCGCCCACTAGGGGAGGTGTGCCCTTTACTGCGAAGAATCTCACCGGTAAGCTCAGAGTAACACGATAGGAGATATATTTGATGCTAAGACACCCCCACGATTTTAGAGTGGTGAAACCAGTGCATAAAAGTTCTCCTTGCTACAGTAGTCGCTGAGATCATAAAGAGAAAACATCAAACTCTCTGTGTGCTCTTTGGCTTCACATACCACAGTTGCCATACACGGAACCACATTTAACTCTTGACACATCTCAAATCGCCGTGATATAACACGCGCAATTAAATATTCGCTCTTATCCAGAGAAGCGGAGGGACCGACCCTTTGATGCTTCGGCAACCAGACGAAAGTTATGGTGCCAAATTCGGCAAATATGAATGGCAACAGCCATTCACATCTGGAAGATGAGAGGACGGAATCGTCACAGATGCCTCTTCTTGTATTTTCAGGAGAGGTAAATTTTTTAAACTTCTCCTGATGGGCGGATAAAAAATCATCTTTTGGTATGTCATTCTGAGCCGCGCTCTTGGTTTTTGCGGCGAAGAATCTCCAACGTTGTTTAGAGACCCTTCGCTATTGCTCAGGGTGACATGCTAGGATGAAACTACACTCAAGGAGAGTTAAATGTCCACAGTTCTCGAACGTCAATATGGTTTTAGCACGCGTCAGTTACATTCGGGGTACGAACCCGATGCGGTGACGGGAAGCCGCGCCGCGCCGATCTACCTCACCACCGCGTACGACTTGCAAAGCACCAATCGCGCCGCGCGGCTGTTTGCGTTGCAAGAAGCGGGCAACATCTACACCCGCATCGGCAACCCGACATCCAACATCGTCGAGCAACGCATCGCCGATCTCGAAGGCGGAGTCGCCGCATTGGAGGTGAGTTCGGGTCACGCCGCACAAGCAACCGCGATCCTCGCCATCTGCGAAGCGGGCGACCACATCGTTTCATCGTCGAAGTTATACGGCGGAACGGTGAGTCAATTCAAATACACGTTCCCGCGTTTGGGAATTGACGTGACGCTGGTTGACCCCGCCGACCCAGAGAACTTCCGCAAAGCGATCAAGCCGAACACAAAATTGATCTTCGGCGAAACGGTCAGCAACCCGTTTGCAAACATCTTCCCGTTTGAAGAAGTTGCGAAGATCGCCGAAGAGTTCCACATCCCGCTTGTCATTGACAACACCGCCGCCACACCGTATCTCTGCCGACCGTTCGAGTGGGGCGCGCACATCGTCACGCACTCCACCTCCAAATACATCGGCGGACACGGCGCCACCATCGGCGGCGTGATTGTGGACAGCGGCAAGTTCAAATGGTCTGGAAGCGAACGTCACAAGAATTTCAACACGCCCGACCCGTCGTATCACGATGTTGTCTACGCCGACGATTTCGGTCCGCTGGCGTTCATCTCACGCGCGCGCGCGGGCATCCTGCGCGACATCGGCGCCTGCCAATCGCCGTTCAACTCGTGGGTCTTCATTCAGGGACTCGAAACCCTCTCCCTGCGCATGGATCGTCACGTGCAAAACGCGCAAGCCGTGGCGGAATTTTTAACGAGTCATCCCGACGTCAACTGGGTCGCCTACTCGGGCTTGCCCAATCACCCCGACTACGCCCGCGCGCAAAAATATCTCCCCAAAGGACCCAGCGCGGTGTTCGGCTTCGGCGTCAAAGGCGGACGAGAAGCGGGCGCGCGCTTCATTGACAACCTCAAGCTGTTCACACACGTCGCCAACTTCGGCGACGCCAAGTCGCTCGCCATTCATCCCGCCAGCACCACGCACTCGCAACTTTCGGATGAAGAACAACGCGCCGCAGGCGTTAACCCCGATTTCATCCGCCTCTCGATCGGTCTCGAAGATATCGAAGATATTCTTTGGGATCTGGATCAAGCGCTTGCGTAATACTCCGTCCTGAGCGGAGCCGCACGTTTGTTGTGCGGCGCAGTCGAAGGACATGTTGCAAGGTATTGTAAATACACATGCAACCGCCCTTCGACTTCGTTCGTCGCAATGGCGCCCCAGCACCACTCCTCACTCCGCTCAGGGCGTGGAGGTTTCCATGCCCGTAAAAATCCCAACCACCCTCCCTGCCCGCTTCATCCTTGAACGCGAAAATATTTTCGTGATGGATGAAGACCGCGCGTCGCATCAAGATATCCGCGCTTTGCGTGTTGCGATTCTGAATCTGATGCCGACGAAAGTGATCACCGAAACGCAACTCTTGCGCTTGCTTTCCAACTCGGCATTGCAAGTGGACGTCACGTTAATTCACACTGCCTCGTACGAATCAAAAAACACATCGGCTGAACATTTGCTCAAACACTACGTCACCTTCGATGAGATCAAACGCGAAAAGTTCGACGGGCTCATCGTCACGGGCGCGCCTGTCGAGCAGATGCCGTTTGAAGACGTGGATTACTGGGACGAACTCACCCGCATCTTCGATTGGGCTGAAACGCACGTCGAATCCACGTTCAACATTTGTTGGGGAGCGCAAGCCGCGTTGTATCACAAATACGGGATTCCCAAATACGACCTGCCGCATAAGATGTTCGGAGTCTACGAGCACCGCCTCTTAAATGCGGACTCCAATCTGGTCCGCGGTTTCGACGACATTTTCTACGCCCCGCATTCCCGTCACACCGAAATCCGCGCTGAGGATGTTCAACAAGTAAACGAGTTGGAAATCCTCGCTCAATCCGACGAGGCGGGTGTGTACATCGCCGCTTCAAAGGATGGACGCCACTTCTTCGTCACAGGTCACTCCGAATATGACCCATTGACTCTCAAAGCCGAATATGACCGCGATGTGAACAAAGGATTACCGATCCACGTCCCGCAAAATTATTATCCGAAAGACGACCCCGCGCAGATTCCCAACGTCCGCTGGCGTGGACATGCCAATTTGTTGTATTCCAATTGGCTCAATTATTTTGTCTATCAAGTCACGCCGTTCGATGTGAATGAGATTAGGAGTGTCTAACACAAGGAACAAAATCATTATGTGTCATTCTGAGCCGCGCTCTTGTTCTTTGCGGCGAAGAATCTCCATGATCGTCTCAGAGACCCTTCGCTAACGCTCAGGGTGACATGCCGCGTTATAGGTTTTAGACACTTCCCACTTGACTCTATCCCATGCCTCGCATAGAATACCGCCCAACATGCGCCACGTTTGCTACACCACCATGACCACAAAACCCTCAGGAACTCTCCGTGAGGAATTTGCGCTTGGATGGATGAAGTAACTGGCTCGAAAGTTATCTCAAAACGCAAAACGCCTCGCGGAAACGTGGGGCGTTTTTGTTTCTAAATCTTAACCACAAAGGACACGAAGGTCACAAAGGTTTAATCCTTGAGGGCTTCGTCCCTTTTCCTTCCTTAGTGTACTTGGTGTCCTTTGTGTTTAAAAAGGAGAAAATATGGACAAAACACTCGTAATGAAATTCGGCGGGACATCGGTTGGGTCTGCGGATGCGCTCACTCGCGCGGTGGAGATCATCCGCGATGCGACGAGGGATTGGGCGCGCGTCGTGGTTGTGACCTCAGCGATGTCTGGCGTGACTGATTTGTTGTTGAGTTCCGCCAATCCATCTGAGGCGTCGGTGGGGGCGGACAGCTGTCAGCCCCTACGGGATGCGGAAAATAAATTGCGAGAAAAACATTTCGCCGCGCTTGATTCACTCGTCAAAGATGAAACACTCCGCGAGCAAACAAAGACCGAGATCAATTCTCTAATTCTCTCGCTTGTTGACCTCTGCAAAGCCATTGCCGTGATCGGCGAAGCCAGTCCGCGGGCGTTGGATGCGGTGGCGTCGTTGGGCGAACGGATGAGCGTCCGCTTGCTGGCGGGGGTGGTGAATGAAGCGGGGATAAAAGCCCAATGGACTGAATCAACTTCCTTTGTCGTCACGAACGCTCACTTCCAGAACGCGAATCCCGATTTCAAAGTCACGTCAGAAAAAACGCGCGCAGTGTTGAATCCGATCCTCGATGCGGGAATTATTCCGATCACAACGGGGTTCATCGGCGCGACGCCCGACGGAGTCATCACCACGCTGGGGCGCGGAGGGAGCGATTATTCTGCCGCGATCATTGGCAAAGCCCTGCCCGCCGATGAGGTGTGGATCTGGACCGACGTGGATGGCGTGATGACGACCGACCCGCGCATCGTGAAAGAGGCGCAGACACTGCCTGAAATTAGTTATGGCGAAATTGCCGAACTCGCATATTACGGCGCGAAGGTGTTGCACCCGAAAACGATCCGCCCTGTGGTGGAAGCGGGAATCGGTTTAAGAATTTGCAACACGTTCAACCCGAGTCATGCTGGCACGCGATTAACGTCGAACGGGAAAAAGAACGGGCGCGTGATCAAAGCCGTGACCGCGATTCAAAAACAACGATTGGTGACCATCGAGGGGCGCGGCATGTTGGGCGTGCCAGGCGTGGCGGCGCGCGCGTTCGGCGCGGTGGCGTCTACGGGAACGAGCGCGCCATTGATCACGCAAGCCTCGTCTGAGCAATCCATTTGTTTTGCTGTGCCATCTGAAACGGCAACGACGGTTACCACCGCGTTGGAAGAAACGTTCGCGCGCGAGATCGAAGATAACGACATCGATCGCGTGTGGTCAACGGATGACATTTCAATTGTGACCGTCGTCGGCGCGGGAATGCGTCACACGCCTGGCGTGGCGGGACAAGTGTTCAGCCGCCTCGGCGAGGAGGACGTCAACGTGCTCGCCATCGCGCAAGGTTCATCCGAAGTTTCGATAAGCCTCGTCGTGGATGCAGCGGATACAGAAAATGCGGTGAAGGCGTTGCATGGGTTGATCGTTCAATAGCCTGTCAAAGGTCAAAGGTTGAAGGTCAAAGGTCGCGTGACTTTTGACCTTCAACCTTCAACCAATTTCATCATTCACTCTTGAAAGGAATTTATTATGCCCTCCCCCATCCCCGTAGCCATCCTCGGCGCCACAGGTTCCGTCGGTCAGCGATTCATTTCGCTATTAGATAACCACCCTTGGTTCAAAGTGGTCGCGCTTGCCGCGTCCGATAGATCGGTCGGACAAAAATATTCGCAAGCCACGCGTTGGATTCTGAACGAACCCATGCCCGACTATGCAAAAGACATGATCGTCGTGCCAGCCACAGTCGAAGCCGCGCAGGCGAAAATCGTTTTCTCGGCTTTGCACAATGAGATCGCCAAAGACCTCGAACCGCAATTCGCGCGCGCGGGCATGGCGGTTTGTTCCAACGCCTCGTCCTATCGCCGCGACGAAGACGTGCCATTGCTCCTCCCCGAGATCAACGCCGATCATATTCATCTCGTCACGCAACAACGCAAGAACAAAAACTACAGCGGATGCATCGTCACGAATCCGAATTGCACAAGCACGGGCTTAACCATCGCGCTCAAAGCGCTCGACGATGCGTTCGGCGTGAAAAAAGTTTTCGCCGTATCGTTGCAGGCGCTTTCGGGCGCGGGCTACCCTGGCGTCGCCTCGCTCGACATCGCCGACAATGTGATCCCCAACATCAAAGGCGAAGAGGAAAAAGTGGAATGGGAGCCCCGCAAGATGCTCGGCAAATTGGACAACGGCAAGATCGCTCTGGCGGATATCCAATTCAGCGCGCACACCACCCGCGTCGCAGTGACAGATGGTCACCTCGTCTGCGCCAGCGTGGAGTTGGCGAGTCACGCGCAAGCGGACGTTCAAACTGCCGAGGCGATCCTGCGAGATTTCTCGCCCGTGGAATCGGCGCGCGAGTTGCCGTCGAGTCCGCGACCAGTGATCCAAGTCCGCGAAGAAGCGGATCGTCCCCAACCGCGCCTTGACCGATTAACTGGCAACGGCATGACGACCGTCGTCGGCAGAATCAGGCGCGATCCGATTCTCGATCTGAAGTTTGTCGTGCTGTCCCACAACACCATCCGCGGCGCGGCGGGCGGCTCGATCTACAACGCCGAGTTGCTGGTGAGCGAGAATTTATTGTGACGAGTGCCCCATGTATGAAAAATCAGATATCCTGCATACAGCGAAGAAGTTGCAAGGTGGTTTTGGGTGTACAATGCGAGAGATAAGATGTTATACGGAAACCGTATAACCCCTAGTTGGGCTGTTACTCAAACTAATACGATGCTCCTAAAGGACGACTTCGCATGATTGATATAAAAAACGCGCCGCCTATTGTCGGATTGAATTTTCGCCATTTTCAAGGTGAGGGCGATTATTCGCAAATTGCGGCTGTGGTAACTGCGAGTGAAGCGGCAGATAATGTGACGCGCAACGTAAAGGCGGAGGATATTGCCAACGCCTTTCAACATCTAAATAATTGCGACCCATTCACGGACATTATTGTCGCTGAAGTTTTCGGGACAATGGTTGGGTATGCGCGTGGCTCGCGGGAAGACGATACAAATTCTGGGCGGGTGTTCCACCATAATGGTTTTCTTGTTCCCGAATGGCGACGAAAAGGTATCGGTACTGCGATGTTGCTGTGGATGGAAAACCATTTTTACGAAATAGCCACGTCACATCATCTTGACGGTGCAAGATGTTATCAGGTTGGGGTCACGCAATTCCAAAAGGGCGCTTCCATTATGTTGGAGCGCGCAGGTTATCAGCCTGCGCGATATTTTTACGAAATGCAACGCCCCTCACTCGAGGAGATTATTGAATTTCCGTTGCCTAATGGTTTAGAAATTCGCCCAGTAACATCCGACCACTATCCAGCCATTTGGAAGTCAATGGACGATCCGAGTGGAGACGAATGGGGATCCAAAGAACTAACGGCGGAGGATTACCAAGAATGGCTGGTCAACCCGCACTTTCAACCTCATCTATGGCAAGTGGTTTGGGAGATTTCTACCAATCAGATTGTAGGTCATGTTCTGACATTTATTGATGATGTTGAAAACGAACAATTCAATCGAAAACGTGGTTACACAGAAGGCATTGGCGTCAACCAATCTTGGCGGCGACGTGGAGTAGCCCGCGCCTTGATCAGCCGTAGTCTTCAAGCACAAAAAGCTGCTGGAATGACCGAGTCCGCTCTGGCTGCTGATAGCGACAGCACAAGCAATGTCTTACGGCTATATGAAAGTTGTGGTTTTCAAATTGTTAAACGCGATACAATTTACCGAAAGTCTTTCTAGCCATAACACAGCCCAAGAAAGTGTGCAGGCGACGGCGCTTCCTTCGCTATACGCCTGACACGAGCCGTTACTCCCTAAACCTCACATACGACCCCAGCACCCGCAACACGGACGTATATCGTCCCAACTCATCGAGCGCGCGTTGGATCATCTCATCGCGTGTCGCGCTGATGAGGTACAAAAAAAAACGTATTCCCACGGCTTGCCCTGCAACAGGCGCGATCCGATCTTGGATCTGAAATTTGTTGTCCTATCGCACAACACCATCCGCGGCGCGGCGGGAGGTTCGATCTACAACGTTGAATTGCTGGTGAACGAGAATTTGTTGTGACGAGTGGAGGAGATTGGACTTGGTGTTTGGGTGTACAATGTCGAGGAGATAAGATGTAGTTGGGTGGCTGCATTGATCTGCCCTAAAAGCGTCTCGGAACGAAACCGCACAGAATGGAGACAAACCATGTTCAAAAATCATAAAACAAGCTGGATGTTCCTTTACTGGAACCTGGGCAATCTTCTGGGTTGGGCTTTCATTTTGGCGCTGCGTACCGTACTACCGCACGTGAGATCCCTTCACGGCTTCTTTGTAGCGCTTCTGGTTGTCGGGATACTCTTTGGTCTTGCGCAATGGTTGGTTTTGCGCCGCTTCATCCCCGTTTCACCGCTGTGGGTGGTTACAATCCCGATTAGCTGGTTTCTTTTCTATCTTATCCCTTACATAATTCCAGAATCTCTGTTGCGGAATATCAATGATGAAGCTACCAGTAGTCTTACTTTTTCGTTCCTGGTGATGGGCGCAATGATGGGACTGTCTCAATGGCTGATTCTGCGGCGCAAGCTAACCAGCGCCGCGCTATGGATATTGGGTAGCTCTCTTGGTGTAGGTCTTGGTTTTGGCATTGTCCTAGCGACGGGGCTCATCAATCAGTATGAATACATCTCCTACACGGTTGTCGTACTTGTCTACAGCATGGCAACGGGTTTGCTCCTGTCGTGGCTGCTACATCATAAGACTCATCTCTACGATCAACAATTCAACGCCATCTACCGATGAACACCGATGAACCGCAACATCAAGGATAAAGAGAAAAGCAAATGCAGAAAGCCCCGAGCCAGGCAAAAGGCATCGGGGCTTTTTCTTTTTCGGGCTGATTTCCTTACCCCCTAAACATCGCATACGACCCCGGCACGCGCAACGTCGACGCGTATTCGTTCAGATGGTCGAGCCGATCAAGTCGGCATCGGCTGAGTTTTCGTCCCATCCCCTCGTCGGCGCCGTCCAAAAAACAAGGTCATTTGTAACGGGGATAAAAATGACTTAAATCGTATTGTTAAACCACGCCTTGTAGTAGACTTCAATTGCAACGCTGTCCGCTGTGATTGATCGGACCTTTGTTATATCTTTTCTGTCCATTTCACCTCGATGCAAGATATCCGCATTGCGCATCGGGCGAGGGATCGACACAACGGTGGCAAATCCATTCGCAGATGGAGGAGCAGTTCATGACCGAACCGTTACCGATCCCGGAACTATCCCCCCTTGATCAAATCCGCATGGCTGAATCGGAGGTGTCTCGCGCGTTGATCGCGGCGCGCGAGACCTCCGAACGCGCGACCGCCGAAGCGCGCGCGCAAGCCTCGCGCCTGAAAGTGGAAGCGCGCGAATCCGGTCTGCGGCAGGGACAGAACCGTCACAAGGAGATCGTTTCGCAAGCCGAAGAGCAGGCGCAGCGGATCGTCGAGCGCGCCAATGAAGACGCGGAGAGGCTGAAGCGGCGGGGGCAAGCCAACATGGAGGCGGCGATCCGGGAGGCGATGAACATCGTGCTCGGTCTGAAAGGAAGCGGGAGTCCCAATGAATCGTGAAATGGTCCCCATCCAGATCGTCGGGTTGAAAAACGACTTGCAGGCATCCGTCCGCGCGCTGCGCGCGCTGGGGTGTGTGCATATCGAGGAACTCGCCGAGCTGCCCGAAATTTCGGCGCGCCCACTGATGCTGGATCATGAAACGGCGCGCGCGCAGGAGGAACTCAGCCTGCTCCTCGCGCGGACCGGCGGCTTGCTCGATGCGCTCCACGGAACCGCGCCGAAGACCCTGCCCGCGCTTTCGGAAGACTATGTGAACGAAGCGCGCGCCGGCGTGGATGAGTTGATGCCCAAATTGAAATCACTCACTTCGCAAAAGGAAAAACTGGAAGCCGAACTCGCCTCATTGCCGCGCTTCGAAACGACCCTGCGAAAGTTATTGCCGATCCTGCCGCCTTCGGTGCGCGAACCGGAGAATCGCTCGGTGGGAATTTTGGTCAGCCGCGAACACATGGATATTTTAGACCTCATCGGCAAGCGCGTGCTCGAACTCACGCAAGGACAAGCCGATGCGGTCGCCACGGACGTGGATTCATCCACGCGCGCGATGTTGATCGTATTCAACGAAAAATTCACACACGAGATCGAATCCCTGCTCGGGCGTGAGGATATTTCACGCTTGCGCCTCCCTGCCGAATTGGGCGAAGGCTCGCCCGATGTGGTGCTTGCCGCTTTATACCGCCGCATGAAGGTCATCCCCGATCAGATCGCGGGGATCAACCGGGAGATCGCCGCATTGTCTGAACAGTGGAGCGGAAAACTCTTCGCCTGGCGCGCCGCGTTGCAGGAGGAGATCGACGCGTCGTCCATCCTGCCGAAGTTCGGCGAAACGGACTCGACCTTCGTGCTGGCGGGCTGGGTTCCGGCAGATCAGTTCGAAGCCGTCGAAGCCGCCCTGCGCGGAATTTCCGACGGCGCTTCGGTCTTCCTCCAAAAATTACAGATGACGCCCGCGTTGAAGAAACGCGCGCCGGTGATTTTACAGAACCCTTCGGTGGTGAAGCCGTTCGAGAGTCTCGTCAACATGCTTGCCCTGCCGCGCTACGGTCACATCGATCCGTCGCGGCTCATGGCGTTCTTCCTGCCGATCTTCTTCGGCATGATCCTCGGCGACGTGGGGTATGGGACGCTCGCGCTCCTCATCAGCCTCGGCTTGTTGCGCCGCTTCAAAGCAGGCGTAACGCGCGACATCCTGCTCGTGCTGGCAATGGGATCGGCATGGGCGATCCTGTTCGGATTTCTATTCGGCGAAGCGTTCGGCACGCTTGGCGAACATTTCGGTATGCGCGCGTTGTGGTTCGACCGCGCCAGCCCGGAGAATGTGATGAGCCTCCTGCTGATGACGGTGGGCATCGGCGCGGCGCACATCACGCTGGGTCTTCTGCTCGGCGTGTGGGAGGCGATCAAAGATAAAAGCCGCAATCACCTGCTTGAACGCGGCGGCATGTTGCTCGGCTTGATCGGTTTGTTCTTCATCGTGGGCATTCTCGCCGATTTGATGCCGCAGGGATTCATGTCGGTCTCCATCGCGTTCGTCATCGTCGGCGTGGTGATGCTGGGCGCGTCGCTCGGCACGCTTGGGATCGTGATGGGTCCCATCGAATTCCTCACCCTGATCGGCAATGTGCTTTCCTACCTAAGGATCGCGGCGATCGGGCTGGCTTCGGTGTTCCTCGCCAAAGTTGCGAACGAGATGGCGGGCATGGTCGGCAACGTCGTCGTCGGCGCGATCCTCGCCATCCTCATCCACGCGTTGAATCTGGTGTTGGGCATGTTCAGTCCCACCATCCACAGCCTGCGTCTGCATTACGTGGAATTCTTCCGCAAATTCTACGAAGGCGGCGGCAGGCGCTACGAACCTTTCAAGAGTCGTTTATAGATTTTGAAGTGTCATTCTCCCGAAGAACATCGGGACGATGTGAGCCGAAGCGAAGAATCTCCAACACGAAAAAAGAGACCCTTCGGTCGTGGCGCGAGGCGCCGCTCCCTCAGGGTGACACGATTACGAAAAAGGAGACAACATGGAACTTGACCTCACCGCAATCGGAACGGGACTCACCGCCATCGGCGCGGGGCTTGCCATCGGGCTTGCCGCCATCGGCACGGGTCTCGCGCAAGGACGCATCGGCTCGGCTGGGGCGGGCGTGATCGCCGAAAAGCCCGAAGCGCTCGGCACGATCATCCTGCTCATCGCCATCCCCGAAACGATGGTGATCCTCGGCTTCGCTGTCGTGGCAATGCTCTTGCTCCTCGGCGGTTGAGATGAGCCTGCCCGCCATACTGGAAAAGATCCGCGCATCGGGGCAGGAAGGATTGCGCGGCATCGAAGAGTGCGCTCGTATCGCGGCGGAGGAAATCGTCGCGCAGGCGCAGGCAGACGCGCGTCAGATCGAAGCGGATGCCATCGAACGCGCCATCGCGCCCGGCCTTGCCGAACGCGCGCGCACCCTTCACCGGGCGCGTATGGATTCCCTGCGCATCGTCGGCAACGTGAAGGAAGATTTGCTGGATGCCGCCCTCGCCGCCGCCGGAGCGCGTCTCGCCCCCATTCGGGCTGACTCGTCCTACCCCGGCGTTTTGCGCACCTTGATCCATGAAGCGCTGGACGAGTTGTCCTCCGAGGGAAAAGAAAACGCGCAACTCGACGCGGACCCGCGCGACAAAACATGGATCGAAAATATCCTCGTTGAGTCCGGCTCGAAGATTCCCGTCAACTTCACGTTGACCTGCTGGGGCGGCGTGATCGCCAAAAGCATGGACGGCAAAGTGACGGTCATCAACACCCTTGAGGCGCGGCTCGCGCGCATCACACCGTTCCTGCGCGGGCATCTCGCCGCGCTGTTCGAGCGGGAACAACTCGCGGCAATGGATGTGTAAATGTCCGCCGACTACGATTACGGCAATGCCCGGCTGCGCGTGATGAAAACGCGATTGCTTTCACCGCGCGAACTGGAATCGTTGGCCGGCGCAGGCGCCATGCCGGGGTTGATCGCGGCGCTCACACGGACGGTCTACCAGAAATCCGTCGAGTCCGCGCTGGCGTATTCGACGGGGATGCAGTGCATCGACGCGGCGCTGAAAAGCGACCTCGTTGCCGTCATCGGTAAATTGCGCGGCTTCTACAAAGAAGATGCCGGGAAAATGATCGCGTTATTTTTACGCGCGTACGATATCCACAACCTCAAAGCCATCCTGCGCGGACTCTCGAGTAACACGCCCGCATCCGACATCGTTTCGGTTTTGCTCCCCATCGGCGAACTGGACGCGAACCTGCTCGGTCAACTCGTGCGCTTGAACAACCCGCGCGAAGTGGTGGACCTGCTTGCGAGCATGAGCCTGCCCTTTGCCGCGCCGCTGCTCAACGTGCGGGCGGAATTTCCGGGCGCCGGCGTGTTTGTGATGGAACTCGCCCTCGACCAATGGCGCTTTTCGGAAGCGGCAAAGATCCTGAAAGACGAAGCCGATCACCCCGACGCGTTCGCCGGCGCGCTCGCCCTCGAAACGGATATCGCCAACGCGCTGACCGCCCTGCGCTTTGCGCAATTCCCCGCCGAACGCGAACGGCTCCATGAACAGATCGGCAACAACGAGATCGCCCGCCTGTTCATCCAGCCGAGTCGCATCCCGGTCGAAGCGCTCGAAGGCGCATCGCGGCAGGATCAGGTTGCATCCGCGGTGGAGGCGCTCTCGAAGAGTCCGCTCGCCCCCGCGTTGCGCGTCGGATTGGAAAAATACAATCTCTCGCATCGCCTGAGCGATCTGGAACGCGCGTTGAAACGGTATCAATTGAAGTGGCTCGCCGGGCAGATCGCCCGCGACCCGCTCGGCATCGGTGTGGCGCTGGGTTTCGCGGCGTTGAAGGTCAACGAAATAGGCAACATCCGTTGGATCGCGCATGGCGTCCATTTGGGGCTGCGGGCAGATGCGATCCACGCGGGCGTGGAGTTGTTGCAATGACCCAATTATTTGTCATCACCCGCCCCGCATTGACGACCGGCTTTCAACTTGCCGGCGTGGACGCTTACGGCATGGACGATGTGGAGAGCGCGCAGGAACTGATCCAAAAATGGATCGGCGCCGGCGAAGGCGGTTTGCTGGCAATCGACGACGGCTTGTTCGCGCGCATGGATGAAGCGTTCCTCAAAAGGCTCGACTCGGCTGAACAGTTGCCGTATATCGTCATCCCCGGCGGCAAGCCGCTGGGCGAAGAGGCTTCACAGAAGAGTCGCATCGCCGCGTTGATCCATCAAGCGATCGGCGCGCATATCACATTCAAAGCGAAAGATGAAAATGATGAATGAAACCCACACCACCGGGAAGATCGTCCGCATTGCGGGGCCTGTCGTGCGCGCGGCGGGGTTGGACAATATCCGCCTGTACGATGTGGCGCGCGTGGGCGAGATCGGACTCATCGGCGAGGTCATCCGCCTTTCGGAAGGATTGACGACGATTCAAGTGTATGAAGATACATCAGGAATCCGCGTGGGCGAGCCGGTGTATAACACCGGTTATCCGCTGGTGGCATATCTCGGACCCGGCTTGTTGGGTCAGGTCTACGACGGGTTGCAAAGGCCGTTGAACATCCTAGCGGAGCAGGGTGAGGAATTCATCCAGCGCGGGGTGCAGGCATCGCCGCTGCCGGCGGAGAAGCGCTGGCATTTCACGCCGCGCGTGTCGGAGGGCGATCTCGTGGAACCCGGCGATATCTTGGGCGTGGTGCAAGAATCCAGGACCATCGAGCATCGCATCATGATGCCGCCGAACGCGCGCGGGCGCGTGACGAAGATCCGCGAAGGCGAGTTAAAAGTCGACGAGGTGGCGGCAGTTGTAAGGTCGGAGGAAGCGGGCGGCGAAATCGAGGTCACGCTCGCGCAACGCTGGCCCGTTCGCCAGCCGCGTCCGTCTCGCATGCGTCTCGCGCCGCGCGAACCGATGATGACCGGCACGCGCATCATCGATTCGTTCTTCCCGATCGCGAAAGGCGGCGCGGCGATCATCCCCGGCGGATTCGGCACGGGCAAGACGATCACCGAACACAGCCTGGCGCGTTGGGCGGAAGCGGATGTGGTGGTGTATGTGGGTTGCGGGGAACGCGGAAACGAAATGACCGAAGTGCTGGAGGAATTCCCAAAACTCGAAGACCCGCGCACCGGCGCAAAGTTGATGGAGCGCACGGTCTTGATCGCGAACACGTCGAACATGCCGGTGGCG
Source organism: Anaerolineales bacterium (assembly GCA_016789025.1). GTDB lineage: Bacteria > Chloroflexota > Anaerolineae > Anaerolineales > Villigracilaceae > Defluviilinea. The sequence goes on from JAEURC010000050.1 coordinate 44,763, forward strand.
GCGCGCGAGGCGAGCATTTACACCGGCATCACCATCGCGGAGTATTACCGCGACATGGGCTACGATGTGTTGATGCTCGCCGACTCGACCTCGCGCTGGGGCGAGGCGCTGCGCGAAATTTCCGGTCGTTTGGAGGAGATGCCGGGCGAGGAGGGATACCCAGCCTATCTGGCGGCGCGTCTGGCGGAGTTTTACGAACGCGCCGGCCGGGTGGATTGCATCGGGAATCGCGGCGGCGAATCGGACAACGACGCGCGAACGGGTTCGGTTTCCATCGTCGGCGCGGTTTCGCCGCCCGGAGGCGATTTCTCGGAACCGGTCACGCAAAACTCGATGCGCGTGGCAAGCACGTTTTGGGCGCTCGATTACAACCTCTCGCGCCGGCGTCACTTCCCTGCCATCAATTGGACGAACAGTTACTCGCTCTACGATTTCAAGGACTGGTTCGAACGCGAAGTGGCGGACGATTGGAACGAACTGACACAAGAAGCGATGGCATTGTTGCAGCGCGAGGTGGAACTGCTCGAGATCGTCCAGCTCGTGGGACCCGACGCGCTGGCGGAACCCGAACGCGCCATCCTTGCAACGGCGCGTATGTTGCGCGAGGATTTCCTCCAGCAATCGTCGTTCCACGAGGTGGATCGGTATTGCATGATCCAAAAATCGTACTGGATGCTGAAAGCCATTATGGATTTTCACCGACTTACGCAAGCCGCGCTCGAAAGGAACGTGCCGCTCTCGCGCGTCACATCCATGCCGGTTATCCCGCTGATCGCGCGCATGAAGGAATTCCCGGCGCAATCTGCCGAAGCGGATGTTCAAGAACTCATGTCGCGCGTGCGGCAGGATTTTTCAACGATGGGAGTCAATTGACATGCTCAAAACCATCCCCATGCCTCGCCTGTTCACCACCGAATATCGCACGTTGTCGCAGATCCGCGGTCCGCTTGTGTTCGTCGAACGTATCGCGGACGTGGCGTATAACGAGATCGTGGAGATCGAGGGACCCGACGGCGATGTGCGCCTCGGACAAGTCCTCGATGTGGATCAGCAGCACTGTATGGTGCGCATCTTCATCGGGACCTCGGGCTTGGATCTCCAGCGGACGCGTGTGCGCTTCACCGGCGACGTGGCGCGGCTGGGCGTTTCGCTTTCCATGCTCGGACGAGCGCTGAACGGCGCCGGCGTTCCCATTGACGGAGGTCCGCCCATCACGCCGGAGCAAATGCTCGATATCAACGGCTTGCCGATCAACCCTTCGATGCGCGCACAGCCGAGCGAGTTCATCCAGACCGGCGTTTCTGCCATAGACGGGTTGAATACGTTGACGCGCGGGCAGAAACTTCCCATTTTTTCCGGCGCGGGCTTGCCAGCCAACGAACTTGCCGCGCAGGTCGCGTCGCACGCGAGTGTGACGGGGGGAAACGGCAGTGAGCCTTTCGCGGTGGTCTTCGCCGCCATCGGAATCACTCAACGCGAAACGTCGTTTTTTATGGATCAGTTCCGTGCCAGCGATTCGATGGACCGCACCCTGCTGTTCATCAACCGCGCCGACGACCCTTCGATTGAACGAATCCTCACGCCGCGCACCGCGCTCACCGCCGCCGAATATCTGGCGTTCACGCACAACCGTCATGTGCTGGTCATTCTCACCGACATGACCAACTATTGCGAAGCCCTGCGCGAGATCGCCGCGGCAAGCGAGGAAGTGCCGGGGCGGCGCGGCTATCCGGGCTACATGTATTCCGATCTTTCGAGTCTCTACGAACGCTCCGGGCGAATCCGTGGGAAGTCCGGTTCGGTGACGCAGTTGATCATCCTTACCATGCCCGATGACGACATCACGCATCCCATCCCCGACCTGACGGGCTATATCACCGAAGGGCAGATCGTGTTGAACCGCGACCTGCACCGCAAGGGAATCTATCCGCCGATCGATGTGCTTCCATCTCTCTCAAGATTGATGAACGAAGGTATCGGTAAGAACAAAACGCGCGCCGATCATCGCTCGGTCGCGGATCAGTTGTACGCGTTGTATGCCGAAGGGCGCGACCTGCGCCGCCTGGTGGCGATCATCGGTGAAGCCGCGCTTTCCACAGAAGACCGCCGCGTGCTCGAGTTCGCCAACCGTTTCGAGGGAACCTTCGTCGGGCAGGGAACTGCGAGCCGCGAGATCGCGCAAACTTTGGATGCCGCGTGGGACTTGTTGTCGCCCATGCCGCCCGATCTGCTCAAGCGGATTCCGCGCGAGTTCATCGAGCAGTATCACAAATAAGAAATAATAGACCTGACGGGTTTTGGAAACCTGCCTGGTCTGATGTGAAAACCATGAGCAACGTATCCGTCACCCGCATGGAACTCCTCGCCCGTAAGGCGCAGACCTCGCTTGCCAAACAAGGGCGCGACCTGTTGGAGCAAAAACGCACCGCGTTAATGAAGGAATTCATGCGCGCCGCGGGCGCGGCGCTCGAACGTTCGGAGGCGTTGCAAGAGTCTGCGGCGGAGGCGAGCCAGGCGTTGGCGCGGGCAGAGGCGATGGCGGGCGCCGAGGCGGTGAGGTCAGCCGCGCTGGCGTCGCGAGGCAGGTTCCATCTCGAAGTCTCGACCAGAAGCGTGATGGGCGTGCGCGTCCCGCACATCGAGCAGAAAAGCCCGTCGCGCTCGCTGTTGGAACGCGGCTACTCCATCGTGGGAACGTCCACCAGCATCGATGAAACCGCTTCGGCTTTTGAACGGGAGGTGAAGGATATGATCCAGCTTGCAGATACCACCCTGCGTCTCATGCGGCTGGGCGACGAGATCCGCCGCACCTCGCGGCGGTTGAATGCGCTCGATCACAATTTAATTCCGCGCCTGCAATCGGAACAACGCTTCATCGAAACCGCGCTGGACGAACGCGAACGCGCCGATCATTTTCGGTTGAAACTGGTGAAGAGGTCGTTGGAGCGAAAACGAGGGGAGCGATGATTGTTGTTGAGTTTGTCTCGATGATAAAGACGCGCCGCGAGGAACGATGTCGTACAAAATATCCGCCATATAAATTCCCCACAGCGTTTTATGCGGCGAAAAGCAGGAGTGCGATGTAGCTATCCGCTCTATTGAACATCAAACATATCGTCAAAGGAAATTCGATGACCAATAAAATTCTTGTAACCTATTCCAGTCGCACGGGCTGGACACCTGGAGTGGCAGAAGCAATCGGAAAAACACTTACGGAAAATAGCTTTCAAGTAGATGTAATTCCCATGCTGGAAGTACAGAGCCTTTCGACATACAATGGAGTGGTGGCGGGGAGCGCTATTCGCAGTAGGGCATGGCTGCCCGAAGCTGTGCAATTCATCCGCGCACATCAAGACGAATTAAGAGTAAGACCTTTTGCCGCTTTTTTGGTCTGCATGACTTTAGCAATGCCAAGTGGAGAAAACTATCGTTCGCAAATATCCACATGGCTTGATCCTGTGCGCGCGCTTGTAAAGCCAGTTAGTACGGGACTCTTCGCGGGCGGATTGGATATCAGCCGAGTTGAAAATTTCAGCGACAGATTGATGTTTAAATTGAGCGTCATGTTCGGCGTGTGGAAGGAAGGCGATCACCGCGACTGGAATGCCATTCATCAATGGGCGATACAACTAAAACCTCTTTTGCTGAACTATTCAGAGTGACACAAATTGGTCTACCGTAGTAAAGACTCGAGTTGTTTTGAGCCAAAAAGCAGGATTAAGATGTAGCTGGGCGCCTGCCGCCAAATTAGAAAAATGATTTTTCGACCCGTTGTAACGAAAGGACGATGCTATGTTGAAGTATTTGATTGTAGTAATTCTCATTGGACATGGTTTCATTGTGAGCGCTCAATCGGGAGGGAACTTTGGTGGCGGGAATTCTCAAATAACTAACCCATCTTGGTTGAATTGGTTTCCAATGACCCTGGGGCGTTCATGGTTCTTAACCGCTTTCAAACTTGAAGGAACGCTTGTTGATAAGATCTTTGGTTTCATCTGGCTGGCATCAGGGCTGTGCCTTATAGCCGCCGCGCTTGGTGTTTTGGGCTTCATCGTTCCGAGCGAACTCTGGCGAACACTCGCCGTTTACGGAGCTTCAGGTTCGCTCTTAATGCTTTTAGTCTATTTCCACCCGTTCTTTATTATTGGCATTCTCGTAGATGTTGCCATCTTGGTTACGCTACTCTGGACAAACTGGCCGCCCAAAACCTTGATGGGGGCGTAGCGCCAAGAGATAATCCATATTTTTGGATGGACGATTCCTGTAAATTTGGCGTCAAGATATTACACTGTTGGTAAATTGACAACCTTGCTCTGAATAAATTCACACCATTCATGGATAGGAAACACAAATGAAATACAAGTTTTTAATGATCTGTGGAATTTTGGCTCCGGTAGTTTACATCCTCACTGTCATACTTGGGGGAGCTATAAGACCAGGCTACAGTCATATATCTCAAGCGGTGAGTGATTTAATTGCAACTGAAGCGCCCAATAAATCCATTCTTGATTCGTTGTTTGCTCTCTACAATCTCCTGACCATTGCTTTTGGAGCAGGATTGTTTCTATATGTGCGTAGCGACCATCAGAATCGCAGAAAAGTTATTGGGGCTCTGGGCGCTATTATATTAATCGTAGAAGGCGTATTTGGGATTATTACGCTTTTCTTCCCCGAAGATGCTGGAGGCATGAAATCTGCCATCTCGAGTACGGGCGCAATGCATATTGTCTTTGCTGGTTTGAGTTCATTGACCACAATGCTCGCCATTTTGTTCATGGGTTTCTGGTTTAGGAATAGCCAGACTATGCGTAGATATGGTCTGTATTCCTTCATGTCTGTTGCCGCTGTGTTTTTATCGGGCGGGTTTGCCGCTTTCAGTGTAGCCACCCAGAGTCCCATTGGCGGACTTGTTGAACGTATCACGATCGGCGGGTTCTTGCAGTGGCTGTTCATTATTGCATTGATGATGTACTTTTCTAAGGCAACAAGTAGACTGCCAAGCAGTTAAGTCATAAGGTTTCGTACAATGGTCGCCGCTCATTAATGAACAGCAGCGGCAAAGGTAAACAGAAAAAGAGAATGATGAAGACCCCGAGCCAGACGAAAAGCATTGGGGCTTTTTCTTTTTCGGGCGGATTTCGTTATCCCTTAAACCTCGTATACGACCCCAGCACGCGCAAGGTCACCGCATATTCGTCCAGATGATCGAGTGCGCGTTTTGTTTTTTCGTCGTCCGTCGAACCGATGAAGTCAATATAAAACAAATAGTCCCACGGCTTGCCCTGCAACGGACGCGACTCGATCTTGGTCAGGTCAATGTCTCGCAGGGCAAATGCCGATATGGCTCTGAACAACGAGCCGGGTTGATTCTTCAACGTGAACACGATGGAGGTCTTCGCCTCGCCCGTTGGGATAACCGCTTCTTTTTGGATGGCGAGGAATCTCGTGTAATTCTCCGCGTTGTCCTCGATGCCCTCTTCGAGAATTTGCATCCCGTACAACTCCGCCGCGCGGCGCGATGCGATAGCCGCCGTATCGTGCGCGCCCGACTCTTTCAGCATCTTCACGCTCCCCGCCGTGTCGTAGACTGCCTCCGCGATAATGCCGCGCTTCCGTAAATACCCCGCGCACTGACCCAACGCCTGCGGATGGCTGATGGCTTTTTTGATGTCCGCCATTTGCGCGCCGGGTAACGCGATCAAACAATGACGCACGCGCAGTAAATACTCGCCCACGATGTGCAGGTCGTTGCGCAGTAACAGATCGTAATTCTGGTGGATGCTCCCCGCCAGCGAATTTTCGATGGGGATCAACGCCGCCTCGCTCCGCCCCGCGTTGACCGCCTCGAATACCGCGTCGAACGACTCGCACGGCAGCGACTCGACCTCCCCAAAATAATCGAACACCGCTTGCTCACTATACGCGCCGGGTTCTCCTTGAAATGCGATTTTCAAAATGCCTCCAGTTTCAAGTCGAAGGTTGAACGTCGAAGGTGGCGAAACCTGAAAGCTTGAACCTGAAACTATTGCTCCTCCGCCCACTCCACGATTCTCCTAAATCCAACTTCCACTTCCTCATCCGACGCGGCGATGGACATGCGGATGAATCCCTCGCCCTGATCGCCGAACGCGGAACCGGGGACAAGCCCGACGCTTTTCTCCTCGAGGATCCGCTCGCACATCTCAACGTCGTTCATCTTCAACGCGCGCAGATCGAGGAAGCAATAGAACGCGCCTTGCGGAGGCGTGACGATAACTCGCTCGCTTTCCAATTCAGCCGATAATTTCATCACGAGCGCACGCCGCCGCGTGTATGCCTCGCGCATCTTCGCCGTCTCTTGCTGGACGCCGGGATCCGTCAACGCGAACGCGGCGGCTTTTTGGATGAACGGCGCGACGCACGTGATGGAGTTCTGTCCCGCCTTCACCGCGTTCTCGATGACTGGAGCAGGCGCGGCGAGAAAGCCCACGCGCCAGCCGGTCATCGCGTAGGTCTTCGAGAGGCTTTGAATGATCAACGTCCGTTCTTTTGCGCCCTCGAATGCCGCGAGCGAGGTCGGCTTCTCTTCAAAATATAAACTGTCATAGACTTCATCTGTGATTACCCACAAATCATGCGCTTTTGCAAAGTTTTGTAACTCTTGTAAATATTCACGAGATGGGACAATGCCCGTTGGGTTGGATGGATAGTTCACGATGATCGCGCGCGTCTTCGGCGAAACAGCCTGCGCCCACGAGTCGAATGAAGGGATGAATCCAGCCTCCGCGGGGGCAGGGACGCGGATCACTTCCGCTCTCAGCATCATCGCCAGGTTGACGTGAGTCGCCCACGTGGGGTCGGGGATCAAGACCTCGTCGCCGGGATTCAAAATGGATTGCATCGCCGAAAAATATGCGTGGATGCCGCCGTGCGTGACGATGATCTCGGAAGCGGGGTCGTACAAAACGCCCTCATCGCGTTTCAACTTGCTGGCAATGGCATTGAGCAAGTCTGGTCTGCCGCGCGAGGGTCCGTAGTGAGTCAGTCCCTCTTGCAGGGCTTTGCACGCAACATCCATCACGGCTTGCGGAGTCGTAAAATCGGGATCGCCTTGTTGCAAGCCGATAATTTTTTTCCCGCTGGCTTTGAGCGCGGAGATGCGGTCGCCCATTGCCACCGTCGGCGATTGACGAAATTGTTCGAACTGCTCATTGAGATTCATGCTACGCCTCCATTTGAAAACAGCCCCCGCATTCGCGAGGGCTGTATGAGTTATCCTAACGCCTGCTTCGCGGCTTGTATCACTTCGTCATAATTCGGTTCTTCGCCCAACACGGGCAAATATTTTACATACGTCAATTTGCCGTCGCGCCCGACGATGAACACCGAACGGCGGAAGTAACGGCGTTCTTTGATCAGCACGCCATATTTGACTCCGAACTCCGCATCCACCACATCCGAAACGACCTTCACTTTATCCACGCCCGCCGCGCCGCACCAGCGTTTTTGCGCCATCGGAAAATCGCAACTGATGGTGTAGATGACAATATCCTCGCTGAGTTTTGCGGCTTCTTCATTGAATCGGCGCGTCTCGCGGTCGCAGACGTCGGTATCGAGCGACGGCACCGCGGACAGGATGATCACCTTCCCCTTCGATTCCTCCAGCGGATTCACGCTTCCCCACCCCGGGACAACTGACGTGAAGGCGGGAGCCGTATCTCCCACTTTGACCTCATCGCCCAACAACGTGGCGAACTTGTCGCCGATCTTGAAAACATCAGAACGAACAGTAACCATTTGATTCACTCCAATTGATTGATTGGTCGTTATTGTACTTGATTTAGCAAGAAGATGACCAGTGTTTGGTTTGCCGCCGTCCAGTCAGTGTGACGATAAGAAAACCATCGCAGGCCTCGTCTGTGAAATTGGCGTATCGCTATGCCGATGTGAACAGTTCTATCGAAAATAGTAAAATGATTCCAAACTCAGGGAGCAAGGAGAATAATGATGGACATCCATGATGACCCCGCGCTTCGTTCGGAGTTTTTCACTGCCTGCGGTTTGCAAAGGAATGAAAGATGACCATGTCGCAAAATACGATCCCGGAAATATGGGAATGGGCTGAATATTATTGCCCCTGGTGTTATGTTGCGGCTGTGCGCTTGCACAAGATCGCGCCCGAATATGAAGGACATGTTCGTTTGGTGGAAAAGGCTTTCCCGCTGGAGGTGTATGGCGGAGGTCCGCCTGATCGCAAAGAACTTGAATTGGAAATCTGGCTCGCCGCGCTTCAAGAATCGAAAGCCGTGTTCAAACCGTTTTCCGATGACTGGCCCATAACCACGCTTCCCGCATTCGATGCGGCGTGGTGCGCGTTTCAACAATGCGAATCCATTGGACGCGATTTTGACCTGCGGATCCGCCGCGCGTTCTTCGCCGAAGGACGCAACATCGGCAAGCGCGACGTGATGCTCGATCTCGCGCGCGAAGCAGGACTCGACCTGGACGACTTCACCCGCCTCTTCAACAGCGACGAACCTCGCGCCGCGATTCTGGCGGAGGGCAAACTCGGCAAGGAGAAATTCGGCGTGACCGGTACGCCGACGATCATGTTGAGCGACGGCGCGAAACTACGTCATCCGCTGGCGTATGCGAACATTCAGCATGAAAGAATTGTTTCGGTTGGTCGCCTGCCGTGTAGCGGCGAAGGATGTTATCAAGCCACGCGCGAACTATTCGAAAAAGCGTTAGACCATGAACCGCAAGAGGGCGCCGCATGATGGATTGGCAGAATGCAATCATCCGCTGTAAAAAAGTTTGGCAGAGAAAGGTTTGGTTCAGTTATGTTGAAGATCAAACGCGTGTACGAAGCCGCCGCAAAAAGCGACGGGTCTCGTTTTCTCGTCGAAAGGCTGTGGCCGCGCGGCATGAAAAAAGAATCGCTGAAGATGAAGGCGTGGCTGAAGAACGTCGCGCCCAGCGCCGACTTGCGGAATTGGTTCGCGCACGACCCGCTCAAATGGGCGGAGTTTCAGAAGCGCTATCAAGCCGAACTAAAAGCCAACCCCGCCGAATGGCAACCTATTCTCGAAGCCGCCAAACAAGGCGATGTGACCCTGCTCTATAGCGCGCATGATCTGGAACATAACAACGCGCTGGCACTCAAAAAATTTTTAGAGAAGCGATTGAAGTCAGGCAACGTTCACGTTGCGTTGTAATGGCAAGATAATGGAAATTAACAAATAAATATCGTAATCGCGTGTAGTTGGCGTTCTCTAACGCCAACGGGCGCGTAAGAGAACGCGCCCTACACAAATTACATGATTATTTTCTTAAAGTTTATAATCCTGCCGTACGACGACGCTCACGTTGCTTCGTAATGAAATAGTCAAAAACGGCTGACCTGCAAACGCAGATTCGCCGATTTTAAAAATCACACCCAAAGGAGAGACACACCATGTCCGAAAACATCACGTTAGACGTGCGCGAAATTCCCCCACGCGAACGCCACCCGAAGATCTTCCAAACCTTCGACGCGTTGAAGGAAGGCGAGTTCTTCACGCTGATCAACGATCACGATCCCAAACCTCTTTACTATCAATTCATGCACGAACGTGAAGGACAATTCGGTTGGAAGTATCTGGAAGAAGGTCCCGAAGCGTGGCGCGTACAGATCAGCCGCGTTGCATCCGCTTGATGTATGAAAGATCGAAGCGGGGACTACAATCAAGACAATCCAAAAAGAACGGCTGACATTTTCTTTTGTCGCAGAGCGCATGGAAAAAAACTTTGCGGCTGAGACTGTGACGTTCGCCGCTCCCGTGGTTTGGACAACCTTCGGGATGCTTGGTAAACTATAGCGAAGAATCTCCCGTTTTGTGGCGGAGATTCTTCGCTCCGCGTATATCACCCCAAACAGCGAAATAATTTTTACAGGCGCATCATGAATCTCGAACACGAATTTTTCGGACCCAACTACGGCTACATCCTCGAACTGTACGACCGCTATCAAAAAAATCCCGACTCGGTGGATGAATCCACCCGCCGCTTATTCAGCCAGTGGACGCCGCGGACCGCGCAGGATTCCACGCCCGCTTCGGGGATCGACCTCCGCAGTCTCATCGGCGCGGTGAACTTAGCCCACGCGATTCGTTCGCAGGGATATCTGGTCGCCAAACTTGATCCTTTGAACGCATCCCCAGCCACCTACCCCACGCTGACGCTGGATTTCCACGAACTGACTCAAGCCAACCTGTCGCAACTCCCCGCAGACTTGGTGAAACTGCGCGGCGATCACCAAGCGGAAAATGCCTCGCAGGCAATCGAGATATTGCGCTCGATCTATTGCGGAGCCCTCGGCTATGAGTACGGTCACATCCGCAACCCCGAGGAACGCAACTGGCTACAACAAGTCGCCGAGACGCGGCGTTTTCATCCAACGACGCAAACGATGGATTCGACTCGTCTCCTTGACCGCCTCAGCCAGGTGGAGGCATTCGAGGTCTTCCTCAACCGCATCTACCCCGCAAAGACGCGCTTCTCCATCGAGGGACTCGACATGCTCGTGCCGATGTTGGACGAACTCATCCGCGAGGCGGACCGTGAAAATATTCGCCTGATGTTGATTGGCATGGCGCACCGCGGACGTTTGAACGTGCTGGCGCACATCCTCCATAAGCCGTACGAACAAATTCTGGCGGAGTTCAAAGACCCGAAAGACCGCTCGCGCACGTGGGACGAAATGGGCTGGACGGGCGACGTGAAATATCACGCGGGCGCGTCCAAAGCCATTGAAGGCGCGGATCATATCGGCTTGGTCGTGAGCATGCTCGCCAACCCGAGTCATCTTGAATTGGTGGACCCTGTCATTCAAGGCATGTCTCGCGCCGCGAACAGCAAAATGGATAACGCAGGCGCGCCGAAAATGACGATGAACGAGTCTCTGCCGATCCTGATTCACGGCGACGCGTCGTTCATCGGGCAGGGAATTGTCGCCGAGTCGCTTAACCTTTCGCAACTTCATGCATACACCACGGGCGGGAGTTTGCACATCATCGCCAACAACCAGATCGGGTTCACCGCCACGGAGAACGAATCGCGGAGCAGTCTGCACGCCAGCGACCTCGCAAAAGGATTCGAGATTCCCGTCATCCACGTCAACGCCGACGAGCCCGAGGCTTGTTTCGAAGCGGCATATACCGCCATCGCGTATCGCCAGAAATTCCACAAAGATTTTGTCATTGACCTGATCGGGTATCGCCGCCACGGACACAACGAAGGCGACGAGCCGCGCTTTACCCAGCCGACCATGTACGCCAGCATCGAGTCGCATCCAACTGTTCGACAGTTATGGGCAAAGAAATTAGAAAAAGAAGGAAGCGTTCAACCCGCGCAGGCTGAACAGATTCTGCACAAGTATTTGAACGACTTGCAAGAGATCAACCAAAAACTGGACGCCGAACATGCGCTTCAAGAACCCGTCCCGACGATGCCTCCGCCGAAAGCGGCGCAAAAGGCGCACACGTCTGTTTCAATCGAGCGCTTGCGAAGCCTGAACGAGTCGCTGTTGAAATTCCCAGCGGACTTTCAGCCGAATTCGAAATTGCTTCGCGCCGCCGAAAAACGCCGCGCGGTGTTAGATGACGCCGAAGCCTCCAGCGTGGATTGGGCGACCGCCGAAGAGTTAGCCTTCGCTTCCATTTTAGAGGACGGCATCGCGATCCGCATGACGGGACAGGATTCGGTGCGCGGCACGTTCAGCCAGCGTCACGCATCGTTTTACGACGCGAAGACGAACCAGAGTTACACGCCGTTGCAATCCATCCCGCAGGCGAAAGCCGCGTTTGAAATTTACAACACGCCCGTCAGCGAGGCGGGACCCGTCGGCTTTGAGATTGGCTACAACTTGCAGGCTCCCGAACGATTGGTGTTGTGGGAAGCGCAATACGGCGACTTCGCCAACAACATTCAAACGGTGGTGGATGAGTTTTTATTTTCTGGTCGCGCAAAATGGGGACTGACGCCTTCACTTGTTTTACTCTTACCGCATGGGAACGAAGGCATGGGACCCGATCACTCGTCCGCGCGAATCGAGCGGATATTAAATCTTGCGGCGGCGGGGAATATGCGCGTCGCCATCCCGACAACCGCCGCGCAATATTTTCATTTGTTGCGCAGGCAGGCATTGCTGTTGAAGACCGATCCATTGCCGCTCACGATCTTCACACCGAAGGGATTCTTGCGGCATCCGCTCGCGGCTTCCACTCCGAATCAACTTGCAAGCGGAGGCTGGCAGGCGCTGGTTGAAGAACCGACAACTAAACGAAATAATAAAACGATCAAGAATTTAATTCTGTGCAGTGGTCGCGTGTATTTCGATCTGGTCGGCGATGAGGAGCGGCAGGACAGCAAAGACACAGCCATCGTCAAAATGGAACAACTCTATCCGCTTCCATTGCAAGCCATCGAAGAATTGATCAACGAATATTCCGCGCTCGAAAAAGTGATCTGGGCGCAAGAAGAGCCAATGAACATGGGCGCGTGGGATTTTCTCCGCCCGCGCTTGCGGCAACTGCTCGGAAAAACCCCGTTATATTATGTTGGGCGTCCCGAAAGCTCAAGCCCTGCCGAGGGTTCGTCCACGCTGTATCGAATCAATCAAAAGGCTTTGGTTCAACGCGCGCTCAAATTTGAAGAGCATGCGCATGCGCCAAGCGTGAGCATCGAGAGAGGTTGACATGTCAATTGAAATCATCGTTCCCGAAATGGGAGAATCCGTCATCGAAGCGACCGTCCGCGCGTGGCTGAAAAAAGAGGGCGACTTTGTCGAAGCGGGCGAAGCGCTCGTGGAGTTGGAAACGGACAAGGTCAACCTCGAAGTCGGCGCGAAAGCCGCGGGCGTGCTGGCGAAGATTCAAGTGGGCGAAGGGCAGGATGTGAAAGTGGGCGACGTGCTCGGTTCGATCAATGCGGATGCGAAACAGTCCGCTTCCAAACCCGACACTTCGACACCGCTCAGTGCAGGCACTCAGCCTGCCTCGCCCGTAGCAAGCGACTCCACGCCTCAAGAAAAACCGCAAGCCGCCCAGCCGCAAGTGACTCCCGTCGCATCGCGCGTGGCGCGCGAACAAAACGTGGACGTGTCGCAAGTGCGCGGCACGGGTCCCGATGGGCGCGTGACCAAATCGGACGTGCAACAATTTGTGCAGAATCAAACTTCGGTCGCGGGCGGGACGGCGAAACAGGCGTCCACGCCGAGTCAAGCCGAAAGAGTTGAGTCCGCTTCACGGCGGGAAGAGCGCGAGCGCATGTCCCGCAGACGACGCACAATCGCCCAACGTCTGCTCGAAGCGAAACAAAACACGGCGATGCTGACCACGTTCAATGAGATCGATATGTCGGCGGTGATGGAGTTGCGGAAGCGGCGCAACGACGAATTCCAAAAACGTCACGGCATCAAGTTGGGTTTCATGTCGTTGTTCACAAAAGCGGCGATCAGTGCCTTGAAAGCGTTTCCCGCGATCAACGCTGAAATTGACGGCGACGAAATCGTGTTCAAACAGTATTACGATATTGGCATGGCGATCGGCTCTGAAGAAGGGCTGGTTGTGCCTGTGATTCGAGACGCGGATAAACTTTCGTTTGCCGATATTGAAAAAAATATTAAAGTGTTTTCCGAAAAAACACAACAAGGAAAGTTATCCGTTGAGGATCTGCGTGGCGGCACGTTTACCATCACGAACGGAGGCGTGTTCGGCTCGCTGCTCAGCACGCCGATCTTGAATCCTCCTCAAGTGGCGATTCTCGGTTTGCATAAGATCGAAGAGCGCCCCATCGCGCTGAACGGCGAGGTTGTGATCCGCCCGATGATGTATGTGGCGCTCAGTTACGATCACCGCATCGTGGACGGACGCGAAGCCGTGCAATTTTTGGTGCATATCAAACAATTGCTCGAAGACCCCGCGTGGATGTTGGTGGAGGGGTAGATTTTGTGGTATTCCAAATCGCTCGGCGACGGGATGTGGGCGCCGAGCGCCCGCGCGGAGATCGAGCGACTCTTCCAGCCGCTGTTTGAATTAGCGGGCAAGCCCAAAGATATGGCTGTCTTCCTGCGCGAGGAGGCTGGGGAGTTGCACTGCGAATGGATCGCCTATTTCTCGCCCGCGTCGGAACAGGTCGCCAAAGCGGCGGACGCGCGTCCATGCAACCGCCCCGCGCGCGAGGGGCTGAGCCTGCTAGCGGGGGATGAAGGTTGCTGGTTGGAGTTGTTTGGCGACGGATATTAGGAAGTTTTTATTGTACAGATCAAGGAATACAATGCTATGAAAACGACTATAGTTGCGATAGTTACATTCTTGACTGGTATCCTTTACATTTATTTATTTGGAGTTAGGGAAATTAGTCTTATCAAACTATTTCAGACCCGCGAGAATATGAATTCCGCAGGTATATTGCTAATGTTGCTGAGTTTGCTGGTCTTGGTTAGCCTAGACAAAAATTCGGACAAAAACTCGAGTATAACTTTGTATGAGGTGATAAAGGTCATATTTATCAGTTTGTCAGTATTTCTAAGCTTTGAGTTAATTTTTGGAGTTTTTTCGAACTAACCTGAAGATTGCTGGTCGCAGTTGTTTGTTGAGGAGGGCGGGTGAGAAGTGAAAAGACCTCGGAGTTCTGCCAGAACTCCGAGGTCTAAAGAATGGAGGGTCAGATGGAAAATGAAAACGGTCTCCGGCGCAATGTCCGCGAGACCGTTTTCATTTTGGAATAAAATCTATTACTTCTCCTCCAGCGGGTTGAACCCGCGCCCCAAAATTTCCTGCGCCGGAGAAACGATGACGAATGCGTGAGGGTCTTCTTTGGCGACAGCCGATTTCAAGTTGTGAACTTCGGTGACCGTCAGCGCGCACATCAAAATCGAACGCTCGCTTCCGGTATACATTCCTTTGCCTTGCATCGCAGTCACGCCGCGTCTCAGTTCAGCCAGGATGCGTTTCGAAACAGCCTCTGCTTTGCTGGTGATCACGAGCGCAAGCAATTGACGACGGCGGTTACGCGGCGCGAGAATTGAGCGCAAACCTTTGGGCTTTTCCTCGGCGGCGGATAAGACATGGGCTGTATCATCATCCCCAAAGCGCGGAAGGATCTCGCCTGTGGCGCGTGTCATCGTGATGGTTGCCACAGCAATGATCGTGAGCGTTAAGTAAAATACAACGCCAAACAAGATCATCACCTGTCCCGGCACAGGTCCCACGGCGCTGCGGCTGATGAATTCAGCGAACGATTTTGCAGGTTCCGGAAACAACCAGATTTTCGCTGCCCACGATGCGTAAAGGATGAGCAAGATCCAAAAATAATTACGGCGCAGGCGACGCCCAAACGCTTCCCACATCGAAATCGGGAACTTGGGAGAAAGCAGGTTTTCTGCCAGACTTTCCGCCCATTCGGGTGAAGGATGGAACGGCGGCACAAGCATTGCCGCGTAAAAATCCGTTTCCATCAATCGCACGCGATAACTCCATAGTTCATAATATCGATAGCGCCGCGCTTCGATGAACAAGAACCACAACACCAGCAATGTATTCAGGATGATGATGGCGTGATGCACGGATGCCTGGCTGAACGCGATGGATAATGTCGCGCCGGTGGCAACCACCGCCCAGTTCGTGGTCGTGTCCAATCGTTGACGCCAGACATTGGCGCGCTGAATTTCGGCGCGGAAGAAATGCACCATCGCCGTCACAAACTCGCTGGACTTGAGTTGATAACCGCGATAGGTCCAGACCGGCTCTTCGGGTTCTTCCTCTTTTGGATTCTTTTTCGGTTTTGTGTTTTTGACTGGCATAAGGTTTCTTCCTTCGTGGGATGACGCTTCAGACTCAGGGACAGTTGATCCCTGTTTCGGTGAAATGTTTCAAACCTGACAGGTTTTTTTATTTCGGCAGTTTATACGCTTCTTTCGTCGGTTTGAGCGGACGCGCCAGCCAATACGGACGGCGGTTGCCATCGGGACTGACTTTATCAGCCGGGCGCGTCATTGCCAGCCATTGACGGTAAATTGTCATGGACTTGTTCGTATCCACAAACAAATCGCCTGCTTTTTCGCCCACCTCGGCTTTGCGGACGCTGAATACTTTTTGCAGCCAGCAGTGGACTCCGCTAATGGGATCGGGGTGAACGGCATGAGCGAGGTTCTGATTCACGCCGACGTTGCTCCACCAGATGCGGCTTGTGTCGGGGTCGGACGAGTCCCATGCCGCCGCGCCGTGAATGACGCGCATGAGGAAGCCGCCTTTGCCATCGTCGTGGAGTTCAACAAGATTCGATGAGCCTTTATTCACGCCAGAATCTTCGCTCAAACGCCAGCGCCCGAGGTGATGGCTGATGGCGATGATGCCAGGTTTGATTCCTTCGGTGACCCAGACAGAATCAACGAAGTGACCGATTTCGGTTTTCACTTTGGCGAGGTCGCCTGTGTCGAGTCCGAGACGTTGCGCGTCTTCGGGATTCATCCAGATGGGATTCTTGTGCGAGATTTCATACAGCCATTTTGCATTTGCACTGCGCGTGTGAATCAATGTCGGCAGGCGGAAGTTCGGCAGAAGGATCATCTCGCCTTTTTCGCGGTTGATAGTATCGGGATGAATGTGACTCTTGACTGCCCACGGGATGACATTTTCTTTTTCACTCCAGCCCCAATTCGCGAGCGTGGCGCTGAAGAATTCGAGTTTCTTCGAGGGAGTGTCGAAGCCCGCTTTCAGTTGTCCGTCCACCATCAGACCGACGATAGTGCCGTCTTTGATGAAGCGATCATAAGTATCAACTTCAAAAGTAGATTGGGAATTGGCAGATTGGTCATTATCGTTCACTAATTTACCATTCACCAATTTACCAATTGTCTTCTCGAACGGAGCGTAGTTCTCTTTCTTGACTTCATACACGCCATACTTCCGCATGTACGCGAGCGGAGTCAATCCTTCTTTCGCGGCGGTTTCGGGAAGTCCAGGCACGGAATTTTCAAAGATCCATTGATAGTATTCGTCCACGCTGATGATCTCGCCTTTGCGATACGGCGACTCGAACCATTGACGGATGCCGAGCGCGCCGTCGGGATCCATCTTCGCGGAAAGTTGAATCCAGAACTCGTTCTCTTCCCAGACCTCGCCAGGGTTGGCTTGATAGGTGAAATCCACCTTCATGCCCGCGCGTTCCATCGCCACGCGGCGCACGGGTTGACGGAACGCGATCCATTGGCTTGAATGTGTTTCCTGACTCATCAGGTCGTGGCGCTCGGGTCCGTGACCTGTGGGCAAAACATAATCGGCGAACCACGCAGTCTCATTCCACGTGGGCGTGAGCGCGACATAACATTTTATTTTCGAGTCTTCATCTTTGAGCGCCTTGAGCCACATGAAGCCGTCGGGGTTGACCCACATCGGGTTGTAAACGCGCGTGAAATACACGTCAATGTCGCCGCGACCTTCCGCGAGCATGTGCGGCAGAAGAATGGACATCTCGTAATGCGCGAGCGGATATTCGATGGGATAGTGAAGTTCGTTCCATGTTTCGGGAGCGGGTGCGCCTTTGAAAGGCTTGGGCACAAATTTATTCCAGTTGGTCATGGATGTGCCGCCCTTGTTGCCGATGCTTCCTGTCAGTACGTTGAGGAAGAACAGACAGCGCGATACCTGCCATCCGCCGAGATTGCCGACGCTGGCGCTGCGCCAAACATGCGTGGCGAGTTTGCCTTCACAGTTGGCGACGAGTCGCGCCGTTTCCTGAATGCGCTCGATGGGGACTTCGGATTCTTGCGCGGCGCGTTCGAAGGTGTATTCGGAATATAAGTCTTTGAGGAGGAGGTCAAAGAGGTCGAAAGTCAAAAGTCGAAGGTCGGATGCGGCACTTCGAATCTCCGCCGCTAACTGTTCACTGTTTACTGATAACTGGTTACTGGCTACTGCCTTTAGTGTTTCCTTCCAGTTAACCCATTTCTGCATGAAGTCTTTGTTATACAAATTATTTTGAATCAGATAATTCGCAATCGAAAGCAAGATGGTGTTCTCGCTGCCAGGATAGGTCGGCAGCCAGACATCGCTCATGGATGCGGTATTGCTCAAACGAGGGTCGAAGGTGATGAGTTTCGCGCCGTCCGTTTTGGCTTCGATGATGCGCTGGGCGTGCGGGTTGAAGTAATGTCCCGTTTCGAGGTGACTGGAAATCAGCAGAATGACTCTTGCATTGGCAAAATCTGGGCTGGGGCGGTCTTGCCCGATCCAGAAGTTGTAGCCCGCGCGAGAAGATGACGAGCAGATGTTGGTGTGGCTGTTGTGACCATCCATGCCCCAGGTCTGCACGACGCGGTTGGTGTATCCGTCTTCGCCAGGGCGACCGACGTGATAGACAATTCCATTCGGGCGGCGCAGTTTGCTCTCGCGCATTTTCTCGGCGATTTCGGTTAACGCCTGCTCCCAGGAGATCTGCTCCCATTTGCCTTCGCCGCGTTTGCCGACTCTTTTTAGCGGATACAAAATCCGCTCAGGGTCATAGACTTGGTTATGGGTGGCAGGTCCCTTGGCGCAATTGCGTCCGCGCGAGCCAGGGTGGACGGGGTTGCCTTCGAATTTGCGAATCTCGTAGGTGTCCTTGTCCACGTAGGCGAGAAGTCCGCATGCCGATTCGCAGTTGAAGCAGACGGTCGGCACGAGGGTATATCTCCGCGCCACTTTGCGAGGCCACTCCTTACCGTCCCATTCCACCCAGTCATCCCATGCTTCGGGTGGTGGATACTGGCTGATGCGCCCATCGGGATGGACAACTTCGGTCAGTTTGATTGGCTTGCGGTCAGAGTCCGCGAATTGCGGGACAGCGGCGCCTGCGGAGGTTTGAGGGATTTTGGTCATAAGTACTCCGTTGGTTGAGTAGGCGGTGCTTGTCCGCCGTATCGAAACCAACATGTTATATGAAAACGTAAAGTTTGCTTTGTAACCTGGTGGTCTCGGTACGCCCCTCAAAGAACATTCGGGGCTACTCGACCACTGAGTTGCTTACGAATTCGGAATATACTGCGGCGCCATCACGAAGGCGTATTCGTAGAAGAACAAGCCGACAACGGTACATGGAACAGCTAGGGGCGCAAACCCGCTGAATGCAAGAAGCAACACCAGCGGGATAACATGCCCAAGAACGATTCCGCCTAGCCAGTAGTGAATACGGAAGCGTCCGTGCGTCATCTCACGGGAGGCGAGCATGGCGGTATCGGTTGGGAAGGAATTGAGTTTGCCCGCGAAGGTCATCAACAAATTGACGGCGAGGCTGGCAGGGAAGAGAACGGTTAGCAAAGCAGTCAGGTCGGCGGGGAAGTTGGCGAAGAGATTCAGAACGAAGAATACGCCGCTTGCCACCATCATGGATTGGGCGAGGAGTTGAAACGGCAGTAAATTACTCTGCCACATGTCACGCCCTTCGGCTTGACCGAGCAGGAAGGCGGTGTAGATGACGACACCTAATGCAAACGGGAAGACGATCCACGCGGCGACAGGGCGAATACTTGCAATAAATTCAGCGGGCAGCCAGCCAAGATATGCCGCGCCTTCGAACAGCCACCACAACCCAGCCACAGCAGTGAACATGACCATGATATACGCGCCTCTTGCCACCCATGATTTCCACTGCGGGCGGAGCAGGATGTTCAAAAAGCGTTTGGGTTGCGACAAATCCTTGATGAGCAGGACGGTCGTGATGAGCATGAACACCATCGCGGTGAAACCCGTCGCAAGGAAGGTCGCAGAGTCGAAACTAAAGAGATTGAACATCGAGCCTAGACTCAACAGCATGAAGAGTCCGCCCGCGATGTTTTTCGTGACGAGATATGAAGGCAGTTCCCAATGCCAGTTGATCTTGTGCTGCGCGTTGTACGCGGTCTGAACCATGTGCTCGGCGACGCGTCCGCCAATTTGAATGGGACCGTTGAGCGGCTGTCCTTGAGTCTGCGGGGTGCGGATGGGAGCGCCCGATTTGGCTGTCAGCACAGGGAGGGTTAACCCGCCGCGAGCGTAGGGAGAAGCGTTCTGTTCGGTGATTTTGTCCGCCCACAGGTAGGAGTCACGAGTCTGCGCGGCGGAGGGATGAAGCGACCAATCGTTGCCGTTGATGTAGAAGAGTTTGGGGGCAGTCCCCTGCTCGGGCTTGCGAACGGTCACTTGCGCAGTGGACAACTTTCGGCTTATTTCCGAAGCGGGGTCGTTCAAATCTCCAGCAAGGATAGCATGTTCGGGGCAGACGACGACGCAGGCGGGTTCGAGTCCCACATCCAAACGATGCGCGCAGAAATGACATTTCGCGGCGGTGTTCGTTTCGGGGTCGAGATAGATCGAGTCGTAGGGACAGGCTTGCATACAGGATTTACATCCGATGCAAATGGACGGATCAAATTCTACGATGCCATCGTCGCGCTGATACATCGCCGTGACGGGACAAATGCGAACGCACGGCGGGTTGGCGCAATGATTACAGCGCGTCACCTGAAAGCGGCGGCGCACGTCGGGGTACGCGCCCGTCTCGACATACTTGACCCACGTGCGATACACGCCGAGCGGAACTTGATTCTCAGACTTGCACGCGGTCGAACAGGCATGACAGCCGATACATTTGCTTTGGTCAATCAAAAACCCGTAATTGATCATAGTCATAAGTCTTTTTCACCATGTAGACAGGTAAACAGGTACACAAGTAAACACGGAACTTATGTACCTGTGTACCTGTGTACTTGTGTACTTGTGTACTTGTGTACTTTCACGCGGCTTGCGGCGGCGCGACCGCGTTCATGATGGCGGTGGTGAAATCCGTCGGCGTGACGCCAGGCGATTGAATCTGTAAACGATAATACGCTTCTTCGATTTTCGATTTGAGATTCTCAGGCGCGGCGGCGACTCCGCGCAGGGATTGTTCGAGCGCGCCGAGAGCGAAGACAGGAAGCAGGGTGAAGTCGCCTGAGAATGTGATGTCGTCAATGCGTCCTTCGCGCAGACGGGCGATGATGCGGATCAGACCGCCCTGCGACTTGAACGCCGCTTCGACGATATGAACATCCTGATGAATTTTCACGCCCTGCTGTTTGAGTTGACCTTTTTGATACAGCCATTCATCCGATGTGAAGCGCGCGTCAATCTCTTTTGCCATCGCTTCCTCTTCGGCTGTCCATTCGCCTTCGTACACTTCCATGCCCAGCGCTGCGGAGACCTTCTTCATATAAAGGTCTTTGACCATGGCGCGGTCGGGCGTGGAGCCGAGTTGTTCGGTCATGGTGGTCATGTAGGCTTCGAGCGATTCGAAAATCTTGTCGCGCATTTTCTCGGACGGGACTTTCAACACCTGCGACATGGTCTTCTTGTCGAAGGTGTACATGAGACTGCCGACGAGAATCTCCGCGATACCCATTTGCGCCGCGCCTGTGCCGCCAATTTTCTTTCCATTCACATGCACATCATTGATGGGGCGGTGATTGGCGGGAATGCCGAGTTCCTGATAGGTCGCTACGAGCGGGTCAATGTAAAGTTTGAAGCGCTCTTCCAGCGTGGCGGGCAGGTCTTCCTTGTGGAAGATCCACTGCGTGAAGAGCTGACCGTTATCCAAAAATACCGCGCCGCCACCGACTTCGCGGCGATAAACGGGCAGGTTGTGTTTCTCGCAATAATCCAGGTCCACTTCTTTTTGGATATCCTGGTGATAGCCGATGGATACATACGGTCCGTTCGGCGAGACCATGATAATGGTGTTCGGCGTGTCTTCTTTCATCGCATACCCGACCGCGTGGTAAACGGTCTGCGAGCGGAGTGGGGATACGCCTTCCATATAAAGCAAACGGATTTTCTTGGACATTGGGATTCTCCTCGTAAATAAGATTTACTTTCCGAACTTTGGAAAGAGAAAAGGGACGTTCTTTTTATACTCAAGATAGGATTCGCCGAAGCGAAGTTCCAACTCTTTTTCTTCAAAATACTTAATGAAGATCAAATGTGATGGGATAATGCCGAGAACAGCGGCGAGCGTGGCAAAGGTCGAGCCTGTGACGAATCCCAGCGCAATGGCAAGCAGGTAAAAACCCAACGACATCGGGTTTCGAGTGCGTTTGTAAATATCGTCATTGACGACATGCTTTGTTAATACAAAGGCATTGGTTCCTTTTCCGATGGCGCGCAGTAATTTATTGGTCGCTGCCATGAAATAAAAACCTGGGATGGCAAGCAATATACCGATTCCGAGAAAGACAGGTCTCATGGGCAATGGTTGCAAACTGACCAGATCATCGAGACGAGAGATTCCAGGATAGAAGAGCGCAACAAGCGGAGGAGCGACCTGCCCTGCAAAGAACAGGAAGTGCATAATGCGGCTGGATTTCTCGGCATTTTCTTTGGAC
This sequence comes from Anaerolineales bacterium, assembly GCA_016789025.1. GTDB lineage: Bacteria > Chloroflexota > Anaerolineae > Anaerolineales > Villigracilaceae > Defluviilinea. The sequence goes on from JAEURC010000050.1 coordinate 67,156, forward strand.
GGATTCCTTCGCAGCCAAATTCCAAGAAGAATTGCGCCAACAGCCATTGCGATCGAGCCAGCGATTATCCAATAAATCATGAACATGGTATTACTCCTATGCCTTTAGGACAATCATCCTGTTCTCAAGAAATGATTTCCCAGCATGATCGCCCATGTCGGGAACGCAATGACTGACATCAAGCCGCCAACATAAGACAAGGGATGATTTTGTTGACCAAGTAAAAATCCGATCACAACCAGAAAATATCCCAAACCCGCAAAAATTCCCCACGTGGATATCTTCCGCGGGAACGATTCTCCGATGCGTGAGAGGTATCCGTAAATCATGAGTGAAATGCCAAAGACGCCAAAGCCGATCGTGGCGGGCACGGTCTGCTTGTATTCGATGACGTTCAAAACCAGCATGGTTTGAGTAACTGCGGCAACGATCAGGGCGGCAATTCCAAGCAGGAGCCCGATCCAACTCGCGCCCGCATAGTTCACGCGATGGAGTTGGTGCAATACAAGCAATATTGGAATGCTTGTCAATGCGATGATCACGCTGGCAATGTCGTTCATGATCCCGAACGGGTCTCCCAGGATCAAGAAAATGACAAACGTGATGAATCCAACAATGGTTGCGCCCGCGGCGATGTAACCGCACCAACCAGCAACTCTAAAGATAGGTTTGTTTTCCATGGTGTCCTCAATCAATACAACGCAGGCAATTGACTTTCAACTCTTTGATCCTTTCCTTGTATCTCTCCGCCGCCGCTTCACCCGTGACGAGATGGCTGGACTCCGCTTCGAGATTCATCGGTCTCACCTTGACGAGCCAGCCGATTCCGTACGGGTCTTTATTTGCGAGCAAAATGTCGCGGGCAAAACCCGATTCGTTCACCTCGACAATCTCACACGAAAACGGAGCAGGGAACGGTCCCACCCATTTGGCGGATTCAATCGTCGCCAGCGTCTTGCCTTGCGCGACTTTCTTCCCGACATCACGAAAACTGACCGCCGCAAATTTTCCGCAGCGCGTCTGCGCCACATCGGTCATGCCGAGAGTCGCAAGGTCGCCATTGAATCGAATCCACACATCGCGTTCGATGTCGTAGGTTAAGTCTTCGGGGATGTCGCAGGCGTAGTAGATCATTTTTGCGTAGTTTGCGCTCTCTTGCGCAATACTGGCGTTTGAGAACGCCAAGTACGCGCGCTTTCAGGAATGTCGCAGGCGTAGTAGATCATTTCTACGGATATAGACCGAGATAAATCATGATGAATGCAACCGTGTCATAGACTCCGTGAGCGATGATGATCAACCATAAATTTCTCTGATTGACCAAATAGATCAATGCCATCACGCAGGCGAAAATGAATGTTTCAACGACTCCTGTTACGCCTTGATAAGCGTGTCCCAAAGCAAATAGGGCGGAACTGGCGATTGCTCCAATCCACAAGCCTGTTTGGGGGTTTTGGAAGATATCGCCGAATCGATTTAACACGTAACCACGATAGACCATCTCTTCGCCAAACGCCGCAATTACCCATGCAACCACCAACCAGACAGCTAACATGGCTATGTTACCGCGCAGCGACTCGAACTGACTCAAATCCAGCGGCTCATTCGTGATCCGATGAAGGAAAGGAACAATGACCCGCATCGAAACGAATTGATACGCCACGCCGATGGCAATGGCAATCGCAGAAGTGCGAAGCCAGCTCGTCGGGCGCCGCATTCCGAGCGCTTTCCATCCGCTGTTTCTGAACCAGAGCGACGCCCATCCGATCAGGAAAAGAAAGATGGTTGCCGAAGAGATAACCCGTAAGGATTGAAGATATTGAATCAACACGATGATCGCCAACTCTCCAGCGATTACCAACCTATTCTCACGGAGGACTGCTCCAATACGCTCACGAATCGAAGTTGTCATTGCTCACTCGAAATTGAGATTCTGCTCTTCCATGAATTTCTGATACGCCGCCACCGCCGCTTCGCCCGTGACAAGTGAAGCGGATTCGCCAGCCCAGTCATTCGGCTTCACCCGAACAAACCAGCCTTCGCCGTACGGGTCGGAGTTGATGAGCGACGGCTTGCCCTTCATTGTCTCGTTGACTTCCACGATCTCGCCCGTCACAGGCGATGTGACAGGTCCCACCCACTTGCCGCTTTCCAACGTTCCAGCGGATTTGCCCTTCTGCACGGTGCGCCCCGCATCTTTCGGCGTGGCGTTGACAATGCCCTTCGCCAAATTCTGCGCCACGTCGGTGATTCCGATTTTCACCGTGCCGTCCGCTTCCAGCGTTGCCCAGCAATGTTTCTCCACCCAGTAGTAACGGTCTTCAGGGATGTTGCATCCACGAACTGTTGCCATATGTGCCTCCAAAATTTTCTTTGCGTAGCGGACGTTCTCTAACGTCCGCTCTGACGCAAGAGAGCGCCGCCTACGCGCCTATTCCATGCTCGCCTTGCAAATGGTACAAAAGCAAATCAAAAACGACCAGCCGAATCTCATGCTCATATTCTGACACAAAATTCGGGTCGCGGCGCGCTTTCTTGGTCACCTGTTCATAATTCGCGCCGCACACGGGACAGGTGATCACATAAAACGTGTGATTTGTAAATTCATCCACGCGCACACCGAGCGTATCGCCATGCGTCTCCGCCAGATGGTTGTGGACTTCGGAGCGCTTACCGCTAAATTCGCAATAGGGACATTTGAACATTTTCATTATCTCTGCGTAGCCGACGTTCTCTAACGTCGGCTGTGGCGCAAGAGAGCGCCACCTACGCGGCGGGTTACCAATCCTTATCAATTTCAATCAACGTATTGTCATTGAACTCGTAATTCCGATAACTCGAATACGGATACTTTGCTGGGTCATCCACCATCCCTGCGCGGACGGGGTTCATGTGGATGTAATTCAACTTCTCGGTCAGGAACTTTTCGGTAAAGATGAATTGCTCCCAAAACGAGTCCTGCCAGACCTTTTTCTCGGCTCGCTTCGTCTCTTCGCCTGATTCTTGGAAATGAGCCGTCCATTCCGTTTTGCCTTCCAACTCTGCCTGTTGAGCAATCCTGCCTGAAGTAAAGCGTTTGAAATCGCGCATGAAATCGGACACGACGGAAGAATCGCCCGTTGGGTAGATCAGCAGGTGCAAGTGGTCAAGCATGATGACATAGCCGAGAAGTTTGCATTTGAATTGATGACGATAGAAGTTCAGGCTGTCCAGAATCGGAATGGTGAAGGATGGTGTGTTGAAGATTTTCAAACGCCCATACACGATTGTTGTGATGTAGTACACCGAGCCTTCCATGCGGATTCGTGGATACATAGTTTCCTTTCGGCGCGTTAGAGAACGCGCATTACACATCGGACTGCGTAGGTTGCGTTCTCTAACGCAACCGTGTTATTTGCGGTGATCCATCGGCGTTAGAGAACGCCGATTACGCGTTGTGGTTATTGCGTACCAGGCGCTCTCTAGCGCCGTATCGGTTGGCACAACCCGTGGACGTTAGAGAACGTCCACTACGCGTCCACGCCGACGCCTTCCGCCACCAATTGAATCATATCGCGGACTTCGATTCTTCCTTCGTTGCCAGTCGTCTTGACCGCGTCGGAGTACATGACCATATCTTTGGGACAGGTGACGACGAAGAGTTGAGTCTTCGCGTTTGCGCTTTCGCCAAACGTGGACAACGCCTCCTTGATTCGATTCTCGGCGGGACGTTCGCCAGGCGCGACCTTGCCCATCCAAATCTGACCGCCGCCCGCGCCACAGCAAAACGAGTTTTCGCAGTTGCGCGGCATTTCGACGAATTCCACGCCGAGCAGTTCGAGCAGTTTGCGCGGAGCGGTGAATCCGCCGTTGTAGCGTCCAAGATAGCATGGGTCGTGGAAGGTCACTTTGTAGTGCGATAATTTATTTTTGATTGTCAACTTGCCTTCTTCAAACAATTTGAGCAGAGTCACGGTGTAATGCTTCACTTCAAATTTCCCGCCGAATTGCGGATACTCGTTCTTCAGCGTGTTGAACGAGTGTGGGTCGGTGGTGACGATCTGCTTGAACTGCGCTTTGCCGAACGCTTCCATGTTCTGCTCGACGAGTTGCTCGAACAGACCTTCCTCGCCCACGCGGCGCACGTCATTGCCTGCGTTTGATTCGTTCTGGTACATAATGCCAAAATCCAAGCCGCCTTGATTGAAGAGCCGCGCAACCATCTTGGTATTCGGGATGACGCGCTCATCGAACGAAGCGGTATCGCCGACAAACCAGAGATGCTCGACAGGTTCTTCGGTCGCGTTCTTGACGGGGAACTCCATCTCCTTCGCCCAGCGTCCGCGCAGACGTTTGCCTTTGCTCATCCAGTTGCCGTTCGTCGCGAGTGATTGAAGCGCGTTCTGCACGCCGCTATCCAACTCTGCGCCGTCAACCAACATGCGGCGGCGGATGTCCACGATGTCTGCCATCGGTTCATTGCCGACAGGACACACGCGGACACATGCGTAACACGTTGTGCAAGACCAAACCGCCTCAGGGGAGATAACTGTCTCAGTAAGCGGAAGCAGGTATAAATCGGGGTGAGAGCCGAAGGTCGCTTCCTTGAGAAGATAACGCTTGTTCACCTCCAATGCCGAAGGCGAGAGCGGTCGCCCATAAAAATTCGCAGGGCAGACATCCTGACAGCGATTGCACTGCACGCAGGCATAGGAATCCAAAACGCGCTTCCACGAAAGATCGTGCAAAAATTTTGCGCCAGGGTCAACCTTCGCAGGCGCGTCGAGTTGACCGCGCGGATTCTGTTTTGCCAAACCGAGATTGATGGGCGACATGAAAAAATGCGTGTGCTTACTGCGCGAAAGATACGGGATGATGAACATCACCCAGCCAAGACTAACCCACCACGCGACATGAACGCCCGTTTGCGACGCGCCGAAAATGGAATTGAGAAAACTTGCGAACGGCATGAACGGATCGGCGCCGTCGGTGAGACGATAGGCTTGACTGAGCACATGCGCGATGACGTGCATGATGACGAAGATGTCCACGATGAGCGAGTCTGTGTTTTGCGCGCCCGCTTTGACTTTCGGATTCAATAAAATATTTTCGCGGAAAGTCAGCGCCTTGTCTTTGACAATGAAGCGGCGGACGAAAAACACGATAATGGCAACGAGCAGGAACATGCTCATCACATCGGCGATGAGATTGAAAGCATTGACGAGTCCCGTCGGCGCGTTGGGGATGTGCTTGCCGCCGTAGACGAGATCGAAGCCAGGGACGAGTCCTTCGAGCACATCGAAGAGATTGACGAATGCGTATGTGATGAGACCAAAGAACAATCCCATGTGAATTGCGCTGAGACCTTTGCGCGCTTTGAAGATTGTCCGCTGAAATAAAACCGTGACTGCGCCTTTGACAAGACTCATCGGAACATTCTTCAACTCAGGCGCGGATCGTCCCTTGCGAATCGAGTCGACGATGGTCTTGAATCCGTGAAATGTAAATCCCGCCGAGATCAACGCCAGCGCAATGAAGATTATTTTTTCAATCGTTGTCAGCAACGTGCCCTCCCGAAAATAATTCGCTGGTCGAGTAGCGAGCGCTCGTTGCGAGCGTATCGAGACCAGCACGATTCAAGAAAACTCTTGTTTGCTGGTTACTTGTGGTCTCGATATGTCCCGCGAAAAACATGCGGGACTACTCGACCACCGATATTACAACAACTCCAACATCGCCTCAGCCACTTCAAACAAATCCGCTGTCGCGCCGTAATGCGCCACGTTGAAGATCGGCGCTTTTTTATCGGTGTTGACCGCGATGATCAACTCGGCGCTCTTCATGCCTTCGAGATGTTCGGGCGCGCCAGAGATGCCGAGCATGAGATACAACTTCGGCTTGACCTTGAGTCCCGACTTGCCGACCTGTCTTGTGCGCGGCAGCCAGCCCGCATCCACGACGGGACGCGAAGACGAAACGACGGCTCCAAGTTTTTGCGCCAACTCTTCAGCCAACTCAACATTATCTTTGCTTCCAATTCCGCGCCCAATCGAAACCAATTTCGCCTGCGCGGTGATGTCCACGTCGCCGCCAGCGGGTTTGATCGCTTCGACAAATTTCACCTTCAACGAACTCAAATCAATGGGCAACGATATCGTTATCGCGGCGGTCGAGCCTTGTCCCGCTTCGGCAGGGAACGAACCCGCGAGACACGCCGCAATCGCCATGTCACCTTCGGGCGCGACCTCCGCGATCATCTTTCCGCCGTACGCCTGACAGGTCATCGTCAAATCCGCGCCGATGTTTTTTACATATGCCGCGCACGCCACGCCGAGTCTCGCCGAAAGCCACGCCGCCAAATCCATGCCCGTCGCTGTCCATCCAAACATCACGAGTCGCGGCGATTTTTCTTTGACCAACGCCTCAATCACTTTCCCATGCGCTTCGGGATTAAATTGACTCAACGCCGCGTCGTCAATCTGGAGGGTCAAATTGGACGCGAACACATTCGCCGCAACCCTGCTTCCAACCACGACCGCGACTGCCTGCCCTCCCCAAGCCGACGCCAACTCTTTGGCTTTTCCCACCAACTCAAAAGACACATCCGAAAATTTTCCATCCATGTGTTCGGTAATCACGAAAATGTCATTGCTCATGTTGTCTCCTGTTTATGCCGCTGGTCGAGTAGCCGCGTTCGGTTGTCGAGTTTATCGAGACATGCGGTGTATCGAGACCAGCACGTTTCAAAGAAGTAAATGTTTGCTTGTTACCTGTGGTCTCGATACGGGCTTCGCCCTACTCGACCACCGAATTATGCTAATCCCTTGCTCTTCAACAACTCCACAATCTTCGCCGCGACTTCTTTGGATGAACCTTCGATCATCTCGGCATGACCCGCCGCCACAGGCGGAGCCATTTTCTTGAAGGTGAGTCCAGATGACGCATCACCCGACGGCGCGACCTTCTCCACCGTGGCGGTCTGCGCGATTTGTCTCACCTTGCTGATCGGCGCATAACGCGGCGGCTTGGACGCGGCTTGGACTCCCACGACCATCGGCAACGTCACCGCGTACTTCGCGCCGACTCCGCCCGCAAATTCCTTGCTGACCGTCGCCGTATCGCCGCTCACCCCCACCGAACTGACTCCGCCGATGTACGGCATGTCGAGATGCGCGGCAAGCAGAGGTCCGATCTGACCATCGAGATCGTTCGACGCCTGCACGCCCGCGAAGACAATGTCAGGCGAGAGTCCTTTGATCGCCTCCGACAACCATTTGGCTTGCGTATGCGAGTCCGCGCTGGGATCATCGCCCGTGATCTTGACGGCTTTATCCGCGCCCTTTGCCAGCGCGAGATGAAGCACGTTGTCGAGTTCCCCAATCAAGTCCACGCCGATGACCGTCACCGTCCCGCCGACAGATTCCTTCACCAACACCGCCTGCTCAATGGACTGCTCGTCGAATTCGTTCAGCACGAAATCCACCGAATCGAAATCCACGTTGTTGCCCTTGACGGGCAGGTCATCGGCAATGCTGGGGATGTGTTTGATGGCTACTACGATGTTCATTTAGTTCTCCTTATCCATATTTACTCGGTGGTCGAGTAGCCGCGCTCTTGCTCTTCGCGGCGTACCGAGACCACCACGCCATAAAGCAACTCTTGTTACAAGATTATCCTTGTCACCTATTGGTCTCGATACGGCGGCGGAGTAATGTTGACTTGCCAAGACAGGATGTCTCCCGCCGCCTACTCGACCAACGTATTACTTATGTTATTGGGTGTTTCCATATCACTGTTGGTCTCGGCACGGACTTCGCTATCGCTCAGTCCTACATCTCGACTGGCTCGAAACGACGCTCGACCAACGTCCACTTCTATTTTCTTTTCAAATTTCTTCTTCGCTAACGCTGGCAATAACTCTGGTGTTCCTTTTATCAACGCTTCGCGCTTTGCTCGGCTCCAATTTTGAACCTGCTTTTCTCTATTGAAGGCATCTACTACTCGCTCATATTCTTCACTGTACACAAGTTTTACAGGCAACCGCCTTGCCGTATATCTTGCGCCTTTTCCTTCTTGATGTTGCGCTAAACGAAATTCCAGATTTTTCGTTGAGCCAACATAGTAAGAATCATCCGCACATTGAAGAATATACATCCATGCCATATAAACTCTTGTTCCATCCAAATTCGGTGGTCGAGTAGGGCGAGCGCTCTTCTCGCCCGTATCGAGACCACCATTAACAAAGCAACTTCTGTTACAAGTTTTCTCCTGTGAAATGATGGTCTCGATACAGCGGCGGAGACGAGATGACTTGCACAAGCTAATTACTTCCCGCCGCCTACTCGACCATCGGGTTACTCGCCTCTCATTGACCTATCCAACAACTCCAAAATATCCAGCACATCCACATGCTCATTACCCGTGGACTTGACCGCGTCGGTGAAGCGCGAGACTTCAAACGGACAAGCCACTGCCAGCACATTCGCGCCCGTGGACGCGGCTTCCATGGCGCGCTTTTCGGAGAGGCGCATGGTGGTGTGCTTGGCTGTGAAAGAGTCCATCCACATGCCGCCGCCCCCGCCGCCGCAACAGTAACCGTTTTCGCGGTTGCGTCCCATCTCGACCAGTTCCACGCCAGGGATGGCTTGAAGCAGTTGACGCGGCGCTTCGTATTCGCCGTTGTGCCGTCCAAGATAGCATGGATCGTGATAGGTGATCTTCTTGTTGACGGGATGTTTCAACATCGGCTTGAGTTGGTCAAGATAACGAACCAGAAAAGTTGTGTAATGAACGACGGGGCGTTCAAAGCCATATTTGGGATACACGTTCTTGAACGCGTTCAACTCATGCGGACCCGTAACCACGAGTTCCTTCCATTCGTATTTGTTGAAGGTCTCGATGTTGTACTCGGTCATCATCTCGAACAGACCCTTCTCGCCAGCCAAACGCTGAGAGTCGGCGTCATCTTTTTCTTCCTTGCCGAGAATGGCAAAGTCAATGCCAAGCGCGGTGAAAATTCTTGCCGCAGCGGACGCCGCGTCAATGCCGCGCGGGTGATAGGAAGGATACGAGCCGACATACCAAAGCACATCCACAGGGCGCGCCACATCCTTGATGATCGGCACAGGCACGCCCGCGGACTGAATCCACGCGTCACGTTTGCGTTGTGGCTGTCCGAGCGGATTGCCCGACTTGGCAGTATTCTCGAATGCTTGTTGTAATTCAGGCGGGACAAACTTGCCGTCAAGAATCGCCTGCTCGCGCGCGGCGGGCATGATCTTGACCATGTTCACTTCTTTGGGACACACGCGCAGGCAATTGGCGCATGTCGTGCAAAGCCAGAGTTCGGGCGCTTCGGTCAAATCCATGCTTGTTTGGGCGTAGCGATACAACTTGCGCGGACCGTAGTTCCCGACCACGTCCACAGGGCAGACGGCGACGCACTTGGCGCATTGATAGCAATTCGCAAACGATTCCGCGTTGGGAATGTCCGCGATCTTTTCGATGAGTTCGGGCGTGTACTCGAAGATCACCCGCTGTTCAAACATGCGGTTCCAGTGACCCGAAACGTCAATGCCATCTACAACAACGTGTTCTTTTTCTATCGCTTTTGCTTTTTCGTACTTAGCCATGAAGGATGATCTCCTGTTTTATTTGTGCTGCGTAGGACACGCTCTCTAGCGTGTCCGTCGGCGTAAGAGAACGCCGACTACGCGCCGCTCTTCTTCAGCCCTAACAGCCTCCGCGCCATATTCGGCAGGGACGGCAGCAACTCATTGAAGTCGCGGCTCAAGCGCCAACTGGTCGAGCCGTACATGTACACGCCATACGCGCAAGCGAGAAAAGCGCTGTTTGCAAACGGAGCGCGCTTCGCGTCGCTGGTTAACTCATCCACGAACAGACCTGTCCCTTCGCCGAACTTGACGCCCATCGCCGTCACCGCGCCGACTCGGGCGTAGTCGTCTGCGAGATTATCCGCGAGTAAGTTGTGCGTGCTTCCCGCCAGCAGCGGCAGAATCCCTGTGCCGACGGTTGGATCCCACAGCCAGCGAGTCCACAGCCAGTGTTCTTTTGGGCTTGTGTTGTGTAAAAGTCCAGTGGCGAGTTCGAGAGCGAGACGAGTATCGAGCGCGTCAAGTTTTTCAACGAACGCGGCGACTCTTACAGGAACGGGTAATTCGTCATCAAACAACTCAACAATTAATTTGTAATCGCCTTGCGCGAAATAATTGACCAATGTCCGCGCGTTCGCTTTCGTGTGTGTGACCGCGGAAGCGATGTCAGCGAAGGAAGATGTCAACGAAGCCGAATCAGATTGAAGGTTAAGAAAGAGGCGGGCGTGACGTTCCGCCAATTCATCCGCAATCGCGATCACATCCTCAGGCGAAACTTGCGCGAGCGCATCCTGCAAATTCGCTTGCAGTTCGGGATCGTCGGGTCCCGTTTTTTGCTTGATGATGTGACTCTGTCGTTGAGGCAGCATAGCTTGAGTACCGCAAAATTAATTTTGCGCTACGCCCTCGCCAACGCCATCGCGCGCGCCGCCGCGAGACCAGCGGATGAAATCGAATCGTTCAAATCCGCAGGACCCGCCGCCGCACCCGCGACAAAAATTCCAGGCACAGAAGTTGCGACGGTATCGAGACCGCCCGCGCCGCCCGCTTCGATGAAGCCGTATTTATTTTGTTGCACGCCCATCAGTTGCGCGATGGCGCGCGTGCCTGCGCTCGGCTCCATGCCCACCGAAAGCACGACCATATCCATCGTCACTTCCATCGGGCGGCTCATCGTGGTGTCTTCGCCGCGAATCAAAAGTTGGTCGCCCTTCTTCAACACTTCACTGATGACGCCCTTCACAAAATTAACTTTATATTTTTCCTGCGCGGGCCAATAAATTTCATTTTCCCAATAACCGTACATGCGCATGTCAATATAAAAAATCATCACCTTGCTATCGGGCAACTGCTCGCGCAACTCAATCGCCTGTTTGCTTGCAATGCCGCAGCAAACTTTTGAACAATATTCATTTCCAATTTGCCTGTCGCGCGAACCCACGCATTGAATGAACGCGATCTTCTTCGGCGCCGCGCCGTTCGACGGGCGCACGACGTTGTGTTCCTTCAACATCTTTTCAAGGTCGGTCAACGTGATGACATCGGGAAACGAATAGTAGTTGTAGTATTGCGTGGCGCGACCTGGATCAAAATGCTGGAAGCCCGTTGCGATGATGACTGATCCGACATTTAATTTTTCGGATGAACCCCCCGCTTCTATCTCGACGTTGAAGTTGCCAGCGCTCCCAGACATTCCCTTCACTTCGGCTTGATACTTCACTTGCACATTGGCGTGACTCGTAACCGACGCGGCAAGCTCCGCCATCGCTTCCGACGCGTCGCGCCAGTGATGAGTCAGCTTGGCGTAAGACTCGCGGTCGGGCGTGCCGCCGAGTCGTTCGCGCTTTTCGAGCAGAATGACTTCCCCGCCCAGTTCCGCCGCAGACCGAGCGGCTTCCAACCCCGCAGGTCCCCCGCCGATGACTAGAATTTTGTTTGATGTCATTGATGTGCCTCCGAAAGATTTGAACCGCGAAGAGCGCCAAGCCCGCGAAGATTTAATTTGGGTTTTCTTTGCGATCTTCGCGTACTTAGCGGTTCAATGCTTTTCATGCCGTCAAATGAATGGGTTGATCCGCATCCTGCCACGTAATTCCAGACTTCGTCCCCGCGCGAATCGCGTCAAGATCAGCCTGGAATTCATCCCAATATTTCTGCCAGTTGATTCCGAGCTTCTCCAAAAACGGGCGCCAGTCCGTGGAGTGCCAGTGGAATTGCACCACGCGGAACGGATGCGCTCCCATTGCCAGCGCCGCCACCTGCGCGTCGGATAAAACAGGGATTCCAACTTTGCGGTCATGCGCTTTCGCCGCGAATTGACTCTTGTCCAGCGTGGTCACACAACCCGTGTCGTGAGTCACCGTCAAATCGGGATTGACTTCGTTTTTCATCGTCTCGATTTTGCGAAGCACAGCGAAGGAACGGGTGAAATCACGTTGAACGAGAACATGACGAAAGCCAAATCCACAGCAATCGAACCACGTTGAATAATCCGCGACGTTGATACCGAGTGATTCAAGCATGGCAGTGACAACGGCAGTGCGCTGTCCGCCGTAGATTTCGGGGTCGTAGATGGCGTCTTCGGCAACGATCTTGTAGTAGTGACAGGCGGGATGAACCGTCGCGGTGATGGGACTCATGTCCACGAGTTGGCGTTCCTTGAAGCGGTCGCGCATGGCGTACACCCATTCGCTGTAATGGACGATCTCTTCAGGGATGACCAACGGCTTGCCCATCTTGTCGAGGATGCGGCGAACTTCATCGCGCAGTTCCTTGTGATGCACAAGTTGCTCGCGGATCTCCTTGTAATGTCCAAACGATGTGCCGCAGTGGATCAACGGGAAGTATCCCGTCTCATACGCGGCGGCGAAGTTGCGACTCATCACCGCGGCTTGTCCCACCGCGTTGGAGGCGGCGGAGGCGTAATAGTTCCAACCTGTGCAGGAGGTCTGGTCGGTAGGATCGTGATAATCCAAATCAAATTGACGATGCAGCCACAAAATGGATGAGGCATAGCCAGGGATGTGTCCACAGTGACCGCAGGATTTGTGATGCCAGGTATGCTCGATGGGAATCTTCTTCATGCGCCCATACTTCGTGGGGAACTCGATGGTATCGCCTTTCATCCTTTGCAGAACGATCTCGCCTTTGGCTTCAAGTTCCAGCAAGCGGTCATGCATATCGTCGGTCGGCGCGACTTGCGCATCGCGCACAACGGGATGCGATTTTCGTTCAAGGATCTGTTCGACAGTGGTCAAGTTGTCAGGCATCGCGACTCTCCATTCTCAGGGTACAACCAATATAATCACGTCAAACGTCGAAAGTCAAAGGTCGCTTGATTCCTCGACGTTTGACTTTTGACTTTCGACTTTCTTATCCTTCTTCCAATTCTTCCTGCATCACTTCAACCAACAAGTCATACAAACTCTCATCCAATTCTTTGATGATGTCCATATTCCCCGACTCGAACCAGATCGTATACAACTCGAGCAATGTCTTTCTATCCGTGCGCCATGCCACGTCGGTGAGGCCGCGAATCGAATCCATGGGAATCGCCTTGCGCCAGACGTGCATGTTCTGGGAAAAATTTGCCACCCACGGACCCCAATCGGGGAAGAAGTCGGGCTGGAGCATATCGGGCGAGACTTGATTCCCTTTGAGCATCACTTTGTAGATGACGCGGCTGTAGCCTTGCAACGCATCCTTTGATTCTTGCAATCCATTCTTGAGGGAAACTTCGCGCAAAATCGTGACCAACCCCCCAGGGTTATTCTGTCGCGGACAGCGCACGCACGAAAAGCATTGCGCGCAGTTCCAAATATCTTCCGTGATGATGTCATAGATCCGCTCGACATCTTCACGCGCCATCGCCTGCGCGATCACGCGCGGACTGAAATCGTAAAACCGCGCTGAAGGGCAAGTCGAGACGCAAATGCCGCATTCGTAACAACCGTAGAGGAAGTCCGAGTAGCGCACATCGTTCTTGACCTCGAGAAAGAGCTTCTCCTTCTCTTCGTACGTCGCCTCGGGGTGACGATTTTCCGCCTTGCCTGGGTTCCAGTTTTCTTGAGTGGTAGGCATCCTGCCTCCTCAATATCCGTTGGTCGAGTAGGCGGCGGGAGTCTTCAAGTCTTTGCAAATTACCAAGCCTCCGCCGCCATATCGAGACCAACAGGTACGCATACAAAATCTTGTAATAAGAAATACTTTACGGCGTGGTGGTCTCGATACGGCTTCGCCCTACTCGACCACCGAGGTAGACTAAAACCCAATCACCGCGTCCGCGTCGCAAGCCATGTCGTTGAACGCCGCGCCGCCGATCATCTCCACGCCTTCGATCATATCGTCCATGGTGTAGCCGTGCAGGTCGAGTGAAGGCTGGCAGACGAGAAAACGGACTCCGATCTCACGCGCCTGCTCGATGAAGAATTTCAACTCCTTGCCGCCGCCTCCCTTGCGCGGGATGATGATTCTTTCTCCGTTATCTTTTGCCACACACTGCGGACCGTTCATGGTGAAGTAAATGCACACTTCATTGTCCATCGCCGCGCCCGCGGTGGCAAGGAAGAAGGGAGTCGCCGTCCGTTCGGGATCGTTCTCGCCGTGCGTTTGCACATACAGAATCTTTTTTACATCGGGTTCGTTGGTTTTCCACACGCTCATGGTTGGGACTCTCCAAAAAAATATGGCTCATCTCTAAAGAATGTGCAATATTGCTGACGCGTAACGGAGGTTAGAGAACGTCCGCTACGCGCCATGCGGTTGTGGAAGAGACGCTCTTCAGCGTCGGATACCGCAACTATATGAATAACTGCACTTCCGCGTCCGCCGCGTATTCGAGGAAGGTTGCCGCGCCACCGATCTCGCATTCTTTGATGAAATCTTCGCGCTTGAAGCCGAAGACATCCATCGTCATCTGACAGCCGATCATGCGCACATCGAGATCAATACACATATCGCGCAGTTCGGGGATGGAAGCGACGCCCTTGTTCTTGAATGTCTGCTTCATCAAGGTGGTTGCAAGAGTCTCGAAGCCCGGCACGTTTGCCATCAAAATATTCGGCATAGGCCAGGCAATATTTTGGAAGCCCTCAGGACCAAAGGGCATCTTCATCGGCATGGCGGGATTGCCCAATGGTGAGACCGAAGCCGTGAGGTCCGGTTTGAGAAGCGTGAGCCCATAGAAGGTAAAGAAAATGCCCACCTCCCAGCCCATCGCGCCTGCCGCAGAGGCGAGAATGAACGGAGGGTAAGCCCAGTCTAAGGTCCCTTTTGAAGCGATGAGGGCGAGTCGCTTCGGGGCATTCGGATCGGATTTCGACATGTCAGCCTCCTTTGGCTTTCATCTATGAAAAATGCCTGGCGGGCGTGAGAGAACGCCTGCGCAAGTCTCAAGATTATTTCATTCGTTTGATGTAGAAAACAAATTTGCCGTCCTCCTGCATTGAGCGCAGTAATTCATTCCCTGTCTGGCGGCTCCAGGCTTCCATATCGGGCGGCGCGCCTGGGTCGGTGGCGATCATCTTCAATACCTGTCCTATCTCCATCGCCTTGATCGCCTTGGATGTTTTCACCACAGGTATGGGGCAAAGCATCCCTGAACAATCGAGAACTTGATCTTCTTTAATCACATCCATCGCAGTCTCCTTTATTGCCACGATGATAACCTCGCTAGCGGGTTCGCGCCATCCCGTTAACGAGTGAACCGCGCCTCCCCCGCGCGGGGGATTGAGAATATAATCTCCATATCATGACAAGGATTAAGATGCTCTTCCACTCGTACCGCATCTTCCCGTTCCTCGTGTTCTTTCGCTGGGCTTCGCTCATCCCCGCGCTGCTGATCCTAATTCAAAGAGGACAGAGCGAGTCGCATTCGGCCTTTCCACCGCTATGGACTTTTCTACTAGTTGTCTTTGTCAATCTAATCATCACCATCTTCGATCGTTCGCTAAACAGGCTTGTCACAGAGCAACCGTTCGTCATCGGCATTGATCTGCTTTTCTGCGCGCTCGTTCTGGCAATCAGCGGCGGCTCGCGTAGTCCCTATTATTTATACACACTCAGCCCGTTATTGGCAGGCGCGTTCTTTTTTCAGGTGCGTGGAGCGCTCGGAGCGGCGGCATTTTTTACGCCTCTCTATTTTGCCGCCGATGTCATCACACGCCGACTAACCGACTCGGGACCTTCTGAAAGCGCTACGCTCATCACGCAACTGGCAGGCATCTGGTTGATCTCGGCTTTATTTGCCTATCCAGCGGTTTTGCTCAGCGCGATTGATCATGCCCGCGACGAACTATCCGCCGCGCGCGATGAACTTGCGGAAAAGCATGAAAACCTTGCCGTTGCTCACCGCCAACTAAAGGTCATTCACGACCTGACCGTTCTGCTTCAAGCCGCTCCCGATTTAATCTCTGTGCAACAACGAGTCCTTGGCGCGGTGACAACCGGATTGGGCTTCCGTAGAGCGGTTGTTGGCGTGGTTGACCCTGCTCGCGAAGAAATGGGCGGGTGGATGCTATCTCCCGTTAATTCATCCTTTCCATCCATTGATCCCCTCCCGCTCAAATCCGAAAACGGCGAGATCTTCAAGGCGTTGTTGGATCGAAAATCGTTTACAACGAATGCGGACAGCGAAATACTGATCAATCAAACTGCGCTGAATTCTTGGCTGAAAACCTGTCAATGGTACGTTTACCCGCTCTCACTGCGCGAGCACGCGGTTGGGATTTTATTGGTGGAATTGGATAAGGGAACGGAATTGACGCGCCAACGCGAGGAGGTTATCACCATGGTTGCGAATCAAGCCGCCCTTGCGCTTGGTACGACCATCTTGTGCATTGACCGCGCCCGACGCCTCGCCGTCGAGACCGAACGTAACCGCATCGCGCGCGATATCCATGATACGGTTGCGCAATCGCTCTTCGGCATCGTTTATTCGCTCGATGCGTGCGTAACCATGCTCCCGCAAAAAGCGGACGATGTAAAGAAGGAACTAATCGAATTGCGCGCGCTCGCAAACAGCGCGCATGAAGAAGTGCGCCGTTCCATCTTTAACTTGTGGCCCTCTGCGTTGACCATTGAATTGTTCATGGCTGACCTTTCGAACTATATCAGCAGTTGCTGTCGTCCGCGTTCGTTCAGCATTATCTTCAACCATCACGGCGATTTCAATTCCCTGCCCCCGGGTTTGCGCCGCGCGATCTATCGAATGGCGCAGGAGGCTTTGGCAAATTCTGCGCGGTATTCGGGAGCAGACTCGGCGCGTCTATGCCTGACAATTGCCGGCCGCGAAGTGTTCCTCGATATTTCTGATCAAGGCAAAGGATTTGACCCAACCATAGCATTGTCGCGCAGTCAGAGCCGCGAACATTTTGGCTTGCACGGCATGCAAGAGCGAGCCCGCGCGTTAGGCGGCGATTGCGAGATCGCCAGCCAGCCGAACAAAGGCGCGCGCATCATGATCAACCTGCCCATCAACGGATATGATCAGCATGACTGACCCGATCCGCATCCTCATCGTGGACGATCACGCCGTTGTCCGCAAAGGGTTGGCGATGGTACTTCGTTTGGAACCAGATCTGGATGTGGTGGGCGAAGCGGAGAATGGACGAGTCGGTTTGGAAGCCGCGCTAAGCCTCCATCCTGATATCGCTCTTGTGGATCTGGTTATGCCTGAAATGGATGGGCAGACGATGGCGCTCGCGTTACGAAAATCGGATCCAAAAATGAAGATCATGATGTTGACCGGCACAGAAGTGGATGACCGTGTGTTCGACCTCCTCTCTGTTGGTATCGAAGGCTATGTGTTCAAAAATATCGAACCCGCCGAACTGGTGCGCGCCATCCATGCGGTGGTAAATGGGGAGGCATACCTGCATCCCGCCGTCATGAAAAAAGTATTGGGGAAAATTCAGCCGCAGAGCGCGCCGTTTGTTTTACTTACACCGCGCGAAATGGAAATTCTTGATTGGATGGCGACCCCCAACACGTATAAGCAAATTGCCGTTCAATTGGGCGTCAGCGAGGAAACAGTGCGCAGTCACGCCAAGAACATCCTCGAAAAGATGAAACAGCCTAACCGCGCTCAGGCTGTGCTTTCCGCTATGAAAATGAAGTTGCTCAAGTTGAACGGGTAGCCTAGATACTTACCCTACCATCCGCTTCGGACGAACACGAAGCCTGCAACGCCTTCGCCAGATGCGCGGATTGAATCCCCTCGCTCCCCGCCAAATCCGCTATTGTGCGGGCCAGCTTCAAACTGTAATGCTATGCTTGCGCCGACAGATTCATTTGGCTCAGGCGTAGCACAATGTCGCTGCGCGCATCAAGCCCTGACCTTTAACTTTTTGGGGAAATTTATCTTGCGCAATTACTTCAAGATCGCATCCACCACTTCTTCCAACGATTGACATGGTGTGCCTGCCTGAATGTGCTGCTGTTGTTTCGCGCATAACTCTTCCGCGCGCTGGCGGGTCTCTTGAGTCGCTGAGGGGTGGGAGAGGATGAGGTTCAGCCACCCAGCCGCACGGTTGGGAGAGAGGCGGGATTCGAGTTGGGCGAGTCCCACGAGGTTCATCAACATTAGCAGGGCGGAGTTGATTCGGCTTCGTCGCCTGAGAAAAAGGTCGCGTCGGCGAGATTTTCATCATTTGGCAACCTGTTTCACTTGAAAGATTCCATTAACAACCCCATTCCCATAAAAATGACCCCAAAATTTTTGATGACCATGCTGAGGATGAAGATGGTCAACACCGTAGTGGAAACATGATTCATGAAATATATTTTTGCGGGCATGCCGATCAACATGGCAACAAGGACGATCACCCCGCCCGCAATGCCGTAAGGGTTTCGCAGGCTGAGGAACAGTATTGTCAGGGCAGTTGAGAATCCGAAGCCGCCGATCAGTCCGCCAAAGAGTGCGCCAAGCCCTTTTAGAAAACCTGCTTGTGTTAATGCGGCGTAATTTTGGATCGTCGAATGTATTTGGATATGATTGGCAAAGTTGATGGTGACGTAACTCCAAAATATCCTTTCCGATATGTACAGGATGCCGATGACCATGGCAATCAGTGCAATGGTCTTGTGGTGTTTTAGCCAACTTCCGTAGAGTCCCACGGTCAGCATGGTGATGGAGAGGATCAGCAAAGGTTCTCCGAAATAGCCGGCGATCGTGTACGGCGCGCCGTAGATCGGCGCTGGATTCAAAGCATACTTTCTGGACTGGAGGGAAGAGATAAACCAATCCCCGATCCCATGCATATCAGATACCAAAGTGGCGACGGTTGCCAAAAAGAACGCTCCCAGCGCGCCGATGAACATCAGTTTGTTTTCCATGTGAAATCCCTTTTGGCTGGATTAGAATGTTTTACGATGCCATAATGTAGAGTGAAATCATGTAACATAGATTTATTAGCATGAACGCCGATAACATCCCGTATTGAAGAAGGGGAGTGATTGAACCTTGTGGATAAACGAGTTGCAATACCAATCTAGTCAGCCATAAAATACAAGTTGCCGCCAGCATGACAATGATTGAATAGCGATTTGCTCTGTCTCCATAGATGAACAGCATATTCAAAATTCCAAACAAAACCAGGGATAACGAAAAGAACACATTGATCGCCCGAACGGCAACGATCAACTCTGTTGCCTTGGGATCAATGTAGGAATACCAATTCCACGCTTTGGGCACAAAAAAGTGCCAGATACCAAAGCCAATCGAAGCGCTACTGCCAATCGTCACCAAAATTTTAACAAGTGAGTACATGGTCACACCGCTTGGAAACACATCGAGTACATTTCCGAACTCCCTGCTATGGGAGAATTCGGAAATCTGGTCTCTTTTGATCGTTATTCTTCAACTTCGATGCGTTCCACCAGAATCTGTGAGCCGTTGTAGTCGGGCACGTTGCTCACTAAAGTTCCATAAAGATGTACGACCTTGCCGCTGTCGCGCAATCTTTCGATCTGGGACTTTACTGCCGGGTCCATTGCATCGATCCCAAAGTAGATAGCCTGCCCCAAGTCCTGCCGCTCGAAGTAGTCGTCATACTGCGCGCCGGGATCCGTGCTCTTGATAACGCCCCACCAGTCAGCGATCGATTCCGTGGTGCCTGGCGGTATGTAACCGCCCGAGGCTTGTTCTTCTGTGCTGCCACTTCCTCCCGGTCCGTCGCTGTTTGCGTCCGTGGTAGCCTCAATGACAGCCGGACCGCACTCTCCACGGTAATAAGCCCACTCGTCACAGGCGCTACCATCGGGAAAGAGGCATACTCCGCTTTGACTACCATCGGCGGTGGTCACAATTTCGAGTTTGCCGCCGTTCTGTTCACAGTAAACTGAAGCGGGGTTTGGCAACCCGACCTGAGTCTGAGGCGCTGAACAGGCTGTCAGCGTTATCAAAATTATTGTGAACACAATGATCTTTTTCATTTTTTCTCCTTTTTACCTAACGGCGGCATGCACCAGCGCCGAAGGCGTGCGGCAGCCGACAATGGCAGGCGCTTCGTGAATCAACTCATCGTTCTCAAGCGCCTCGACCATGAATAAGGCGTAGTCCACGCGGCGGGTGAGGTTGCTGGTGAGGATGGGATCGCCCACATGGCGACTCCACACGGGCAGACCCTGACTTTCGCCCTCTTCAAGATCGCTCCCGCGCACGACTGTCCAGCGGGTGTCGCTGGCGAAAATTCGACGGCACGCTTCCACCTGGTCGTCCAAATCCACAAAGGGAATGATCCGCGTAAGCCAGCGGGCGATCTTTTCCTCTCTTTGCAAGGACGCGGGATACACATCCCTGCCATCGCGCGAGATATGCCAGCCGCAGGAAAAAATGAGACGCGCTCCCGCAGGCGCAAAATCCAGCACGGCTTGGGCTGTGCCAGTGGAGTAATGCTGATTGCCCCAGGGAACCAAGACGGTGAGTACTCCATCACACCCCGCGACAGCCTTCTTGATAATTTCGCGGTCATTCGTCGCGCCGGGGATGAGGGAGATGCGTCCCTTGAACGCGTCGAGTTTGCTCATGCTTCGTTCCCGACAAACGCCAACCACTTCGTAGCCCCGATCCAGCGCGTGTTGCACCATGTACCTGCCAAGTTTTCCTGACGCTCCAATAATGCAGATTTTCATTTTGTTCTCCTTTATTTACAAGAACGTCCCGAAGGTTTTCCGAAAAGACAGGTTGTTTGCACAATAGCCTTCGGGACGGTTTCAATATCTGGCATTTACGCTGTCTTGCCCGAGTTGTTGCGCAAAAGCACGATCCCTAGCCAGAGGAACCACACGATCTGGAGTAGCCCGAAGACGACGCCAACATCCGCAAGCGATGGCACAACCGAGATGAGTCCCGCGAAAGCGACCACAAATCCGAGCCAGTTGAGCGGCTTGGGAAGCGTATTCGTTCGAGAAGCAGCCCAACTCACAAGCAGGAGCCATAACCCGCCCAGCAGTTCTCCACCCGCTCCACCCAAGCCCTGGGCTGTCGTTTCGAGCGCCTGCCATGCCCACACGGCTTGAGGCGGATCAACGGCATACAATCCAACAACCGCTTTCATTCCATAGTTGAACACCATGCTGCTTGCCAAAAGAAGACAAGCCCAGATGATGGCGATGGCAGTCGCGACTTGAGCCATCATCGGCGCTCCAACTTTCAAGCGGTGGTAGAGAGCCAATCCCAACACAACCAGGCCAAGCGCAACAAACTCATAGACAATCACGTGCATCGCGAACATGCTCGTGTAGTTATCCCTGAGTAAAATGACCTTTTCGGTGGGGTCAACAACAGCGGGATAGTTAACTACGACAAGGAAGTAGGGTATTGCTACAATGTATGCCACAGCCATATACAAGGCGGAAAAGCCGCCGACTTTTTGCAAGGTTTTCATGTTTATCTCCTTTTATATTGAATGGATTACTATTGCCGCGCAAAGCCCGACGTTAGAGAACGTCTCTTAGGCTACATTGCTTCGACATTGCGCCAGGTCCATGCAAACCCGATGATCAGCAACAGGCAGAGGGTCTCGACCGTGGCGATGAAAATGTAATGGGGATAGGACGCCATGCCACCCCAGATATAGGCAATGGTGAATATGCCCGCAATGATGTTGATCCAGCGATTCACTCCGTACTTCAATACGCGGGAAAGGATGATCATTGCAACTGGAATCTCCATCATGATCGCGCCGACCAGCATCAATTGAGGGATCGGGGCGCCGGTGTTGGCTGAGGTTTTCGCCACTTCATCGAATGCCCCAGGGATATGTAATGAAAGAATATCCGCATAAGCCATATTAATCATGACAACGACCCACAGGGTTGAGAGCAGGACTTTCGTATCGATCTTTTTTGTAGAGGTTGTGTTTATGTTCATTTTTTTCTCCTTTTTTGAATCAAGATGAATGACTTGATATAACTGACGCAGAATCCGATCATCAGGCTGCCAATAATGCAATTATTGGCAGCAATATTGTCAAAATGAAACCCACCAGCAAGATGACATGGAGGCGTTTGCTCTTTGGGTGATCTACCCAGTGCGTGAGAATGACTGATAACAATAATGTCTGTGAAAACACCTCCGGCCAACCTGCTATATGATCCCATAAAGGTAAATTGAAAAATATCATTCCCTCAACACCTCCCCAACTGGCTGAAAATGGCGTAATAATCCCTATAACGGCGAGCATGCACCACATGATCAGCCAGCCTTTTCGATTGCCGAATAAAACGTCTCTTAACAGGTAAAACACAATCGCCAATAATGCAGCCCTCAATGGCTGAAATAGGGGGCTGGCTATCAGTATCGGATCTGTAATTTTTCGAATGATCGGGGCTAGATCTGGCCGGATCATTCGAGTTGTATATCCAAGGAGAATCGCAGCAACAATGCCGGTGGCGAAATAAGTGACAGTATGAGAAATAATAGTCCGATACAGAATTGACCGGAAAGAAGGCTGTGGGGCGTTCATCATAAGTTGGTTGTTCGTGTTCATTTTTTCTCTTCCGAATCGTTTTGATGAGAGTCTAAAACTTGGATTTGAACGACGGAAACCAAAGGCATTCCTAAATCACGCACTTTTTTCAGCAGTCCGTGTAGGGCGGCCTGATCCACCACAGGTCCAGAAAGAAGCGTGTTGCCGTCCTCTTCCAGCGTGATGGTCAGACCTTCGAACCAGTCGGTCCATTGACTGTCCAGGTGTCCCTTGATGCGGATTTCGTAGAGCGAAAGATCGGGGGGCGGTTTATCAATCATTTTTTTTCGGTACAAGGCTTGCTTACTTGTGGATCACCAAAGCCCATCCTAGTTTATGGCAGTGTGGGCACCTGACGTATCTGCGAAAAATGATGTGAGGGCTTAGGTACACCAACCAACTCGTTGGCTGGAACTCGGCGTGGCAATGGGGACATTCATACCTGTAGTTTTTCCTTTGCCAAAAGAATAATCGGAAGATTATCCAGGCTGCTATGACAAGGAAAATTATGGAATACTCTATCATTTGTATTTCTCTCCTGTTTTCTTTCGGTTAATCTGCCCGTAGGATACTGTTGGATGTGGTGAGGCGTCATCACCACATGATGTGATTGAGGTGGTGATTGCGCGGAAAATAAAAACTCCAGCAGGTTGCTGGAGTTGGTTTGGAGAGAATTAATCCGCTAGAGTAAATCGAGTTCTTCGGCGCGGCGGACGGCTGACCGCCTGTTGTTGACCCCCAGTTTGTTGAAAATGTTTTTAGTGTGGGTGCGCAACGTATTGAGCGATACGATCAATCGTTCGGCAATTTCGGGTCCGCTCAATTCACTGCGCAGAAGTTTTAGAACTTCCAACTCGCGTTCGCTCAACGGTTCAATAAGACGCCTGGAAGGGGATAGATCAGGCTGACCATCGCTTTTTCGCTTCTCAGATTCAAATACAGCCAGCAACTTCCTTGTAAAGTCCGGCATAATTCCCAGAATTGCCGCTTCAGACAATAGTTGGGCCATTAGCTCGCCCTCTTCCAGGAAAGGACGGATGCAGCCCTCTGGTTCGGTCAGCGCCAGTAATTTTGACAGGAGATCCACTGCCTTTTCTTTTTCACCGTGTGCATATAAAGCGACAGATTCCACCGCCATCCTATCGATCAGCCTGACAGTCCATCCTTTTGTTTCCGCTTCCTTTCGCAGAGGTCCCAGGAATTCCAATGCCGTGGATGGTTCACCCTGCCTGATAAGCACGCGCGCCCGCATGAGCGGAAGGTCATTTTGGGTCACCAGAGCCGCCGCCGCATCGAGGTCTCCCTGTTTAAGGTAAACCCATGCCTTGAAAAAGGCAATGTTTGGTTGACGCGGGATGTAATTCTTTTGACGGGCAGTTTGTTCTGCCTGCGATACCAGTTGCGCCGCACGGGATAGTTCTCCCCGGGCTAATTTTATTAAGGCCAGATGCAGTTCGCTCATGATTATTCTGTCATGGACTTGATCATACTGCTGCGCCAATTTCAAGCCCTGCTGGGCATACTGCTCGGCGGCATCCAAATCGTTCCACTTATAAAATACCTCAGTCAGACCGAGATAAGCCATTATGGCATTCGGATTTGCATAATCGCCGAACAGTTGCAAGGCGTGTTGATAGGTCTCAGCCGCCAGATGAAGGTGGATTTGATCTTTATATAGTTGGCCCAGGCGTATCAAAGCCAGTATGGAATTGGGAATATCTCCGGCCGCTTGGGCGAGAGAGTAAGCCTCGGCATAGGCTCTATTGGCTTCATCCCAGTCATCCTGCCAAAAATAGGCGTATCCAAGTGCACAGGTCGCCGAGGAGCGGTGGGACAGGTTGTTGAAAGATAAATATTCCAATGCCCGGCGTCCCTGAACAAAGATGGTTTCGATATGGATCTGAACTTGCGCCAGGTTTGCCCTGGTGACGGCGATTTTACCAATCAGATCACGGGTTGTCTCATCAAGCGCGGTGCCAGGCAGGGCTGCTTCAGCCGCCTGAAGTTTTTCTTCCACGCCTATTGTCTGGCCGATGGTCAGCATCAATGAAGCCTGTTTCCACCAAAGCGCCGGTCGAGCATTCCTTACGGGGTCTGGCAGCGACTCCAACCAGTCCAGTATGGTTGTTGCCGTACCGCGTACATGCAGGGGCATCTTCCTGCTTTCCATCAAACGCATGGTACGCTCAACGTCATTGCCTGTCGTCGCATGGCGGAAAGCGTCAAGTATCATATCGTTGTTTTCGTACCATTCGCTGGCATGGATATGAAGTCCTGCGATCTCTTCAGAAGTAAGAATTTGCCCCAGCCGTTTACGAAGCAGATCGTTAAAGAGATGATGATATCGATACCAGCGCCGCTCGTTGTCGAGGGGAACAATGAATAGGTTCGCATGTTCGAGATATTCCAAGGTCGCCTGACCGGGAATAGATGGGTCGAGTAGGACGGCATCGCAAAGAGGTGCGCACACACGATCGAGGATTGATGTGCGCAGTAGGAACGTCTGAATGATTTCGGGTTGGCGTTGCAGAACCTCTTCCATCAGATAGTCAAGCACAAAATGGTGACTGCCCGTAAAGGATTGAATGAAACCGGCCGTCTCCGTGATCCCTTGCATGGAAATGGCAGCCATTTGCAGGCCAGCGATCCAACCTTCGGTGCGGGACTCCAGCGCGGCGATGTCTTCTGCCGAGAGATTCAGTCCCATTGAGTGATTGAGGAATTCGGCGGCTTCGGCAGGAGTAAAGCGCAAATCAGCGGCGCGCAGTTCGGTCAATTGACCGCGGGCGCGCAGGCTAGCCAACGGAAACGGTGGGTCTTCGCGTGTGACGATAACCAGGTGCATCTGCGGCGGCTTGTGTTCGATAAGAAAAGCCAGGGATTGATCGACCGTCTGAGAATCGATCAAGTGATAATCATCCAGGACAAGCAGAAAGTTCTCTGGGATAGTGGTAATTTCGTTGAGCAGTGTGGTCAAAATCGTTTCGATTTGCAGCGGCTGGGGGGATTGGAGCGCGACCAACAAACCCTCGCCAATTCCTGCTTTGCTTTCTTTGGCTTGGCTGAGGGCAAGCGTCTGTAATGCTTTTATCAGGTAAGTGGTAAAGCGCGCCGGATCATTATCCCCTTCATCCAGCGATAACCACGCAACAGGTCTCCCACAATTGGCAATCCATTCGCCGACCACTGTGGTCTTGCCAAAGCCGGCAGGAGCGGAGATGAGTGACAGTCTGCCAGCCATTGCCAACCCCTCGTTCAGTCGCTCGATCAGGTGCGGTCGTGAGACGCTGCTGAGCCGATGCTGAGGAATAAACAATTTGGTGGTTAGGATTTGGATGGCCATGGAATTATTATAGTGATAGGACTATACCCCACGAAAGTGACATACATCCTCTTTTATCTCACCACATCGTGCTGTGCATCAACTTTGGAAGACTATTAAGCGTGCGAAGTCTCCGTGCGTATGAGTATTTTATTTTGGGATTTTGTACGGGCACTCTGATTAGCGAAATGGAGAAAATACTTTAATATAAGCATGGCGAAAGAAAAATCTCATGGCTGAAAATATCGCCAAGATCGTATTGAAGGACGTCGCGCTTGCTAACTGCCAATGGGGGAAAACCTGGCGCGAGATTTAACTCGCAGACAAAAACGGGTTGATCATGCTCGCAGGTCAACTGGCAGGTTTTGCTTCAGGAAAAAATTAAAGGGTTACATGCTGTTTCCGAGACTACCGTTACCTGATCGTTGTCTGTCTCTTGAGCAGGGCAGGACCTATCCAATCTTCCAGCCATCCGAAACTCAATTCCACCCATGGAACGATCTGCAACCAGCGCGGCACGTAGATGACCCGTTTGGGATGTAGTAACAATTCCCAAATACGCCAGGCAACGTGTTCCGATGTCACGCCGACCCGCTCTGTGGGAACATGCCCGCCATTCTCTCTTCGCAAGGCGGAATCGCAGAACTCTGATTGCACCGGTCCCGCCCGCACCACACTGATGTGTATCCCTGTGCCCCTTGTTTCGCGGTGGAGGGAGGTGGTGAATGCATCAAGGAACGATTTACTGGCGGCGTAGAGCGCGATCCCCTGGCTGGGGATGTTTCCTGAAATAGAGCCGACATTGATGATGTGACCACGACCCCGTTCCTTCATGCCGGGCAAAAACAGGGAAGTAAGGTGCGCAGTCGCCTCGATATTGACCTGTACCATCTCGCGCGCTGTCTCCCACTTCATTTCATTGAAATAGCCATACCACCCAATGCCGGCGTTGTTGACAAGCACATCTGCTGTTTTGATCTGTTCAAAGACTCTGACCCGTTCCGCTTCGATTCCCAGGTCTGCCGCAATGATTTGCGCATTGCCGCCCTTCGATTCTATCTCCTGTTTCAGATCCAATAACCGCTCCAGCCGCCGCGCCACCAACACCACGTTGATGCCTGCCAGGGCAAACCGGCGTGCTGTGGCTTCCCCAATGCCGCTCGATGCGCCGGTGATGAGTGCAACTGTATCGCGCCAGTTCATTCTTTAGCTCTTTCTTCTTTTCGACATAGAGGGAAACGAAAAGATGAGCAACAGTGAATTGTTACTTTGCCAGGTCGCCCATCAATTCCATCGGCACGATCGCCGCGCCGACGATGCCTGGTCCGGTATGCACACCCAGCACCGGCGAGATGCGCTGAACTTCCATTTTGGCGATGTTCAATTTTTGCTTAAACCCCTGCGAAAGCGCCTCGGCTTTTTCGGGAAAACGCCCGTGTAAAACGGTGACCCAGAATGGGGTATTCCCGTACTTCTCTTGCAGGTGATCCGTGAGCGCCGCCATGGATTTTGTCAGTGTGCGCCCGCTGGTTACCGTGCTGTATTTTCCGTCAGAATCCACCCGGATAACCGGCTTGAGGTTGAGAAGTGCGCCAGCCAACGCCTTGACGCGCCCGATGCGCCCGCCGCGCGCCAGGTATTCCAGTGTGTCGAGGGTATAGATCACCTCGGTGTTTTCGCGGATGCGTTCCAGCCGTTCATGGATCCTGTCCATTGCCCAGCCGGCTTTGTCTGCCAGCGCCGCCGCCATCACCTGAAAGCGTTGCCCGCCGGAGAGGGTGAGCGTATCCCAAAAACGGACATTTACCTCGCCTTTTACCTGCTCGCCGCCGTCGCGCGCCGAATTGATCGTCCCGCTCAGTCCTGATGAAATGTGAATGGAGAAAATGCTGTTCTCTGCTTGCGCGAGTTTTCGGTATATCTCTGCAAAAATACCGCTGGAGGGTTGTGCCGTGGTGGGGATCTGTGGTCGCATCGCCTCCAGCCGGTTGTAGAAATCGTCCGCCGAGATATCCGCCGAATTCACCTCCCCTTCAGGGAATTGAATGAACAGCGGAGCCTGGGTAATGCCAAGTTCCTCCAGTTCTTGGGCAGACATGTCCGCCGCGCAGTCAGTTACGATTTTCATAGTATGTATGCTCCTTTTTGTTTGTTCCGTACCGGCGACTTGAGTCGCGGAAGTAAAACGGCTGGCGCCATTGTTACTTTTTTCTTTCTAAAAACCACTTGACAGTATCCCTGATGCTTTCATACAGGGAGCGCGGTTGATACTCTAATTCGCGCGTTGCCTTGGCATGACTGATGTTGGCGTTGCTCCGCAACACCTCCAGCGAATATGGCGTGAACCGCGGTGTGGCATGGGACAGGCTGTAATACATTGGCATGAACAACGCCGCAAACTTCGCAAGATCGAACGGGACCTTCATCTGAAAGAAGCGCCCGCCGGTGATCTCGCGTACGGTTTCGAGCATATATCGCACGGAGATCCTTTGTCCTGAAAGAATGTAACTCTCGCCGCGTTTCCCGTGCTTTGCGGCGGCGATCAGCCCATCTGCCACATCGCGCACGTCCACAAAGTCGTAGGAGCCATCCACATACAGGGTCGGCTTTTCCTCTGCCGCCGTGCGGATAATATCGCCCATCAGTGAGCCGCGAAAATCATAGGGACCGATCACGCCGGTGGGGCAGGCGATGACAGCCTCTAGTCCCGAATGAGCCGCTTTTTGAACCTCGAGAGTCGCCTCCGCCTTGGTGCGATCATATTCACCATAGTGGTTGTTTGGATCAAAGGGCAGGCTCTCGTTGATGACACCATCCTCCACCCGTTTAATGGCATGGATGGAACTCGTGTACACCAGTTTTTCCACCCCGCTCTCCTTTGCCGCGCGCAGAATATTTTTCGTGCCGTCCACGTTTACCCGCCGGACGAATTGATTTTTGCCCGGCATGATTGAAATAATCCCCGCCAGGTGAAAGACGCCGCGGATTCCCCGGAAGGACTCGAATACTGCGTCCAGATTCAGAACATCGCCCTGCGCCGCTTCAACCTCCAAGCCAGAAATCGATTCAAGGCTTTCACCGGGCAGGGTCAACACCCTCACCTTTTCTCCACGCTCGATGAGCTTTCGTACCAACACATTGCCAATATGTCCGGTCGCGCCGGTTACAAGCCACATATTTGTCACCTCATTTCTTCATCAATCCGCGAACCAGCATGGACGTGCTGTCGCGAGCCACTTTCTCCCAATTTGCGCCTTTCGGATCAAGAAGGCTTTGCAATAATAGCCCCATTGCTGTGGAGATGATCATACGCGAGGCAAGATCGGGATCCACCTCGACGAACGAACCTTCATCCACGCCCTTCTTGATGAGCGATGTGAAATACTTATGATACCGACGGTAGGGGGCAATGCTAGCGTCCCAGATCTTCTCGTCGCGGCTGGCTTGCAACCAGAATTCAAGGAACATAGGCAGGCCGTCTCCGGCGGTTTCGAAGATATAGGGAAACGCCTCGGTCATTTGCTGAAAGGTCTCGGGGGCGGTCTTATCTTTCGATGCTTCGATAGCATGGTCGATCGTCTGTAACCAGCCGTCCAGCAGGGCAATGAAAAGCTCCTGCTTGCTCTTGAAATGATGGTAGAACGCGCCTTTGCTGATACCCGCCTCGACACAAATATCGTTTACGCTGGCTTTGTTGAAGCCTTGATTGGAAAACAGCTTAATGGCTGATTCGATGATCTTTGCCCGTGTTTCTTCACTGCGTTGTTGCATCTTTTTCTGTAGCTCACTGCTTTTGGCGAGGATGTGGAAGGTGTAAATTATAAAACCGACCAGTCGGTTTGTTTATACTCCCAAAAGATGGCACTGTCAAGATGGGAAGATTATGGGCACATGGCTCTCTCAGAGTCCACAGACCTTTAACACAGGCCCCGAAACGGATATTGCCACATTTATGAAGCGCCTCGATGCGGGATGATATGTCACGCCCATCAAAGACAAATTTCCAAAGGATGCTTCGCGATATTTCTTGATCAAACATCTTTCACGCCGCGCCCATCACCAGATTCCAACAACCACGTTGCACCTCCGCCAAATGCGCGGAATCACCCACACGCAAACCGATAATCCTCCAACACCCTGCGCGCCTTCCGTGCAATGACCTGCGCCGCATCGAGGTTCGTCTCCCCCACGAATTGACTCAACAGCGAATACGGCAAAACACCATGACCAAGATTCTTCATCAACCGCGCAAGCGCATTTTGCGCTTCGGGCTGGACCCAATAATAGCGGGCGCGATCGCTCAGGCTGTATTTCCGTTTGAACGCTTGTTCCGCCTCATCGCCGCGATAATACTTCTTCCAATGCTCGGGATGTTTCAACATCACATCGTCCAGCACATCCATGATATTCGAACGTTCGTCTTTGGCGGTCATTTCATTTTCGATCATCGCCAGTGCAAAGACCGCTTCGCGGAAAGCGAAGGTCAATGCGGGACCCACTTTGAGGATCGCAAAACGATCCTTCACCAAATTCTTCAACGCTTCGCACGTTTGATAATCGGTCGAGTGCGCTTCATACACCAGAGACTGCGACTCGATGAACTTCGATAATTCCATCGCCTTGTCCGCTTGATACGGCAGGACGAAATCATCGCCGAATTCCACGCCTGGCTGGACGACAATCCCGACGACTCGTTCCCACGCCGATTCCAATCCTTCTCTCACAAACGCCTCGCGCGTGACCTCGATGGTCTGCTTCACATCCTCCACCTTCGTCACGCTGACGCCTTCTTCATGTTCCGTCGCCCCGCCAGGGATGGGAACTTCCGTGCCGATCACATAACGCGGGGCAGAATGATTTTCCGCCTCAGCATGCTCTGCTATCTTCGCCAATCTCGCCGCGCGTCGAGCGATCACTTCCACATCCAACATCCCCGCGGGATCATCCGCCAGTTTCATACTGCAATCGAGATGAATTTTTGTAAACCCCGCTTCCACATATTGACGGATCATCTCCTCCGATTTTTGCATGGCAGATTCGGCGGGTTCATTTTGCCAGACGTTCGGACCAAGATGATCGCCGCCTAAAATGATTCTTTCAAACGGAAAGTGAATCTCCTCGGCGATGCCTCTTACATATTCCACAAAATCTTTCGGCGTCATGCCTGTGTAGCCGCCGAATTGATTCACCTGATTGCACGTCGCTTCGATCAGCGGGCGCTCGAACAACTTCAACGTTTCTTGAATCACGAACGGATGCGCCGAACAAACGGATGCGACTCCCCTCGCCTCGCCGCGTTTCTGCGCCGCAACAATTTCATCAAGATACATATTTCATCGCCTCATCGAGCGCGGGCTGTCCGTTCGTGCCGCCCGCTTGTTGTGTAGATAACGCTCCGCACACGCACGCCAACCGCAAAGTTTTTTCCAAACTCCAGTCATTCAAATACCCATAGATGAATCCCGCGTCGAACGAGTCGCCTGCGCCAACAGTATCCACAACATTTACTGGAATGCTATTCATTCGGACTCTCCCACTCTTCGAGATTCCCAACGCCCCATCTTTTCCCAACTTAATGACAAACGCCTCTACCCTCGATTGGAGCCTGTTCGCCGCTTCGTCAACATTTTCCGCGCCTGTAAGCGACTTCGCTTCGGCTTCATTTGGAAGAAAAATATTCGTGACCGCAAGCAGTTCGTCGAATCCAATCCATTTCTCGCTGGGATCGTAATTCGTATCGAGCGAAGTGATCAAACCAAACGAACGCGCGCGGCGAAAAAGATTCGGCAGATCAGGCTGGAGTTTGGTTTGCAGAAAATAACTTGCCACATGCAAGTGACGCGCCTGGCGCAACAAATCGTCAGCGATGTCTGAGGCTTGGAGTTCAGCGATCAAGCCAGAGTGAGTCAGAATCGCTCGATCCGATTGTTGATTAAGAATAACGCTGAGTCCAGTCTGCCCGTCTTTGCGGACGATGACGTGACTCACATCCACATTTCGTTTTGACATTTCATCCAGCATGAAGCGACCGAAGACATCGTCGCCGCACACGCCGATGAACGCGACCTTAAGTCCCAGCCGCGCCGCGCCGCACGCAAAGATGGCGGAGGACGAGCCGATGGTCAGCGCGGCAGAGTCAACCAATTTTTCGACTTGACCGAACTCAGGAATAACATCGCCTGCAAGGATCAGGTCGGGATTAATTTCGCCAGCAATTAGAATGTCGAATAGTTTCATGTTTATTATGTAGGGGCGGGGTCACCCCGCCCCTACAATCAATATGTTTTGTACCAATCGAAAGGAGCGTCTGCCGAATAAAAATCATGGAATGGTTTTGCGAGCGCGTGACACAACGATGTGAGACGCGAGATGCGTTTATACGCGGTGGTCTGTAAAAATTTCATGCGCTCTTCGCCGTTCATCGTGACCGCTTCCTTCCACACCGCGCGACCGACGGCGATTCCGCTTGCGCCCGATTGGCACGCGATGACGACTTGCTTTGCGAAGGTGTCGTACTCCACCGCCGCAGACAGGAGAATCCACGGGGCGATGGAGGCGGCTGAGATTTCTTTGCAAGCGTCCCCCCAAGTTGATTCGTTTGTTTCGGCTGGATTAAGAGGAAACTCGGCTTTGAGAATATCCACTCCCAGAGGTGTAAGGCGTTTGGCGCTTTCAACCACAACATACCTTTTCTCTTCGGAGGAAAGTTTTTTGTTTTCATCGAGCGAATAGGATAGCGGCTCAAGCATGAGAACAAGGTCATGCTTGATACATTCATCGGCAATATTTTTGGTAAAAGATTCGATTTCTTTTGTAGTTGGTGAATCTGGGTGATAGTAGACGAGCAACTTAACGGCGGAGGCTCCCATGCGTTTGGCTTTGTCCACGCTCCAGCCAGGGATGATCTGCGCGTGGCGGGCGGTGGCGTCGCCTGTGTAGCCAGTGGACTCAACAGCAACAACCAAACCGACGTGATTGGGAACAACGCCGCTTGTGATGGCTTGGGCGGCGGAGACTTCGGGGTCGAGCAGAACAGCTGTCGCTTCGGAGGCGAGCGCAGAGGTCACATCCAGTTTGAAGCGCAAGAGTTCGGAGTCGTCATTGAATAAAGGATTCGCTTTGCGGAGGTTCTGACGATGATCGAGCGCGAGCGCGGTGAATGTGCCTCGTTTGGAGGAGATTTGTTGTAGTCCGCGAAGTTTGCCGATGGTGATGGGTTTCATGTTTCAGGTTTCAAGTCGAAGGTCAAAGGTCGAAAGTCAGGAGTTTGCTGACTTTTGACCTTCGACGTTTGACGGGTCTTACGGGCAGGTTTGTATCCAGGCACCCAAGCCGCGATGTTTGAGGATGGCGCTGAAGTTGAGGCGTTTGGCTTGTTCGCAGAAGGCAGCGAAATCGCCTGGCAGGTCGGTGTATTCGGCGGCGAAGACGGGTTTGCCTGCTTCGATATAGGGAATCATTTTCTCGGCTTCGTTGTAGTAGAAGTAATCTTCGGTGATGGCGAAGTCGTAGACGTTTACGAGGTCTTGCACCTGATCGGAGGCGTTCTTTTGACCGATGGCGAGTCCGCGTTTGTGGGCTTCATCGGCGAGCCAGAGGGCGAACTTCAACTGATCATCGTAGGTAAGCGGAAAACCTGTGTTATTGGTATACACTTCCATGTTGTCGGGTTCAACGGCGTCGAAGCCTTTGGCTTTGCAAAGGTCGAGGCGGGCAAGCATGATGGGCGCGAGCAAGTCAATGCGGCGGATATCGAGCCAGCGTTCGCCCTTCCAGCCTTCGTAATCGTTGCCCAACACTTCGGCGGGGAATTGATCTTTGTCGGGTCGCCAATCTTCCCATGAGCCGACGCTGATGTAGCAGATGACCTTGCGTCCTTTGGCGTGGAGTTCGTCAATGATGGCTTGGTCAACATAGAGATCAATATCATAAACATCCGCATTGATGGACGTGTCAACGTCATCGTTGCCGATCTGCCATTGCCAGGTGAGACCAGCGGTGGGTTTCCACCAGTTGGGTTCGGGTTGCAAGTTGGAAGGTTGGGAGGGTGAAGGCATAAGGGTTGGAGTCTCCGTCGAAACAGAAGCAGGTTGAAGGGAGGGTGAGGCGGGGTTACATCCAAAGAGGAAAGAGGAAAGAAGAAAGATGAATGGCGCGCGTCTCATTGATATTCGGGGAGCATGTCGCCGTGGGCTTCGATGAGTTCATCCACGAGGGACCAGATCTGATCGAGGCTGAGTTCGGCGGCGGTGTGCGGATCGAGCATGGCGGCGTGATAGATGTGTTCGCGCTTGCGAGTGAGCGCGGCTTCGACGACGAGCGACTGCACGTTGATGTTGGTCTGTTGCATGGCGGCGAGATGTGGCGGCATCATGCCGATGTGCGTGGGTTGCAATCCGCTTTTATCCACGAGGCAGGGAACTTCGACGCAGCAACCTTGCGGAAGGTTGTCGATCAGTCCGTTGTTGGCGACGTTGCCATAGACGACGCGCGGCGTTCCCGTTTCGAGCGAGTGGATGATGAGCGATCCATATTCCTGACTGCGCTCGTACGACTCGTCGAGTTCGCCGCGTTCGAGGGCGGCTTTGTCGGCTTCCCATTCTGCGATCTGGATCTCACAGCGCGTGATATATTCGTCAATGGGAATTTCAAATTCTTCGAGCAGGTCGGGGCGATTTTGTTTGATGAACCACGGCACGTACTCGCTGAAATGTTCGCTCGATTCGGTGACGAAATATCCCGTGCGCTTGAGGACTTCATAACGAACGTGGTTGGCAAGCTCGCGATAGCCGCGCGCATACGTTTTGGCTTCCGCCACTTCTCGAATCTTTGGATATAAATTCTCGCCATTGCGCTCGAACTTGAGATAGAACGCCATGTGATTAATGCCCGCGCAAAGATAGTTGATCTCGTTGATCGGCACGCCGATGTCTTCAGCGAGGACTTCGGCTGTCCCTTGCACGCTGTGACACAAGCCGACCGTTTTTATTTTGCTGGCGCGGTTGATCGCCCAGGTATTAATCGCCATCGGGTTGACGTATTGCAGGAAGGTCACATCGGGGCAGACCGCTTCCATGTCTTTGCAGATGTCGAGGAAGACGGGGATGGTGCGCAGTCCGCGCATGATGCCGCCGATGCCGAGAGTGTCGGCGATGGTTTGTCTGATGCCGTATTTCTTGGGAATCTCAAAGTCAATCACTGTGCTGGGTTTGTAGCCGCCGACTTGAAACATGCTGATGGCGTAATCCGCGCCCTCGAGGGCGGCGCGGCGGTCGAGAGTCGCTTCGATCTTGGGTTTGGCGCCGAAGAACTCCGCGATCTTGTGCGCGACCACCTCGGTCGTTTGGAGGCGGATGGGGTCAATGTCCATCAGGCTGATGGTGGAGTCGGCGAGTTCGGGGAAGGCGAGTATGTCTGCCAGTAAATTTTTGGCGAAGACGGTACTGCCTGCGCCGATGAAGGTGATCTTGGGCATGAGTGGCTCCTTGGGTTACAAGTTACAGGTTATAGGTTGCAGATTACGGGTTACAAGTTACAAGTTACAGGTTTCAAGTTGCGGGTTTCACGTTTCAAGTTTCAGGTTACGGATTGCAAGTTACTTGACGGTGAAGGATTGCTTGTCGGTGACAAAGATGGCATCCCAATTCATGTCTGCGATCTGGATGATGTAGTCGAATTGGGAGGTGGACAACAGCGAGCGTGATATTTTCCAATCCACATGAGTGCCTGTATCTTCCAATGAGATGATTTCTTCTGTGGTCTGCCAACTCCAGTTCGAGCCTGAGCCGCTGTAAGTGTTCCAGGTATCGTTCTCGACGAGTATTTCTGCGCCGATGCCGTTGACGATAAACCCCGTGCGTGAATCCTGGTCTGTGTCAATGAAAAGTTGGAAGGCGTTGTATTGTCCGCTGACGTAGTCGAGGGAGAAGATGATATTTTCCACATCGTTGGTGATTTGCGGGTTGAGGATCAATTCGTCAGATGCAGGCTGAACTGTTGTTGGGGAATCGGATGGAACTGCTGTGTCCGTTGATAACTCTTCCACTTGCATAGACTTGCCGCGCGCGTAACTGCCCGTCACCGACGAATCCACTGCGACCTTGCCGAGAATGTTGTAACCTGTCGATTCATCCCAGATGTTTTCGTTGGCAAACTGCACAGCGTACAGTGGATTCGCTTGCAAAGTTTCTGCTTCATCAGGAAGCCAGAGGGCGAGATTGTATTCGCCTTCTTCCATGTCGGAGGGCAGACGAACGGATGCAGTGAAGGAGGATCCGCCAGGCTGCCATGTGCGAGGGTCGAGTTCGAGTTGGGCAACGTAAGGCGGGATGGCATCCCGCCCCACGAGGACTATATAAAGCGGTCTTTCATTGATGATCGAAGCAAAGCCTGTGTTTTGTACATTGACAGTGAGAGTCAACAATCCGCCTGGGCGGGCTTGTTCGTTGAAGTCTGCCGAGGTCAGCGAGAGGCGATAGCCCATGCGGTCTGTGATCTCTTGCAGGCAACCGCTCTCCTCCCAACTGCGGAGGATGCCTTTGTGATACGCCTCATTGATGGCGGAGAAGTGGAGCAACTCCATTTCGTGAAGCGCATTCGTACATTCGGAACGCGGCGGGAAGGGAGCGCAGGTCTCGCCAGACATTGGCGTAAAGAGAGTCAGTTCGGCGAGATATTTTTGGTCGCGTTCGATGGTGTTCTCGCCGCCGCGTTCATACGTGCCGACATCTGTTTCGCTGGAGAGAAAGCAATCGTTGTGATGCGCAACGTGCGCGTTCACCGCATCTTCGGGATTCGGATACATTTCGATGATGTTGGCGGGATAACGCACCTGCACGAACCGATCTGGTATCGCAGTCAGAAGCGCGTTGAGGATGTCACGCTTGTCGGTGATGTTGTCGAGTCCGTTCGTGGAGGTATGCCACTCGCCCCACGCGCCGATGAATCCCGCCTCGACCCAGGCGATCACGTCCGTGTTCTTTTGCAGGAGCGGAGTCAACTGCTGGATGTGTTTCAGGATTTGGGGTTTAGACGCATCGGGTTCCGAATCGGGATAGGGTCCACTGTTGTACGCAAAGCGGATGATGGCTTTGACGCCCGCTTCGCGAATATCGTCGAAGTTGATCTGCAGTCCGTTCAGCATTTCCTCAGGGAGGTCTGATTCGCGCCAGTCGTCGAAGCGGATGTTGAGATGCACAAGCGTGTTGCCCGTGATGCGCACGGAACTGAATCCCGCTGGGCTGGGTAACTCGTAAGGGGTGAAGAATCCACGCTCGGGGTTGAGCAGAGAGGCGTCAGAGTAGACGTAGGTATGGGAAACCGAATCAGGCTCGGGGGAGGAGGAGGCGGGTCCACATCCGAAGAGAAGAGAGGAAAGAAGGAGGAAAGTCAAAAGGCGTTTCAAGTTCCAGGTTTCAAGTTTCATGTTATTTGAATGCCGAGGAGGTGGCTTGATCTACGATCCAGCGTTGGAGGAAGATGTAGACAATGAAGATGGGCAGGAGCGTGAGGATGGAGGCGGCAAGGACAAGCCCTTGATTGGAAACGTGCGCCGTTTGAAACCAAACGACAAGTAGTGGGATGGTGCGATTCTCTGGCGAGGTCAGGACGATGAGGGGCCAGAGGTAATCGTTCCAGGTTGCCATGAAGGTGAAGATGCCGAGCGAGGCGAGAGGCGGTCCCATTTGCGGGAGGACGATGCGCGAGTAAATTCCAAATTCGGAGGCGCCGTCTATGCGGGCGGCGTCCATCAATTCGGCGGGCAGGGCTTCGATGAATTGTTTCATCATGAAGATGCCGTAGGCGTCAATGAAAGCAGGGATGATGAGCGCCCACAGCGAGTCGATGAGACCGAGTTTGACAACGAGCAGGTAGTTGGGAATCATGACCACTTGAAAGGGAATCATGATCTGGATGAGGATGATGCCGAAGGCGAGGTTTTTCCCTTTGAAGTGATATTTGGCAAAGATGTAGCCCGCATAGGAACTGGTAAAGAGCGTGATGACCACGCGGGAAATGGATACGAAGATGCTGTTGAATAAATTTTGCGCGATGGGAATATCTTTGTCTTTCAGAATGGTGGTGTAGTTATCGAGCGAAGGCGTCTTCGAGAAAAAATCTGGCGGGGTCTGGCGTAGTTCGGCTGGAGTCTTTAGCGAGGAGACGATGATATAGAAGAACGGCAGGAGCGTGCCGATCAACCCGACGATGAGGATGGCGTAGGCGCCTGATTTGCCGAGGACGAAGGCGAGGGAGGGGCGTTTGGGTTTGTCGGTCATGGTGGCTCCGAGGGTAGTGAGAGAGTTAGCAGTGAACAGTGAGCAGTGTGGGATGCGGGTTGCAAGTTACGAGTTGCAAGTTACGAGTTACAAGTTACGAGTTGCAAGTTACGTGTTACGAACTGCATACTTCGTATTGCGTGTTTACGTGTCTACTTGTTTACCTGTCTACTTTCACTAATACTCCCACTCCGTTCTCAAAAGTCTGAATTGGATCACGGTGAGGGTCAGGATGATGATGAATAAGACCATGGACATTGCCGAGGAGAGACCGAGATTGTTTGCAAAGCGGAAGGCGTTCTCGTAAATACTTAGGAGCAAAGTTTGCGTCTGGTTTTTGGGTCCGCCGCGCGTGAGGAGTTGGAAGATGACGAACACTTGCAGGGACGAGATCACCGTCAGCACGCTGGTCAGCAACACGGTCCGACGGAGAAGCGGGACGACGACGAGCCAGAATTCCTGCCAGGCGTTGGCGCCGTCCACGCGGGCGGCTTCGCGCAGAGTCTTCGGGATGGATTGCAACGCGGCAACGAAGATGACGAGGTTGTAGCCGAAGTCCTGCCAGACGTGCGCAACGACCACGCAGATCATCGCCAGCGGGACGCCGAAGTAAACGAGGCTTGGGTCTTGTAACCACGATTTCGGCGGGACGAGTCCGACCGCTTTGAACATGATGCTGAGCAAGCCCCAGCCTGGCGCGTACATATACGACCAGATGATGACAAGCGCCACAGACGATGAAATGGTGGGGAGAAAATAAATGGCGCGGAATAATGTCTTGAAACGCTCGCCAATGGATTCGAGGATGACGGCGAGAGGCAGTGTGATGAGCAGGTTGAGCGGCAGGACAAGCGCAGTGAACATGAAGGTGTTCTTCAGCGCAAGGCGGAAGACTTCGGCGGGTTTGCTCGTGCCAGTGAAAAGTTCGATGTAGTTGTCTATTTGCACGAAAGGATTTGCTCCGCCGAGTCCGAGAAATCCGCTCCCTTCACGGATGGGAGAGTAACTATAGAAACTCATCACCACCGCCCAGACGATGGGAAACAACGTGAACACTCCCATATAAAGAAGAATGGGCGTCAGGCTGGTGTAGGCAAAGCGGCGCTGTTTCGCCGTCAACTTGCCGCTGTCAACGACGATATCCTTTTTGAAGAGCGTGTTGAATGCCATGGGACCTCACTCAAGGATGAAGGTTGAATGATGAAGGATGAATGAAAGACGAAAGAGGAAAGATGAGGGCGACTCGTCATTGTGGCACAAGCCACCCTCACCTGTTTACCTGTCTACCTGTTTACCTGTGTACTTCGTCACTGCGCCGCATCTACCATCGCATTCGCCGCTTCATTAATACTGTTGGCGGCTTCTTCGGCGGTTTGGTTTCCTTGAATGGCGTCGAGGATGGTCGGGTAGATGATCTCATACGCCAGTTGATCGGGGTCGGTCAGGTTGCCCTGATACGCGCCCGCATCCAGGATCGGAAGAACGGCGGCGGCGAACGGGACGGCTTCCACGTACTTCGGATCCGCCGCAACGGACCTCATCGCAGGGATGGTGGCGGAATGAGAGTTGAAGTACAACACATTCGCCTCATTTGCGCCGAGGAAGGAGGCAAGTTTCCATGCGATCTCAGGATTCTTTGTGCTCTTGCCAACCACGTAGCCCCATCCGCCCACCGAGACGAACTTGTGCTCAGAACCCATCATCGGCGGCAGGGAGACATAATCGAATTTCAGGTCGGGATATCCGATCTTCGCATCGCCCGCATACCATGAGCCCAGCACGCCAATGGCGTTGTGTCCCTGCGCGAACGAATCGCCGACCCATTCGCTGTCTGCATTGAAGATGATCGGGTCAACGATCTTATCTTTCTGCGCCATGTCCATTAACTTTTGGATGGTCGCAACCGCTTCAGGCGAATTGAAATTGAAGTGTTTGCCGTCTTCAGCGAAGTAGTTGCCGCCCTGTTCCAAAATGCCCGCCAGGAAGTAGGTGAACAACTGATCGCTGTTGGTATAGTGCATACCTGCCACGGTCATCACGCCGTCCGAGCCAACTTGAGTCAATTTCTTCGCATCGGCAACGACCGCATCCCAGTTCGCCCACGCAGGCGGATAAGCCAACCCAGCCGCTTCGAACAACGCGGGGTTCACGTAGGCGCCGCCGTATTCGAGATTGTATTCGGCAGGGAAGCCGTACAACTTGCCGTCGCAGGTCTGACCACCGAGCGGCGCA
Source organism: Anaerolineales bacterium (assembly GCA_016789025.1). Classification (GTDB taxonomy): domain Bacteria; phylum Chloroflexota; class Anaerolineae; order Anaerolineales; family Villigracilaceae; genus Defluviilinea. Next base: position 107,549 of record JAEURC010000050.1, read on the forward strand.
TCATAAAAGATTCCCTTTGCCTGATCGAGCGTCATCACATTCGCAGGCACTTCGAGCAGTTGTCCGCCCGAGGCGTAGCGGCAGGTGTATCCGCCAGGGATGAGGATCACATCCGCTGTGTTACCAGCAGGAAGCGAAGTCTGGATCGTCTGAATGAACACATCCCACGGGAAGGTCTCGTACTTGATGATCACATTCGGGTCGGCTTTCATGAAGTCATCGAACATCTTTTGATTCGCCTCGTTGAACGCGGGCGCCTGATGTCCCCACACACGGATCACAATCGGCTCGGTGGACGCGGGCGCGTCCGTTGCGGCTGGCGCTCCGCCTCCGCATGCGGCAAGCACGAGGCTCGCCATCACAAAAACAAACATTAACTTTTTCATGCTTCTCTCCTTTTATAGATTTAATTTCACCACCGCCGTCAAATTGTTCGGACGGTCGGGATTCAAACCTTTCGCCAACGAACGATAGAACGCCATGAGCTGGAACACGGGCAGATACAGGACTCCACGCACCTCCTCTGGGATATGCGACTCAAAACTGACATCCGCTTCATTCTCACCGACGGCTGATACAGTTCCCCCAAGCGCTTCCATCTCTTCGAGCACTTTCGCCTCGTGAGCGCGGTTCGCCTCCGACAACATCCCCACCACGACGGTGTTTTGATTCACCATGCTCATCGGTCCATGGCGGAACTCCAAGAAGTGGAACGGTTCGCTGTGAGTGAGCGTCATCTCTTTCATCTTGAGATTCACCTCGCACGCCAACCCATAACGGATGCCCGAGCCGAGAAAATAAAACCTGTCGAACGACAAATTCTCCCCAATTCTCTTCGCCCATTCCTCATAATTATCAATTACCCAATTACCAATTCTCGGCAACTCCACCATCGCAGAAACCAAATCCTCCCTCCCCGCCATCTTCGCGCATAAAGCCGTCACCACCACATACATCGAAGCGAACGAACGCGTCTGCGCAATGGACTGTTCCTGTCCTTTGTCAATCACAATATTTACATCGGCAAGCCGCGATAGAACTTCGTCGTAATTACTGATGACCAACACATCTCCGCGTTTTTCCGCTTTGAATTTCTCAACGGCTTTGATCGTTTCGGTCGTCGTCCCAGAACGGCTGATGGCAACGAGCAAAGAGCGCAAACTGGAAGTTTGCGGCACGACCAATTGTGGATTCAATAACAATTCTCCGCCAGGGATGGCGTGCGCAGAGCGACCTGTCAGTTCGGTATACAAAGCCGCCGCCGCGAGTGAGAGGTAGTAAGTGGAGCCACAGCCAATGAAAACGACCTGGTCGTAGTCGCCAGCCTTGGGGGAGTCTGAAGCGCGCACTACATCCAGCGCTTGCGCCCAGGCTTCGGTCTGAGTCTTGATCTCGTTGTAGGTGTGATAGTTAGTTGGTTGCATAGTCTCGTCGTTTCATAGTCTTACAGATCATTGTTCACTGATCATTGATTACTGAATTTCAACACTCTCTCGGCATTATCACGATACACTTTTTTCAACACATCATCAGGCAGATACAAACCATATGCGTAGAAACGTCCCTGCCCAGGGACTTCGCTGGTGTTGTAATTGAAATATTCGTCGTCGGTTTCGAGCAGGCGATAACTCAAGCGATACGCGTCAAGGTCAGGACTCATGTCTGAGCCGTAGAGGATGCGGTCTTGATATTGGATGAAAAATTTTCGCGAGGCATAAGGCTGGCGACCAAGCTCGCCGAAACGCGCAGAGATGTCAATGTAATAGTTCGGGCAGTCATCGAACATTTTCCCCACCCAACCGAGGTTCTCGCCATAACATCCCACATGCGCGCCGATGAACGTCGTGTTGCGATGACGCGTCACCAAATTCTTGAAACCATCCATGATGTGCATGAACGATGGAAACGGCGGACTGGTAAACGCCCAATCGGGATGCTCGCCGATCTCCTCCCAGCGTTCGTTGGTCTCGTCGATCGGATCGAAGAATGCAACGGGGTCGGCAACGTGAATGAGCACAGGCAAACTCAATTCGCCTGCCGTTTCCCAGATCGGGATGAGGCGTTCATCGTCCACATCCGCTAATTTGCCTGTGTGATCTTTGACGTGCAAACCGAACGGCTTCCAGATCTTGAGTCCCTGCGCGCCGCGTTCTTTTTGCGCGACCAAACGCTTCGCCGCCCACGCTGGGAATTGATCTCCCAACTCCTGCCATTTGCCCCAGTCCACGCCGCCGAAAATTTGAAATCGCTCAGGCGCGCCTTCCTTGAAGTGTTTGAGATGCGCATCGAGGATGTCTTCGCCCCAGCCGCCGTCGAGGTCAACGTAATGGGTCACGCCTGCTTCATCGAGCAGATCGAGCAACTCACTCAACGGTTTCCTATCCCATCCGCCGCCGAACGGTTCGCCGAGATGATCATGCGCGTCAATAACGGGGAAGCGTGGCTTGTCTACCAGCGTGGTCTTTGTAACAAGCTTTGACTGCGGACGAAAATCTTTGAGAAGCATGTTGTTCCAATCTCTGTCACGCGGGAAGCGTGACCTACGCGATAACAACTTCGATATTGATCTTTTTCAACGAGTTCAAGAATTTCTTTTCTGCGTTCGTGTCGGTAACGAAGATATGGATGGAATTCAACGGCGCGAGCAGGGCGGTCGCCACACGATTGATCTTCGTGTGATCCGCCGCGATGATGACCGTCTGCCCGATCTTCAGGATGGCGCGGTCGGTGAGGGTTTCGGGAAGATAGTCGTTCGTCAGACCGTGTTCAAGGCTGATGCCGCGCGTGCCCATGATGACCTTATCCACGCGCAGTTCGGCTAATGCTTGTTGGGTGATGTGACCAATGAATGAAAGTTCGCTCTCGCGTAATTGTCCGCCCAATGAGACAACGGTGATGTCTTTGATACCCGCCAGCGCGTTCAACACAGCCAGCGAGTTGGTGACGACCGTGAGGTTTTTTCGCTCACGCAGATACTTCGCTGTTTCGAGCACGGTCGTCCCTGAACCGAGGAAGACCGTCTCGCCATCGGCGATCAAATCTGCGGCGGCGCGTCCGATGCCGAACTTTTCATCCGCTTGTTCGCCTTCGCGCTGAAGGATCGGCAACTCAGGCGGAGCCTGCTCCACGGCGATCACGCCGCCATGCACGCGTTGGGCTTTGCCTTGCGAAGCGAGCGCTTCCAAGTCGCGCCGAGCCGTGGCTTCGCTGATCTCGAATTGATTTACGATCTCGGTCACGCTCAAACGTCCCTGCCGCGTGAGCAGGGAAAGGATCTGTTTTTGCCGTTCGGGAGTGGGCGTGAATTCGCTCATAACCGCTCAAAAATCAATCACAAGCAATCATACTGTATTTTCGGGAAATTTCAAGAGGTAATTTTGGGAATCAAAAAAGCGACCCGTACCGAGTCGCTTCTGAAACTTCGCTTCATAGCGACGATAGGTGTTCGTTCATTTCTTGATGACTTTTTCTTTGTTTGGTGGGTACACGATTTTGTAACCTGAATTTCTACCCCTATCCCGGATATGTACCCTGCGAGAAAGATTCATTTGCAGGGTGGCGATGGGGAAATCACTATATTTCCGATTTTCTTTCCATCACATTGTTCAAGAGATAAATCGACTTCCTCACGCCTTCGATGGGAGACAGGCTGTAATCCTCATGTTCGATGCTTAACACATCGTCGTATCCATTTTGCTTTAACTGAATGACAAAATCACGCCACCAAAGTTCGGCGTGACCATAACCCAGCGTGACATAGTTCCAGGAACGTTCCGTGACGCGGTCGTTCGGTTTGGTTTCCAACAAGGTATTGATCTCGCTGTTATGTGAATCGATGCGCGTGTCCTTGGCGTGAACGTGATAGATCGCACCGCGAAGTTGACGTATGGAACGCAACGGATCGCCTCCCATCCAGAAGGCGTGGCTGGGGTCGAAATTCACACCCACGATCCCGCCTGTTGTGTCGCGTAATCTGAGAAACGTCTCTGTATTGTAGACGAGCTGATGCGCATGTTGTTCAACACAAATCTGTTCGATGCCGTTCTCACGCGCGTGATGGACCAGATCGCGCCAATACGGAATGGCGACATCCTCCCATTGATACCGCAAGATGTCGTGACATTCAGGCGGCCAGGCTGTCGTGATCCAATTCGCATTCTGATCGCCCGGACCACCGGGCAAGCCAGACATCATCACAACCCTGCGAACGCCGAGGAGTCGCGCCAGCTTCATTGTATTTCGTACTACCCGATCGTTGGATTTCCCCCGCTCTCCGGGAGCCAGTTGATTGCCAGAGCAATTCAGCGCGTCGATTTCCAAGCCATGATCGTGTATTTTGGACAAGAAGTTTTTACGTTCCGATTCGTTCTCCAGCAGAAGGTCAAGATTCACATGCGGCACGCTGGACCAACCTCCACAACACAACTCCAGAGTTTCTACGCCAAGTTGGGCGACTATTTTCAGCATTTCATCGAACGGCAAATGCCCCAAACTATCTGTGTTTAAACCGATGCGCATGGTATGTTCCTTTGCTGTTACTGATCCACGTCTGTGTCAAACTCGCTCACGCGCACCCAGCGGCGTTCCCGGCAGGACACATCCACGGCGTCAATGACCTTATTCACCTGATACGCAAAACGCACATCGGGCTGGGTTGGTTTCCCCAATGCGACCGCTGTGATCAGATCATGCGCTTCGATGATCTTCTGATCGTTATATCCCAGCCCGATTCCCGCCAAGCCGAAGAAGGCTTTATAGCCGGGATGTTCCGGTCCAATGTAGATCGTCTTATATCCCTTTTCTCGATCCGGGTCTGTGTGACGATACAACTGAATTTCGTTCATTCGTTCCTGCGTGTAAAACAAACTGCCTCGTGTGCCTTGAATCTCATAGCCTAGACCCAACTTGCGTCCCACGCCAATGCGACTCGTGCCAATCGTCCCGATCGCGCCATTCTCAAAACGGATGAGGAATTCCATGATGTCTTCGTTCTCAACAGAACGCATCTTCCCGCTGCTTTGAGCGGTCGCCGCATAGCCGGAGCCGGCATCCGGCACGACTCGCTCGTTGATCTTCGTCGCATTCAATCCGCAGACTTCGACGATATCGCCCACTAGAAACTGGGCAAAGGCAATCGTATGGGAACCTAGATCGCCCAACGCGCCGGTCCCTGCCTGAGCACGATCCAGACGCCAACTGAACGGGATGTCTGGGTTCGCAAGAAAATCCTGGTCGAATGTGCCGCGAAATAAAGTGATGTCGCCAAGTTCCCCCGATTCGATCATCTGCCGGGCAAAGGCTTGGGCGGGGTTTTTCAAGTAGTTGAATCCCACGATACTGATCACGCCAGCCTTTGCGACCGCCGCGACAATTCGCGCCGCATCGGCGGAGGTTGTTGCCAGCGGTTTCTCGCAGTAGATATGCTTGCCGGCTTGAGCCGCCGCGATCGCCATTTCCGCGTGCAGGGCATTAGGCGTTGTGATATCAACCACATCCACACGCGGATCGTTCACTACATCACGCCAGTTCGTTGTCCAGCGCGCAAAGCCAAACTCTCCAGCCCAGCGTTCCAGGGCTTTCGCGTCAACGTCTGCAACGATCTCCAGGACAGGTCTGCCCGGCTCATTGCCGAACACGAGAGGAACGTTTTGAAACGCTGTGGCATGAGCCTTCCCCATGCCGCCGGTGCCGATCAATCCAATGCGGATGTCTTTCAATGTTTATGCTCCATTCTTGATGGATATGGTGTTTGTGCTCGAAAGAAGAAGGATCACTCAGCCGACTTGCCCTCGGGCAAAACTTGTATATGATCCTGGGCAAATTCCAGCGTGACGTTTTCCCCTTCCGCAAAAAGCTCGGTGACATGCGGATCGGTCTCTGTGCCTAAAATAGTTACCCCGCCAACATCCACCGTATATTCGATCATGTCGCCAAGATAAACTGCCTGACGGATGGTTCCCCGATACAGCCCGCCGCTCTTTCGGATCTGGATCATCTCAGGGCGGACGATCAAGGTGGCAGATTCTCCCTCGCGGAATTGATGTTTTACATTCGATAACGTGATTGTCTCGCCCAGCGATTTGATCGTCGCGTTTGAATTTTGCTGCGCGAGGATCACCCCATCAATGAAGTTGGCTCGCCCAATGAAGTTTGCGACAAAACGGCTGTTCGGGAAGCGGTAGATCTCTACCGGCGTTCCCACTTGTTCGATCAAGCCCTCGTTCATGACCACGATGCGGTCGGATAGCGTCATCGCTTCGATCTGGTCGTGAGTAACGTAGACGCTGGTGATATTCAGTTCTTTTTGGATCCTGCGGATCTCGGCGCGCATCTCCTCGCGAAGTTTTGCGTCCAGGTTCGAGAGCGGCTCATCCATCAGAAGAACCTTTGGCTCCATCACAAGCGCCCGCGCCAGAGCGACTCGCTGCTGCTGCCCGCCGGATAACTGCCCGGGGGCGCGATCTCCATATCCCCGCAGGTGGACCAAGTCCAAGACGCGTCCGACTCGTTCAGCAATCACATTTTTACTTAATCGCTGCACATTGAGTCCATAGGCGACATTTTCAAAAACGGTCAAGTGAGGAAAGAGCGCATAACTTTGAAAGACCATCGACATGTTTCGTTTGTGAGGCGGAAGCGAATTGATCTCCTGCTCATCCAAAACGATCCTTCCCGAGGAAGGGAATTCGAATCCTGCGATCATACGCAATGTGGTGGTCTTTCCACAACCTGAGGGTCCCAGTAACGTTACCAGTTCGCCTTTTTGAATCTCCAGGTTCACATTTTGCACAGCCACGACCTCCCCCACATTGCCGCGCGAATGAAAGACCTTGGTGACGTTCTCCAGTGTTAAATACATTGATGATTCCTCATATTCGAAGTGTTCATAACTGACTCAAGTCCACACCCTCACGTCCGCGCAGTAAGCGGATCGTGACGATATTCAAGATCGCTATCGCGATCAGAACGAACGCAATGATCAAGGTCGAGTATGCCGCTGCGATACTAACGCCGCCCTGCTCCCATTCACTCAAGATGGACGCTGTGACGATCCTCCATTTTGCGCTGATCAGAAAAACGATCGCCGAAAGGCTGGTCATATGCCGCGTAAAGCTGAAGATCAAGCCTGCCAAAAGCGCTGGAAGGATCAGCGGCAAAGTGACCTTACGGAAGGTGTACTGCGCATCTCCGCCTAGGATATTTGACGCTTCCTCGATCGACGGGTCGATCTGTTGCAGGGACGCAACGCCCGCCCGCACTGACGCCGGCAGACTGCGGACGATAAATGCGGCCATGATGATGTACGCGCCGCCGATCAGCGCAAAGGGCATTTCCATGAACGACATGGTGCAGGGAATGATCAACGCCACGATCCCGCCAAGTAACCGCGCGAGCGGCTGTTGTAGTCTCTGTACCAGAAGGATGCCTGCAAAGAGCAGAAAAATTGCCAGAAGAGATGGAGGCGGTTGCAATAATACTTTAATGTGATCTGAAAACTGGAAGATGGCGTTACTCCAGAATCCGCGCTCCAAACTTCTGCTGAAATCTGCAATGGGTTTGGCAAACGCGTTCGCCCAATTCGCGCTCATCACGTAGACGCCCAGCAGGAGCGCTGTTATGACGCCAGCTCGGTTCCTGCCGTTGAGGAAATGGATGAGCGCAAGGATGAAGTACAGCCCTCCCAGCAGGTAATGCACTTGCATGCTTTCCATGCGAGTCAAGAAGAAGCCGATCGCGGTTCCAAGTAAAAGGATGATCAGTCGTTCGCGCGCATTTCTGCCAACCACCAGAACAAAAAAGATGGCTAAGATCGCATAAACGATCATCGCCAGAGCGAGGGACGGTTTATTGAAAACAAGAATAAAGCCAATCCCGAGGATCGTGCCCGGTATCGCTCCGCCGAGGTTCGAGCTGAAGTCGAGAATTTCCTTGCCGCTAAAATTTTTTCGAACCACGAGCCAGGCAATGACCATACCCAGAAAAGCCGCAAAAGGAGTCGCCAGAACGCTCAGGAAAGTCGTATCCAGGATCGCTTCGACGCCGCGCGTCAGCACCATGGTCCAGTGTCGCAATGTGGGCGTGAAGTCAACTCCCCACGTAAAGCTGAAGGAACCGTATACGATCGTTGCATACAGCAGGATCACGAACGCGCAGATCAGATAGGCGGTGATATTGAACGCCCAGCGAATGATCGGATCTTTCTCGGTGATTTGCGCGCCGGAGGGCTTACCGGTCACCGAAATATACGAACGCCGGTTGACGTAATATCGTTGGACCATGAACAACACGAGCGTTGGAATGATCAAAACCAACGAGAGCGCTGAGGCTTTTTGGTAATCGTACTCGCCGATCACAGCCAGAAAGATCTGCGCCGAGAGCACTGTCCGATTGCCGGCAATAAAGAGCGGGTTACCCAGGTCCGCAAGTGATTCGACAAACAGTAATAAGAACGAACCCGCAATCCCAGGGATGAGAAGCGGCAGGGTCACGGTGCGAAAAATGTGGAAGCGGCTGGCACGCAGACTCGCAGCCGCTTCCTCCAGCGCCGGACTGAGTCGTTCAAGCATCGCCCGCAGGATCAAATACGCTACAGAGAAAAATGTGATCGTTTGTACCAGGACGAGTCCGTCCAAACCGTAGATGTCATTCATACCCGAGACAAAATTGATCCCCAGCACTTTCTTAGTGATCAATCCGCTGCGACCAAAGAGAAGGATGACGCTCAAAGCGAGAGCGAATGGCGGCGAGACGGTTGGCAACAAGGCAAGCCAATGCAGCAGATTTTTCGCGGGCGGATTACAACGAACAGTTGCATAAGCAAAAATAAATCCGATCAGCGTTCCAAAAAAGGCAGTCAGGAGCCCCATGACCATCGTATCTACAAATGCCTGGCGCAATACAGGACCGTAGATACTATCAAAATAGCGAGCAAAATAGGTGAGGTCGAGACCGCCTTCTTTCGAAAAAAACCCACCTGAAACGGTTCGAAGAATAGGCAACAGGATAAAAACAAAAATAAAAATTCCAGAGAACAACAGGCTCATGAAAAGCACTGGATCTCTGAAGATGAGCAAAAATTCCTGAAAACGACGCTGGACACCCGTATCGGGAAATTTTGAGGATTTAGGTAGCGCTGAGGTTGTCTTCATACTCCTCCACATATAAAGTTCAGGGCGGCACATTCTGCCGCCCTGAACTTGTTAGTCAGTGCTATTCTTTTAGATTATCTGCGCCTGCGATCTCGTTCGTAAACTTATCTACAAATTCCTTCTTATGCTCGCCAGCCCAGATGAAGTCATAATCAATCAGGTTGACTTCGAGCAGTTCGGGGTGAGAAAGCTCAACGCCTGTTACCGTCGGAGCCTGATAGGCGGCATACGTGGGACCGAGCGCTTGCGCTTCGGGGGTCAATGCCCAATCGAACCACAATCGCGCAGCCTGTGGATGTTTAGCGCCTTTGAGGATCGCCATACCACCGATCTCATAACCGGTGCCCTCTTCAGGGAAGGTTAACACCAACGGCAGTTTATTGTTTTCGATTTCATTCACGATATCGTGCGAGAAAACGATCGCCACAGCGGCTTCACCCTGACCGACAAACTTGGCAGGCGCGGCGCCGCTCTTGGTAAATTGGGCGACTTGCCCGGCATACTGCGTTAGATATTCCCAGCCTGCTTCCTCGCCTCGCAACTGTAAAACGGTCGCGAGAGCTGTGTAGGAGGTGCCCGAGGATGATGGATGCGCCACCATCACCTGTCCCTTGAATTCGGGTTTCAGCAGATCATCCCACGAGGTGGGCGCGGACGTGCCGGGATTCGCGGCGAGCCAATCAGTATTGGTGGCAAACCCCAAGGTACCCACGTAAACACCGACCCACTGATTGTCCGCATCCTTCATTTTTACCGGGTCAGACAGGTTGGCGTAATTTGGAGAGTCATAGGCTTCCAGAAGTCCCTCGCCTTTTGCAGCGACAAAGCTATCGATAGGGCCGCCCCACCAGATGTCAAACTGGGGATTGTCCTTTTCAGCCTGAACGCGGGCAAGCGCTTCACCCGAGGACATTCGAACGTAGTTGACGGTGATCCCGTACTTCGCTTCGAATTCCTGCTTCATGCCTTGGCACCATTGTTCCTGAGGCGTGCACAAAACATTCAGTTCGGTGTCAGTTATTTCTTCCACGGGGGCTTCGGTGGGCGCAGGAGCCTCCGTCGCTTCTTGCGGAGCCTCGGTCGCCGCAGGCGGCGCTTCCGTTGAAGCAGGCGCGCAGGCTGCAAGCATCACTGCGGCTATCAAAATGAAAATCATACACTGGCGTACTTGTTTTGCGGTCATTGTTCTCTTCTCCTTTTTAAGATTGAGTAATTAGATACAGGGGACCATCCCATGTACCGACCGGCAGTTCCATCCACCCAAACAATTGGTTTCAGGCAATGGTAAAGAACAACAACGATGATGTCAAGGGTTTTCTAAACAGTGAGGTTCTTCCACAGAAGAACTCTACAGGTGAATATGCACGATGCGTTTGATGCCCAGTCTGCTTAGTATCAGTCTCATGCGCTTATGTATCTTCTGATTCCCGAAACTTTTCGAGGAATACTGCGAGACGACATTGATATGATACACCTTTTGCGAGGGAACCACTTCCAGTTTTCCATCGCGCAGCAACAGGTTTTCATCGACCGGATCATCCATTTTTCGCAGGTAGCGGTAAATGTCGTAGCGGATGATGTCGTTCAGTCCGCTTGTTTTGGGGAGACCTGCGAAGGCTCTTCGAAAAAGCTCAGCGTTCAAGACGATTGCTTTGGTATGACAGATGACGGTTTCCCCTTTTTGATCGTTGTCCAGGTCGGCAAAGGGATCTTTCTGGCGCGCAGAACGCACCTCGGCAGAGATATCGCTTTCTTTCATGAACGTGATCTTCTCGCGCAAGGTGGCTAGTTTATATCTCCCATCCAATGTCCTAATATTGACCCTGCGATCGAATAAGTTGGCTTGCAACTTGCCGGCAAACAGGGTTTGCCCCAATTGCTTGATACGGTCCTTGAACATGTAGCCCACGATCAGGGCTACAAATGCCGGGAATGTGAAGGTGCCATACACGCTTTGGAAATGGAACGCCACCGCGGTGGCGAAAAACATTGAGATCCCTGCTGCCAAGGCAAGCAGCACCTGCTCCATCGCCTTGCCTTCGCGCTGAGAATCGACCGACAGATGCAGGACGCCGCTCACATACTTCTTGATCACGGAGGAGCGGAAGGCATACACTTCGTTATCATCCCCGACCTTGAGGACAGAATCGTAGCCGCGGGCTTTGCGGTGTGAAGTTTCGCGTTCGACGATGTCGTTCAAACGCTGGCAATAGTGCAAATGATCCGTCCCCTCATAGCGTTCCGATACGATCTTGAAGAATTCGGTGGCGCTTTCCTCGATCAACAGGCTGATATATTCATCCACCAACAGGTGAGCCAGAAATACATCCTTCTGAACATATGGCATATTGAACTCGGCATACAACAGCCTGTATTGCGCGCCGATCTTTTCCGATTCCACGATCATTTCATCGATCAGGTTTCCCACCAGCGGTTGGAGGTTCTGACCGGGCGCCGCCAGCCTGACCCGCCTCTCCACCAGATTGATGTGTTCCCGCAGAGAGCTTTTGAACATGGCGCCCAACAGCCGCAGCGCGTGGATGATCTGCTCGTTCTGCGCCTCCTTCAGGTACCAGCCGGGCTGGTGAATGACCTGTTGCACAATTTTTAGCGGCGAGAGATCGTCTTCGATCAGATCGCGCAGGCTCATTTGCGGCGTTTTGATGCGGATATAGTTCTTGATATCCCGATACAGTTCGGTTTTCGGATAACTCTCCTCGGTGATACCGAGACTCCTCGGCACGAAAATATAGGTTGAAATCTGGTAGTGAGTGTGTTTCCCCCGATCCAACTGATAGTCCAGCTTCAACTCTACCTGATGGCGATCATGACTGATCGCTGATTGTTGAATCGTTTCAAGCATAGGTGGCGTGTTTTCCTGTCAAAATAGAATGATAAAGACGAACGATAACTATAAGAGTTGCAAAAGCTTTTCAAACAAAGTTGAACGCCTTATTACAACTGAACCTGTTCCGCCGTAATTGCACTGCGGCGGCATTGGATTTCACAGCACAACGCTGTTTCCCATAAGCAGAGGCGTAACGGAGAACTGGGCAGATATTCTGGAAAACGCCGAACAGATCAATTGAGCATGGGACTCATTCCAGAGGTCGTTTGCGGCGCGCCCGAATTCGTTGAGATGCGTCAGAATAAGCCGACGCGGATGCAGGTCCAGAAAGAAGCGGCAGAAGGAATCCAGCAGGGGAGGTTCATCCAATAATGCGGAGCTGCGTCCCAGCCAGAGATGAGCAAAGACCGTATCCACCGAACCAAAGGCGGGGAGTTGAGACGCATCGTAAGCGCGCGTGTCACCGGGGAACAACCAGCGTTTGCCATCGCACTCAATTAAATATCCCATGGCAGGAACTCCCTTAAGATCGCCTTCGGGGCTTGTTTCCCAGTGCAAACCATTGAAAGGCAGGATGTGTATTCGGTCAAATTCAATGCGAGTGAGGGCAGTTGGGACGATGATATTCTCTCGGCGCAATCCCGTTGATTCGATCTTGGACAATATAAATTCAGGGACGACCCACTTGATGGGCAAATCTCGCAAAGCGGAGAGCGCATCAAGGTCCAGGTGATCCTGATGCTCATGAGTTAGCAAGACAAAAGACAATAGGCTCAGGTCTTGCGCTACATGCACTGCGGGGGCGTCCTTGATCCGCCAGTGCAACGTTAAGGGATCGATTGCCCAGTGGATATTATTTGTGCGGAAAAGATAATTTGCCGAATACGTCAACCAGACCCGATCTTCCGGGTCTGGCGTTTTCCATTGCGCGATCAGTTTCGACCATAACGCAGGGTAAAGTTTGACCGCTTCGATCCTTCGCCGATCGAGTTGTTTCTGTTTTTCAGACAATCGATCCATAGTTATACCGCGCATGGAGAAAGGACTCCACTTCGTTGATGGAGCGATCGAAGGGTCCCAGGTTTTCCATTTTCAGGCTCGTGACCGCCGCCGCCCACATCCCTGCTTCGCGAGGCGGCAGGGAGAGGCGTTTGGCGACGTATGTTCCAACACATGTATCGCCGCGTCCACTGCGCCCATCGAGGCGGGCGGGATAAAATCCCATCTCATGGAACTCGCCATCTGCAAGGATCAGCACGCCGTCTTTGTGCGTGAGCACGATCTCGCGCGGACCCATATCGGCATAAAATGACGCCGCCTTAAAGATATCTTTCTCGCCGGTCAGGAATTCCGCCTCGACCGCATCGCTCTTCACGACATCCACCCGAGCGAGCGTGGATCGCATCTCGTCCCACGGCTCATACTTCAATTCCACGCCGCGCAAGACACGGACGAAGCCCTGCATGTCGGCGGCGACGAGCATCTTCTTTTCTTTTAACTTCTCGATGACATCCATTCCCACTTCGCCTCGCAGGCTGGACCCGATCACGGCTGCCCTGGCGTCGAACGACTCCACATCCCCGGCGGTAACGGAACCAGCCGTCGCGGACACAGAAAGCGCGCGGATATCTGGATCGCTGGTTGGGTACTCAAGCTTCATCAAAGTAGACTGCGGCGAATAGGTGGGGTAGCAGTCAATACCCGCCTGAACAAGTTTTTCTACTACATGGTCGTCTTCTTTTGCAAGGCGGGTGATCACAGCGACATTGAATCCAAGTTTGGCGGCGGCATGTGCCGCATAGTTGACCGCGCCGCCATCAACATACTTCACGCCTGCGGGAGAAATAATGGTGTCTTTTGTGTAGTTGCCAATATAGAGAACATCGTAGTTTTTCATAGCGTTGTTTGTTTCCTGAGATGATTTAGAGGATAAGGTATCTGGGTAATCTATCGTCAATTTTTAAATTTAATACAACCATGTTCCGCCAGAAATCTCAAACCAGACTTGACTTCTTCAGGCGAGTTGAATGTTTGAAATTCACATGTGCGAAAGGCGCTCTGCGGCAAATAGGAAGCGACCATGTCAAAATTAACCGTTCCAAGCCCGGGAGCGTAATGATCTGTGGTGCCGCGCACGTCGTGCAGGTGTGTGCCGATCATGCGCGGGCTAAACCGTTTGAGCCATTCCTCATGCGGGTAAAACCCGAGTTGGTCCAACGTCTCTGCATGACCGACATCATAGAGAAAGCCAATGCGATCTGACGCCGCCAGACTAAGCAGGATATCCAACTCATCGGGATTGGGGAATTCCATATAGTGATACCGATTTTCGATCCCTAAAGAAACACCGAGAGGTTCCGCGTAAGCAATCAATTCACTGATGCTCTTCACGACAGCGTCAAATGCTGGTTTTGCCGTATCTGCCCGGATTTGAATCATCTGCGCCTTGATCTTTTGATATTCTTCCGATTCACGTTGACCTGAGGCATGCAGCGCCCGAAGTTTTTTCTCCAGCGCTTTGTCTGCGTTGGCGTGCCCGGCGTGGATCACCACAGTGGAAGCATGCAGCCGCGTTGCCAGATCGATACTCCGCTGAATCGCCTGGACGCCCTGACAGCGATTCTCTTCATTCGTCGAAGAGATCAACCAATCGCGTTGTTTCAGTTGATCAACAGACACATCGGCGGGACAGGGTTCGTGGACACTGCTGAATTGGAAAGCGTCCAGGTCGATGCCGTCGAGCATGGCAGAGGTTATCTTGTGATTCAACTCGATTCGCGCAAAGCCTGCGCGGCGCGCAAATTCAAAGAAGTCAGTCAGCTGGGGAAAGGTCTTGATCGCCCACATCGTGGAGAGAGAAGCGTCGTAAACAGAGGCAGGCTCAGGCTGGGGCGAGAGGCGAGGCGGGTAGATACCCAACAGTTCGCGCAGGTTGTCAATGACATAGTCGGGCGCGAGATCCGCTTCATCCCTCTTATCAGCGGCAGGCTTGTTGGGATCGCGCAGGATGATCGCATTGGAAAATCCCGCTTTGCGCGCGGCTGCCACATCGCGGTCAACGCGGTCGCCGATGTAGGCGCAGTGTTCGGGCGCGATGCCCATGCGTTGAGTCGCCTCCAGCAAGATGTTCGGATTTGGTTTTCGCTTTCCGATCACAGCCGAGAGAATGACCGTCTCGAAACAGCCCGTGATCTCAAGCTCCTTCAGCAATGCAGGCACTTCGACACTGCTGGTTGTATTGCTCACGAGTCCCAAGCGGTAGCCGCGTCGGAACAATTCCAGAATCACTTCCCGGCTTTCGGGCAGGGGCGTGCGTATGCCGATGGATTCACGATACAGCTGGTTGAGTTGAACTGCCATACCACTGACCTTCTCAGCGGGAAAATCAGGCAGCATCCATTTGGTCCAAAGCTCGCTCTCGTTGAGCTCGATGTGCGTTTCTTCTGCCCATGCTTTGTATGCCTTTGCCCGTTGGGATAGGAGAGTCGTAAACTCCTCTACAGCAACGTTGGAGTCAAGTTGGTGGATCATCTTTTGAATGATCGCGTGTTTCTCCTCCCGCGCGCGTTTGACGGTGCGGCGCAGCGTGCCGCCCATGTCAAAGAGTATCGCTTCAACCTGGTTGTTCATATCATCCTATTTCCGGAAGTCTAAGTAGGTCTGAAAATTTTTCGATGAAGCGATCGGCGTTGGCGTCTTCATCATAGTTAAAGGCAACGGTCGGCATTCCGATGGCGCGGGCGCCATTCAACTCAGAAGCCTTGTGTCCGACGAAGATCGCCTGGTCTGGCGAGAGCCCCAGTTGTCCCAGGACTGCCTCATAGATCTTCGGGTCAGGCTTGCGCGTCCCCACGTCCATGGAGGAAATGATCGAATCCCATACGCGACCAAAGCCGCCGCGCTCGAACCATTTCAACTTTGCGGAGATCGTATTTGCCGTGTCGGTCACAATGCCCAACAGGTAGCCTTGATCTTTCAACTGGTGAAGCGTTTCCGCAACGCCATCGAAGAATGCGACGTTTCCGTCGTCTTCGATCAGGGCTTGTTTGCCGCGTTCCACGAGGTTCGGCTCCGTAAGCCCGTAGATCTTCACCACCGCTTCACGATATTCCTCATGTGAGATCTGTCCGCGATACGCCTGAAATTGGATGGCTTTCTTCTCTTGTGAAAAATTCGGGTTGGGTTCCAGTCCCATCTCTTTGAGGAAGGCGGCAAAATGACGCCCCCGTTGCGGACGGTAATACAGGATGTCGCCCGCGTCAAAAATAAAAGCGCGGATTTTTCTCTTTGTATCTTTTTCAGAGACGGCATTTTCCTTTTTAAGGATAGCCAGCAGTTCGGTCAGGTCATCAATGACAGCATCCGGCGACGAGCCTTCGTCGTTCTCTCCATGCGCGAAGTTATGACGGATCTGGACGGCGCACCCAAAACCTGCGCGGCGCGCCCCGTCAATGTCCCGCACGACGCGGTCGCCGACGTACAGGCATTGGCTGGCAGGCACGCTCGCAAGCCGGGCGGCATGGTGGAAGATGGCTGGGTCCGGTTTGCGATAGCCGTATTCGCTTGATAAAACAATCGGATGAAAATAATCAATAATTCCATACTTTTCCAAATTCACCGGCACCTGCCCGCGGCTATTGACGTTGCTGATCACGCCGATCTTCAATCCCATTTCTTTGATGGCGCGCAACACTTCAGGGACCTCGGACCGCATCGCGCGAACATAAAAATCCGTTTCGATCAGAAACATCAGGTCTTCCGAAATATCGGCTAGCTTTTTTCGATCCACTTCCCGATCGGCAAAAATATACTCAGACCAGACTCGCCGCGGAGGCAGTTCTTCCATCGTTCGGAGACTCCATTGTTTGTAACTGGATAAACCATTGGAAATGAGATCAAAGAGTCCCTCTGTGGAGAGATGCGCATCGATCCCGGCATCCATCAGCCTTTGATTAATTACTGCCGTTGTATTTAATCGTAGTTCGCGTGTGTATCCAAATGTCTCAATTGTGCCTCCCATATCAAAGAAAACAGCCTTGATAGTCATAACCTCTCCGATGCCAGTCATTACTTGCTCGCCCTGTTCAAATTGGCGAAAATGAAACTTCGAAACGCAGCTTGCAATCCTATTCTGGAATTTACTTTTTCTAAAACAAGCGGCGTCAAATTTGAATTCTATGTGTTCTCGTCAAGTTCCCTTGAACGCGGGCAGTTTTGTCTGCCCGCGTTCAAGGATTGTTGATGTGAGCTAGAACCTACGGTGTAAGCAGATTCACTGCCCAGAAGTCGCGAATCTTGCTCAAGTTTTGATAAGCGAACAAGTCATCGCTCGGCCAGAGATCGATCTCATTGCGCGGCGGCATCCCTTCCGCAACGGACAGACCTTCCACGGATGGGTAGGCGCCAAACTCATTCCACGGCGCAAATCCCTGTTCGGATAGCGCAAACCTGATGAACAGTTTGGCGGCATTCGGGTGCGGAGCCTTATTGGCAATGCCCAAATACGTAGCCTTCAAGATGCCCGCGACCGGTTCGAGACCATAGCAGGGCGACATCGCCAGTTCGCCTTCCTGGGTGCTTTCATAGCTGGATAAACCGGTCCAGCCATAACCGGGCTCAACGGAAGGATCCATGCCCAAGGTGGCAAATGCCGCGTCAACTTCATCGCCGCCCGGCTGAATACCCGGCTGATTGTGTGCCAGTTTTTTCAGATACAGATACCCGGCGTCCGGCGTATCGTCTCCGTATGCTTCATCCTCTGTCCACTCTTTTCCATATAGAGCCTGATACGCTTCAGCCATCTGGTCGGCGTGTTGCACGATCAGCGCGATCTTAGCCGTAGTGCTGGAATCGGAGATCGGGTCTTCCATATAGAATTTGCCCGTCAATGCCGGTTCGGTGAACTGCCACCAATTGGAGGCGGGACAACCATCGGGGAAAATCTCGGAGTTGTAGCCGATCACATCCACCGACCGGCGGGCGAGCGCATACGGACGTTCGGGAGTCACATCCTGCATAACAACGCCCGGAGGGGTGTACCACCAGACCCATTGATTGGGCATGGCTTCCCCGTACAACAAGTGTCCATCGCTGTTGAACCATACATCGCCAACGACATTGCCCGCTTCCTGCTCGGCAGACATTTTTACGGCGATATCATCCGTATCGCCTCCTTCAAGGGCAATGTCGGGATATAGCGCGTTCCAATCATCCAATAATTTTTCAAATCTGGACGAGTTGGAATACACCACCACCGATCCTTCTTCTTTTGCGGCTGCTTCGATCGCTGCCCAATCCTCAGTCGCGGGTGTGTAGGGACCAACTCCATTTGCCTGCGCCCACTGTTCTGCCGCGGTGAGCTCGGTCCCCGAGCCGCCTGGATCTTGTGTTGCCGGGGGTCTGCCACACGCTGCCAGCAGACTGATCAATACGAAGACCGTCATGTATTTTACAAAGGTTTTCATTTCTTTCTCCTTCTGTGAACTGGATGGAAATTCGAGTCTACAAAAATCAACCGGTGTTCGTTCCTGAGAAGTTATGCCGGGCGCCTCCTTTCAATTTAAAAATATTGTTATCCGATTGAGATTGGATAAATACCGAACTTAGTTTTTCGAGGAAATCAGGTTTCCGCTATCCTTATCGTACAGGTTAAGGGCATGGGGATCGAACTTCAACCAGATCTTGTCATCCATCTTAACCCGGCTGACACCCGCTTCTTTGACGGTAATTTCAACATCCTCGCGCGAAGCAACGATTGTCGTTTCAGACCCCGACGGCAACACGGAATACACATTAAACTCCACCGCATCGGGAACAGGCTGGGTGGATATGGTGGCGTCTTCGGGACGCAGCGCAACGACCACTTCTCCACTCGCGTGACCCGTGTCTAGATTTAGTTCGAAACTCCCCACCCGCACACACCGATTACCGACGACGACTCCATTCAGCAGATTCACTTTGGGATTGCCAATGAAATCGGCAACAAACAAGTTAGCCGGGTAGTGATATACCGCATCGGGTGTGTCCAGTTGCTGCAAGAGCCCATCCTTCATCACCGCGATCTTGGTGGACATTGTCAAGGCTTCCACCTGGTCGTGAGTCACGTAGATGGTGGTGGCATCGGAACTATGATGCAGGCGTTTTAGCTCGGCGCGCATATCCATACGCAGGCGGGCATCCAGGTTCGAGAGCGGCTCATCCATCAGAAATACTTTGGGACGGTAAGCCAGCATACGCGCCAGCGCGATCCGCTGCTGTTGGCCGCCGCTCATCTCGCGCGGATAGCGCTCCTCATAGCCCTGCATTTGAACTTCCTCGAGGGTTTCTTTTACGCGCTCTTGCATCTCTTCTTTCTTCATTCCCTGGATCTCAAGGGCGAATGTAATATTCTTCTCTACCTTCATATGGGGCCATAATGCATAATTCTGGAAGACAAGCCCGAGTTCGCGTTTTCCCGGCGGCAGTGAGATAGCTTTGGCGTGTGAAAAGATCAATTTATCGCCGATGTAGATCTCGCCTCCATCCGGATCCTCCAGCCCCGCAATACAGCGCAGCAGAGTCGTTTTGCCGCAGCCGGAGGGTCCTAACAGCGTGAGAAACGATCCGGGCTCGATCGTCAGGCTGACGTCGTTGACCGCTTTTACATCCCCAAAATATTTGGTGAGATTCTTAACAGTGATCGAAGTTGCCATGTGGCTCTCCCTACATCCCTAAACCTTTTTTGAGGCTTCCGCCGCGGAAGCGGCTGATGATAAAACTACCCAACGTTACAAGCGCGATCAAGATGAGAATAACAATGTTCGCCATCTGCTGATCGCCATTTTCGATATAAAACATGGTCTGACTGGCAAGGACCTGTGTATCCGGCGTGACCAACAGGATGATCAATGAAAGTTCGCGCATCACAGAGATAAAGGTCAGCAAAAACCCGGAAACGAATCCAGCGCTGGTCAGGGGCAGGATGATGCTTTTGAAGCGCCTCCAGACGCTTGCTCCCGCGATCTGAGCCGCCTCTTCCAGTTCCCGCCCCACCTGCATCATGGCAGACACCCCCGAGCGCGAAGAGTAGGGGATCTTATCTGCAATTGAAACCATTACCAGCAGGCTGAACGTTCCATATAAAGCAGGCAAGGGACCCAAAGGCTTGACGAACATCGCGATGTAGACAGCGCCAAAAGCAATGCCGGGGATCACGTATGGAAGGAATGCCAACTGCTCCACCAACTTACTGAGTCGCGTGCCGCGTCCCTTGACGATGGCGTAACCGAGCAAGACGCCGAACAGTGCCGTAAAGAGGGCTGTCCACAAGGAAAGGCGGATGGAATTCCAGGCTGTTTTGTAGATCTTGGGGTTGAGCAAAACACCAGGCTCCCCATGATTATAGATCGTGCCTCGCTCGCCGATCCAATGCTGTAGAGAGAGATTGCTTAAACTGTAATTGCCATCCTGAAGCATGAACGACGACCAGACGAGAAGCCCGATTGGAATGATAATGACCAGCGCCTGGAAAATTATCACACCCACAAAAAACACTTTTCTCCATTTAAGCAGTTTGGTCGCTTGCGCAACAAAGCCGCGTCCCCCGATCGTTTCATAGCTCTTGCGCGTCCCGATCAATCTCTGATTGAGGGTAATGATCAGCAGGGAAAGTAAGATCAACACAAGGGCTAACACGAAACCGTCCGCTCGATCTCCTACGCCGATGCTGCCGCGGATCATGGTCGAAACAACATAATAGCGGACCGGCGCGCCTAAAATGTTCGGACCCCCAAACGTGCCCATGACTTTCGAAAACGTCATCACGAACCCTGAGAGGATCGCCGGCAACACGAGCGGAAACGTGATCTTACGCAGAATACGCCAGCGGCTCGCTCCCATCAACTCTCCCGATTCCTCCAGGCTGGAATCGATCGACATCAACGCGGCAGATACAAACAGAAAAAAGAACGTATAGTAGTGCAGCGCGCTGCAAATAATGATGGGCACTGGACCGTATGCCAGCCAGTCTGGCGGGCTCTGTTCAAACATGAATTCAAACACGCCAGGCGTTCCTCCGGAGAGCCGGTTCTTGAAGAAAACGACCCAAGCCTGCGCCAGAGTCCAGGATGGCATGATGTAGGGGATGACCGCCAACTGGTTCACAAGATTGCGCCCGGGCATGTCTGTTCGGACAACGAGCCAGGCTAATGACCCACCGATCGCCAAAGCAAGCACAGTCGCGCCAGCGGCGATGGTTAGCGAATGTTTTAATGGGGTATATAAATAGATCTGACTCAGCGCGCCCGTCACCATCCGAATATAGTGATACAACGTGAACCCGCCTAGCTCAGCGCCCGGCACAGCGGCAACATCGCGCATTTGCCAGGTGAGGGTCGTTTCCAGCATGCGATACAAGGGGATGATGATCATGTAATACATCAAAAGCAACATGATCAATGACAGGATCACATGCGGTCGCGTTAACCAACGAACGAATCGTCTGACAGTAGTAAGCCAATAACTGGATGATGATCGTTCTACCGAGGTTTCAAGACTTGCCATAGAGTCTGCTCCAGGAACCGTTCAGATTTATCGGTCAGTTCGATTTCACTTGCACCACGAAAGAGAGTATTCGTTGATCGCCAGCCTAATACGTATTTCAAGTGGATGATATGGTGTAGTCTTTTAGGCGGTCGCGTAATTCATCGAGTTTGTCGAGGTTTTCCATCGCGCCGCTTTGTTCGCTGGCAATTGCAAGCAGGATCGCATTGATGATGGTCATCGGCACAACATGGGAATGGAAACCCGAAACCGGTCCGCGCCGCGCCGATAAGACCACATCGGCTTTATCCCCGATGATGGTATCGAGCGTATCGGTCAGGAAAATAATAGGACAGCCCGCCTCACGGGCATAATCGAGAACGAGTTGTAATGCTGGGGATGCGTCGAAGAAACCGATCGCGAACAACAGATCGTTCTTCGTCATGGATAGCAGAGGCTCAAGAAATTCACGTCCGGCTGTAGTAAGCGGGATCATCTGGCGTCCGAACCGTTCGAGCCGAATCCTTATTTGATCCACAAGGGCGATCGAGGGACCCACGCCAAAGATAAAAATCCGCTGACGAGTCTTGATCAACTCAACAGCGTGCTGTAATGCCGCTCGATTGACGGATTCAAGCGACTGCGTCATATAGTCGATTTCGGATGCAACCAGCCTCTCGTAGATATCCCCCGCTTCTCGCAGCTCGCTCAGCCGACTGCGGATCCGTGCCGAATGAGTCACGCGGCGCCGGAAGGTATCCTGCAAAACTTCCCTCATGGCAGGGTAACTGTCGAACCCCAACGAACGCGCAAACCGGACAAGCGTTGCCTCGCTCAGCCCCAGACGACCCGCCAAGTCACCTGCTGAAAGAAAGGCAGACTCCTCTTGATTCGTGCGCAGGTAATCGGCGATCTGCTTTTCGCTTTTCGTGAGGTCTTTATACTTCTCACTGATGATCTGCCCGAAGTTGAGTGGTGTTTCTGCTAGATTTAGCATTTAGCTACCCTTAAATAAGAAAAACTTTCAAATTCTAGCTTTATGAAACTTTACTATTATTTGATTATGATACAACATTTTTAAAAAATTTGCAAGTATTCTTTCAAAATTTGAGAGATTCTCCCTGACACCCCAAAAGTGCTAGCACAGTGATTTCGCTTGGAAAGTTACCATTAACTGCGATCCTGCCTCAGCTAAGATTACGAACTTTTCGATAGCGCAGCGCAACGAAACATCCATACAAGAGCGAGAATCCCGCGCCAACTCCAATGGAGAGAGACGCGCCCACCCAATCTGCTGTCAAGCCCGCCTGCAGCCCACCGAGATTTGTCATTCCTTGGGTCACGAGCGAGTACAGGCTCATCACGCGACCACGTAACTGATTCGGCGCATTGAGTTGCAGTAAGGTATTCGCCATCGCGTTCTGAAAAACATGGCTCATCCCTACGAACAGCAAGAGAACCATTGATACAACCATCGAGTTCGAGTTCACAAATAGGAGCAGGAGCAATGGGAAACTCAGATTCCCCAAAGTGAGCATCTGTCCGCGCCGCGACTTCTCGGATAGCGACGCGACTAGAAACGCTCCCGTCACTGCGCCTATGCCAACGGCGGACAACAACAAACCAAGCGGAATCGCCTCTGGAGCTTTGCAACTCATCATCTGATGGCTTCCATCACACAGGAAAGCGATCATTGGTTTCGCGCTTTCGCTGAGGGCGCCAGTCGCAAACACAGGCAGTAATGTCTGGTAAGGTCGTGATAGGAATGAATTCACCGCCACAAGGCTCATGAGAACGAGGAGCGTCTGCTGCCCCAACAGATAACGCATGCCTTCGATCATATGTCTTGTTGGGGATGGTTGTGATTCTGTGTGCGCAGGAGGGAGAGACAGATTACGCATCGCGAGCAAACTGACGATGACTGCCAGAAAACTCAAACCATTCAACAGGAAGGCAACTGCTTCCCCCAACAACGCGACAAAGATTCCCGCCAGCGCTGGACCGATCGTTTTGGCTGTGTTGTTCATGGCGGAATTCAGCCCAATCGCGCTCGTCAGATCATTCCTCCCCTCTACCATTTCGATGACAAATGATTGCCGGGCGGGCATATCCACCGCTTTGAATGAACCGAGCATGAACGCCATTAAATACACATGCCAGATCTGTACAGTATCCGTCAAAATGAGACCGGCGAGAATAAAAGCCTGCAACATCATCAGGCTCTGCGTGATCAAGATGATCGTTCTTTTAGGAACGCGATCTGCCAGCGAGCCGCCCCATAAGGCAAACGGGACCAGCGGCAATATGGTCATAAAGTTGACAATCCCCAGCGCAGTGGCAGACCCAGTCAACCGGTAGACAAGCACTTGCTGCGCCATGGACTGCATCCATGTGCCAATTTGAGAGAGTCCCTGCCCCATGACCCAAAGGCGATAGTTGGGATGACGTAACGCGCGGAAGGCGGTTGCGACGCGTCCCTTTGATGTATTGTCCTCTTGTTCGTTAGAGGCTTGTACGGTTTTCACTTCAACCTCTCATAGAAAGGTTTGTGAATTCTCATCGCGCAAGAATTCTCGCCACGTCCGGCGTTGTCCACAATGCCGCGCCTGTAGTGTCTACCACCAAGTCGCAGATCTCCATCTGCGGACGGTACGCGATCTCCGCCATGATGAACTGGTCCTTGAAGAAGCGATTACGGAAGTAGGTTGGTTCATATTTCTTGCGGTAGTCAATGTCCCGTTTCCACTTGCGCTTCAGGCGGATCGGATCATCGGTGAGATACACAACTTTTATACCGATCAAGTGAGCCACTTCTTCTATCAGGAAGGGAAAATTGCCTTCGATGAAAACGATATCGGCAGGTTCGATCTCGATCGGGATACCATCCGATTTTAAGTTGCCGTTCAAGTCATGGCTGGATGTGGCATAGACGAAATCATAGCGTGGAATGGAGATCCTTTTTCCTGCTGTGATGTCTCGAAGACTCTGCTTGAACAGTTCGAAATGCAGGGCTTCTTTGCCTTGCGTGAAAATTCCCTTTTCTTCGCGATAATCGCGATCTGTGAGGAAGTTGTCGAGTTCGATGGACGTGGTCCTCTTGCCCATTTGCTCAAAGTCTGCGCGGAGCCTTTCGACGATCTCCGTTTTCCCGGCGGCTGTCGGTCCCGCAATTGCGAGCAGGATCGGGGTCCCGCGAGATGCGATCAGCTTGTGGACACTTTCGATGAATAGCCCATCCACATCTGCATTGGCTTCTCGAAAGGCTTTGTAACCCACATCCTGCACGGAAGCGAATGCCTTTTGTTTCTGTTCGAATTGTTGGAACGGTTTATTCCCCAGATGAGTTAGAACCTTTTCTGTGAAGTATGTTGTACGATGCAGAAAGAAAAAGCCGCGCGCGTCGAAATAAAAATGATCCGTTATCCATGATTCCTCATACGTGCCAAGGACCAAACCCACAAAGAGCATATTCGCCAGACGGGCAATTTGCTCATCCAGAACGATACGTCCATCCACCGAGCGTTTGATCTGGATCGCATCGTAGAACGCGCGGCTATTTATTCGAGATTCGATCTCTTCTTTGGAGTCAAGTTTCACAGAGTCCCAGCCCGCTGGAGGGGTATTGTTTTTAAGCGCATACCGAAACTCGTAGAGTTCGAGGTCTTTGAGCGCCGGGCTGATGCGCTTCATCTTTTCAAAAAGTGTCTCGGAAAACACATCTGCCTCATAGATATTTTTCATGGAAGATCCTTGCAGTTTGTGATGCTGTTCTATTGGAGCGACGGGAAAATATTGAGCAGTTCGCTCAACTCACGAATGGCATGATCGGGCGTATGCTCATCGGTCAACACACCCGGCGATTCGGAGTCAGGCTCAAGGATCAAAACGGTCAAGCCATATCCTGCGCTTCGGGCTCCCACAACATCCCGAGAGGGGTTATCGCCCACATACGCGCACTTCGCAGGCTCGACTCCGACCCGGCGGGCGGCTTCCAAAAAGATTTCAGGATTTGGTTTGCGAATCCCCACTTTCGAGGAAAGCACGACCGTTTGAAAACAGTCGGTGAGTCCATCAGCCTCGATCCAATCTGGAATCTCCTGTTCGGTGATCGTGTTGGCAATAATTCCCAGAACATACCCGCGCCGGTGCAATTCAGGAATCGCTGTCTTCACATCCGCGCGAGGGATGCGCCTACCGCCGTGGTTTCGCCATAAGCGGGTGAGTTCGCCAGATAACGACGCCACTGTTTCCATCGGATAATCCGGCAAAAGCCACTTTGTCCATAATTCTTTTTCAGAGACTTCTATCAATTGTTCCTTTGCTTGTTTGCGATAGGAACGCCAGCGCGTTTCCATCTCGTTGAAAAAATCCTGTTCAGAGAGGGGTGTCCCAATCAGCGCCATCAACTCTTTTTGAGCTTTTCCCATATATTCGGGGTCTTTTATGACGATTCGCAGGGTATTGCCCACGTCCAAGAATATTGCCTGAAATCCTTTGTCCATTATGCATCCCTTCATTCTTTCATTTTATGAAAAAAATCTTTCTTTTGAAGATATTACGACATTTCAGAATTTTTTGCAAGTAGTCTTTCAAAATATTGACAATTAAGAATTCAGGGAGTACACTGATTCGCAATTGCCCAAGAGTTCAATAACAAGCGCGAGGAGGAGCAAGTGCCCGAATCAATTAAGGACATTGCGAAAGAAGCTGGGGTCTATTATGTAGCCGTTTCCAGCGCGCTTGGCGGCAATCCCCTTATATCAAACGTAACAACTCGAGAAATTCGGGAAGCGAGGCTGCTAGTGCCTTTCATCTCGCAGGAGTTTCGATGTCGGCTAATTCTTCCCCGTTGATCATTGCGCCAGACTTCAACCGTCCAGCCTACATTGAAATCACACCTCAATCGGCACAGTGGGAGCATTTGAGTTTTGCCGCGCGCCAATTGGACCGCGGCAACGCGTGGGAATTTGAGACTCACGAAAATGAACTGGCGTTGGTTGTATTGGGCGGGGTTTGCGAGATCGCATCGAATCACGGAAAGTGGACCGATGTCGGCAGGCGTCCCAACGTGTTTCGAGGAATGCCGTATACCTTGTTTCTTCCTCCAGAAACGCGCTTCACCGTCGAGGCAAAAAGTCAGAATTTGGATATCGCCTACGGCTGGTGCGCGGCAATGGAGACTCATCCCGCCCGTCTGGTGAGACCGGAAGAAGTCGAGATCGAGATCCGAGGCGGAGAGAACGTCACGCGTCAGATCAATAAAATGATCCCGCCTGGGTTTCCCGCCAGCCGGTTAGTGGTGGTCGAAGTGTACACGCCCTCCGGGAATTGGAGTTCGTATCCGCCGCATAAACATGACGAACACATCGTGGACGCCTCAGGGACGATTCTGGAAGCGGACCTCGAGGAGGTCTATTTCTATAAGATAGACCGCCCAGAGGGATTCGCTTATCAGCGCATTTACACACGCGACCGGACGCTGGACGAACTTCTTCTGGCGCGCGACAGTCATCTCATCCTCTCCCCTTATGGCTATCATCCTGTCGTTGCAGCACCCGGTTATAACTGTTATTACTTGAATATGTTAGCGGGGTCTGCTCAAACTCTTGCAGCGAGCGATGATCCCGATCACGCGTGGGTCAAGCAAACGTGGAAAGAAAAAGATCCGCGCCTGCCATTGGTCAGTTTAGATATGGAGAAAGAAGGAGCCTAGAATGACAGCGTATAAAAGCAAATTACACCAGATGACCGTGGAGTATCCCACCGACTATTGGAATGATTCGTGCTCGGTGAAGGAGCTCACCTATGCAATTGACAACGGAGCTGTGGGAGCCACATCGAATCCCACCATCGTTCACGCCGTTCTAAAACAGGAAATGGACTTGTGGGAGGACCGAATCCGCGCGCTCATTCAGGATAACCCAATCTGGTCTGAAACTGAACTCACATGGAAATTAGCGGAGGAAATGTCGGTTCACGGCGCGAGTCTTTTGAGATCTATCTTCGAGAAACATCAGGGAAAGAAGGGACGCCTTTCCATTCAGACAAACCCAGCGTTGTATCGCAACGCAAAGGCGATCACAGAGCAGGCTGTCCATTTTGACTCGCTCGCGCCAAACATGATCGTAAAAATCCCAGTGACAAAAGCGGGGATCGAAGCCATCGAAGAAACGACCTTCCACGGCGTATCTATCAATGCGACTGTCAGCTTCAGCGTGCCGCAGGCGGTGGCGGTGGCTGAGGCGGTCGAGCGCGGACTCCGTCGGCGGGAAGAAGCGGGAAAATCGTCCGAGCAGATGGCTCCCGTATGCACGATCATGGTCGGTCGCACAGACGATTGGATGAAGACGCTGGTCAAACGAGACGCCATCGAGATCGATCCATCCTATCTCGATTGGGCGGGAATCGCCTGCATGAAAAAAGCCTACGAGATCTACCGCCAACGCGGCTATCGAACCCGTCTGCTCGCGGCGGCATATCGTCATTTAGGACATTGGTCAGAATTCATCGGCGGCGAACTCGTCGTCTCGATGCCGCATGAGTGGCAGGTCAAAGCCAATGCCAGCGACATTGAAGTCAAAGAACGGATGAGCATTCCAGTGAACGATCAGATCGTTCAGACTCTTTACAATGAAATCCCCGACTTCCAGCGCGCCTATGATGAAGATGGCATGAGTCTGGAGGAGTTTGACGAGTACGGCGCGACCGTCCGAACCTTGCGAGGCTTTATCGGTTCTGCCCATGACCTGATGGCGAACGTGCGCGAGTTCATGCTGCCCAATCCAGATCAGAAAAAAGTAGAAACAGTAAAGGCGTAGTCTGCCTTTACTGTTTCTTTATTTGATCTCTTGCAAAAGTCGTTTTTGCCACAGAGACCACAGAGAAAAAGAGAATTTCTCAAAGGTCTCTGTGGACTCTGTGGCTGAGCAAGAGATACTAATGCAAGAGGTCTATTAAGGAGACGCGTATGGCAACGATACGAATGACAGCCGCGCAAGCCATCATCCAGTTTTTGAAGCACCAATATATTCGGCGCGACGGGCAGGAAAGTCAGTTCTTTGCTGGAATACTTGGAATTTTCGGGCATGGCAACGTAGCGGGGATCGGGCAAGCCCTGCAACAGAATCCAGACTTCCCCTATTTCCTCGTTCGCAATGAACAATCGGCGGTTCATCTGGCATGCGGCTTCACCAAGATGAAGAACCGCCTGCAGACCTTCGCCTGCACGTCCTCGATCGGTCCCGGCGCAACGAACATGATCACCGGCGCGGCGTTGGCGACGATCAATCGCTTACCGGTCTTGCTCTTGCCCGGCGATATCTTTGCTCGCCGCAATGTGGCTCCCGTGCTCCAGCAACTCGAATCGCCGTCCACGCAGGACATCAGCGTCAACGACGCCTTCAAGCCGGTCAGTCGTTACTGGGATCGCATCTATCGCCCCGAACAACTCATCACCTCATTGCCAGAAGTGATGCGAGCGCTGACCTCGCCCGCTGAAACAGGCGCGGTGACTCTTGCCCTGCCGCAGGATGTTCAGGCGGAGGCGTTCGACTTCCCCGAAGAATTATTCGCGCGGCGCGTCTGGCACGCCTCACGCCGGACCTCGGACCGGTTCCTGTTTTCTCAAGCCGTTGACGCCATTCGAGCCAGCAGACACCCGTTGATCGTCGCGGGAGGCGGCGTGTTGTATAGCGAAGCCAGCGAAGCCCTCGCAAATTTCGTTGAACAGACAGGTATTCCAGTTGGAGAGACTCAAGCCGGAAAGGGTTCCCTTCCTTACAATCATCCCCAGAACCTCGGCGCAATCGGCGCGACCGGCACACTAGCCGCGAATCGCATCGCGCGTGACGCAGACCTGATCATCGGGGTCGGAACGCGTTATTCCGATTTCACCACTGCGTCCAAGACCGCGTTCCAAAATCCAGACGTGCGCTTTATCAACATCAACGTCGCCGAGTTCGACTCGTTCAAACATTCCGCCATTCCAGTCACGGCGGATGCGCGTCTCACACTCGAAGAATTGAGCGAGTCCTTGAAAGACTACAAAGTGGATTCGGAGTACCAGTCTCAAATCTCAGATCTCAAAGAACAATGGGAACGGGAAGTCGATCGCTTATTCCGTTTGAACAACCAGCCATTGCCTGCCCAGAGCGAAGTCATCGGCGCGATCTGGGAATCGGCTCAACCGCAAGATGTGCTCGTCTCTGCCGCGGGAAGTCACCCGGGCGACCTGCACAAATTATGGCGAACGCGCCAACCGAATACCTATCACATGGAATATGGTTACTCGTGCATGGGCTATGAGATCCCCGGCGCCATGGGCGTGAAACTAGCGGACCCCTCGCGGGAGGTTTATGCCTTCGTCGGCGATGGAACTTATCTGATGATGCCATCTGAGATCGTGACGGCTGTGCAGGAGGACATCAAGATTATCATTGTGCTGGTCAACAATCATGGCTTTGCCAGCATCGGCGGATTGAGCCAATCGTTGGGCAGCGGTGGATTTGGCACGCGCTTCCGCGTCCGTGATTCGAAGAGCGGGCAGTTGGATGGCGAATACCTGCCTGTAGATTTTGCCGCCAACGCGCGCAGTCTGGGAGCGCATGCCATCAACACTCACACCATCGAGGAATTCCGACAAGCGTTGCAAGAGGCGCGATCCACTCCAAAGACAACGGTCATCGTGGTGGAAACCGAGCGCGACGTACGCGTCCCCGGTTACGAATCATGGTGGGATGTGGCTGTGGCGGAGACCTCTACGATAGAGGCTGTCAATCAGGCTCGCAAAGAATACGAAGAGGCGATGAAGAAAGAACGATATTTTCTGTAGGAGTTACCATGATCAAAGTTGCAAACGCGCCATGCTCGTGGGGAGTTCTCGAATTCGATCTGGAAGGAACAGCGGCAGGATACATTCAGGTACTTGATGAAATTTCCGAAACTGGATACATCGGCACCGAACTAGGCGACTGGGGTTTTATGCCAACCGACCCGAAACAACTGCGTGAGGAAATTCATTCGCGCGGTCTAACGTTGCTGGGTGCCTTCGTGCCTGTGGCGTTAAAAGACCCGCATGCACACGCTTTGGGCGTCGAAGTTGCGGTCCGCACGGCGCGGCTCATGGCAAAAGCGGAAGGCGATACTGCGTTCATCGTTCTGGCAGATGACAATGGCAAGATCCCTGCGCGCACTCAGAATGCAGGGCGCATCCAGCCGGAACATGGTTTGAACGAGGTCGAATGGAAGATCTTCGCGGAAGGCGCGGAACAAGTAGCCGCCGCAGTCAAAAGAGAATCGGGGTTGCGCACTGTCTTTCACCATCATTGCGCCGGATATGTGGAGCGTCCCATTGAAGTGGATGTGTTGATGAAATCAACCGACCCTTCCTTGCTGGGGCTTTGCTTCGATACAGGTCACTATCGCTTTGCCGGAGGCGACCCGATCTCATGCCTGCGAACGTACAAAGATCGCATCTGGCATGTTCATTTCAAGGATTGCCAGCCCGAGATTGCGGCGAGATCGCGCGCGGAAGGGTGGGATTACTTTACATCCGTGCGCAACGGCATCTTCTGTGAACTCGGCAAAGGCGAGGTTGACTTTCCTCAGATCAAGGCTGAGTTGGAAAAGATGGGCTACGACGGCTGGATCGTCGTGGAGCAGGATGTTCTCCCCGGCATGGGCAAACCCAAAGAATCCGCCAAGCGTAACCGTGACTATCTCGCAAGCATCGGACTCGCGTCGAACGCAGTGGCGGCTTGATTCCATTTAAAGGAGCTTATCTATGGCGACAACTGGTAATTTGCGGTTCGGAGTGATCGGCGCGGGACGCATTGGAAAGATCCACGCGGAAAATCTTGCCACGTGCATCCCTAGCACAGAAGTGGTCACGATCGCGGACGTTAATGTAGAATCCGCGCAGGACCTTGCCACGCGCTTACGCGTCTCGTCAGCAGTGGATGATTATCACGCCATCCTCTCCGACTCATCCATTGATGCCGTTGCGATCTGCTCCTCTACCGATACCCATGCAAAGATCATTATCGAAGCGGCGCAGGCTGGTAAACACATCTTTTGCGAGAAACCGATCGATTTTGATCTGGCAATCATCGATGCGGCGTTGGAAGCGGTGGAAAAAGCCGGGGTCAAACTGCAGATCGGCTTCAATCGGCGATTCGATTCGAACTTTCGTAAGGCGCGGATGATGATCGAAGAGGGCAAGATCGGTACGCCGCATATCATTCGAATCACAAGCCGCGACCCCGCTCCTCCGTCTCTTTCGTATGTCAAAGCCTCCGGCGGCATGTTCTTCGATATGACCATCCATGATTTTGACATGGCGCGTTATCTCAGCGGCAGTGAAGTGGACGAAGTGTATACTGCCGCGGGCGTGATGGTGGACCCCGGCATCGGCGAGGCAGACGATGTGGATACCGCTGTGATCCTGTTGCGATTTGCCAACGGCGCGATCGGAACGATTGATAACAGCCGAAAAGCCGTCTATGGATACGATCAGCGCGTGGAAGTATTCGGCTCCGCAGGGATGGTTCAAGCGCAGAATAACATGCCCGATAGCGATGTGTATTACAGCGCCGACGGCGTCTATTCCGCCAAGCCGTTGTACTTCTTCCTCGAACGGTACATGGAGTCGTTCATCGCGGAAATGAAAGAGTTCGCGCGCAGCGTTCAACAAAATACAACCCCGCCCGTCGTTGGCATGGATGGACGCATTCCTGTTTTAATGGGCATCGCCGCTAAAAAATCCTACCTGGAAAATCGCCCAGTGAAGTTGAGCGAGATCAAATAAACATAGGAGCTACGCAGTTGAATCTGTTTCGTCGTAGTCGCACTGCGGCGGCAGTACAACTGTCCGCCAGAGATATGAAATCGTTAGGCGAT
Source organism: Anaerolineales bacterium (assembly GCA_016789025.1). GTDB lineage: Bacteria > Chloroflexota > Anaerolineae > Anaerolineales > Villigracilaceae > Defluviilinea. The sequence goes on from JAEURC010000050.1 coordinate 139,961, forward strand.
GGGATGTGGGCGCCGATAGCTTGCGCGGAGATCGACGAGAAATTCCAACCGATGTTTGAATCCGTTGGCAAACCCATCACAATGGCGGTTTTTGTGCGGCGCGAGGAAGGGATGCGTCCTGCAAAGGAACCGCGTTCTTGTCTCCTGCCTTTCAGGACTTTGTCAAATTGTTCGGCGCATTGATGCGGTCACAACCCCCAGCCTGCCAATTCCTCCGCGATCTTCAAATACTTTTCCCCCGTTCCGCGCTCGTCATCAGCGCGGTTGAAGTCTTTCAATAATTTCGTTTCCTCCTCCGCAAGGATGTTGTCTGCCATCGGGAAGAGGACGTTATCCTCCTTCTGGATGTGTTCGCGCAGAAGGGAAACATAATCGCGCGCGTGTTGGGTGAGTTCATTTCTCGCGCTCGCATCGCCTGCGTTGATTCGTTCCGCGCAGTCCACCATGCCCTTCGTCAGGCGGCGACCTTCGACGTGTTCATCCATAAAAACGGACACGGGGTCCGCGTCTTTGGGCAGTCCGTGTTCTTCGAGGACGGTGAAGAGGATGCCTTCCTCTTTTTGGTGATGCGTCCCATCGGCGAAGTTGCGGATGAAGTCTGCCGCTTTGAGAAAAAAATCCATCGGGATGTCTCCGCCCGCTTCGAGGCGATTGGCGGCGGATTCCAGCGCGTTCAAAACTTTTTCGATGACGCGATGTTCGCTCATGAGGATGTCTGTGGTTTGCATGATGGCTCCTGAAAAAATATGTGTAGAGCGCGTTCTCTAACGCGCCTGTTGGTGTTGAGTTGGCGTTAGAGAACGCCAACTACGCGCTATGGTGTTGATTTGCGAATCGCCCCTGCAACCATGTCGCCGATCTGGATTGTGCCGAGTCCGCTGGATGCGTCCAGCGAGGGGATTTGCCCGCTGGCGAGCAGGCTCGCAACGCTGGATTCGATTCGGTTCGCGGAATCCGATTCGCCGAGATACTCCAGCATCATGCCCGCCGCCATGATCGCGGCAAGCGGACAGGCGATGCCCTTCCCTGCAATATCGGGCGCGGAGCCGTGGATCGGCTCGAACATGGATGTCTTGCCGGGGTGCAGGTTGGCGGAGGCGGCGATTCCGATCCCGCCTTGAAGCGTCGAGCCGAGGTCGGTGAGGATGTCGCCGTAGAGGTTGGTGGTCACGACGGTGTCGTAGTATTCGGGCTTCTGGATCATCAGCATCGCAAAGGCGTCCACGTAGGCGTGATCCTGTTTGATGTCGGGATATTCCTTCCCCACTTCGGCGAAGACGCGCGTCCAAATTTCCTGCGGGCGGATGGCGTTGGCTTTGTCCACGAGCGTGAGATGACCCGGCTTTTTGTTCGCCGAGGCGCGTGCGCGGGCGAGTTCAAACGCATAGCGGACCGCGCGTTCGATTCCGACCCGCGTGTACAGGCTGGTGGACGTGGCGACTTCGTCGGGCGAGCCTTTTTTGAGGATGCCGCCGATCTGGGTATATTCGCCTTCGGTGTTTTCGCGCACGACGGCAAAGTCAATGTCTGCTGGCGTCTTGCCTTTGAGCGGACACAAATGTTCGGCGTAGAGTTTGATCGGGCGGAGATTAATGTACAGGTCCAGCCCGAAGCGCAGACCGAGAATGACCGAGCGTTCGACGAGTCCCACTTCCACTGCGGGATGACCGATCGCGCCGAGAAAGACCGCGTCCAGTGTTTTCCATTCGTCGATCGTTTTGTCTGGCACAAGTTCCTTCGTCTTGAGATAATGCGCGCCCGAATAGGGATATTCGACGAAGTTGCAATCGAATCCCGAAGCGACGACTCGCAGAACCTTCAGCGCTTCGTTCGTGACCTCGGGACCGATCCCGTCTCCCGCGATGATGCCGATATTGTATGTTTTCATATTCCTCTCGTGATGATTGCGTAGTGCGCGTTCTCTAACGCGCACATTAGTGCGCGCGCCAGAGCGGACGTTAGAGAACGTCCGCTACGCAAACTTTGTGTTTAAAAAGACTTCTCCGCCAGCCGTTCTTCCGCATAGGCGAGCAGACCGCCCACGTCAATGATGCGGCGTAGGAAATCGGGGAAGGGCGCGGCTTGGTATTGCTCGCCCGTCGTCAGGTTGCGGATGACGCCCGCGGCAGGCTCGACCTCGATCTCGTCGCCTTCGGCGATTCCATCCACCGCCTGCGGACATTCGAGGATCGGCAAGCCGATGTTGATGGCGTTGCGGAAAAAGATGCGCGCAAACGATTTGGCGACCACCGCCGAAACGCCCGCGGCTTTGATGGTGAGCGGAGCCACCTCGCGCGACGAACCGCAGCCGAAGTTCGAATCGGCCACGATGATGTCGCCGCGCTTCATCTTCTTGACGAAGTCGGCGTCGGCGTCTTCCATGCAATGCTGGGCGAGTTCGCGCGGGTCGGAGGTGTTGCAGTGACGCGCGGGGATGATCGCGTCGGTATCTATGTTTTTGCCGAACTTCCAACCGTGACCGTGAATGCGGACGCGCTCGCGCAGATAATCCCTCTGCGCCGCGCCGTCTGCCATGCGCGGGAGCGCGTCGAAGAACAACACGCGGTCGGGGCGGGCGTAATCGGGCAAACGCGACTCGGCAAATTCAAGCGCTTCCCGCGCCGAAAGTTTCGCGCCAGGTTGAAGCACGATACAGGCGCAGGTCAATTCGCCATAGATCAAATCGGGCGCGCCGACCACCGCCGCATCCTTCACGCCGGGGCACGAACGCAGGACCATTTCGACCGCGCCGGGGTAGATTTTGAATCCGCCGCGCATGATGACCTCGTCCTTGCGCCCGACGATTTTCACGGGACCGTCCGCGTCGATCACGGCGAGATCGCCCGTGTGAAGCCAGCCGTCCTTGTCCAACACTTGCGCGGTCGCTTCGGGGTCGCCCCAATACTTTGTCATCACGTTATATCCGCGCGCGCATAACTCTCCCTCTTCGCCGTTTGCCAAAGTCTCGCCGTTTGCGCCAATCACCTTGATCTCAACGCCGTCCATCGGAATGCCGACAGTTTCCGTCGCGGTGATGGGACCGTCGTCCAGTTGAGTCATCGTGATGGCGGGCGACGCTTCGGTGAGTCCGTAGCCGATGAGCAGTTTGAATCCCATCTCTTCGCGCGCGCGGCGGACGAGTTCGGGCGGGCAGGGCGCGCCAGCCATAATTCCAGTGCGAAGCGTGGCGCAGGCGGAGGGGTCGAAGTCCTTGTGATTCAATTCCAGCGCGAACATGGTCGGCACGCCCGAAAGGATCGTCACGCCTGTTTCCTTCACCAACCTCAACGCGTCGCTCGGACGATAATGCGGCAGGCACACCAACTGCGCCCCCGCCACCGCGCACGCCAGCATGACCGCGGTGAAACCGAACGTGTTCGAGAGCGGAACCGCGCCGAGAAAAATATCCTGCGCGGTGCAATTCATCCGTTCCGCCATCTCCGCCGCGTTGCGAACGATGCCGCCGTGCGTCAACGCCGCGCCGCGCGGTTCGCCCGTGCTGCCCAGCGAGTGGATGATCGCCGCCGTGTCGCGCGGTCGGGTCGAGGCGGGCGGGAGCGCCGCCGTGTCTTTGAGCAAACCCTCCCACGCGACGACATCCTTCTTTTTATTCGACTTCGAATTGGAGACGGAGACGATAAACTCCAACTCCGGGACTTGATCCCGCATCTCCACCGCGACTTCGAGATGGTCCACGCCATCGAACTGTTTCGCGTCTGAAAACGTCACCAGCGCGCGCGGCTTCGTCTTTGCAAAACGCGCCAGCATATCCGCCTTGTCGCGGCGGATGTTGATCGGCACGAGGATGAGTCCCGCTTTGGCGGCGGCAAAGACCGTGACGATGTACGCGGGAACGTTGGGTAGCGTCACGGCGAGGCGGTCGCCCGGTTGCAGTCCCAGTTCGCGCAGTCCCGCGGCGAGCGAGCAGGCTTGCAGTTCCACGTCCGCATAAGACCAGCGTTCATCCTCCAGCCGCAGAAAGGTCTGGTTGGGAAAACGCGCCGCTTGCACGCTCAATAATTCGCCGATGGTCGTGTTGTGAAAAGTTTCGTATGTCATGGGTTCCATTCCATAGACCCGACAGGTTTTCGGAAACCTGTCGGGTCTCATTGGTTTACAGGTCTTTCGGAGATATGATCCTCCCCGCGATGGCAGACGCGGCGGCGACGTAGGGATTGGCGAGATACAGTTCGCTGGAGACATGCCCCATGCGCCCGCGGAAGTTGCGGTTGCTGGTGGAGATGCACTTCTCGCCCGCCGCCAGCACGCCCATGTGACCGCCGAGGCAGGGTCCGCAAGTGGGAGTGCTGACCGAGCAATTGGCTGAGATGAAGATTTCGATCAGCCCTTCGCGCAACGCGTCGAGGTACACCTTCTGCGAGCCGGGGATCACCACAGCCCGCACGCGCGGATGGATCTGATGTCCTTTGAGAATCTCCGCCGCGGCGCGCAAGTCTTCGAGGTTGCCGTTGGTGCACATGCCGATCACCGCCTGGTCGATCTCCACTTCGTTGAGTTGCGAAACAGGCTTGACGTTTTCAGGGATGAACGGCACCGCCACGAACGGCTCGAACTCCGACACGTCGAATTCATAGACCTCCGCATAATGCGCGTCGGGATCGCTTTGCAGGTACAAGCCGTCCTCCCGCCCGCGCGCGCGGATGAACGAGCGGGTCATTTCGTCCGCTTCGAACAAGCCCGCCTTCGCGCCCGCTTCGATCGCCATGTTTGCCATCGAGAAGCGGTCGCTCATGTCGAGATGTTGAAGCGCCTCGCCCGTGAATTCCATCGCCTGATATCTCGCGCCTTCGACGCCGATCCGCGCGATGGTGTGCAGGATCAAGTCTTTGCCGCGCACCCATTTTTGCGGCTTGCCGTGATAGACGAACTTCAGGCTTTCCGGCACTTTCATCCATAACTCGCCCAGCGCCATCGCCACCGCCGCGTCGGTCGAGCCGATGCCCGTGCCGAACGCGCCAATGAATCCGTGCGTGCAGGTATGTGAGTCGGCGCCCGCGATCAGGTCGCCAGGGACGATCATGCCCTGCTCGGGCAAAAGGATGTGCTGGATGCCCGCCCGCCCCACATCGTAAAAGCGGATGCCGTGCGCGTTCGCAAACTCGCGGCATTGCTTGACGATCTCC
>JAEURC010000071.1 GCA_016789025.1 Anaerolineales bacterium
TTCTCGTTGCCCGTATGCTCTGGAATGTGCGATCCGATTATTCGTGTACTGTTTCAATCGCAGGCAACTTTACAAACAACAGTTTCCAAACTACTCAGCCCATGTGATGGACTTTGTGAGCCCACCTATTTAGCCACTCCCAAATTTTTTATGGCGAGTTCGATGGCAAACGGAAGAAACGCGCGCTGGTAAAAATTATTGGCGAATAAAAAACGTCCCGCAGGTTTGAAACCTGCGGGACGTTTATCGTCTTACGGGCAGTTGATACGATACACTACAAGTTGCTCGATCTTCTGCGTGCGGTCCACCACGCCTCCGCCTTTATTCAAGCCGACGATCTGGAAATCGAACCAACCTGGATCAAGCCGCGCATCCGGGCTGACCGTTTCACCGGTGAGTGTCATCGAAAACACACCATTGCCTAATTTCTGCATTTTGCCTGCGCTTCTCCATGGGGAATCATAGAGCGCCTGCGGATAATCTCTTGTGCGGTAAAAGAGTTCGGCATCTGTAATATCGATCAGCGACGCAGTGGCAGTGATGGTCAACTCGCGCGTGATACAACGCAAGGAGAATTCATTGCCCGACAACGTGATGTTGCCAAACACACCTTTGCCAAGCAGATCATCCACAACGATGGAGCCACCGGTATCCGCAGTGGTTGCCACGGCAACAACAGGCGCTTGTGTCGGCGAGACGGCGGTCGCTTGCGCAGGCACAGGAGAAGCCTCCACCACAACAGTAACAACGATCGGTTCAGGCTGTGACTGTTGCGGAGCCTGCGTCGGTTCGACGACAACGGTCACAACGATGGGCTCAGGCGCAACAGGCTGGGCGGTGGGCGTTGCGGGCGCGGCGCACGCGGTAAGCGCGACCGCCAACAAGATAAATAAAAGTCTCTTCATTTTCTTTCACTCCTTTTTGGATAGTTAAACAATCTTAGCCCGGCGTCAAGCATGTGTACACGGCGCAATATGATTTTTACTTTTCAATTTCGATAGTTCGGTTATTTTTTGCTCGGAAATTCATCCCCCAAATGACCCACCCGCCTCTGATATAATTTTTGCCATGCTCACGCAAACACAGATCGAAAACAAACTGGATCGCATTTTGTTGAAAGTGCAAAAGCCCGGTCGGTATGTGGGTGGCGAACTCAACAGCACGGTCAAAGATTGGGATGCGGTTCAAACCAAAGTCGCCCTCGTCTTCCCCGATGTTTACGACATCGGCGTTTCGAACGTGGGACTCAAGATCCTCTACGATCAAGTGAATCAACGCGACGACGCGCTCGCCGAACGCGCCTACGCCCCCTGGCTGGATATGGAAGCGCTCATGCGCGAGCATGGGATTCCGCTGTACGCGCTCGAATCAAAACGACCTTTAGCCTGCTTCGACCTCGTCGGCTTGACTCTCCCTTACGAAACGCTCTACACCAACGCGCTCAACGTGTTGGATTTGGCTGGCATCCCTGTCCGCTCCGCAGACCGCGACGAGACTCACCCCATCATCATCGCGGGCGGACATTCCACCATGAACCCCGAACCGATGCACGCGTTCATTGACGCGTTCGTCATCGGCGAGGGGGAAGAGGTCATTCACGATATTATCAACGTAATTCAGAGAGTCAAATGTCAAACGTCACAAGTCACAAGCGACCTTCGACCTTCGACATTTGACCGCGACGAGTTACTTCGCTTACTCGCGCACATCCCCGGCGTCTACGTCCCTCACTTCTACGAAGCCAATTACCTCGAAGACGGAACCCTCTCGCACATCGAGCCGACGATTGCAGACATTCCGAAAATTGTCACCAAGCGCGTCGTCGCCAAACTGCCTCCGCCGCCGACGAAGTTCATCGTGCCAAACATTGACATTGTCCACAACCGCGTCTCGGTTGAGATCATGCGCGGATGCACGCGCGGGTGTAGATTCTGTCACGCAGGGATGATCACGCGTCCCGTCCGCGAAAGACCCGTAGACGAAGTAGTGGAGGCGCTCGAAGCGGCGGTCAAATCCAGCGGCTTTGAGGAGATCGCGCTGTTGTCGTTGTCGTCATCCGATTACACAAACGTGTTGGAGTTGGTCACGAAGGTCGGAGAAAAATTCGGCGGCACGCATCTCAAAGTTTCACTGCCGTCATTGCGAATCGAATCGGTCTCGATTGACCTGATGGAAAAACTCAGGGACAAACGCTCGGGCGGATTCACGCTCGCTCCCGAAGCCGCCACCGAACGGATGCGGCGCATCATCAACAAATATATTCCCGATGAAGATATCATCAACACCACGCGTGAAATTTATTCGCGCGGCTGGACGACGATCAAGTTGTATTTCATGATCGGGCATCCCAGCGAAACACTCGAAGATGTGCAAGCCATCGCGGACTTGTGCAAACGCGTCATCGCCGAGGGACGCAAAGTAGCGGGGATGCGCGTCAAGTTGAACGCGGGCGTGAGCACGTTCGTGCCGAAATCGCAAACGCCGTTCCAGTGGGTCTCGTGCGACACGCCTGAACAGATCCGCGCCAAGCAGGCATTGCTCAGACGCGAATTGGGACGCGATAGAAGTATCAAGTTGAGTCTCACCGATGCGGAAGATTCGTTCCTCGAATCATGGCTCTCGCGCGGCGACAGAAAAATGGCGGAGGTCGTTTACACGGCGTGGAAGAACGGCTCGAAGTTCGACGCATGGAATGAAGGAAAAAAATACGACGCGTGGATGGAAGCCTTTGCAGAGCACGGACTCGATCCGCTGTTTTACACGCACCGCCAACGCCGCACGGACGAGGTCTTCCCGTGGGAACACATCACCGCCGCGGTTCGCAAAAACTTTTTATTCCAGGATTTCAGGCAATCGCTCGAAGGGCAGATCCGTGTGGATTGCCGACTCGATTGTTTCGCGTGTGGAATATTACCAACCTTCGCGCAGATACGCCGCGAGAACCCCGGCGATGTGTGGAAGTGCCCGGATGTAAAGTCGCCGGGAAAGAAAGCGATCCCACAAGGGGACAATGTCAATGGTGCAGTTACAAGTGATCAGTTAGCAGTGAACAGTCTGCCAGTGGTTGGGGGTTGAATCGTTACATGCCTGCTGTGAAAAAACAATTCATTGACAAATTGATGCGCGAGCGCGACAAGTTCGAGTTGACCTTGAACCGCGTCGGCTATACGCGCCGCATGACGTTGAAGGGCGTGACGGGAAAATGGTCTATCAAGGACATTCTCGCGCACATCCTTGCGTACGAACTCTACATCGCGGATCGCATGAACGAGATTTTGCATGGGCAGGAATATGTGCCTTGCAAAACGCAAACCGCGCTGGACGCCTTCCGCGAGGAGGTCGGCTATCCCGATTTCGGCTCTCCCCTGCTGGATGACGATACCCCAAACGCGTGGGTAGTGGAAAAATATAAAAATGTTTCCTTGGAGGATGTTGTCGCACAAGAGATTCAGGCGTTTTCGTCCATCGTCACCATGCTTGAGAAGATGCCGCAAAAACTGATCGAGCAACACAATCTTTTTGAACGTATCACCAACAACACGTCCAAACATTACCGAGAGCATCTGAGGGATATTCGCCAGTGGTTAAAAACGCACGCGGTAAGGCAAGATTAATCTTGCCCTACAAATCTCATGCGGATTCGAATCACATTCTCCAAACAGGGACCGCTTCGCTACACGGGGCATCTTGACTTGCACAAATTATGGGAACGCGCCGCCCGCCGCGCGGAGCTTCCGCTGGCGTATTCGCAGGGATTTCATCCGCAACCGAAGATGAGTCTCGCGGCGGCGCTGCCGCTGGGGTTCTCGTCCACGTGCGAGGTGTTGGACATGCGCCTCGAACGCGATGTTGCTTTAGATGGACTCCCCGACCGACTCAACGAGACTCTCCCGCCGGGGATTCGCGTTACGCATATTGAACAAGCCGACGAGCGCGCGCCCGCCTTGCAGACGCAAGTCGTTGAAGCGGAGTATCAGGTTGAGTTGCGGGAACAGGTCCCCCCGTCGGAGTTGAAGCGGAGGATCGAGTCCGCTTTGGCGGCTGAGTCCATCCTCCGCGAACGCCGAGGCAAGAAGTATGATCTGCGCCCATTGATCCATTCCATTGAGGCGGCGGATGATACAATCGTGATGCTGTTGGCGGCGCGCGAGGGCGCAACGGGCAGACCCGAAGAAGTGTTAGATGTGTTAGGCATCGCGTTCGAGGAGACGAAGATCGAGCGGACGCGTTTGGTGTTCAACGCCCCGCAGGTTTAAGATACGGCAAAGACCCGTGATCGAACCTGCGCGACGATTTTTACTTCTTGGAGGAGCTATGGCATTACTTGGAGCGTTTTTCTTTGGTTTTGTGCCGATGCTTGTGTTCGCGGCATTCGTGAACTGGCTGGATCGTTATGAAAAAGAGCCGAAGTTATTGCTCGGCGCGGCATTCGTGTGGGGCGTGGTGATCGCCGGGGGCGGCGCGTATATTTTGAACACGGTGTTCGGCATCGGTATTTACGTGTTGACCGGCTCGGAAAGCGCGGCGGATTTCGGCACCACTTCCATCGTCGCGCCGATCATCGAGGAAGCGTTGAAAGGACTCGCGGTAGGCGTGGTCTTCCTGCTCTTCCGCAAGGAGTTTGATTCGGTACTGGATGGCGTTGTCTACGGCGCGATCACCGCGATGGGCTTTGCCGCCATTGAAAACGTTTTGTATATTTACCGCAACGGGTTTCAGGAAGGCGGTTGGGAAGGTTTCTGGATTCTCGTAGTGGTTCGCGTGGTCTTGGTTGGATGGATGCATCCGTTCTTTACCGCGTTCACCGGTATCGGGTTCGCCGTGGCGCGCATGAGCAGGAACATGCTGGTAAAAATCATCGCGGTGCCGGCGGGTTATGTGGTTGCGGTGCTCACGCACTCGTTCCACAACACCTTTGGCTCGCTCGTCGGCGGCGAGGGCGGGTTCTTCCTCGGCATCCTCGCCGATTACTTCGGGTATTTCATCATGACCGTGTTCATCATCTGGATGATCATCCACGAGCGCGGCATTCTGAAACGACAACTCATGGAGGAAGTGAACAGCGGCGCGATCTCGCAACAACAATATAAGACCGCCATTTCGTTCTTCCAATTTAACGCGCACATTTCGGCGCTCACGTCGGGGAGTTTTGGTCCCACCAAACGGTTCTATCAAGTATTGGGCGAACTGGCGCATAAAAAAGAACAGCGCGCCAGAGTCGGCGAAGAATCGGGCAACACGAAGATCATCGATGGCTATCGCGCGGAGTTGGCGCAACTCGCTCCGCTGGCAAAGGTGTGATCAATCACACGATGCCGCCGCAGTTGAACTGCGGCGGCATCGTTCGCTTGTGATAAAATTTTTCCACCCGCCCCCGTAGCTCAGTGGACAGAGTGTCGGCCTCCGGAGCCGAAGAGCGCAGTTCGAGTCTGCGCGGGGGCGCACGCAAAACCGCCATAAGGCGGTTTTATTTTCTTATCCGTGGGGCGGGATGGCATCCCGCATACCAAAAGGATGGCGGGATAACATCCCGCCCCACGAAAGCGATTTTATTTTGCATTACAATTCATGCGCGATGAAAAAAATTATTTCGATTGTCTGGCTCGCGATCTTCTGCGCGGGGTGTAGTTTTTCGGTGGATGTGATCGAAGCGGCGACGCCAACCAAGCTGGTCGTCACTTCGACTTTTCCACCCTCGCCGACCTCGAAGTCCAGCGAGACGCCGCTTCCGCCTCTTTCCACGAGTACAGTTGCCCCGGCTGTGGGGACCACGTCCACACAGGTGAACGTGCGCGTCGAACCGTCTACGGCAGGCGAGGTAATTGGCATTATCCCAGCCAATACGAGTGTGGAAATCATCGGCAAAGATCCCGGTGGAAATTGGTGGCAGATCAATTATCCAGCAGGACAAACGCCGGGCGGGAGGGGTTGGGTAACAGCGGAGTTTATCGTCACCACGGGCGAGCCAACTGTCCCGGTAGTGGGAGGCGCGGGGGTGAATCCGAACGGCGATCATGTGGCGATCATCCAACAGCAACTGAATGTGCGCAGCGGACCGGGCACGAGTTTTAATTCCATCGGCACGTTGAACGCGCGAGATGTGGTCACGCTGACGGGCAAGGATGCGAACGGGGCGTGGTTGCAGATCGTTTTTGCGGCTGGACCGGATGGCAGAGGTTGGGTGAATGCGGCGTTCGCGCAGGCGGCAGATGTGAGTTCGCTCCCAATTGTGACGGATGCGGGACAGGTCGTTGGCACGGGCACGCCGGGGAATACTGCTGTCCCTGTTGAGCCAACGGTTGCGCCTGCCGCGCTGGATCATGATTCGACAGTTGCGCCCGCGGTGAACATCACATTGACCCTGGGTGGGGCGCATTCGTTTCAGTATTCGAGCGATGTTTCCTCCCCCATCGGCGACGCGGAGGATTGGATCCAATTCAAGACATTTTCGGTGAACGCCAAGTTGGAATTGGAATGCATGGGGAGCGGCTCGTATATTGCGGAGTTGTTTCTGAATTATTCAGTGGTGGATACGCTCGTATGCGGGAAGATTATTTTATTCCTCAGCGATCCAAGCGGAGTATATGCGGTGCATTTCGTTTCGGCGCCTACCGGAGGGCTGGAGTACACAAAGTACACCGTGAGGGTGGAGGCGATACCATGACTTTTGTTTTGTTGCATTTTGATTGTGCAAGTTTGTACTAAGGTTCCTTTTATGGTAGAGTTAATTCCCTAGGAAGCAAAGTCGATTTTTTGGACGCTCAAAACGCTGATTGAAGAAGAGAAGATTTGCGTTTTTTGCGCGGGTCAGTGTTAACTTTTCCGAACCATTTTATATTCAACGAGGGACGCCCCGCATGGCTACTGAGAAAATACCAGATATTATTATCGGACGATTGCCCATTTATTTGAGGGCTTTACAACGGCTGTCTGACCAGGGGATTCAAACCACCTCATCGCAAGATTTGGGGGCGCTTGTGGGCATTTCTGCCGCGCAGATCCGCAAAGACATTTCACAATTCGGCGAGTTCGGCAAGCAAGGGACGGGGTATTCCATCCCTTACCTGATGGAGAAATTAAGAAACATCCTCAATATGGATCGCGTCTGGGAGGTGGTGATCATCGGCATGGGTGATATCGGTCACGCGCTCGCACATTACAACGGGTTCGCCAATCGGGGCTTTCATGTAAGCATGGTGTTCGATAACGACCCGAAAAAGATCGGGCAAACCGTGGGAGATTTTCGCGTTCTCGACACAGCCAGCATGATCGAAAAGATCAAACAGCACAAGATCAAGGTGGCAGTGTTGACCGTCCCTGCCACGGCGGCGCAAGATGCGACAGATCTGCTGGTGAAGGCGGGGGTCAAAGCCATTCTCAATTACGCCCCCATCAGCATCAATGTGCCGGAAGATGTGAAGGTTCAATATATTGACCCGGTCACGCATTTGCAGAGGATGACGTATTATTTGTAAGGCAACATAAGACTCCCACCGTCTAATCTGTTCTTTGGGGCATTATATGGCGGTGGTATCATCCCCGGTTGGGCAGGCGCTATCGATGAAACGATTTTTTCCATTCATATTAATTGCTTTAGGAATAGTTGTTGTGTTGGCAGGGTTTATATACGACGTGTTATTTGCGGGAATACCATATCAAGACCCTACCCCCGCTTTAACGACAAGTTACAATTTTCATTCCCAAATCGCATCCGCAATCCGTGGGAGTGGAATAGGTATCTGCATACTTGGTGGAATCGCTATGGCATTTCGATGGCTGACGGTAAAAAAGCCCTGACTAGAACGCCTAAAACGATAAATGCAAGTTGCGCGCAAAATCGAACATGAATAACCTAACAAGAAAAACGCCTCCCTTATTTTTCACTTTCTTGATCGTGTTGTCTCTTGCCTGTAGCGGCATCACAATATCCGTAGAAAATACCCCGCCTACGCCTGAAACCTCCGCCAAAACCCGGCAAATTGGCTTCGATCTTTCGGGGCAAATCCCATCCTCGCCAAAAGGCGATTCATCCGCCAGGCGGCACTTATTCCTGCACGAGTATGCCATGCCATCGGATGGGTTTATTAACGGGATCATTTACCTCAATGATAGCGACAAAGCCATTGAACAATTCGACTTGCTGATCTTGCGTCCCAACAATAACGGCTGGAAGGTCATCTATCGCATGAATGTGTCCGACGACTCGCCTCCCGTCCAAACAGGGACTACCGTAGTAAAACTGTCAGCGCCGATAACTGTCCAGAAAAACGACATTTTTGCTCACTGGCAAGATACTCCGAATGGCGCAATCCCCTTAAACACCGACGACGCATCCGTTGACGGGTTTAGCGTGGGACAATATGGTTTCCAATCTTCTCAAGTTGAAGTGGGACAGCAAATCGACATCAATGGATTCCTCGGCGAGCGCGATTACTTCATCGATTTGATGTTTTCAACCAATCAGTGACATGAAGGATAAAGCGCAACCCACTCGAATCAAAAATGCGACACGCATCGAAATTAATCTTGCAAATGTGAATTGATTTTGGGATTGGAGTGCAACAAAACGCTGATTTTGCTTAACTCAGCGCAAATCAGCGTTTCTCTGTGTCTCAAATAAGATTTGAGAGGAATTCTCGATTATTCTCAGACCTGCGGCAGACTGCGCCGCAAAATATTGTACATCGGAAACGCCTTCACTGTGCCTTCCACAACGCACGTCATCGGCGTATCCACCAAATAGGCGGGGATGCCCAGCGATTTCGTCAACAACTTATCGATGCCGCGCAAGAGCGCGCCGCCGCCACACAATGCCACGCCTCGATCGATGATATCCGACACGAGCTCAGGCGGAGTTTTTTCCAGCACTCGACGTCCCGTTTCCACAACAGCCTTAAGCGGGTCTTGCAATGCTTCCACGATCTCACCGGTCGTCAATGTGATTGGGCGCGGCAAGCCAGTCACCTGGTCTTGTCCCTGCACTTCCATGCTGTTCTCGGTATCCTGCGGAACCGCCGCGCCGATCCTCGTCTTGAGTTGCTCGGCGGTCACTTGCCCGATCACCACGCCATATTTTCTGCGCACATAATTAACAATGGCGTCATCGAAATCCATGCCGCCGGAGCGCAAAGTCTCAGCAGAGACAATGCCATACATCGCCATCACCGCCGCCTCGGTGCACCCGCCGCCGAGGCAGATCACCATATTGCCCGCGGGCGAACCAATCGGAAGGTCCACGCCGATCGCCGCCGCAAGCGGCTGTTGGATGAGGAACGCCTCGCGGCTTCCCGCCTCAAGCACGGCTTCGTACACTGCGCGCCGTTCCACGCTGGTGACCCCATTGGGGACGGAGATCATAACGCGGGGGCGAAAGATGCGCATACTTCCGCTGGCGCGTGAAAGCAGATAGGAGAGAAGCGTCTCGGTGATTTCGTAATCCGCGATCACGCCGTTCTTCAACGGGCGCGCCACTTCGATGCTCTCCGGAACGCGGCCATACATATCGCGCGCCTCCTGCCCCACCGCCACCATCTTCTGCTCGATCGCCTCGATCGCAACAATGGTCGGCTCCTGAGCTAGCACCTGCGTCGAATCCGCCAGGCGGGTGAACATCGTTCCCAGGTCGATGCCCAGGTCTTTTGAAAACATTGCCATTCGTGTTTTTCTCTTTCCCGTTCCGTTGGAAGTGAACCGATGATACCTGAAAGACAATTCATTGTCTAGCAGAATGTTTTAAACTTCATAACCCTTGTCATCTGACGGCATTGCGCTATCATTGGCTCGAAAATTTTGAATCAAACAAAAGGAGATTCAAATCCTCATGAAGCGCTATTGGAAGGTCGCCGTTCTTGCCAACATCAAGGATGATTCACAGCCCAAACCGGAGGGCGTCCCGCCGGATGCCTTCTCAGACTTCGACCACATCGAAACCATCGACTCGCTTCGCGCCGCCATTGAAACTGACGGCCATAAAACGGTCTTCATCCAAGCCGACAGGGAGTTGCCCTTTGCGTTGCGCGATCACCAACCGGATATCTGCTTCAACATCGCCGAGGGACTCGGCGGCGACGCGCGCGAGGCGCAAGTGCCAGCCCTGCTCGAAATGATGGGCATCCCCTACACTGGCTCGCGCGTGCTCACCAACGGCATCTCATTGGACAAAACGCTGACCAAACGCATCTGGCGCGACCGACGATTGCCCGTCGCGCCGTTTCAAGAATTCATAGTCGGCGACGAACCGCTGCGACCCGAACTAAAATATCCGCTCTTCGTCAAACCCGCGCGCGAAGGCACCGGCATGGGCGTGGATACAAAAGCCATCGTCACCAAAGAGAAGGAATTACGCGAGCGGGCGCAATACATCATCAACACCTATCAGCAACCCGCGCTGGTGGAGGTCTTTTTGCCTGGGCGCGAATTCACCGTCGGAATCCTGGGGCGCGCCGACGCGAAACTCTACTCGCGCAACCCCGAATGGTACGAAAAAGACGGCTTCCACCGCTTCCCCATCCTCGAATTGGATATGACCCGTTCCGTCACGCCGAAAGTGTATAGCAACGCATCCAAATCGAAAGAGGTTGGGGAGGAAGGCGCGCCCGGCTATTTTTGCCCGGCAGTCGTGGAACCCGAACTGGAAAAGAAACTCAGATACTTCGCCCTGCGCGCCCATCAACTGCTCGGCGCATTGGATATCTCGCGCACCGACATCCGTCTCGACGATGAAGGCAACCCGCGCCTGCTCGAGATCAACACCCTGCCGGGTCTCACGCCCGATTACAGCGACTTGTGCCTGCAAGCCAAAGCGGAGGGGATACGCTACGAGGATCTCATCCTCGATATCTTATACCTCGGTGCGTCGCGTTGGGGCATGGTGGCTCCGCGCGAACTGCCAATTCCCGCTAAAAACTGACAACACACAATTCCACACAAAAAAGCGGACAGCGAAATCTGCCCGCTTTTTTTATGCGCGCAAAAATGAAAATTTTCTTAGCCACACTTGCGTAATAATAGGTATCATCCCGCAATCTGTGAGATAAGTAAAACACCGAGGAAAAACAATGGACTTCATCAACCGCTTTATCGCCGCCGTTACGCAGATCCATCCCACCCATCCGATGGTCGTACACTTCCCCATCGCGCTTACCGGCGCCGCCTTCCTCTTCATCCTGCTCGCCTGGTGGAGAAAAAACCCAGCGCTGGAACTAGCCGCCTTTGCGAACATCGTCCTTGCCGCAATCAGCACCATCGCAGCAGGAATCACCGGCATGATGGATAACATCAAAAACTATGAGGGTGACGCGCCAAACGCAGGCGTCAAAGTAATCCTTGCCCTGATTTTGCTTCTGCTCACTACTGGCATCAGCATCGTTCGTTATCGCAACCCGCAAATTTTCAGCACAGGCAACCGCGCCCTCTATATGACCGCGTACGGCTTAAGTTTCCTCATCGCTTTCACGCTGGCATTTCTGGGCGGTGTCATCTTATATGGTTTCTAGGAGAACAATGAAAAAAGTTTTACTCACGATCGTCTTAATGGGAATCCTCGCCGCCTGCGCAGGTCAGCCTACGGACGCGCCCGCTTCGCCGCCGCCAAGTCAGCCTGCCCCGGCAACTGAGGCGCTTTCCCCCACCCACACATCCGCGCCCCCAACCGATACCGCTATCCCAACTGTTGTCATCCCCACCACGCCGCCAACCGAGGCATCGAACCAAGCCGCCACGGTGAGCTTCGCCAATGAGATCCTTCCCATTCTCGATAGCCGGTGCAAGAATTGTCACGGCGGGCGCGAAACCAAAGAGGGATTAAATCTCACAACCTATGCGGCGCTAATGGCTGGCTCCGAAAATGGTCTCATCCTCACCCCCGGCGACGCGGACAACAGCCTGCTGGCTGAACAGGTTATTACACAGGAAATGCCCAAACGCGGACCAAAGTTAACGCCTCCGCAAGTGCAACTCATCGTCGATTGGATCAATCAGGGAGCGTTGGACAACTAATTTACGCATGGTATAATCTGCCCGCTTCAACCTAATGGAGAGGTCGCGTAGTCTGGCTTAGCGCGCACGCTTGGAAAGCGTGTAACCCCAAAAGGTTCGCGGGTTCGAATCCCGCCCTCTCCGCTGGCAATAAAAAATCTCCCGAGTTTTCGGGAGATTTTTTATTCAAGTTCGGGTTTACGGCGTTGGCGTTGCTGTAACTGCAACCGCCGACCCAACATACAACACAAAATCATTCGGGCTTACATCCGCCGAATGACCCGTGGGAACCATCCCTTGCGTTGTCAACACCGTGAACAGCATGGAACCTTCCCAATTGCCCTCGCCGAAAATATTGTTGCCGGTGGCAGTTGCATCCGCGCGCTGTGAGCCCAACTGCATGGCTTCATAACTGGATAGATCCAACCCGCCGCTACGCGCCGTCAACGCCGAATTATGACACGACACGCACCCTATCGCATTGGCATACCACTGTCCGTTTTCCACAAACAGCGGCTGAATATCCTTATATGTTGCTTCGCAATCCTTCCCATTCATATCGGTGAACGGGAACGCGTCACTTTCAGGAGTGCCCGCCGAAACCCACGCGCCGATCAACTCAGTCGCAGACACCTGGCACTTATCGAACTCAGCCGCCGCGCCACCCATGGAAGTGTCTACGTGATTAGCAGGGATCAACGTGGGAACCGGCGTGCGTTCCACGATGGGATTGGCGCGCACGCACTCAAAGGAAAACCCACACGACCAAAACAATAAGGCGGTGACCCAGATCACAACCGTTGCAAGGAAGGCGATGAGCGTGGTGTAAATTAATTTTCTAACATCATTCATAATCGAAATCCCTATTCTGCAGGTTGTAGTGTGCGAAGGAAGTTGACCACATCCCAGCGCTCAGAGACGGTCAGGTTTTCGTTCAAGGCGGGCATGCGTCCATCCACGCCGTTCGAGATGGTGAGGAACATCGAGCCATCGCTCTTGGATTGCACAATTGCGGAGGTCAGGTCGGCAGGCTTGAATTGGATGAGGAACGGGGCAACAGGTCCGCTCCCAGCGCCATCCGCCCCATGGCACATCTGACAGTTGATCGCGAACAATTCCGCGCCGCGTGCCAAAGAAGCGTCATCAGCCGTGGTGGGGTTTTCAGGCGCGCCCATGCCGGGGATGACGATCGCCCCCTCCACTGGAACAGACTGACTGGGCGGGGGAAGCGGGTCTTCCATCGCTCGATAGGATGGCTGGATCTCCATGAAGCTGACCCAGTCGATCTTGATGATGTCGAACATGAAGAGTTCGATGATCCCAAAAAGGATACCGAGGGTGAGGAAAACCCAAAACAGTTGTTTCAAAAGTCTCATAGTTGCCGCGCCTCCGCGGGTTTGACAGATTCAGCGCCGAGCGTATTCATCGCATCGGTGAATTTTTTTGCGTCGGCTTCCGAGATCCGAAAGAAGACAGCGATCTTTCCATCGCTCACCTCGCCCACGTATTCCAGCGGGCGATAATTCGGAAAGTAGCTATCTAGAAAGACGCCGAGGAACGTGGCAAGGAGCGCGAAGAGCATGGTCATCTCGAATGTCACGATCGCGCCAGGCGGGATCGGGGTAATATATTGCCCACCCACGTGAACGCCGTAGAGATGGGGAGTTCCAAAGTTGAGGAAGATACCGAACGCAAAGCCGGCAATCGCGCCACCCATGGACAGTTTCGATACGTTCGTCCATGGGTGAGGGCGACCAAGAATTTTATGCGCCACCGGCACGCCGGAAATCACATTGATGTTCTCATCGCCTACGCCCATCTCGTGCAATTTCTCGATGGCGCTCGCGGCGGGGTCTAGGTCTTCGAAGACTGCCAATAAAGTTGCTTCAGACATGTTTATCTCCGTTTATTCGAATTCGCTGATCGTTGGGAGCTTCGCCTTACCCACTTTGCGGAGCGAGTGAGTCATCTGCCCTTCTTGTACTTCCCAGACCGGGATCAGGGGGATGAGGCGAGAAACGATCATGTAGAACAGGAGGAACATGGAGAATGTTCCAATCGTGAGGAAGATCTCAATGCGCGGTTGGAATAATTTCCACGTAAACGGCATCCG
>JAEURC010000008.1 GCA_016789025.1 Anaerolineales bacterium
GGAACGCCGCACCCGCTTGAAATCTTCAGACCGGGTCAGACGAAATTTTCTCTGCACCCACAGCCTCCACGCGCTTTCTGCCGCCTACCAGCGGACTTTTTTCACGTGGTTGTTGGCGGTCTTGGTCAACTGCGCGCGACCGCGCAAACGGCGGCGCTTGAGCACTGCGCGCCCATCAGCCGTAGCCATGCGTTTGCGAAAGCCGTGCACGCGCACGCGGCGGCGGATTTTCGGTTGATACGTACGTTTGGTCATTCTTCGTTCCTCGTTTCAAAAATAATGGCTGTCGCCCTTAAAGCGGCACGACATTATACCGTAGGGCTTCCGATTCGGTCAATTTGGATTCGCCGGGAAATTTTCCACCGCTTCAAAAGCGGTGAGACGTGTAACGCCCGCTTCGCTCGCAGGGGAGGCTTGGTTCGCCTCTTATTCTTTTTTATTCCCATTACGGACCGGGTAGACCGGGTGCGCGAGCATTTCGGCAAGTTTTTGCGCGCCCTCCGGGCTGGCAACCGCGATGATCTCATCGTTTTCTTGCAAGATACTGTCGCCGCGCGGCAACGTCATCACACCGTCGCGGATGATCGCCGCGATCACGCAATGTTCGGCCAGCGCCATATCTTTGAGTTGGATTCCAATGGCTTTCGCTCCCGGCGGCACTTTTTCCTCCACCACCGAATAATGCCCGCGGCGGATCTTGAAGAGCGTCATCATGTCGCCCAGAGACATTTCCTCCTGGATCAAATGCGCCAGCACATCCGCCGAATTCAACGCCACGTCTACCTTGAATGTGTCGTTGAACAACCAGGCGTTCACCGGATTATTCACGCGCGCGATCGTGCGCGGCACCTCGAACATGGTCTTAACGACAAAACACATGGCAAGGTTGGTCGCGTCTTCGCTGGTTACCGCGGCAACCACATGCGCTTCGCGCGCGCCCGCCGCCTCGAGCACGCCAGGGTCCACTGAGTTCCCTTCATAGATCACCTCAGTGGGCAGTTCCTGATGAAGGTGCGTGAGCAATTCGCGCCGATGTTCGATCAGGCGCACTTTATAATTTTGGTTGACGAGCAGACTGGCAAGGCGCGTGCCTGTCCGTCCGCCTCCGGCGATGAGTACAAACATGTTACGCCTCCGCCTTTCCGGTGAGTAGCGCGGAGAGCGCGCCAATACCTTCGAACGTGGAACTGACGTTGAGCAAGTCGCCGGTTTTCAGGGATGTGTCCATTTCCGGCAAGGAGGCTCTGCCGGCGCGCGAAAGCGCCACGGGGTAGCATTGCTTCAGCGGGCTCAGCAAGTCTCCAACCGTTTTACCGTTCCATGATTCGGGAATGATGATCTCGTACACTTCCACCTCGCCGTTGCCGGCGGAATAGACCGCGCGTTGGGCAGGGTTCATTAATAACTCCTCCACACGTTGCGCACCCCAGTACGTGGATCCCACCGTTTGCAACCCAAACGCTTCGATGACGGAGCGCAGGTTTGGATCGTAGTTGCGCGCCACCACGTTGGGCACTTTGTAGAAAGCGCGCGCGGCATGAGCGACAACCGCGTTCAGCATATCTGAATTGGTGACCGCCGCGAGACCGTCGGCATCCTTGATGCCGGCGCGTTCGAGCACGCTTTCTGCCAGGCCTTCGCCTTCAAGGGTGCGCCCGCGGAAATCGGCGTGCAAGCGGTTGAATGCTTCGCGCCGGCTGTCAACAACCACAACGCCATGTCCCCTTTTGAATAGGTGGAAACACAGTTCCGCGCCGACGCGGCCGCATCCCACAACGATGAAATTCATTTGTATAACCTTCTTTCTTTCACAATTAAACTTGAAATTAACCGCGCACCACTACGATGATAGTTTTGACCGGCAATGCAATCTCCACTGTGACAGGAAAAGATCTGATGTCATGAAGATGACTTCACTTCGCTTCGCAATGACATGCTTTTTATATTACGAAACCTGATATGGAACTTCGGTGATCACAACACCGGGCGTTTCGAGTAGTTCGCGGCGTAGTAATTCGGCGGTTTGCATGTGAAGGGCGTTGTGAATCCGCTTGGTGGGGACAAAGTGTGGAACCACGATAGTGATGGTTTCATTGGGTTGCCGGGTAGCCAATATGTCGTCGATGTAGTTCAGTAACGGTTCGAGGAAGAGACGATAGGGAGAATCCACGATGACGAGGCGCGTGCCGCGTCCCCATTTTGCCCATTTGGTTTGCACTTTTTCGGTATCTTCTGGTTCGAGTGAAACATGCACAGCAGTCACATCATCTGATAACATGCGCGCGTACCGGAGCGCTGCGAGAGTGCCCTTATGTACATTGCTGATCGCCACGATCACGCGGTGACGTGTATTGTACGGCGGCGGCTCGCCATACTTTTCCAGCGAGAGGCGGCTTGCCATGCTTTTATAGTGTCTGTGAATCCACAGGAAGATCCCGATCAAAATAGGAGTGAGAATTAATACGATCCATGCCCCGTCATGAAACTTTGTTACGGCAAACACGCCGACCACCAACGCGGTGCAGAGCGCGCCCAGTGCGTTGCTGATCATTTTGATGAACCATCTTTTATCGTAATGCAAAGGATGCGGACGGTTGTGGTCTTCAGGTTGCACTGCCTTATTCAATTTTCCCGAACGCCACCAGCGCCGCGTCATACCTGCCTGCGCCAGCGTAAACGATAGAAATACGCCGATGGCATACAGTGGAATGAGGCGCGTTACGCTTGCCTGAAAAACGATAATCAAGATGGATGCCGCCGCTGCAAGCGCGATAATTCCATAAGAATATACAAGGCGGCTTCCGCGATAGGTCAGTTGGCGCGGCACAAACCCATCGTTGGCGAGCAGAGCGCTCAAACGTGGGAACCCGGCGAAAGCGGTATTTGCGGCGAGAATGAGAATGACCGTTGTTCCTAGAATCACGCCTAAATAAAGAAGCTCCTGCCCATTAAAGATCGTCCGGGCAAGTTGGGAGATAACGGTTTCTGTTTCAGACGGCACAGCGTGGATCTCTCTGGTGAGGAAGGAAATGCCGATAAAAAGAACGCCCAAGATGCACGCCATCCATATCAAAGTGATACCGGCGTTTCGACTGCGCGGTTCTTTGAATGCGGTAATGCCGTTCGAGATGGCTTCTACGCCGGTCATCGCGGTAGTGCCGCTCGAAAAAGCATGAAGCAATAAAAATAAGCTGATCCCGGTCAATTCGTCCACGTGCTCAATCTCTGGTGGATTAACCACTGTTCCCAACGAACTAGTCAATATGCGGAAAAACCCGGTCCCGATCATAAATAACATCATTGCGATGAAGAAATAACTCGGGATGGCAAATGCCGCACCCGATTCCCTCACGCCGCGCAAGTTGATTACCATGATCAAAATAACAAAGAACACAGCAACGACAACGCGATATTCGTACCATTGTGGGTATGCCGATACAATCTGCGCAACGCCGGATGAAATCGACACGGAAACGGTCAGGATATAGTCGGTTAGTAATGCCGCCGCGGCGATCAGTGCCGGGAATTTTCCCAGGTTATCCGCCGCGACAATATACGCGCCGCCTCCACCAGGGTAAGCGTGAATGACCTGCTCGTACGAGATCACTACAATAGCAAGCAATGCGACGATAACGATGGAGATGGGGAAAACATACCCGAAGGCGAGTGCTCCGGCGCCAGCGAGAATGACCAGAATTTCCTGAGTGGCGTAGGCGGTGGAAGATAATGCGTCTGCCGCAAAGACAGCTAACCCCACGCTTTTGCCGATAGTTTCGTGCGCCGCGTCAGCTGTGGAGAGAGGACGCCCTAATAAAAAATGACTGAGACTTGAAGTGGGGTGTTTTGCCGTTCGGTGAATGAACTGAGTGGATGGTATATTTTTTTGATGGCTCATGGTTGCAAAAAGAATCCCCGCGCAAAGGCGAGGTTTTGCATTATACGCCTGTTTATCGAATCTGCGCTACTCCTGTTGTGTCAAAGGAGCGGCTACTTGGGTATGTGTTAAGCCACAGAGCGTTAAGAGATTTTCCTTCATGGGCTCGGTGTCCTCGGCGGCAAAGATGTTTTTGTCTATCCTTGTAGCCGTCCCATTGTTTCAGGGGATCTGCAAAAAGAAAACACTACCCTTCCCCAGTTCGCTCTCCACCCATGCTTTTCCGCCGTGCCTCTCCGCGATCGATTTGACAATGGCAAGCCCCAGCCCAGTGCCGCGCTGCATTAGCGCGTCGCGATTGGTGCCGCGATAGAACTTTTCGAACAGGCGCTTGCGATCTTCTTCCGAAATGCCGATGCCGCTGTCTTGCACGGCGAAGATCAACGAACCGTTGGGTTGCGGGTCTAAATGAACGGTAACCACGCCTCCATCGGGAGTGTACTTGATCGCGTTTTCAACAAGGTTGTATAACGCCTGGTGCAGTAAAGCCTGATCGGCTTCGATGGCATGGGGCAGGTCGCGCGGCAGTTCCATCTCTAGCGAGATGTTCTTCTGTTTGGCTTGCATTTGTAATTCGCCGGTCACGCGTTCGAGGATATCGAGCACGGGAACAGTCTCCACTTGCAGGCCCACGCCAAACTCGATGCGCCCAAGGTCCAGCAGGTTGTTGACCAGTTTCGCCATATTATCCACGCCTTGCACGATCATGCGCGCGTAATTTTTCTGCTGGTCGTTCAACGCGCCAGCCATTTCGAGCATGGTGGCATAGCCGCGCATTAATGTGAGCGGCGAACGCAGATCATGACTCACCGTTGCGACAAAATCCGACTTGAGTTGGTCGATCTCTTTGAGTTGCGTCACATCCCGCAAGACGCACACGCGCCCGGTGATCTTCTCGTCCGCAACCATGGGCGAGGTCATGGCGAGATACGTCTTTCCATCTGGCATGGCGATCTCTGCCGAAAGCTGTTCAGTGGAGGATGCGCGCAGGATGTCGTTCAACGCTTTCACTTGGATCGTCTTTTCGGTATCTGCGCGTTCACCGGGGCGGATGCTGACGCCTAACGCCTGACCGGCAGCCGGGTTCGCCAGAATGAGGCGGTTCGCGGCATCTGTGACGAGGATCGGGTCCGGCGTGGAATTGAGGATTGCCTCCAACTGACGGCGGCTGGTCTCCACCGTCATGAACAGGCGGATCTTCGCCACCGCCAGTGCCGCCTGACTCGCCAGCGTGGATGTAAATTTCAGGTCCGACTCGGTGAAGATGTGTTGTTTGTCGTACGCCGCCCAGAGCGTTCCGTAATACCGGTTTTCATGGCGTAACGCCAGTGCGATCAACGATTCAGGGCGCGGCAGGTTCGGGTCGATGAGCAGGATGCGGTTGCCAGCCACCGTTGCCATCACCACCCGTTCCTGGGTTTCGGTGAGCGCCACAACCTGGTGATCGAGATGCATGTACACATCCTGCTCGATACCATCGGCAAAGCGGAAGGGCGTATCGTGAGGGAGAAAATCCCGGTTCAGAATAATGCGGGCAGATGTGGCGCCGCTAGCTACAATGGCTTCCAGCACTGGGTGCAAGGCTTCGCCGAGCGTGAGGCTCGAAGCCGCTCCCCGGCTGACAACAAGCAGGCGGTTGAGTTCCTCCATGCGGGCTTGCAGGCTGGCGCGCATATGTTCGAAGGCGTTGCGCAAGTCGCTGAGTTCGTCTTCGCCCGAGGCGGTAAGAGGACGATCCAGTTGACCGGTGGAGATATATTTTGCTTCGGCGGCAAGGTCTTGCAGGGATGCGGTCACCGTGCGCAAACTGACACTCAACGCAATCAGGGCAATGACGCCGAATAGAAGGATCATCAACGCGATCGGCAGGGCGATATCGAGCGCGATCTGTTGCGCTTGCCGCGCAGGTACAGCGACTGCCACCGACCATGGATACCCAAACACCGGCTGGTAATACACCAATTGCCGCGTGCCATTCGGCGAGGTTTCGTCAAAAAAGGTTGGCGAATCTTTGCGTTCACCCGGGTACTGGCTAAAGATCAGGTCGGGTTGCGAATGATGAAGGATGATCCCATGCTCATCCAGCAGGATGCCGGAGCCGTTCAATTCGCTCATGCCGTTGAGGGTGAGTACCAGCGAACGAAGCGTGGGATTGGTGATGAGATCGGTGCGGGCAATGAGGGCGCGGGTAGAGTTGGGGATGCCGGCAATGAAGGAGATGCGGGTGGGTCCGCCGGGGTCGGCGGGAGGAAGTGTAAGTTGTTGATTCAGAATCCCCTGCGAAAGAAGCGGGAGTCCCGCAGTTTCCCCGCCTGTTAGTTGAAAGGCTTGTTCCGCCGGGTAACTGGTCAGCGTCAGATTTGTGGAAATATCCACGATGGCGAGCTGGTTGAAGAATGCCGCCGAGCGAATGAGTTCGCCTAGAACAGTTTGCAGTTCGCCATCGCTTGCTTGCGCGAGGCGCGGGTCTGAGGCGATTTGTGTGGAGAGGCTTTGCCCCGATTCCAAGAATTGCGGGATGGCTTGCGCGCTCAATTGTGCCGCGCTGGCGAGCCGGTCTTCGAGCAACCGACGCGCGGCGGAGCCTGCCGTTATCCACGCGCCGACGAGAAGCAAGACGAGCAATGTGGAGATGATGGCGCCCGCGCCGGAGACAAAACGCGTCTCGATGCTTTTTTCAGCGGGCGAAGGTTGCAAGGCTCCGCGCCCGCCCCACAGCCTCGGAAAGACCGTGGAGATAACCTGCGCGGCGAACCCGGCGATGAGCATTTCGATACCGAAAGCAAAACTTACCGCGCCTATATTGCTAAAAGCGTAATCGAATCGCTCTGCCGGAGATGCAGACACGGTGGTGACCGCGCCAATGATGAATAACAGCGTGTGGATCAGGGTGAGGAAAACTACGTTGAACAACGGCTGGCGGAGGAGGTTGTAGAGAGGGGTGCGATAACGTTGCCGTGTGTTTACGGCAAACACCGCGCCGAGGAGCCCAAATTCAACAATGGAAAAAATAGAATGCGTATCCCACACGCCGCGCAAGAGTCCGCTTAAGACGCCCAGGCCGGCTCCCACGAAAGGACCGAACAAACCGCCTGCCAATGTCCACGGGATGGCGGAGAAGACCATCACCGTGGAGCCGGGTGCCTGCGCCGGGAGGCCGGGCACGGGCAACGCGCCGCTTGATGAAAATTCCAAACCGAGGAATAACGTTGTGATCGGCGTGAGAAGCGCAAGCGCGATCAATACCAACATGTTGCGTTGCAAAATTCTCGAATGATATTTGCGCCAACTCGAGAGGAGGAAGACGAGCAGTCCTGCCAGCCCAACCCAGACCAGCCACCCAGCCAGCGAGGGCGAATCGATGTAAGCCAGGCGCGTCAGCAATGTCGCAATGAACTGCATAATGAGATTATAGCGTTAATCCAACCCCTGAACAGCCATGTTACTCAGATGAAATGTAATCGTATTTCCCGCGATATTCTTTCGGAAGCAGACGAGCGATCTCTTCCATGATCTGACGCGTGCCCGCCCGGATCATATCCGCGCGTGATGCCTGCTCCTGTATCCTGAAAGGTTTCCCCACCGTGACAGTGACCGGCGCGCGCTGAAACCATTTGCGCCCGAAGATGAATTTATTTTCGGTGCCGGTCAACGCGATGGGCACAAGGAGCGCGCCGGATCTCACCGCTAGAAACGCCGCGCCTTCGGTGCCTTCTTCGAGTACGCCGGTCAACGATTCACGCGCCTCGGGCGCGAGGGCGATCATGCGTCCGTCTTGCAAGCCATCCAGCGCGGAACGAAGCGCCCTGCGATCTGGCGAACCGCGATGCACCCAAATGACTCCATAAGCGCGACCGACAAGCCCGATCCAGCCATCGTTGTGCAATTCGATCTTTCCGATCGCATCCATGGGGAAGGGAAGCGCGGCGAGGATGACCGGCGCATCGGCATCGCCGAGATGGTTAAACACGAGCAGGGCGGGACCTTGTCGAGGAACGTTTTCCAAACCTTTGAAGGTTGGGCGCGTTACAAACCGCACAACGATCCTTGCCACGCCTTGAAGCAGAATACGGAAGATGCGCCGACCAAACGTCAGGCGCGGCAGGGAGACAAGATCGGGGCGCCAGATCTCTGCCACTGGCTTTGGTTCATCTATGTGATTGTTCATGGGTCTTGCACGTAATCGTACACCCCGCGATATTCTTTCGGCAACAGCCGCGCGATCTCTTCCATGATCTGCCGCGTGCCCGCATGGAGAGCTTCGCGGCGGTCTGAATCGACGTTCAAGTGGAAGGGCTTACCCATCGTCCATGTGACTTTCGCGCGGCGATGGCGTTTCATGTGCCCGTAAACATTTTTGTTTTCAGTGCCGGTCAGCGCTAGCGGAATCAACGGCGCGCCTGATTTGATGGCGAGGAATGCCGCGCCGTCGGTACCGGGTTCGAGCCCACCGGTGAGCGTTTGCCGGCCTTCCGGCGCAATGGCAATGATGCGTCCTTCGGAGAGCGCGTCGAGGGCGGCTCGCAGGGCGCGGCGGTCGGGCTGTCCACGGTGTACCCAGATCACCCCGTAGGTGCGAAGCGCGGGTCCCACCAGCCAGTGGTCATAGCTATTTTCGATCTTCCCAATGACTTCGTCGGTGTATGGGAAAGATGCCAGGTTGAGCACCGCATCCGCGTCGCCGAGGTGGTTGAAGACGATGATGGCGGGTCCCTTTTTGGGTTTGTTCTCGCGCCCTTTGTAGGCGATGCTCATGATGGAGTAGGCGAAGGCTCTCACTAGATAGCCGAAGATGAAACGATAGATGCGCCGCGCAAGAGTAAGGCGCGGGAGGGAAACCATTTCCGGCTTCCACACCTCTGTCACTGGTTTTGGGGGAACGTGGGTTTGATTCTCCATGGGCGTTCGGAGCCTTTGATGATTTAAGAGATGTAGTCGTATTTTCCCCGGTATTCTTTCGGGAGAAGTCGCGCAAGTTCTTCCATGATGCGGCGCGTGCCCTCGCGGATCGTATCCTGGTGGTTGGGTTGCTCCTCCAGGTGAAAGGGCTTGCCCACCGTCAGCGTGACCGGGGTGCGCTTCCATTGCTTCATGTTTGCATACGTTTTTGCATTTTGGGTGCCGGTCATCGCCACTGGAACGATCGGCGCTCCCGATTTGAGCGCGAGGAAGGTTGCGCCGTCGGTGCCCTCTTCCAATCCGCCGGTCAGAGTTTGGCGTCCTTCCGGTGAGAGCGCGATGATACGCCCTTCTTCAAACCCTTCCAATGCAACCCGCAGAGCCTTGCGATCGGGTTTGCCGCGATGAATCCAAATGTAGCCATAAGCGCGGAATAACGGTCCGACGAGCCAATGATCGTCGCGGTTTTCGATTTTTACGATTCCCTCCATCAAATGCGGTATGACGGCAACCAGCAAGACTGCGTCCACATCCCCGGAGTGATTGAAGACGACCATGGCAGGTCCCTTTTTGGGGAAGTTCTCCAACCCTTTTATGGTGGGGCGAAGGAAAAGAAACGTGAGCAATTTCATCAGAAGCCGATAGATCTGCCGAAATAGCTTCCGCGCTAGCGTGAGGCGCGGCAGGACGATCAGTTCT
The DNA here is from genome assembly GCA_016789025.1 of Anaerolineales bacterium. Classification (GTDB taxonomy): domain Bacteria; phylum Chloroflexota; class Anaerolineae; order Anaerolineales; family Villigracilaceae; genus Defluviilinea. The sequence continues at coordinate 9,533 of JAEURC010000008.1, forward strand.
GGATTCCAGACTTCGGTTACGGGTTTGGGCGGTTGAGCGGATTGTTCCTGCATATGAACCTCGATGTCGCGGCATCTTCGTTCCCGCGTGATACCCCATGACGTGATTGGCGCGATTTTGTCTCACTTAAGGAATAACGAAACAAGCGAGTAAAAATTTCTTGCCGCAGAGTCTCAGAGACGCCGAGAAAATCCCTTGAGCAGAAGCGACCCGGCGTAAGGTGAGTAAGTAACTTACCTTACGCGGCGACAACCGTAATGCGAGACGCTGGGCGGTCTCGCGTTTCAGGAAATTCTTGGGTAAGAGCGACATGTTGCTCTTTTCTAAAATAATCGAGCAATAAATCAAACCACGGAGACACGGAGACACAGAGAAAAGCAATTAAAAAAACTCCGTGACTCACGTGTCCCGATGATTTTCGGGAGTGTCTCCGTGGTTCAAAATGAAGCGAGGCGGAGCGCTCGGTGTAATTGTAAATCTGCAAAATGTCGCATTACGGAAGCCGCGTTAGCCTTTTCTGCGTAAGGTGAGTTAGTAAAGCGCTTTCTCACTTGCACAATGCCAGTACTTTTTCAAACACTTCATCCGCATCCATCGAATCTGAATCGATGGTCACGGCATCCTCGGCGGCTCTCAGCGGCGCCACATCGCGCGTGGAATCGATGCGATCGCGCTCGATCACCTTCGCGAGAATTTCCTCGTACTCCGCCGCGCCGCCTCGTAAGAGGATTTCATGATATCGCCTCGTGGCGCGTTGTTGCGCGGTGGCGTCGAGGTAGATCTTCATATCCGCTTCGGGCAGGACCACCGTGCCAATATCGCGTCCCACCATCACGATCTTTCCGTGCAAGCCGATGCGCCGCTGTTGCGCCGAGAGAGCGCGCCGCACGCCGGGATATGCGGCGACGATCGACACATGCGCCTCCACCTCCCGCGCGCGAGTTTCCCACGTAATATCTCTTCCTTCCACGAGGACATCACACGCGCGTCCATCCGACGTGGAGGCTGGCGCCACGTCAATTGGAGTTTTCTCTGCCAGTGTGGCGACCGCGCCCTCCTCGTTGATATTAATTCCCCGATTCAGCGCGAGCCACGTGACGGCGCGATACATCACGCCGGTATCGAAGAATAAATATCCGAGCGCGTGGGCGAGCCGCAACCCCAGCGTCGATTTACCGGAGGCGGCGGGTCCGTCTATGGCGATGATGTTGGGGATCATGGCTGTCCGCTTGAGCGCGCATCGGGGAAGAGATCATCGCGCGCCCACAGGATGACGGTCTCGCTCTCCACCGGCAGTTTGCGGAAGACAAGCCACGAGATCCAATCTGTGCTTTGCAGGATTTCCCATTGCGGCTGTGCGCGCCACGTGAAATCCTGTCCGCGATAGGCGGCGGGGAGGCCGGGGTTATCCATGACCGGGGTGATGAAAAGCGGAGGGGAGGTTTGCGGATCGAGCGCGGAGACAACTTTTACAGAGTGGTTTCGCAAGACCCATTCGAGGGCGGGTGAATCGATTCCCACAATGAGCACAGGTTGAGACTGGTCGTGACCGAGGCTGAATTCTGAGATGTCGTTCACGCTGGCGAGGAGTAATTCTGCCTGGACCGGTTTCGAGTCGACCATCCATAATTCGAAACCGTCCGGGTAGCGCAGTCCACTGGCGCCCCATGCCGTGGCAAGCGTGTATAAACTGACAAAGGCGGCGAGCGCAATCGTTGCGGCGAGCCGGGCAATGCGCGCCGACCAGCCAAGCGCTACGAGGGCAACGCACACGAGAAGGATGGCGAATGAACTGATCAACACAGCCAGCGGCGGGTTATCCACAGTGCCGATGAGGGGCAGGGTGGCGGGCTGACTGAATGGATTCAATCCCAGGTTCGAAACGGTGAATGAGATGTAGACCAGCAAGATAAGGATGGCAAGCGTTACGATGCCAACTTCGGAATATTCCTCGCGGCGGATCTCAACAACGCGCGCAAGTTCGAGCGCGGCGAGAGTAAGTAATGGAACGACAACCCATACCAGAGCGCCTGGCTGGCGATAAAACACAGCCAGCAGAAGCGCTACGCCAAGCCAGATCGTCAGGCGTTTGGCGCGTTTTCCGTTGGCGCGCGCCGCACGGATGATGGCAAGCGCGGCAAGGAGGATCCCCAGCGGTTCGTAGAAGAGGAAGGTGAGAGTCATGCGCCACGGCGGGACTCCTGCCTGTGCGACCCATCCGCTGAGATAGGCGGGGAGGGAGGAGAGCGCGGCACTTAATCCGTTGGGGGCGAGGAAGAAGAGGGTTCCGCAGAGGAGGAGGGTGGCGGTGAAAGAGATAAGTAATTGGGGATTAGTAATTGGGGATTGGAGATTGGAGACTGGAGAATTGGAGGCTGGAGGCTGGAGGCTGGAGACTTGCCCTGAGCTTTGTCGAAGGGTCGAAGACTCTTGGTTTTCGATTGGCGTTTCTGAGGATTCGGGGGATGGTTCGGTTCCCGGGTTGCGCGGTTTCATGCCGCGAATGAAAAGATAGGTTAGACCGAGAGCGAGCAAGCCAGCCCAGAGCGAAGGTCCGGAAAGAAGCGCGAGACCAGCGAAGATGCCGGCGGGGATGAATCGCTTGTGATTCCACATCGCCCACGCGAAGAGCAGGGACGTCACGGCGAACATGGTCCCGTTCGCCTGACGCGAAAGCGTGACGAGACCGGGGTCAAAGGCGAAGAGGAAGGCGAGGATCAACGCCGGGCGCGGAGGAATTTTTTCGCGGAAAAAGTAGGGAGCAAGGACCAGCATACTTCCTGCCAGCGCGGGAAGAAAACGCGCGAGGAAGTTCGCGCTTTCCATGATGGCGAACAACGCGGCGGTGAAGAGAATGTATGCGGACTGCGGCGCGAGCAAAGGAGATTCGCCGCGCGTGAGGGCGAGGGATTGCAAGGCGAGTGTCGCTTCCGAGTCGGTGAGCGGCGTCGCGCCCAACGCAACGAATCGCAAGGCGAGGGCAATAAGAAAAGCCAGCCCGTACAACCAGCCTTCGTGTTTGATGGAAGGGGAATTCATGGGCGCAATTTTACCCTCAATTAATTGCAACGCCACAGCGCGGCAGAGATTCTGAGAAAATCCTTTAAAAATCTCCATGAACGCGCTAAGGCTCTTTAGAAACTCACTCTACGGCGCTTCGTAGATCGTCACATTCCCCTGTTGAAAGACAACTTTCAAAAACAAGTTGAACTTTTCCTCGTTGATCGCGTAGGTATTGCGCTCGAGATTCCCGATGTATATGTAGCGGATGTTGTAGCGGGCGATAATTTGTTGCGCGGTGAACCAATCGGGTGTGGAGTACAGCGTTTCGATATCCTGGTGACGCGTGCCCTGTAATGATTGATCGCGCCACTGCCCTTCGTGATTGTCCCAGCCTAAGACGGTCGGCAAGCCGGTGTAGTTTGCGATCCGCCCGTAGGAGGAGTAGACGCCTCCCACAGCCTCGGCAACTATCCCGTCGGGCGCGGAGCGTAGCCATTCAATCGCCGCGCCTTCATCCGGATTCTCTGCCCTGATCCGTTCGAAATCGTCGAGGGTATAACCGAAGAACGGCGGCTTGAAGTTGTTCGTCCTGTTCGCGAACCCAAGCACGGGATAGGTAAGTCCCACGATCAAGATCAATGTAAATACAACCGAGAACACACTCTTTGCCCTGCCCTGCAAATTCTGGAGCAAGACAGCCGTTCCGTAGGCGGCGGCGAGAGAGAGCACCATCCATGCTTGGAAATAGAATTTAAAAATGGTGTTGATGCGATATCCGAAATTATCGCGCAAGTAAACAAACTCAGGACCGAGGATCAACAAAAGCCCGAGGAATATTAGCAACAGTGCAAACGTGTGCGATGGCGGGCGTTCCTCTGTGGGTGTAATATTCTCGGCGCGTTCGTTAGTCAACAAGTACGATACTGTTGGAATCATCAACGCTAGTACTGTGACAAGACTCCCTATGTATACTAGCCGTCGCGTCATGCTTGCGGCTACGAATCCGCTTACGCCGCCGGCCTGCGAGGCGATCAGCGGGTCAGTAAGATCGGGACGGGCAAGCAAAGCGGCGGTTCCAACCGCGAACATTGCAAGGAATAACACAAATACAACTCCAAATGAAACTTTTAGCCCAGCGCTCCAATTCGCGGAGCCGATTGAACGGCGATACATCAAAAACGCAAACAGCGGGATGAATAGCGTTCCCCACATCACCCACAATTGCGCCCCGCGCGTGGGATACATGAACGACGGCAGGATTCCGCCCGCTTGTGAATCAAACCCGATGAAGAACGGGAGATACATCACATACGCGACGATCAGCATGGGGATGCCTAACAGGAAAAGATCCTCGAGTCTTTCCCAGCCCCAGCCTGATTCGCGTACCCGAGCCAGCGCATACGCGAAGAGAATTAACGCGCTTGTGACGAGAATATCCCACGTGTTGAGAAAGGCAAGCCCGCCAATCAGCAGGGCGATGACAAAGAATCCTGTCTTGCTAATTTTCAACCGCGCAACATAAAAATCCGTTGTCCCTTTGAAGCCGCCGAAGAAAAGGTTTAACGCGACAGCTACTGTCAGCAAAACGAACGGCATCGCCAGAATATGCGGATGCAGATCGCCGAGGATGAACGAGAAGGCGGGGAACTCGCTGATCACATCGCCGGTGGGATTATTTTGTAAATCGTAATCCATGATCACGCGCGAGGCGCGCCACCACCACCAGAAGCGTTCGGGGACCCATCCCAGCGGTTGCGAGGGCGCGTCGCGCAGTTCGGGGATATCCAGCCACGTCCAGAAATTATTTCCGTTTATCCAGAACAGTCCGCGTCGGTGGAGAACGTCAAGGAAGCCTTCCAGGTTGCTTACCAGAAGTAAGAAAAGTGGCGCAAGCAAAGGAGAGAGGGTAGAAGAAGGAGAGTCATCTAACCTTTGACTTTCAACCTTTAACTTTTGACCATAAGCCAACAGGTTATACAAAATTCCATACGCGCCGATTGCGCACAATGCAAAAATGAGCGCGGTCATCAAGTTGAAGGCGGCGGTGGCAGGCGTGCCGGTCATCGTTGCCAGCATGGAGGTCATCACATAGCCGAAGTAATAATACGAAATAGAATACCCCGAAAGCCACAAGTCGCGCGGAGGGAACGTCGGCGAGTTCATGATGCCGTTGATCATCATCAATTCCATTGGCTTTTCGGTGCCGAGGATCTCCGGGCTCGTCGAACGGATGAACGCCATGAGGGCGAAGGCGAGGAGGAAGAGGATTTCGGTTGTGAGGATGAGAGAACGGTTGGATTTGAGGAAGGAGAGGATTGGGGAATTGGAGAATAGAGACTGGAGATTGGAGATTGCCCACGCGCTCAGGCTGACAAGGACGAGCAATCCCAGCAACAATCCGCCGATGTCATTTTGCGCGATGCCAAAGGATGCGAAGAGCCAGAAGATGTATCCCCAAAGCAACAAGCCAAATGCTCGCGAGAGCGTATAGCCGCGATCTTTTAGCGCGGGGAAGAGGCGATACGCGAGGGGAAAGGTCAGCCAGCCGAGGAGGGTGGAGAGGAGGTACCAGAGGAGGAAGGAAAACATGGAGACTGGAGACTAGAGATTATCCGGCGGGACGAAGACGTCGTCGGCGTTGCGTTCCATGTCCAGCGTTTTTGTCACCGCCTCGTGATTAATGGGACCGTAGATGTGCGGAAACTTCGCATTAATGGGAACACCCGGAGGTGGACCGCCGGATGGTTTTTCCCATTTCACAGGCGCGGTAAGTTTCGTTTCGTCGATGACGAGGATCGTCAACTTGCGGCGAGCTTGGAAGAAATCCATTGCCACCGGCACAAGGTGCTCCGCGGTGGAGCAGTGGATGAAGCCCTCTTTGTCGAGGCTCTTGGCTTTGTAGGGTCCCGTTGCCAGCGCGTATCTCCAGTTTTTGCGAAAAGTGAGGTGGTAAATCATAGCGGCTCCTTGGATGTGTCACCCTGAGCGTAGCGAAGGGTCTCCTCTATTGAAAGGGAGATGCTTCGCTACGCTCAACATGACATGATGGTTACGGCATCACTTCATAGATCACGGTCGCGCCATCGCGATACACTTCGCGCCAGTATTCGCTCTCGTATTGATCGAACTTGGCGATGCCTTCCGGCGTATATTCGGCGCGTTCGAGTTGACCAACGATAATATACTTCACATCATAGGTTTTGAGGAATGCCCGCGCGGCTTCGATATCGATGGCATTGTAAAAGTCGCCAACCTCGGCAACACGCGCCTCCACCTGCGGAGAGATGAGCACGCGCTGCTGGCGTTGATGCCAATTCCAGCCGACCACGCTCGGTAAACCGGTGTAAATGGTGAAGCGCGTGCACCAGCGATATTCGGGACAATTTGCCTCCACGATGACCGGCGATCCCTGCGCATTGTTCTGCATCCAACGGATGGCGCGGTAATCCTCGGCAAGCACTAATCGTTGACCGAAATCGTCATATTGCGCATATTCCATGAACGTCATTGAATCGAGCGTGCGCGGGGCTTCGAGTATCCAGCGGTCTTTGATCTTGCCGGATGTGCCGCTGACCGTGAACATCGCCGCGCCCGAGATCAGCACGATCAACGCGCCCTGCCAGAATGCGCGCCAACCCGGAAGCCAGCGGAAGACGGATGGTAATGTCCATGCGAATGCCGCGGCGGCGCTTACTGCCAGCATGAACCATGATTGCAAATAGAATTTGAAGATGGTGTTCTGACGCCCAATGTCGCCGCGCACAACCACTACCTCAACCACAACTGTGATGAGCAACGCTGTGCCGATCAGGAACAACGCGAATCGTTTTGTGTCGGGCAGGCTAGGGCGCAACATCAACACTCCCGCCCATGCCGCAATGGTCAGCGCGACCCATGCCACCGCCACGCCGCCGTACTCGGTACTGGATTGCATGTACTGGATCACGAACAACATCAACACGAATACGATCAGGGCGCCTTCGATCAGCCACTGAAACGGTTTGAGCTTTCGCAATGAGGATGCGGGCGTTTGAGCCATCCACCCGCGCGTTTCCCATGCCATCCACGCGACGATGATGAACAGGAACAATCCCCACATAGTGAAATACGAAGCTAGCGGCGTGAACGGTCCCTTCCAGGGATCGAGCGCGCTGTATGCCTGATAGTACGCGATGCGATACGGCAGATACAACAGCCTTGAGAGCGCGAACAAGAGAGCGACCGCGCCGCCCGTCCACGCGATGCGATGGATCAGCGACTTGGCATCCACATAGCGCCACACAGAATAGGCGACCGCAACGACGCCGATCAGCAAATAGGTGTACGTGTCGGATAGATTGGTGGGGAATACCGCGCCGATGATCAGCCCGCCAACGAGGAATCCCAGCCCCGTCATCCACGCTTCAGACGCAGGGCGGGCTTGACTCTTCCAACTCGCGCGCGCCATCACCACCGACAGCGCCCAACTGATGGTGAGCAGCGCCAGCGGCATGACGATCATGTGCGCATGCAAATCGCTGTACAGGAAGGTGAACAGTGGGAACTCGGTGATCTCGTTGCCCCCGCCCGGAGGGACGACTCGGCTGGGGTCCCAGTACCAGTCTCCAGGTCCGACCGGAAGCGAGCCGCCCTGTGTGATGAGTTTCAGTCCCTCGGTCGCCCATTTCACGCGTTGCGCGAAGGTCGAATCCCAAGAGAAGGCGCCAAGCGAACCGAGTTGTTGCAGACGGTTGTAGATCATTTGCACGGTGCCAAGGTTGCCTAGCAGGATGGCGAGGAAGGATGCGGCGAGACCTGATACAAGTCGCAGGTCAAAGGTCGAAGGTTGTTCATCGTCGACGTTTGACTTTCGATCTTCGGCTAGGTTCCACCCGATTGATAATGCGCTGATGCCGACAATGGCGAAGAGTGTCGGCAGGATGAAGTTGTAGGCGATGGATGGAACGATGCCGAGCAGTTTGACCGGCGTGCCGACCAGCACAAAGCCGTAATAATAGTAATTGATGTATCCGCCCGCGAACCATGGGTCATACGGCGGGAAGGACGTGCTTTTGATGACCGCGTTGAAGTACGAGAAATCCATCGGGCGTTCGCCGCCTTTGGATACGTGCCATAAGTCCGGGTTGCCGATGCGGATGAAGAGGTCGGTGAAGAAGAACAGCAGGAAGATGCCTTCGATAAGTAGGAAGTATTTTCTTTTGGTCTTCCATTCTTCGCGCAGTTCGTCGCGTTGATAGTAACCAAGCCCCGCGCCCATGAGCAGGATCAAGCCGAAGACGATCGCGATGGTTGGGCGCGTGTAGGGGATGCCGATGGAGCCTCCCATCCACGCCAGCCAGCTGAAGAGAACCAATCCTAGCGCGCGGCTGAGCGGGTAGCCCTTGTCTGCCAAGCCCGGCATAGCCAGCCGGATCAGAGGGTAGACGGCAAGCCCAAGAATCGAGATGAAGAGATACCAAACCAGTAAGCCCAGCCACGGGTTGCTGTTAAGCGCGGAGTTGTAATCGAACAGTTGAGACCATGTGCCGCCGGCGCGTTGTTGCGCGAGTTTGTCGGCGGGCAACATCAGGGATTTGTAGTCGCTGAATTGGCGCGGGGTAAGGCGCGTAACTTGCGTTAAATCGACCGCGCTCAAGGTGGATTGTACTTGCGCGGTATCGTAGTTTCCGCTCTTCTTGAAGATCAACACTTTCGGGTGATCGTAGAAGGTGAAGGCTTCTTCGGCGTATTGATCGTTGATCTCGAAGTTGCCTAATTTCGGGAACGTCTCAAACACTGCGATGAGATCGAAGCCGAGTCTGCCTTCGTACATGCCGGGTTGCGCTTCGTGGTAACAACGGATGATATTTTCGCCAATCGGGCAACCGATGAGTTCGCGATAATACAGCGTGGTCAGCGGATAGCGTTCGGGCAGGCGCGTGATCTGCGCGTATTGATGATTCGTGGGAATGAAAATGTAATCGGCTTGATCGAGCGTGGAGGTGAAGCGCGCGAGTTTATCGGCGTTGTCATCCCAGTAGACTTGCAGGTTCAGGTCGCCGCGGTAAAGTCCGCCGAACGCATCGTAGCCATCCACGCGGAAGGGAAGCGGATAATCGTAGTCCGTTTCGTTGACGACGGCGGAGCCGGTGATGGCGAGGATGCCCTCATTGATCTGCAAGCGCAAATAATATTGAATGCCCTTTGCGACTTCCACGGGCTTATCGAATTCAAGCGTGAATTCATTTCCGCGCGGGTCTTTTGCGGCGGAGAAGTCGGATGTCAATGAAGATGTGGCGAGGGTTTGTTCGGGCGTGTGTTCGGCGCCGCTGGAGAGAGTCAAGTTGAAGGTGGAGGGTGAGGCGAGCGCGTTGGTGGCGTGTGCGAGGGTGATGCCGGTGAGGAGTCCATCGACATTGGAGACAAAGGAGATATCGTACGGCGCGGATGCGTTGACGGAAGTTTCAGGCTGAATTGGAATAGGCTGGTTGTAGTTTGAATCGCCGGTCTCGATGTGCAAGTTGATCGGACCAGGCACGTTTTGATATATCCATCGTGATGCGGCGATGCGCGGCTCCTCGCGGGTGTAAATGCTTTGGAAGGCAAATGCCCACGCGGCGGTGAGTCCGATCACGATGATTGCAAGGGAGGTACGCAGTACGGAATACGAAGTGCGTAATTTGTAATTCGCTATTGGTAATTGCTCGAATACCACCCACGCCGCCATCATCGCGAGCAATGGGTAGATGGGAAGTTGATAGCGCATGGTCGGGTTGAATTGAAGCGATTGCCAGAGGAAGTATGCCGCCGTCCAGCCCCACAACAATGCGTGACGCCACTCGCCTTTGAGAATGCGCCAGCCCATGTAGAGGAATCCGATCCACGCGAGGATGCCGAGCGGAAGACCCAGGCCCCAGGTCGTCAGGTTCTCAAATGAATACAAATGCGAGCGCCGCGCCCATTGCAGGTTCCACGGCAGGTCGGCATCGCCTTTGGCTTGAATGCGTTGTTCTTGAATATTGGCGATCCACTGCGGGTTGAGTCCAAGCCCGTCGAACGCATACGGCTGGAAAATGCGGAAGGAGATCAGCGCGGCGAGTCCGCCGGCGATGAGGCAGGCGATAATGAGTAATTGGTAATTAGTAATTGGCAGACGGTGGGCGGTGGATGGCTGAGCGTCGATCAACTCTGCATCAGGTTCGTTGGTCTGTTGTTTACGGTCGATGGTCAGATATCGAAGTGCAAACGCGCCGGGCAGGAGGATCGCCAGCGGATAAATATTCACCTTCGACGCCAGCGCCATGCCGTAGGCGATGCCGAAACCAATACTTAAGAGGAATAGAGGAGTAGAGAGTAGAGATTGGAGAATTGAAGAATTGGAGATTGGAGACTGGAGATTGGAGACTGGAGACTTGTCCTGAGCGTTGTCGAAGGGCTGGAGGTTGGAGGATTGGAGAATTGGAGAATTAGAGTCTGCAGAATCAGAAACAGGAGATTGAGGATTGGAGACTAGAGATGTGTCCTGAGCGTTGTCGAAGGACTGGAGACTGTCCGTTGATGCGGCGGGCAAGTCTCCGGTCTCTAGTCTCTTTTCTTTCCACAGCATGATCTCAACGGCGAAATAGATCGCCAGAAACGCAAACGGGTTGACGAATAGATCTGTGGTGAAGAAGTGCGACTGCTGGATCTGCATCACCGTCAGCGCGGAGAAAAGCGAAGCCAGCAACGCCACACGGCGGTCGTACAAGCGCGAGACGATGGCATACAGGATCAGGATTGTGAACAGGTCGGCAAAGGCGGAGAATTGCCTGCCCAAAAGTTTCACATCAACTTGATCGTTCGTAGCTTCTGCAAGAGGCGCAAAAAACGCGGGCAGGTTCTTATTCTCTTTGACCCAGCGATTCAGTTCCGGTGTTGCTTCCGCGGCGACGCGTACGAGGGTCAGGGGCAGATTGCCATACACAAAGAAGGATTGCCCGCGGTTGTACGGGCTGAGCGTGGATGTTTCACTGTTGAAATAATCGCTGAGGCTGAGCCAGACCTGTTTTTCGGTGGGGCAGGCGTCGATCGGCAGCGCCGCATCCGCGCATTTGTGCGCCCGCAAGTTGGCGACCACACCCGAAAGGAAATTCTCGTCCGGGTGTTGGTGCTCGCCTTCGCCCCAGTTCACGCCGGTCAAACGCAAATAACCCGCCAGCGCGAGCACAAGCACAAGAAGAATATCGAAGAGCCAGAAATATTTTTTGTAATTCATAATCTCAGACCTGACAGGTTTTCAATGGTACCCTGCAGGCAAACGGGCTTTCATAACAAAATAACTTCAACTAGTATAGTTTCGCGGAAACCTGTCGGGTCTTTTAGTTACCCGGCACAAAGAATATCCAAAAATCGTGGCCGGAGATATCCGAATCGAACAAACGCAGGGCGCCGTTCGGGTATAAGGCTTTTAAAGCATCCACCGATTGTTGGTCGTTCACTGTCGGATCCTCAGTGTTGGCTTTGAGGATGAATAATTTTGGTCCATTCAGAGCCAGCGTAGATGCAAAATTTTCGGGCCACAGCGCCATGTCGCGGTTCGGGATTCCCGCCCACGCGGCAGGCAGGCGCGTATCTACCCAATACGGGAACGGCACCACCCACACCGTTTTTGTCGTCCCGTACGTTTGCTCGAACTCACGTATGACTCTTCCCATGTCGGATGTGTTCCACGATCCTAAACGGAATGAATTGGCGAACGTATCGAAAACAAGAGTGTAATTTTGTGAAGCGGAAGCCGCCAACAGGATTCCCGTCAACCCCCAGGCGACGACGTTTCGCATCCCTCTCCCTTTCAGGCTGGTGGCCAAACCGTCGAGCGCCAACGCCGCCAGCAGAAAGGCGGGAATGCTCGCCGCGCCGGCGCGGTTGAGCGCCGGGTTTTCGCCGGGGAACGCCAGCGATAACGTGGATGGCAACTGCAACAACGGAATGGACACAAGCAGGAACAAATCCTGCCAGTGGCGTTTACGGATGTAGCGGATCAGCACGAGAACAAACCCAAACAGGAACAACGCGCCTGTCACCACATCCAGCGCGGGGCGGTGGGGGATCGAGTTGACCCAGATCTCGCCATCGTCGAGGTTATACATCATCAACGCCTTCCCCACGTTCGACGCGAAGATAACCGGGGCGGGTCCGGGCAATGGTTGTTCGACCGTGCTTAACCGGGAAAAAGCGCGGAACCCGAATGCCTCCGGGTTGTCGATCCAGAATCGTAACAAGGGGAGAAACACAAGCAACGAAGTAATCGCCAACATCGCCAGCCAAACCGGCAACTCTCTGCGCGCGCCTTTCGATTGCGAGTGAATCCAATACAAGAGGAACGCCGCGATCACCACGAACGGAACAATGCGGAACGGGCTATAGCCGTGCAAGCCAAGCCCGAGGAACAAGCCGGAGAGGAGGAAATCGTTGCGGTTACGGGTACGCAAGCCGCGCAGGAGGAAAAGAAGCGTCGGCGCCACGAAGAGGGGATAGAGCGGAAAGCGCAGTCCGATGCGGCTGATGACGTTGGGCCAGTAGGCGATTCCCGCGAGCATAAAGGCAAAGAGCGCCACGCGCTTCCCGCCGATTTCTTTTCCGAGCAGGTAAATAAATGGCAGGGTCAAAAAGCCGAGGATGGCGGTGCCGAGTTTGAGACTGAGATACGACAAACCGGTGCCGAAGATATTTGCCACCCAGAGAGTCCAATACATTTGAATGGCTTCGCGCCCGGTATTACGCGGGAAGAAAATGCGCGTGTCGCCTTGCGATACGTCGTACACATCGTACAGTTTTTCGGCATGGTCGCTGAACGGTTCTGCCGGCACGGTCTCTGTCTGCGTGAAGCGGAAGAAGAACGCCAGGGCGGTGACGGCGAGGAGGAGGATCGTCCAGCGCGAGATGGTGATCGTCCATGTATCGCGTTTGAAAAAGCCTGCAATTTGCGCCAGCCAGTTTTGGGATCCCGGCGTCCGAATCCACAACGCGCCTATAAAGGCAAGCACGGCAAGCGCCCAAACCGTAACGTTAAGCGTGGTGAAGAGGTTTTCGTCTAACAGGGTGAACGCCCACAGACCAAGCCCTAGGCTGAGGATCAGCATCACTGGGCGATAGGTAAGCGGGTCTGTCCGATCGGAAGTTTCAGCAAGAGGCGCGAGAGTCCATTCGCCGCGATAGAGTCCCCATCCCAGCGTGAAAAGCGCGGCGACGAACAGCGTGACTCCCAACTGGGTGTCCGGCGGCGGTTCGAGGAGCCATTGACCTGCCAGCGCAAGAAAGAGCGCAAACAGGGAACTCCAGGGGAAGGGGGAGGGCGGTTCAACCTTGGTCTCCGGTGGTTGGAGGCTGACGGTGGTCGAGAGAGGATCGGAATCTGCCGCGAGGAGGCTATCGAGATCGGAGACCGGAGGCTGTAAACGTTCAGGCTGATCGTTTGCCGTTGACGATTTTTCCTCCTCGGCAAAGCCGGGAATCTGAACCCTGCCGCCTCGAAACAGCGATTTGAGGTAATCGAGAACGCTAGGTTCGTCGAGCGGAGGTTGGCGGTGAGGAGTGTTCATGAGTGCGTATTGTGTCCCTTCGACTATGCTCAGGGCAACACTGTGAATTGCGCTTTGCGTTCCGGGTTTCGCGCTTCCCTGTTCACTTGTCTTTTTGTTTCCTGGCTATCACAATGATGCTTTCTCCCCAGCGCATGGGAAGGAAGATCAAGCCGGTGATTGCTTGAAATCCGCCGAATGAACCGAAGGTCAGTTTTTGGACCGCATTGGGGATGAGCGGAATATACGGCACGTCCCAAAATCCATCGGAAAAGATTCGCGTAATTGTAAAGCCTGCGCCTTCGATCAAGGAGACCCATTCGGCTGGTCGCTTCAATGAGATGTGAGTTGGGTCTTGATAACCGATCCATTTTTCGCCTTTCCACGGCTTGAGCAGCGAGTCGAGGTTCGGCGTGGCAAGGATGAGCGCGCCGCCTGGCTCGATCACGCGACCGATCTCTTGGATCGCTTTTTGCGGGTCGGGCAAATGCTCCACAATGTGCTTGATGATAACCACGTTAAATGAGTTGTCGTTAAATGGAAGTTCCTGCGCGCTGGCGGTTTGCAGGCTTGTCTTCTTCACAACAGGCTGCGACTGTTTCACCGCCCAGTGGTTGATGTCGCAACCGTACGTCTCGAACGTATCTTCGAGTTGCCCCACGAGATGCCCCATGCCCGAGCCTACCTCCAGCAGGCGCGCGCCGCGCCGTCCGTTGCGCCGCGCCAGCATGGCAAAAAAACGATTCGACCACCAATACATGCTGTATTTGGCGAAGGTGATGTTGGCGTAGGTGTGCGTGGAGAAATAATTTTCGTCGAAAGGCATGGGTGTATGTATACAAGTATCCAGGTACACAGGCGCGAAGCAGACCTATTTCCTTGTCTACTTCTTCCTCGCGATATAAAACGTAAATGTCCCGTTCTCGATCGGTTCAGGCGAGGCGTATTTGCTTACATATTGTTTCGTTAGCCAGAGATTCCATTGTGTGCGTGAGAGTATCCAACGCCCTGAGAGAACGCGAGCCAATACCGATGGAACGCCGAAGTAATGTCCCCATTCTAACACGCGCATCGCGGAGGGCGAGAAGTAGTGCCAGTACCGCATCATTTCAAAACCGGCGCGTTCGAGGCGCGTTTGCCAAACATCAGGCTCGTCGGCGTGATGCACGCGCGAAATTCTGCGAAACCAGTTTTCATACGGCGCGCCCAACACCTTCGAAATAGACAATGCGGAAAAATATCTCGTGTTCGGCACGCAAAAGTAAAACGGCGCATCCTTCCTTAATACGCGCGCGGTCTCTTTCAACACATCGTCAATGTGCGGGATGTGCTCCAACACCGAGTTGCTGAATCCGCTGGCGAAATAATTTGAAGGGAACGGCGACTTTGCGCCATCCGACTCCACCAACGATTTGTACGCGCCATACTGTTTCGCCTCATGGATGGGTCCATGCCATGGGTCGAGTCCCACGTCAATTTTTTGGTTGAAGGTCAGCGAGGCAAAGTGACCGTCGCCGCATCCCACATCGTAGACCGGCGCGGGCAGGGGCAGGTCTTGGTAGTACGATGATTCAATTGCCCGCAAAAACGCGCGGAAGTACGGCAGATCGCGGAGGTGCAGGAAGAGGAAGTCTTTTGATTGACGATTAACGATTGACGATTGACGATTGGTCATTGTTTTCCCATAAGCTTGGCGAACAACTTTTCATATTCCTGAGCGACAGAATCAGGCTCATAGGATCTCTTGATGGATTCGATATCGCCTTTGAACTTTTGCGGTTCATTCAGGACGGTGAGGATGGACTCAGCCAAGTCAGCCGCATCGCCAATTCGAGCGACTCGTCCCATGCCGTGCATCGTCACGGGTTGCCTCACGCCCGGCAGCGCGGACGGGACGCACGGCGCTCCGTTCATCATCGCTTCGATCTGCACGAGCCCGAACGCCTCGGTGGAGTTTAAGGAAGGCACGGTCAACACATCGAGGTTGGGATAGAACGCCGCCATTTGAATCGGGTCGAGGTTTCCGAGAAACGCCCAATGACCGGCGTTTTCATATTCGCGGATGCGCGGCATGAGGCGGTCTGAATATGCCTGCTCGCCCATCACATTTTGATACGTGCCGGCGAACAACACTTGCGCTTTGGGATGTTGTTTCAAAATAATCGGCAGCGCGTCGAGTAAAACCTCGACTCCCTTTTCCGCGGCGAAGCGCGCCGCCATGCCGATGACCGGCTTGCGCTCGCGGATGCGATGTTCGACGGCGAACGCCTCCACGCTGCCGGGGAGTAGGGTCGGCAGTTCAACGGGAGGCAGGATGGGGGTCAGTTTTGAGGCGTAGCGCGAGAGGTAGGGCGAGTTGTCCGCGTAGTCCTGTGTGTACGTCACGATGTGATTCGAAAAGAATCCCGCCATGTTGTTTTGAAAATCCACCACGGCGTTGACGAAGCGGTTGAAGAAGCCAGGCGGCAGAAGCAGATCGCAGTGATAGGTGAGGACGGTGGGCTTGCCGAAGAGACGTCCGCGCAGCGCCACGCCGGGCGCGTCGAACTGCGGAAGATGAAGTTGAACGACATCGTGCTGCGCGACAAGTTTTGTGGCGATGACGCCGAACGTCGGCGCGATGACGCCTTTGCTAATGCGCGCCGCCACCGGCACGCGGATAATTTTTACGCCGTCTATCACCTCTTCGCGCGGAAGCGAGGGGTCGTATTGCGTTGTCATCACAGTGACTTCATGCCCGCGTTTGACAAAAGCGCGCGCGAGCCGCTCCGCGTAGATGGTCAGCCCCGATGTGTGCGGGCGATAGTAGGTGAGAACGGTGAGGATTTTCATAAAGCGGGACGATTATACACTCGTGAGGCGAGGTAATGCAGAGACTCGGATTGACTCTCATGCCTTTCTCTAGTCCGAAAACCTTTAACGCGAATTACGCGAATAGGCGAATGGCGCGAATAAAACTAAAACAGTTCTTCACGCAGTAGCGCTATGTGAAGGCGGGCAAACTGTCTCCTGAACTTTCGGGCGTATTTACTTGTTACAATCGGCGCATGAATAACAAAGCGAATTTCTTCCATTGGGTTGTTGCCACTTTGCGCGAGTCCGCGTGGGCGCCGCTGGGCGTGTTCGGTTTTTATCTGGTCGGGCTGGTCTTCGATTGGTACGACAAATTTCCGCCGCTCGATATTCCCACACATTTCATGGGCGGCGTGGCGATCACGTATTTTTTCCGTTCCGCCATCAAACAGTCGCAAAAATTTCTTGGGGACATTCCCGCGCTGATCCAAATCTTGTTTGCCTTCACCTGCACAGGTACAACGATCATCCTGTGGGAATTCTACGAGAACGCGTTCGACTATCTCTTCGGCACAACGATGGTGCGCGGACTCGAGGATACGATTATGGATATGTTTATTGGGATATCGGGGGCGCTGGTGTTGATGTTGTTGTACAGGCGGAAATAAATATTGCATGTCACCCTGAGTGGCGCGAGGCGCCACGAAGGGTCTCTGCTACCCAAACAAGAGACTCTTCGGTCGCAAACCCCGCTCCCTCAGAGTGACATAGCAAAAGTAATTCAAAACAAATCCTTATTCGCCTTTACCCACTCGAACATCAATTCCATGCCCTCTTCGAGATCAATCTTCGGTTCCCAGCCGAGTTCGTTCTTTGCTTTGCGCAAATCGGCGTAGAAAACTTTCTGGTCGCCGGGGCGCCAATCTTCGCGCGAGACCTCGATCTTTTTGCCGAGTAATTTTTCCAATATCGGACCGAACTCCGCCCAGATCGCCATCACATTGCGCCTGCCGCCGCCGACGTTGTAGATCTGCCCTTTGGCAACATCAATTTTTTCAATTGCCGCATCGTACGCGTTAAGCAGATCGTGGACATGCAGAACGTCCCGCACTTGTTTGCCGTCGCCATAAATTGTGATCTTGCGCCCGGTCACCGCCGCGATCATCATCCATGCGAGCCAGCCCTGGTCTTCGATTCCAAATTGGCGCGGACCGTAAATGCAACTTTGACGAAAGACGACAGACCGTAGACCGTAAATTCTTGCATAATCGCGGACGTATTGATCGCCTGATCCTTTTGAAACTCCATATGGCGAATGGAAATCGAGCGGCTGTGATTCGGAACAGCCGTGTTCCAAATCTTTGTACAGCCAGCGCGTGGATTCTTCGATCAACTGCACATCGTCCATGCCGCCGTAAACTTTGTTGGTGGATGAGTAAATGAAGATGGGATTCTTTTTCGAGAGGCGCGCGGCTTCGAGCGCGTTGAACGTGCCGAGCGCGTTGGACTCAAAGTCTTCGCGCGGATTTGTGACCGAGGTTGTCACTGCAACTTGACCGGCGAGATGGATGATCACATCCGCGTCTTTGGCGGATTCGGCTAGCAAGTCCGCGCTTCGCAGGTCTCCGACGATGAGGTTGAACGCGGTTTCCCCGAACTGGCTCTTCAACCAGTCCACGTTACGCGGCGCGCCGGCGCGCGAGAGATTGTCGAAGATGGTGACGCGCTCGCCGCGCTGAATCAGTCTGCCCGCGTAGTTCGAACCGATAAATCCGCCTCCGCCGGTGATGAAGTAGTTACGAGTCATCCGCTTTCCCTTGCTTATTCCTAAAACTCATCAATTCCTGATAGACGCCCGAAAGAGTCTGCCCTTCACGCGAGAGACCGATGGCGCCGATGACGATGCTGTTGATGTAGTTGTACAAACGCATGGCTAGCGCGGCGGCGAACGCGGTCGATTCATCGGGGACGAAGCGGGTGAGGGCGAAAACGATCGCGGCTTCGAACGTCCCTAACGCGCCGGGCGCCGAAGGGATGGCTCCGCCGAACGCCGCCATGCCCAAGCCGAACATCGCCCAGATCACATTTGCCTGCGGGAAGAACGCGCGGATGATAAAGTAATACGCAACGATGGCAATCGCCCAGTTGACCGCCATCCAAAATAAAAATTTGACGAAGAGTCTGCCGTCGTTCAGCACGCTCAAGCCGGAGAAGAACGATTCGAGAAAACTGCCGCCGAGTTGTTGCAAGCGCGGAAAACGCGCGGTGAGTTTGTGGAAAATATCGAGCGCCCACTTGTTGTTGCGCGCCAGAATGAACATCAGCACGAAGCCGATCAATACGATGCCGCCCATGATGTAGGCGGTGCGTCCGCTTCCCTCCGCGCCGACGACGAACGGAATAACGGAGATAAAAATGATGGCGGTGTAGATCAAGTCCATGGTGCGTTCGATGACGATGGTGGGCAAAATTTCCATGAAGGTCATCTTCGATTTGCGGCTGAGCAGGAACGCGCGTCCGATCTCGCCGAGACGGAACGGGAGGAAGTTGTTGAGCAAGTAGCCTTCGCCGACCGTCCAGAACACATCGCTGAACGAGGCGCGGTCACGCAACAGCGTTCGCCACACCTGCGCGCGAATAGCCATCCAAATGAAGCCGATGGCAAGCGCGATGCCGAGATAGACATAGTTCGCGCTGCGAAGCGCGTCTACCATCTTGGGCAGGTCAACGAAATAGAGTATTGCGGCGATCAAGCCGAGGCTGATGATGGCGCCTGGTAACCAGCGTTTGATATCTTTCATAGTTGTTCCTTTGGGGGAGGTACACAGGTATACAAGTACACAAGTAAACACGTGCCCTGTCTACGTGTGTACCTGTTTCCGTGTATACGTGTCTCCTTCATTCCTCATTCAACTTCAGCACCGCCATGAACGCTTCTTGCGGGATTTCGACGTTGCCGACCATCTTCAGGCGTTTCTTGCCCTTCTTTTGTTTCTCGAGCAATTTCTTTTTGCGGGTGATGTCGCCGCCGTAGCATTTTGCCAGCACATCTTTGCGCGTCGCTTTGACGTTGGCGCGCGAGATGATTCGTCCGCCTGAGGAGGCTTGCACCGCCACGTCGTACAGTTGACGAGGGATCAAGTCTTTCAACTTGGTGATGAGACGTTGACCTTTGTGATACGCGTCCTTTTGGTGGACGATGGTTGCGAGCGCGTCGAGGGGTTCGCCGTTGACGAGGATTTCGAGTTTCTGCAACTCATCGGGGCGATACTCAAGGAATTGATAATCTAATGAAGCATAGCCTTTTGTGCGCGATTTCAAATCGTCGAAGAAGTCAATGATAATTTCTGACAGCGGAATTTCAAAATCGAGTTGCACGCGATGCGGCGCGGGATATTCCTGTTGCTTGAAGATGCCGCGCCGCTTGGTGACGATGTCCATGATGGGACCGTAATAATCGGTGGGCGTGATGATCTCGATGGTCATCCATGGTTCGCGCACTTCGACGATCTTCGATTCATCGGGCAGTTCAGCGGGCGAGTCTACAGGGATGACCGAGTTATCAATCATCAACACTTGATATTCCACCGACGGCGCGGTGAACAGCACATCTAAATTGTATTCGCGTTCGATGCGTTCCTGAATGATCTCCATGTGAAAGAGACCGAGAAAGCCCGCGCGGAATCCGAATCCCAGCGCTTGCGATGTTTCAGGTTGATATGTCAATGAAGCGTCGTTGAGTTGCAGTTTTTCGAGCGAGTCGCGCAGTTCGGGGTAATCGTCTGCCTCCACGGGATAAATGCCCGCGAAGACCATCGGCTTCGGGGTTTGGTACCCAGGCAGAGGGTTAGAGGCAGGTTGAGCGGCGCGAGTGATCGTATCTCCCACGCGGCACTCATGCACGGTTTTGAATCCCGTCGCGATGTATCCCACTTCGCCCGACCCCAGCGAGTCGGTTGGTTTCATGTTCGGCGCGAAAATCCCAATTTCAACGGGGCGCATTTCTTCGCGCGTCGAAAACATCCGCAGCACATCGTTGTGTTTGAACGAGCCTTCGACCACGCGGATGTACGCGACGACGCCCTTGTAGGAGTCATAATGCGAATCGAAGACGAGCGCGCGCAACGGCGCGTTATCCAGATCTTTCGGAGGGGGAACGCGCGTGACGATCGCCTCGAGGATTTGATCCACGTTGACGCCTTCTTTTGCCGAGACGCGCAAAACCGCTTCAGGCGGGACCCCCAGCAGGCTGCCCACATCTTCAGCCACCTCGTCGGGACGGGCGGAGGGCAGGTCAATTTTGTTGATGACGGGGATGATCGTGAGATCGGCGTCGAGCGCCTGATAGAGATTCGCCAGCGTCTGCGCTTCGATGCCCTGCGTGGCGTCCACCACCAGCACCGCGCCCTCGCACGCCTTGAGCGCGCGGCTGACCTCGTAGCCGAAGTCCACGTGACCTGGCGTGTCAATCAAATTGATCTCGTACTTTTGATTGTCTTTCGCGGTGTAATACATCCGCACCGCAGAGGCTTTGATCGTGACGCCTTTTTCGCGTTCGAGGTCCATCGTGTCGAGCACTTGCGCGGTCATCTCGCGCTCCGAGATCGCGCCCGTCAGTTGCAACAGGCGGTCGGCAAGCGTGGATTTTCCATGGTCAACATGGGCAATGATGCAGAAGTTGCGGATGTGGTCGGTCATAATAGCGGGGGAAGTATAACCGAATTTAATTTGCCACAGAGCATAATACGAGGTAAAGATAAATATACATGAGCCAATGGTCAGTCTTGATCGACTCCATATGTGGTAAGAATATTTCTCCCTCCAACCCGAATGCGGCAATTAACAAATTATGGGAAGCGATTAGCCAATTTATTCCCCAAAACTATAAGTACAACTCCAAGAATGGGTACAGCAACTTTTATCCAAATGGCTTCTGGAGGACCAGAAACAAGTGCTCTACCGAATAAGAATAATAGGCAACCAATAATTATAAGGGTGGCGCCTAGCCAGTTCATAGCGTAACCCCAGATATTTTTCCACTCAACCCTGTTTAATCTAGTAAACACTGAGATAGAATTCCATTTCTTGCAGTTTTTACACTCCCAGTGATAAATACCCTTATTGCAATTGGAGCATTCAACGCCATTACTCTTGACCGTAACTTTGTACTTTTCGCCCTGACAATTAGGGCATAGTCCAAGCCTATCTGTAAATCTACAATAAGGACAGGTTATTTTCGTGTTAGCAGTGACCATGTGCTACTCTAGGATTCGTAGTATATCCGAAATCCTTAGTCCTGCCTGTACGACTATCGATCAATGACATAAATTCAACATATTTCTCGGCGTTCAAATCGATCCACATCAAAAACTCAGCGATGTCCTTTGGTAGCGGTAGGGCACAGCGAATCCTGTTTGCCTAAGATTTGACTATAATTCGACTAATGTTCAAACCTAAATACAAAACCACCCACACTCTTCTCAACCTGCGCGGGCGCGTGAAGGTTTCTGGCGGGCAGGATTTCGATTCCATTCGCAAGCAGGTAAAGGCAAATCGCACTACAAAACGGGGAAAACCACAAAAGCGTAGATAAAATCTACACGTTCGATCAAAAGCATTTTAATCTGTTTGAGGGGATCACGGTGGAATTGCCGAAATAAACTCCTCAAACAGTGAGTTGCCGCGATTCAAATCCATCCATGCCAAAAACTCGACATTCCTCTTCAGCGCTAGCAATTACATCTTTGCCAATAACTCCGCCTTCTTCTTCTGGAACTCCTCTTCCGAAACGATTCCTTTTTTGCGTAACTCATCCAGTTTTGCGATCATGGAGGGGATGTCCTCTTCGCGTTTGCGATCCACTTTAACTTCGTCAAAGCCGAGTTTTTCTTTGGCGTTCAGCATCGCAGTTTTGAATCTCACGGGGTCAGTGATCCGTTGAAACAGATTAACGCCCAATTCGCTTGCCGTCAGGATCTCGATGTCGCCGAAATCGAACAGCCTCCCGAAGAAGGATTGGCTCATTTTCACGTCATTTACTTTTTCGATGGAGGAATCCACGACGTTCTTGTTTAGCACGCCTGAGATCTGGATCACGCGTCGGTTTGTGACGATGTAATCGCGGTTGTACCAAACGAGTATGTCGCGCGCCATCCCGCCCAGAGGAACCAGGACGATGATGAATCCGATCGCGGCGATGGGATAGAAAGTTGTCACGGCGATGACGCCCGCGATCAGTACCAATGTCAATATGATTTCCAAGAGGATGTTGCTGAACAACACGAACCAATGCTGGCGTGTCACCAGCACGATCTTTTCGTTTTGCCCCATCAGTCCCTGAATGTAATTTTTTGCCATAGTTTTCTCCTGCTCGAGCTAGAAGGTTATGCTGTTTTGGATTCTATCACTCGTTCAACCATCAGATGAACGGACTCGCTTCCATTCTCAGCCGACAGTTGATCCATCCACGCCAAAAACTCAACATTCCCCTTCGGTCCCAACAGCGGACTCTTCGCCAGCCCGCGGATGCTGAAGCCTGCGTTTTGGGCGAAGGTCAGCACATCGAGGAGCACTTGCTTATGAATCTCCGGGTCGCGGATCACGCCGTCGCCGCGCGAGACATCTTTTTTCCCCGCTTCGAATTGGGGCTTGATGAGCGCAACGATATAATTTCTTTCGTCTTTCTTCTTTCCTTGCTCGATGAAAGAGGAAAGAGGAAAGAGCCAAGATTTGATAACAGAGAGGAGGATTTTGAGTGAAATAAACGACGCGTCAATCGTCACGAGATCAACCCGCTCTGGCAGCGATTCAACATAGCGCGCGTTGGTCTCTTCCATCACGACCACGCGCGGATCGTTGCGGAGTTTCCAGTGTAGGATGCCCTTGCCCACATCAATGGCGTAGACTTTCGCCGCGCCGCGTTGGAGCAGGCAATCCGTGAATCCGCCGGTGGAGGCGCCCACGTCGGCGCAGACGAGTCCGCTCACGTCGAGTTGGAACGCTTCGAGAGCCGCATCCAGTTTTTCGCCGCCGCGTGAGACGAAGCGCGGACCGGAGTCAACTGTCACCGTGGATTCGCTGTCCACGGGCGTGGCAGGCTTCCATGCGACCTGACCCGCTATTCGCACATGTCCCGCCATGACGAGGGCTTGCGCCTTCGCGCGCGATTCGGCGAGTCCGCGTTCGACGAGCAAAACATCCAAACGAATTTTTGGCATGCGCGTATTGTATCAATTTCTATCTCTTACCCCTCTACCTTTTGCCGACAACGCCGCCCAGGGAGTTTCCAATATTGAATCAGTTTGTCAATTCAACGACGAGCGTGTCCAGCGCCAGATCGAGCGTGGACTGCCCGGTCTTAACCCCCTCATCAATCCGCAATAATTTGCGATAAATGCTTTCAAGCGACTCGATGGAAAAGCGCGTCGCTTGTTGTGTGGTCTTCTCCGCCACGAAGGGATGCACGCCCAACGCGCGGGCGACATCGTCTTTGTTGCCGCGTCCATCGAGGATCTCGCGCGCTTGAATCAGCAAACGGAATTGTCGCACCACCATCCCCCACAGCGAGAACGGGTCTTCGGTTTCGAGCAGGCGATGCAATAAATGTTGCGCCGATTTGCCGTTGCCGTTCGACAACGCGTCCACAAAATCGAACACCGATTGTTGCGACGTAACGATGCACACCGCTTCCACATCGGACACTGTAACTGTCCGCGCCCAATTGACGTACGCCAGCAACTTCGATATTTCCATCCCCGCCTGACGCGTGTCCACGCCGACCATGTCCTTGAGCATTTCTGCGGCACGCGGCTCGATCTGCCCGCCTTGTTGCTTCATCTCGTTGACGATCCAGCCTGTCATTTCCCATTGGGATGGCAGAGCATATCTTTCGAGTTTTATTCCTGATTTTTTGCCCCACTTCACAAGCCAGTGCTTTTCATCTTCTTTGTCCTGCCTTGACTTGTCTTTGAAATTCTTGGTTTCAACCCACTCATACATCACCAGTCGAGTCGTCTCTGGCGCTTTCTCGACGAACTCGAAAAATTTCTTTCTTGATGACGCGTTGTTGTATTTCGAGGATGGATTTGCCAGCAAGACCAGTCGTCGCTTGGCGAGGAACGGCATGGCATTGACGGCGGTGTTCAAGTCCGTTTCGCTCATCGAACGCGCGTCGAGGCGGGCGGTGTTCATATCCGCGCTGGTGGGGTCGGTGAAGTCCGCGTCGAAGTCCTTGAGTTTGCGCGAGATGGCGAATTCGTCGTTACCGAAGAGGAAGTAGAGGTTGGGCATGTTTTTTTCACCGCGAAGACGCGAAGCGCGCGAAGGGGGTTTTAACTTCGCGAAGAAAAAAGAAAACTTTGTGTTCTTCGCGCCTTCGCGGTTAAATTATTTCGTGACGATTCGATGAACGCCTTTGCGGACGAGACGAATATCCACGATCTGCATGTTTCCCAAGTCCGCTTCGGTGGTGATGTATTTTTGCAGCCATGGACCGAGCGGCTTGCTGAGGAAGTAGCCAAACAAGGCGAGCGCCAACGCAAAGGGGATCAGCCCGACGCGCCAAAAGGTGGAACGCGCTCCACGAAGGGGCATCCAGGCGAAGGTCGCGGGAAGAAGCGCCCCAACGACTAGATTAGTTCCGCATCCCTCGTGGACGGCGAGTCCGCTTTCGCCCGCGGTGAGTCGCGTGTGCGCTTCGTTCGCGCAGGCGACCACGTCGTCGGTGGGAATATCGCCCAGCAGAAAAAATCCCGTCGGGTTGGAATGTCCCGCCATGGATTGGTTTTTATATTTGCGCGCGAGCAGATGAAGCGTGGCATGTTCGAGCGCGTGATTTTTTCGAGTTTCGAGGATGAGGGGAAGGTCGAGGATCATGCGGCGATTATACACCGCATGATTTATGGAATCAGATACGCGAGTAATGTCAGCGGCAACGCGGCGAGAACGCCTTTGACGATGACGCGCAATGCCTGACGACGAACTTGATTCAATTCCGCTTTATCTTTGATACGTTCTTTTTTATCCGAGGTGCGGCGCAGACCGCGCGCGGCAAGCGACACTCAGGTTTTATCGAGCGATTGAAAATAACTCGCGGTCGCGGCGCTGAACATGAAGAACAACGGCAATCGCCAAAGCGGATTTACATCGAACGCGAGGAGCGCGCCCAACACGACGAGCGTGAAGACAAAATAGCGGATCGCAAATCGTTCGCGCTTCTTCCGCTCCTTCAGGCTGATGTTCGGGATGCAGACATCTCCCGCTTGCGCATCTTCATCGTTCTGCGGAGAAAGATTCTTAGTCACAGTGATCGTTGAGAAGATATTTATTATTCCGCAACAACAGCGACCTTATCTACAAACGCTGGATCATGCGCTTGCTTTTTGAACGCGCCAACGTCGATACGCGAAAGCATGATCGCGGCGACGAGCAACATCGCCGCTTCGATGCCGAACACGACGAGATACCCGCTCAATTCGTGACCTGTGACTCGCGTCGCCACATCGGCAACGACTCCCGCCATCAACAGACCCGTGAGACGCGAGAGTCCGTTCGAGAAGCCCCACGCGCCGATATATAGACCCACTTTTTCAGGGACAGTCAACTCGAACATCAACGCAAGATTCGCAACAGTGGAAATGCCCGTGCCGAATCCCAACAACGTGATGCCGATATAGAAAAGTGACAAGGATGCCATCAGTCCGCTGGCGATGACGATGACGAATCCTGCCAACGCGCCGAGGTTGCCGATCTGCGCGATGACCTTCTTGTTCACGCGCCCTTCCATAAAACCAGCGACAATGAACGCGACCAATGTGAACGTGCTGCTGATGGACACGATGCGCGAAGTCTGTTCGAGGGTCATGCCGAAGGCTTGCGCGCCGAAGGGTTCGAGGAGAACGTCTTGTCCCAAAATCGCGGCGAGGAGCAACAACAGGTAAATGAAGAAAATCTTTGCAACGCGATTCTCTTTGATGGCGGAAACAATTTCTTTTATTGAATACGAGGAGTGCGGCTCGGTGTGCGGACTTAAGTCCGCGCTCCTGCTCGATTCAAGCTTGAAGAGCCCGAGCAGACCCAAGGTCAGGGCGGAGGCGGCGACGAGGAGGAAGGCGCGCGTCAACGCTTCGGGAGTGTACGTCGGTACGAGGCGGCTGAGGGTGATGCCCGTCGCGATCAGACCGATGACCATCACGAAGAACATGGTGGCGATCGTGGCGCCGCGTCCCTTTTGCCCTGAGACTTCGGTGGCGAGAGAAAAATACGAAACAGCGGAAAGGTTGTAGCCCATGCCCCACGCGCCGAACGCGAGAAGACCAACGACGATCCCGAGATTGAAATTTTCTGTGAGCAACACAGCCACTTGCGGAGCGACTGCAACGCCAATGACACACAGGAGCAATCCCACAAAAATATAAGGCGTGCGGCGATACCCGAAGATGGGGTTACGATCTGAGAATGAGCCGATGGCAACTTGGATCGGCGCGAGCAAATATGGCAGGATGGCGAGAAGCGTGAAGAGGGTTTTGGAGAATCCGAGGTCAAAGATCATCACGCGGTTGAGCGTGCTGTTGATCGGCACGAGCGTGATGGCAACGGCAGTGTGGATGAGAGCAAGTTGGAAGCGTTTGAGGAACATGGTTTAGTTTGGTAGTTGAGTAGTTCGTTAGTTGGTTAGTTTGGTGGTCGAGCGCGAGCAGCCGAGACCACAATTACAGCACACAAGAAAACACGTAGACAGAATATTCTTGTCTACGTGTATATCTGTTTACTGTCTACTTTACACGCTTACTTCGCAAACTTCTCGATCAAAGTGTCGTACGATTCCTTCTGTTCAGCCGAAGGATCATTGCCGCCGAAGTTGATGAACACTTTGAATGCCGCGCTTCCACGTTTATCGAAGAATTGGAAAGACAGCGATTCGTGCTTATCGAGATGACTCGGTTTGCGGAAAGCGAAGACCGAAGCCAACTCCCAGCCGCGGATGTGCATGTCGAGCGAATCGGTGCGGATGTTGAGGAAGCCGTCTTTGTTGAAAAACTTTCCGAACTGACCGAACACTTCGATGGTCGTCGCACCGTTCGAGACAATGACAGTCACCTTGTCTAGCGGTTCGAACGCGCGGATGATCTCTTCCCAGCGTGAGCCGTCCAATTCGCGGGCGGTGTCGCCTTCGAGCGCGCGCAGAATGTCCACTTCGGGCACGCGTAATTTATGCGCGAGCATGAGCGTCATCTGCGAGCGGTCTTCATTGTAAGCTTCACGAATGGCGTCGAGGCGTTCATCCGCAGTAAGGTCTGGGCTGAGAGGGGCGAGGGTTGTAAACATGTTGCATCCTTTTCATCAATGTGTGAAAACAGGGTTTTCCTGTTTCTAGAATGGGCGCAAGTATAGTGATATTAACCTCGCAAATCCAGACACGAGGATGATATTTGAATTCCATGACGGTGATGGATGGTTTCACCCTGGTTGATTTTTGCAAAAAACTCCCGCTCTTTTGAGCGGGAATTTTGTCGCATCACTTCGAAGTTTTTATCATCTGCCGCGCCACCTGCAACAACTCGTGCGCGGATCTCAACGTCCCCTCGCCCACTTCGCCGAGCATCTGCGAGAGTTCGAGCAGGCGCGGCTCGCCGTCGAGTCTCTCAACGCGCGTGAGTGTGCGACTACTTTGAATCAATTTTTGCACTTGATAATGCTCGTCGCCGAAAACAGCCAACTGAGGGAGATGCGTCACGCAGAAAACTTGATGCGAGCGCGAGAGATTCCACAACTTTTGACCAACGGTCATGCCGACGCGCCCGCCGATGCCCTGATCAATTTCGTCGAAGATCAACGAGGGGACTTCATCGGCGCGCGCCAGAACGTTTTTCAACCCCAGCATCAAGCGCGATGTTTCGCCGCCCGAGGCGATCTTTGCCAGAGGCTTGAGTCCCTCGCCAGGATTCGGCGCGATCAAAAATTCGACGCGGTCAATTCCGTTCTGGTCAAACCCAATGCGCGGACCGCCGTTGAGCGGCACACCGTTCGGGTCGGGCTTGGTCTGAAAGTCCACGCCAAATTTCGCGGCAGACATTTTTAGATCATCAAGTTCAGTTTCAATGCCGCTTCCCATCTTCGTCGCTGCCGATTTGCGTTTTTCGGAGAGAGCCAACCCTTGCTTGCCGAGTTTCTCCAACAGTTTCGCTTCATCCATTTCCAATTCGTTGATGCGATCCGCCGCGCCCGTGATGGTTTCGAGTTGTTTGCGCGCGTTCTCGCCAGAGGCGATCACTGCGGGGATGTTCCCGCCATACTTTCTTGCCAACGAGTGAATGAGATCAAGCCGCTCTTCCACCTGGTCGAGTCGCTTCGGGTTGAATTCGATCTCTTCCAAATAATCGCGCAAGTTATGAACCACATCCGAGATCGTGTCGATCAACACTTCGGCTTGATTCGCCAACTCGCTTTGCGCCGAATCAATTTTTGCCAACGCGGCGAGTGCTTGCGCGGCTTGCCCGATCAAGTCCGTTGCGGCGGGAGTCTCAGGCGAGCCTTCTTCCAACACAGCCAACGCCTCTTGCGCGTTCTGCGCCAGCGACTCGGCATTCGCAAGCCGATCGCGCTCCTTGCGCAACTCTTCATCCTCGCCCGCTTTCAATCGCGCGGCTTCGATCTCCTCCGCTTGATACGTGAGAAACTCCACGCGGCGGTCCGCATCCGCTTGCGCTTTGTGCAACTCGTTCAACTCATGCCGCACGCCAAGCAGCGCGTGATACGTCTGACGATATTCGCTGAGGGGGCGCGAAACTTCCGCGTAGCGGTCAAGCAAGCCCAAGTGGGCGCGAGAATCGAGAAGCGATAAATGTTCCGCCTGCCCGTGAATATCCACGACCAGCGATCCAATTTCTTTTAAAAGAGAAACGCTCACCGTCCGCCCGTTGACGCGCGCCACACTGCGTCCCTCTTTTCGGACTTCGCGCATCAGCACGACGTAGTTCGGATCGTCCATCAATTCTTCGCGGTTCAGGATGTCGTGTACCGCTTCTCTTTCCGGACCTTTGAGCTGGAACACACCCTCGACAAACGCGGCATCCGAATCGGTGCGCACGAAGGTCGTGTCCGCTTTGCCGCCGATGAGCATGACGACAGCATCGAGGATGATGGATTTGCCCGCGCCCGTTTCACCCGTGAGGATGATGAGACCAGGACCAAAACGCAAGTCGAGTTTGTCTATGATGGCAAAGTTGTGAATGTGAAGTTCGGTAAGCATAATCACCTTGCTCTGGTCGCCGTCCTCGGCGAACATGAACGCCGAGGACGGCGTTCTGAGCATCTATTATCTGAACAATTGGATTCCAGAAAGTCGAGTGTATACAACAGGAGTAACGAGTACAAGATAGATCACTTGAAAGAGAATCCTAAAAATATCGCCTATGACCAATTGAAACAAGATCACAGGAATCGCGCCAACCACGACGCCGACAGCGATGGTAATGAACAAACTTTTCGAACGTCTGTTGCGCGTGAATAAGCGCACGCCTTCCGCGATCGCCACGCCCGCCGTCGGCGCGCCTGCGATGATGAGGAACCAGCCGATGAAACCGATCCTGTCAATCAATGTGACAAGAAACGCCGCAATGCCTGAAAGCACGCTCGCAACGATGAAGCCGACGAGGTAGTCATACCATTCGGAAGTGTCGAACGTTTTTTGTCGTTCGCGCACGCACTCTTTACAGCGATACCCCGTCGGCGTGCGGACCGCGCATGAAGCGCAGATCGGGCGATTGCAATTGTTGCATCGCAAAGATGTTTCGCGGGTGGGATGGTTGTAGCAATAAAGAGTTTCAGTCGTTTGTGTCATCTCGGCATCTCTAATCATTACCACGAAGGACACAACGTACACAAAGGGAAAATCTACGGAAAAGCGATTCGCTCATCAATTGACCAACCTTAGTGACCTTCGTGTCCTTTGTGTTTAATCTTCTCATCTCGGCATACCCAACGAATTCTCGTTCATGTGCGCGGTGAGGTTGCGGTAAAAATATCCGGGGTCGCCGAAGCGGACAAATTGCGCGTTGATGTCCGCCGCGCGCACGTCAATGTGATCGTCTTCCATCAACGTGATCGGCGCTTGTCCATCCACGCTCAATACGGCATTCTCGCTTTTCGGCGTCATGCTCACCGTCGAACCTTCAGCCAGCACCACCGCGCGATCCACTGAAAGGTGCGGGGCGATCGGCACGAGCAAAATATTGCGCAACTTCGGCGGCAGGATGGGTCCGCCCGCCGCAAGGGCGTAGGCAGTTGACCCCGTCGGAGTCGAAGCGATGAGTCCATCCGCGAGATAGCGGGTGAGCAGGCTTCCATCCACCGAAGCGGTGAGATGCACGGGGCGAAGATTCGCGCCACGCCCGACCACCACTTCATTCAACGCGCGCCACTCGCCCAGCGACTCGCCCGCGCGGAAGTGCTCGGCGCGTAACATCATGCGGTTTTCGATCCACGCCTCGCCGTTGAACAATTTGTCGAAGTACTCGCGCCACTCGTTGCGGTTCACTTGAATGAGAAAGCCGAGCCTCCCCAAGTTAACGCCAAGGATCGGCACTCCGCTTGGGGCGCAAAGATGACCCGCCCGCAGAACGGTTCCATCCCCGCCCGCGACGATCAGCACATCGAACTCGCCGCCGCGCACGCGCTTCCGCAGATCTTCATCGTAGATCGAGCCAAAAGGCGCGTCCACACCTTTGCTTTTCAAATACGCCGACATCGCTTCCGCTTCGATCACGGCTTCGGGCAGTTTCTGATGCGCGGTGACGACGGGTCGTTTTGGAATAAACGGTTCGGGCATAGTGATGATTATAAAGTAAACAGGTAGACACGTATACACGTTACGAGATACGAGTTACGACTTGTTTACGTGTCTCCGTATTTCCTTGACTACCTTCCTCACGCCAACGATTGATCACAAACGGATCGAAACCCGCATCTTTTACAACGGGACGCCTGCTCGTGCGACCTTTCGACTTCTCGCTTCATCCCATCGCGCTTCATCTCGGTGATCAACTCCAACAGGGACTGTTCCAACTCGCGGGTGTACTCGACCGAAAAATCTTTGTCCTCGTAATGGACGATCCCATACGGCGGACGTTTGCCGTACGTTTTCTCGACCAATAAACAATACGACGCCAGTTGATAGATGTGCGAGTCATACGGCGCTTCGGGGGCGCGTCCAGATTTCACTTCGACGGGGATGATTCTTCCGTTTTGTTCAACGAGATAATCGGGTTTGCCTGTCAACTCCAACG
Organism: Anaerolineales bacterium; assembly: GCA_016789025.1. Classification (GTDB taxonomy): domain Bacteria; phylum Chloroflexota; class Anaerolineae; order Anaerolineales; family Villigracilaceae; genus Defluviilinea. Next base: position 41,151 of record JAEURC010000008.1, read on the forward strand.
CGGCGTAGAACAGTGGCTTCTCCAATTTGTTCCAGCCGCGCGTGTCGGTGTAGATGACGCGTCCGCCTGGCAAGCCTGCCTCGCTCCGCTGGCGGTTGGATTGCCAGAAGAAGAGGAAGGCGAGGAGGATGAGGAAAAGGGAAAGGTAGAGCATGGGGAGGGAGTAATTGGTAATTGGTAAGTGGCAATTGGAGGATTGGAGACTAGAGACTGGAGATTGGGGATTGGAAAATTAGAGAATTCTTGCTGTGCAGTACGCGACCAGCAGGATTAGCGCGAGCATCAGGAGGATCAAGCCAACGGTTCGAGTCAGGCTAGAGGCGAGGACTTTGCGCCCGTGCTGGCGATGGAGTTCGGAACCTGTCGCCATTTCGGCTTGGTTCTCCGATTCGACTCCCTGCTTCTTGTACCACCACGCGCGGCGGCAGTAGAGGTAATTTCCGATGTCTGATGAGCGGATGACAGCCACAAGGGAAGTATAGCACAAATTTTCTAATTTTTGAGCGGGGTATAATCGCTCCATGAGCGATTTCCATTTTTATCATCCCATCGAAGTCCGCTACGGGGATTTGGATCCGCAGGGGCACGTCAACAACGCGAAGCATCTCACCTATTTCGAGCAGGCGCGGATCGCGTACTTGGTCGAGTTGGGATTGTTCACGAAAGATCAGTCCTTCATGGAGATCGGCGTGATTCTGGCGGACGTTCACATCACATATCTTGAGCCTGTGTATTTCGGGCAGAAGATCAAGGTTGGGGTGCATGTGGCGAAGCTGGGGAACAAGTCCATGACATGGGAGCAGAATATCGTGGATGCGGACTCAGGCAAGGAAATTGCCAAAGGGGAAGTGGTGATGGTGACGTATAATTACAGCGAATCGCAAACGATATCCATACCCGAGAACTGGCGCAGGAAAATCATCCAGTTTGAAGGTTTGGAACAAGAAAAGGATGCGCTATGAACGAAATCATCTTTATGGTCGAGGAAGCGCCCGAAGGCGGGTTTACCGCCCGCGCTCTCGGAGAATCCATTTTCACTGAGGCAGACACATGGGATGAATTGAAGGAAGCCGCGCAAGAGGCTGTCCGCGCTCACTTTGACGAGGGGAAACAACCGCAAATTATTCGGCTTCACATCGTGAAAGAGGAAGTGCTTGCCGTATGAGAATCCCGCGCGATCTGGGCGGCGAAGAACTCGTAAAACTGCTCAAACGGCACGGCTATGAAATCACGCGTCAGGTTGGGAGTCACATGCGTTTGACTACTCAACAGGGCGGTGAGCATCACGTTACAATTCCGCGTCATAAGCCGTTGCGTGTGGGAACGCTGAATAGCATTTTGAAAGACGTTGCAGAGCATCTCAAGTTAAACCGCGATGAACTGATCGAGTCTCTGTTTGAGAAATAGTCGGTTGATTGGCGGGGAAATATATTGAAAACAAAGTCTGATTCCCATTAGGAGACATCATGTCACTCCCACTCATTGATACTAATCACTTCACTAAATTTCTAGTTGACCTGCTCAACATCCCCTCGCCCACAGGCTTTGCGGAGCCTGCGATTGCGTTTGTCGAAAAAGAGTTGTCGCAGTACAAGCAATTGGAATTGTTGAGAACTCGCAAAGGAGCCCTCGTAGCAAAGTGGAAAGTAGAAAGCGATCTGCCTCCCGTTGCGTTGACGGCGCATGTGGATACGCTCGGCGCGGTGGTGAAGGAGATCAAGTCGAGCGGGCGGCTGAAGTTGAGTCGCATTGGCGGGATTCAGTGGAACACGATCGAGACTGAGGGTGTGTGGATTTTCACGTCGAAGGGCGAGAAGATTCGCGGCTCGGTGTTGATCGACAATGCGTCGGGTCATATTTTCGGGCAGACGGATACTCCGCGCAATGAAGATCACATGGAGGTGAGACTCGACGCACGCACGACATCCGAAAAAGAAACGCGCGAGTTGGGGATCAACGTCGGGGATTGCGTGGCGTTCGATCCGCGCGTTGAGGTGACCAACGGATTCATCCGCTCGCGGTTTCTCGACGATAAGGCGTGCGTGGCAAATGTCGTAGCGGCGATCAAGTCGATGGCTGAGTCAGGTCGAAGTCCGAAAAGAAGCGTGTACTTCCACATCTCGAATTATGAGGAGGTGGGGCACGGCGCGTCGGCGGGAATCCCATCTGATGTGGCGGAGTTGGTCACGGTGGATATGGCGGTGGTCGGCGCGGGGCAGGAGTCGGATGAATTCAGCGCGACGTTGTGCATCAAGGACAGCGGCGGCGTGTATCACGAGGGCTTGAATAGAAGGATGCGTGAGTTGGCGGAGAAATATAAAATTCCGTATAAGACCGATGTGTATCCGCTTTACGGTTCGGACGGCGAGGCGTTCTGGCGCGCGGGCGGCGATGTGGCGCTGGCGTTGATCGGTCCTGGCATTGACGCGTCGCACAATTACGAACGCGCGCATATGGATGGATTGAATGCAACTACAAATTGGATACTTGCGTATTTGTTGGACGGATAGATAAAAGGTAGACACGTAAACAAGTAGACAAGTACACAGGGAAAACATGTCTACGTGTGTACCTGTTTACCTGTATACTCACCTCATGAAACTCGATGCCGCATTACCTCCCACTGGATTAAATGACGTTCCCGCGATCGCGCAAGCCACTGAGTCAATTGGATTCGACGCGCTGTGGACTCAGGAGACTCAACATGATCCCTTCCTGCCCTGCGCGTTGATCGCCGAACATACCACGTGTCTTCACTTCGGGACGGCTGTCGCAGTTTCCTTCGCGCGTTCGCCCGCCAACCTCGCCTACACCGCCTGGGACCTCGCCTCGCAATCAGGCGGACGATTCATCCTCGGGCTTGGCACACAAGTCAAAGCGCACATCGAGCGGAGGTTTGGTCAGACGTGGCCCGAGTCGCCTGTGAAGAAGTTGCGCGAGCAGATCCAAGTCATCCGCGCGTTTTGGGATTGCTGGCAGAATGGCACGAAGTTGAATTTTCGCGGGGAGTATTACAAAGTAACTCTCATGTCTCCTTTCTTCAATGCAGGAGCGATTGAACATCCAAATATTCCGATTTATATTGCAGGTGTAAACACAGGATTGGCAAGACTCGCAGGTGAATTATGTGAGGGATTCCTTGTCCATCCATTTAATAGTCCACGTTATTTGAAAGAGGTGATGCTTCCAGCGATTGCGGAAGGTGCGGAAAAGGAAAGAAGAAAGAGGAAAGATGTGAGTATATCGGCGACCGCGTTCGTTGCGACAACTCCCGAAGAGATGAACTTCGCCCGCGCGCAGATCTCATTCTACGCATCCACGCCTTCTTATCGCCCCGTCATGGACTTGCATGGCTGGAGCGGCGTCGCGGAGACATTGTCCGCGCACGCGGCGAAGGGAGAATGGGCAGAGATGCCGATGCTCATCACGGATGAGATGTTGAATGAGTTTTGCTTGGTGACGGAAGAAAACAAATTGGCTGATGAATTGAAGAAACGCTACGAGGGGATTGCTGATCGGTTGACGCTGTATAGTCCCTTTGTGCCGAGGGAGAAGGATGAGTGGTGGAGAGGGTTGGCAAAGTCGTTTTCGTAATTTTAGAAAAAGTCCCTTACACTAAATAACATGCCTAAATTATTCGATAAAAATATTTTAGTATACAATGCTCAAGTTTCTCTTATCGACAAGAAAGCCACTGACTATCCTCAATGGGAAAGTGGTAAAGAAAAATTCGTTTATAGTGATGCTGGTGTTGCTGTGGCTACAGAAACAGATAGAGAGGTTCGGGTTGTCGTCTCAACCGATCTGCCAAAGAATATGTACTTTTTGGGGCTGCCAAAATTTACGTTGGAACAGATGGTTTATTGATAGGAAATGAACTATCAGGAGATTCACATCATATCTCATGGAGTTCAGGAAAAACCAACGTTGAGATTTTTGTTGATGAAAAAGATAAATTTCCAGAAATCATTGAATTTGTTTTGAAATAATTTTATATAGGAAAACCTATGAACTTCACCGACTACCAAACCAAATCACGCGCTACCGCAAAATATCCCGTCATCGGGCATGGAGTGATCTACCCCACGCTGGGACTCGTCAACGAGGCGGGGGAAGTGGCGGGCAAGATCAAGAAAGTGTTCCGCGACAAGGATGGCGAGATCAGCGCGGAGACACGCGAGGCGCTCAAAGCCGAACTCGGCGACGTGTTGTGGTACATCTCGCAGGTCGCCACCGAGTTGGAACTGTCGCTGGATGAGATCGCCGAAGCGAACATCGCTAAATTATTAGATAGATTGGAACGGGGGAAAATAAAGGGAGATGGCGACAACCGATAACTAGAGACTGGAGACTAGAGATTCGACTGAACCGCTCAGTCTCTAGTCTCCAGTCTCTGTTTTCCAAAATCACACAACTTCACAATCGGACATTTCTCACACATCGCCTTACGCGCGGTGCAGATCTCGCGTCCCAAGCGGATGATGTTCAAGTGCGCGGCGTAGTACGTTTCAGGCGGGAATAACGATTCCAAGTGCGGATGCGCCTGCTCGACAGTCATCTTCTCGGGGCGGAGTCCGATGCGTCCCGTCACACGGTAGACATGCGTATCCACTGGGAAGGCGGGCATGCCCAACGAAAAGCACAACACGATGGCGGCGGTCTTCGGTCCCACGCCGTTGAATTTGGTCAGCCAAGCACGCGCATCATCCACAGACATTTTTTTGAGAAACGATAAATCCAAACTGCCGCGTTCTTCGGTGATAGATTTCAACACCTGCTGAATGCGCGGACCTTTTTGATTCGCCAAGCCTGCGGGACGAATCGCTTCG
>JAEURC010000047.1 GCA_016789025.1 Anaerolineales bacterium
TGAAGCAGTTGCGCGAAGCCCGAACAGTCAATGCCGTTGCCGCTTGAGCCGCCCCAAAGATATGGCACGCCGATCATACGTTGTGAATCGGATTCAAGCATAACTCGCTTCTCGTCCACACTTTGCGAGATGTCGTCCAACGCGCGCAGATGATGTGACTCGACCCAACCGACTCGATTCGCGCGGACTTTTGACCAACCGTCACGCGTCTCCTCTCCTTCGTCTCCGCTCAGGATGGTGACTCCTGTCCCGCTTACAAGTCGCGTAACTACTTCGCTGACGGCGTTCGGCTCGGCGCGGAGTTCGATCACGGGCGCGATCACGAGATGCGTGGATGCGGGCGCGAGTCCCTCGCCGAGATATGGACGATATGCCCAGCCCAAATATCCGTCCGTTTGGCGGACGAAAACCCATTTGCCTTCCTCTTCCAACACTTCGAGTTCTGTGCCGTAGGGCAACTCGCTGAGGAGCGGCACGCGGAACGTGGGTTTTTCGTGCAAGCCTGTGAGATTCGTGGCAACGTGGACGCGCTCGTTCGCGTCGGTGTGGAGAATGCGGACGGAAGCCGTATCCAGTTTGACGTCGGGGAAGATGCGATGAATTTCATCCAGTTGAGATTTGTGGAGGACGCGTCCGCTGAGGGTGAGAGTCCCGTTTGAGTCCGAGTCAACTTTCACGTCGAATACCGTGACGCGTTTATCAAGGGTTTTGGCGTAGTCATCGAGAATGGTTTGCATGGATTGATTCTACCATCTGTGATAGCATGTGCGTCGCGTGAGTAACGAAAGTTAAGCCACAGAGATCACAGAGATTTTGAGATTTTCTCTCAATGGACTCAGTGGTCTCTGTGGCTAAAAAGGCAACGATGAAACTTCACTGGGAACCGATCACACTGAATCTGCGGACGACTTTCCGCGTGGCGCATGGGGCGAGCGACCAGCGGCATAATGTGTTGGTCTATCTTGACGATGGCGTTGGCGAAGCGGCGGCGGTGCCGTATTACGGCGAGACGCAAGAGGGGATCATCGCGTACTTGAAATCGGCGCCTGATTTGGGCGACGATCTGTTTGACATGGACAATATTTTAGCGCGGCGACCCGCTGGCTCGCGCGCGGCGCGGTCTGCGATTGACGAGGCGTTGCACGATCTGTGGGGGAAGAAGTTGGGACAGCCGTTGTATAAATTGTTCGGGTTGAATCCGCGGAAGATTCCATTGACATCGTTCACGATCGGGATGGATGAGCCGCATGTGATGGCGGAGCAGGCGAAAGCGTCGGGGCATCCGATTCTGAAGATCAAGTTGGGAGGGGAGGAGGATGAGGCGCGAATCAGAGCGATTCGCGGCGCGACCAATTCGAAATTGCGAGTGGACGCGAACGCAGGGTGGAGTCGTGAGCAGGCGTTGCGCATCATCCCGCGCTTGGCAGAGTACGATCTGGAGTTCATCGAACAGCCGCTGGCGGTGGACGATGTGGACGGTTATTTCTGGTTGAAAGATGAATTACGCGCTCAGCGAATCAATATCCCCATCTATGCGGATGAAACGGCGAAGAACTCGCGCGATGTGGCGAAACTTGCGGGCGCGATTGACGGCGTGGTGGTGAAGACGATGAAGAGCGAAGGGATTCGCGAGACGTTGCGAATGATCCACGCGGCGCGGGCGCACGATATGCAGATCATGCTCAGTTGCATGGTCGAGTCGTCGGTGGGGGTGACGGCGGCGGCGCATCTCGCTCCGCTGTGCGATTACGCCGACCTGGATGGTCCGCTGTTGATCAAGAACGATCCGTATCGCGGGGTGACGTATGAAGGGGCGAAGATGTTTTTGCCCGATGGCGCGGGGATTGGGGTGGAGCGAATATAAACTTTTTAGTTTGCAGTGTCTCTCGAAGCTTACTTCATTTAGTTTTCCTTCTAATTTTTGACACTGCTGTTTATCGGTATCTTTCCTTTTGGGGTACTTGATATTCCTTATACAATTTTTACTTTTCGTAATTCACCTGTCTTTTCACTTCTTGCCATGTACATTTCTTTAATTTCATCTGCAATCACATCTTCAATTATCTCAATCGCTAAGTCAATCGGGAGTTTAATCAAACTATTCTTTTTCTCCCAATCAGAACATAACAAAACCCCAGCGACATTACCCTCTTTTGAAAATTCTGTAAAAATTATATAGGCATGAATAAATTGGTGAGTTAGTAATTTTAACGTTAATTTGCTCCCTATTCCTGAATCTAGGTCAAATACTTTATCAATATCGTATTTTGAGATTTCGTCGACGACCTTACCTATATTAGGATAGGCAATAAATTCATATTCTTTGTGGCTGGTTCGGTCAGTCAGCTTCCCAGCTTCAATTAATGCTCGAATACTAAAGAAAGATAGCGTCAATTCTCTCTCAAAGAGAACAACTGATCTTTCAGTCCACCGACGTTGAGAAAGCCTTTTTCGCAAAGCGCGGACATCTTGCTCTAATTTCTCTTTCCAAATAACCGAATCTATCATAGGTTTTTCAATGGCAGGCTAATGGTTTGTGATATATCCGTAAGGGTACCTGCGGGCGGGCGTGGACTCTACTTGGGAGCAGGAAAAACTCGAAGCCGCATGCCGCCGAAGCGAAGGAGTTTAGCCGCACCGTGTGTGGTCATTCCCTCTTCTCAACCACAACGGTGGCTTCAGTCAACAACGCGGCGATCGCGCCGATGGCGGCGAGTTGCGGAGCGATCAACGCGCCGACCACGCCGAACGTGAGCGGGATTTCAAAAACGATCTTGCCGTCTTTGTCCTTGATGATCACGCGGCGGATGTTGCCCTCGTTGATAAGGTTCTTGACCTTGCGAAGCAGTTCTTCGCCGTCCACGCGGAATTCTTCGGTGCGAAATTTTTCTTCAGGCATGTTGACTCCTTATTCAAACCATTTTTCATCGAGTGGCGCCCACTCGTCAGATTGATCGGCGCGGTCTGCCCAATTTTCTTTGCCTGTCCACGATTCGATCTGGATCGCGTAGATCGAGGTGGCGCGCAATTCCTTGTCGGTGATCTCGCGGTATTCTTTGCCAGCGGTCATCGCAGGGAAATATTTTCCGATGAGCCCATACAGCAATTGACGCGCTTCGGCGGGATCGTCCACCAGACGCGCGTCGCCATAGACGACTACACTGCGGAATTGAAGCGAGAACTCGAGCGCGACGTTCGACGGCAGGAACTTCCCCAACTCGCTCGCCTCCAAACTGACCTTCGGGTTGGCTTCCACATTCGAGCGGACTCGCCCCGCGACATTCGAATGAAACACGATCTGATGATTGGCTTCGTCGTACCAGAACATCGTCGGGTTGATGAACGGCTGTCCATCCGCGGAGGTGGCGATGTGTCCGATCTTTGCTTCGCGGAGGAAGGCGCGGATCCAGTCGTCGTCGCGGGTCAGATGCGGGCGGCGTTGGAACGCGGTGGGAGGCTGGGAGATGTAGTCGCGCGGCATGTTAGTTCAGAATGTTTTTATAGATTCTCATTTGGGTGAACGCAACGATGATCGCAAGCGCGAAAGCCCAGATCCAGATCGCTGTGCCAGTTACCCCCAAGGCGAATTCAATAAAATAGACCGCTGTTCCGAACGTGATCCCGCTTAAGACGGCGGCTTCGCGCGCTTGGAAATACGAGATGCTGTCTGTTTTGTATTTGTCCGGAAGTGTGTCGTTCGTCCAGCGTAATGCGCTGGCTAATTCAGGGCTTTGGCGGATCATAAATCCTTTGAGCTGATTCATCGCCAGCATCGACTCGTACCAGGATGCCCTGAGCCTAGCCAGTTGGACGATGGTGGATGTGCCCATCAGGGTCAGCAGAATGAAGATGCCGCTGAATAAAAGTTTGGCAGTCGGAGTGAATTGTTGCAGGTCGAAAAATTGCGTGCCGAGGATGGTGGCAACCAAAGATCCGACGGCGATCAAATAAAAGGATGCGATCCGCGCGCGGTCTTCGTTTGCCTGTGTGGCGGTCTGGACGATGTAATTGAATTCGGCGGCAAGCAGTTCGTCCAGTTCGATGGGGGGAGCGGTTTTTTTCTTTGGCATGTTAAACCTTTATTGCCCACTCGCCTTTGCGAAAAACTGGCACGCGCGAGCCGTCGGCTTTGAGTCCGTCAATATCCAATTGATCCGAGCCGATCATGAAATCGGTGTGGACGAGACTCTTGTTGCCACCCGCCGCGGCGAACTCTTCCTCGGTCATGTCTTCGCCGCCGACGATGGTGTCGCGGTACGAGTTGCCGATGGCGACGTGGCACGAAGCGTTCTCGTCGAAGAGCGTGTTGTAAAACAAAATCTTCCGTTGGCTGATGGGCGAACTGTTCGGCACGAGTGCGCACTCGCCGAGGCGCGCCGCGTTCTCGTCGGTCTCGATCAATTTCTTCAACGTCTCTTCACCCTTTTTCGCGGACACTTTTACCGCGCGTCCGTTTTCAAACGTCAAACTGAATTCTTCGATCAACACGCCGCTGTAATTTAATGGCATGGTTGATGAAACGACTCCGTTCACTTGATCTTTGTGCGGCGTGGTGAACACCTCCTCGGTGGGGAGGTTGGGGATGCCCGTGATCCCATTTTTGAATTCGGCTTGCGCTCCCTGCCACAGATGTTTTTCGGGCAAGCCGATGGTCAATTCCGTGCCGGGACTCTTGTAATGAAGCGCGGTGAATTTTTGCGCGTTGAGATAATCGCGATACTTTTTGAGTTTCTCGACGTGTTCCTGCCACGCGGCGACCGGGTCCGCTTCGTAGATTCGACAACTGGCGAAGATCTCCGCCCATAATTTTTCCACCGCTTCTTTCGCAGGGACGGCTGGGAACACTTTCCTCGCCCACGCTGGCGAGGCGGTTGCGACCACGCACCAGTTGGTCGTGTTTTCGTACTTTCGCAACGGCTCGTACTTTTGCCTGATCGCTTTGCGCTCCTTTGCGATCAAGTCGGGGTCAATCCCTGCAAGCAATTCGGGATCGGATGATTGGATGGCAAGTTCCGCGTCCATGCGTTCGTAATATTCTTCGTAACGCGCGAGCATCCAGTTCGGCACTTCGGTCAGCGACTCGGGGTCGGCATGTTCAAAACGGATGCGGGCGATTCGTTCATCCGTGTAGATCGGCTCGACGTACACCGCGCCAGCCTTGTACGCGCTTTCGGCTACTTTGCGCATCAACGGCGCGTCCTCGAGGATTCCGCGCAGGATCAGGCGTTGTCCCTTGCGCAGGTTGAGTCCGATGCGCACGACCACGTCCGCGTATTTGGAAAGCAGTTGATCGAATTCTTGTTCGGTCATGAGAGATTCCTTTGTGAACCGCTAAGCGCGCGAAGATCGCGAAGAAAATCTTTTTAAATCTTTGCGCTCTTAGCGTTCTTCGCGGTTAGGATTTTCTACGCCTCAAACGCCCATTCACCCGCGCGCATGACGGGTTCGCGCGAGCCATCGTCTTTGATGCCGTCAATGTCAATGTGCGGGGAGCCGATCATGAAATCCACGTGGTTGAGGCTGACGTTGCCTCCAGCGGCGATAAATTCTTCGTCGGTCAACTCAGCCCCACCCGTGAGAGTGAAGCGGTAGGCACGTCCGATGGCGATGTGACATGAAGCGTTCTCATCGAAGAGCGTGTTGTAGAAAAGATGTCCGCGTTTGCCGATGGGCGAGGTCGCGTTGACGAGCGCCACCTCGCCGAGCCGCGTCGAGCCTTCATCGGTGTCCACCAATTTTTGCAGGATGGCTTGATTCTTTTTCGCGTTCACTTTGACGATGCGACCGTTCTCGAACGTCACGCTGAAATCTTCGATGAGGCTTCCGCCGTAACTGAGCGGGAACGTCGCGGCGACAGTTCCCTCCGCGCGATGACGATCGGGTAGCGTGAAAATTTCTTCGGTGGGCATGTTGGCGGTGAAGATCACGCCGTTCTCCGCCAGGGCTTGCGCGCCGCCCCAGATGTGTCCGTTCGGCAAGCCGAGCGTAAAGTCGGTGCCGGGACCTTTGTAATGTAACGATGAGTATTTTTTTGCTTGCATGTATTTGGCGCGCGCTTTCAAGTTTTTGATATGCGCTTCCCATGCGGCGACCGGGTCGGGCAGAGTCGCGCGTGTGGTTTCAAAAATGGCTTGCCATAATTTTTCTTCCGCTTCCTCTTGTTTGAGGTCGGGGAAAACTTTTTTCGCCCACGCCGGGCTGGACGAAGCGACCACGCACCAATTCATCGCGTTGCGGCTGACCTGCGCTCCGATTTTGTTGTAATGAGTCAAATGTGTTTTTTGCATCGCCGCGATCCGTTCGGCATCCAGACCGGCGAGCGCATCGGGATCGTTAGCGTAAACCGAGAGCAGGGCGTCGCCGTTTTGAATCATATTCATCGTCGCGTCAACGATATGATTTGAATACTCATCGAACGAATCGGCTGGCGCGTGTTGCAGGCGGAGGCGCAACATTTCTTCATCGCCCCAAATCACTTCCACGTATTTCGCGCCGGCGGCATACGCGGCTTTCGTCACCGCGTAGACGAATTCGCGCCCCGCTGGCGGCACTCCGCGCGAGGTGGCATTCGTAATGATGAGACGCTGTCCCTTGCGGAGGTTGAGTCCCACGCGCACGACCGCTTCGGCATATTTTGCAAGTAACTCTTGGTGTTGTGTTTCGGATGTCATAATTTTCTCCTCCGCCGAATTTTTTTCAAGTATAGCACGTGTGATACTCGTGGGGCGGGATGTTATCCCGCCATTTGCGCGCGCGAGGGAGTGTCGAATTAAGTGTGTAATTTTTTCTTAGCCACAGAGAACACCGAGACCTCTGAGAAAAAAACTCAAAATCTCTGTGAGCTCTGTGGCTAACACATCCTCGCGCGGGATACCATCCCGCGCCACGATGTTTTTCATTTATACTTGCCACAACCCAACGCTTCAGGGAGACTTTATGCTCGTCATCGAACAAGTGGACACCAACAACAAACGGCAAGTAAAACGCTTCGTGGAGTTTTATTATGACCTCTACCGCGATTGCAAGCAGTGGGTGCCGCCTCTTTTTCTCGACGCCTACCTGCCTCTCAACCGCAAGAAACATCCCTTCTTCAGCCACTCCGAAGCGGATTTCTTCCTCGCCGTCCGCGACGGCGAAGTGGTGGGACGAATCTGCGCGGCGGATAACAAACCCTTCAACGACTATCACAAGACGAAGAAAGCGCACTTCTACGCCTTCGATTCAATTGACGACCTTGAGGTTGCCCGAGCCCTCTTCGACTCGGTCCACGCGTGGGCGAAAGCGCGCGGACTCGACACGCTGATCGGTCCGAAGGGACTCTCTCCGTTCGACGGCTATGGGATTCAAGTGCAAGGCTTCGAACATCGCCAGATGATGACGATGATGAACTACAACTACGAGTATTATCCCAAACTGATGGAGTCGCTCGGCTTCGGAAAAGAAGTGGATTTCGTCTCGTGCTATCTCCCCGCTGATGCGTTCAAGATTCCCGAACGCGTGGAGCGTGTCGCCAGGCGCGTGATCGAGCGCGGCGCGTTAACGGTCAAGAAGTTCAAGAACAAGCGCGAGTTGGTTCAATGGGCGCCGCGTATCGGCGAAGCGTATAACAAGGCGTTCATCCACAACTGGGAATATTATCCCTTCTCGCCCGGCGACATCCAATACGCGGTGGATAACATTTTCCTTGTCTCAGATCATCGTCTCATCAAAGTCATCTTGCACGGTGATGAGATCGTGGGATTCCTCTTCGCCTTTCCCGATGTGTCCGCCGCGCTCCAACGTGCCAAAGGACGACTCTTCCCGTTCGGCATCGTGGACATCCTGCTCGAAATGAAGCGGACTAAAACGATCTCAGGCAACGGCATGGGCATCCTGCCGGAGTATCAAGGCAGAGGCGGCAATGCCTTGTTATATTATGAAATGGGGAAAACAGTTTTAGGCTTCAATCAATTCCAACACGTCGAAATGACCCAGGTCGCCGAAACCACCGAACAAATGCGTGCCGACTTGAAGAACTTGAACGGCGTTGAATATAAAAATCACCGCGTCTATCGGAAGGCGATTTAAGTCACCCCACCTGCATTTTTACTTCGTTCCCCATCACAACCGTTTTTTCACCGCCGTCGAAAACACCCAGCGGCAACATGATGTGAAATTGACTGCCGGGGAATTTTTCCTCGTCGTAGCCCGGGCTTTCCACCCAGATGCGTCCGCCATGCGCTTCGACGATACCTTTGGATAACGCCAGCCCCAGCCCGGCGCCGCTCCCTTTGAACCGCGATTTGCTCGTGGAATGTTTGAGCAATTCGCCGGGTTGGTAAAACTTGCTGAAAATGATCTCGCGCGAATCGGGGTCCACGCCCACGCCGGTATCGCTGACTACGATCTCGAGACCGCCGTTGGGCATATCTGCCATACTAGGGGAGATTTGCCGCGCCTCGATGTTGACCTTTCCGCCGTTGGGCGTAAATTTGATGGCATTCGTGAGCAAATGCTGGAAAAGTTTAAGCAGAAGGTTTGGGTCTGCCTTCACCATGGGCAGGTTGGGGATATCGAGCGTCAGCGTTTGCTCGCGTTCTTTGAGCGATTTTTCAGAGCCGTTGACTACATTGCGGATCAGATCTCCAGTATCCACCGAGGTGAGGTGGAGTTGCAGGGTGCGCGAGTCGATCTGCGCGATGTCGAACATCGAGTCCATGATCTCGTGCAGGCGCTTCGTGCCTTTGGAGATGTTTTTCAACATGGAATGGCTGGGCGAAGGCAAAGATGCGTCTTCGAGCAACATTTCGGTGTAGCCGATGATCGTTGTCAGCGGGGTGCGAAGTTCGTGAGAGGCAATGCTAATGAAATCGGATTTGGTCTGGTCGAGGCGTTCGAGGTCGCGGTTGGCTTTATCGAGGTTGCGGTATGCCTGCCGCAGTTCGGTGTTCACCACCACGAGGTTATCCACGAGGCGGGCGTTTTCGAGCGCAACCGCCGTCTGGTTGGATAGCGCGGAAAGAGTGACGAGGTCTTCCTCGGTGTAGCGCGTGCCGCTGATCTTTGCGCCGAGGGCGAAGAGCCCGATCCACTCGCGCTTGGAAAAGATCGGGAGGTATACCTCCGCTTCGAGATGGTTGAACCATTCCCGCTCGGGCTGAGAAACAGATCGGAAAGCGGGGAGCAGGTCCAAGTCGTATTGAAGAAGCGGACGCCCTTCCACAACCAGGTATTTTGTGACCGGGTGCTCGCTCCCCAGGGTGATGATCCGTATCTGCCTCTCGCCCTTGTTGCGAACGGCTCGCAGGCGGTAATTCTTCTCGCCGTTCGGCGTGATATCGGGGTCCACGAGAAAGAGGAAGCCGCGCGAGATATCCATTGCCTCGATGATCAGACCAACGGCGACGTTGGCGAGCCTCTGCATGTCGAGGATGTTACTGATCTGTTCGCTGTAGGCGTGCAGGGTGCGGCTGGCATCGTATTCCTGTAAGTTGAACCAGTTATTGACGAGCCGTCGCACGCTGGTCAACAGCGGGGTAAAGATCAACGCTAGCACAAGCGCGATCCCCGCGCCGACGAGGAGCGGGTTGTAATTCGGCAGGGCGTTGAACACCGATTGCGACGCAGTCGTGCCAGCCACATAAAAGATAAGGATTACCAGGGTGGTGATCACGTAGGTAAGCGCTCGTCGCGCAACGTTGCGCAGATCGGGCGGATCGTGCGTGACGATGATGAGCGCGCCGATCACCGCCGCGCATAAACGCGCCGGGTTGCCGGGAATCGGCATGCCGAAAAACAACAAACCATCGTTGATTGCAATCAGTAGAAACGCCGGCGTCCAGTAATTCAGGCGGTTGCGGAGCAGGGGCTGGCGCGAACGGTCATGCGCAATTCGCACAACTACAAATGCGCCTAGCGTAAATACCAGCCAGCCATATCCTGCCCAGATCGGCGCGAGCCGGTCGAAAGTGACAACGAGAGCGCCGTTCGTCCAGACCACTTCGCCAAAACGAAACAGGTTGAAGATGATGGCAAAAAAACCAAACAGCCAGACGCCTCCCACGATCAGCCAGGCGCGGGAATTCCGTCGCACAAAATGCAGGATGGCGATCAGGGCAACAAATGAAAGGATGAACGCGCCGAACGCTTGGAGGTCGGTTGCGCTCTGTTCGCTGAGCGTCAATTGCCCGCCGCGCGTCAACCCGTCGATAACGGTCAGGAGCAGATTGATGATGACGTATACCGAGAAGAATACGGCGGCGGTCTCTTGTCCGGCCCGCTTGCGCAACAACAACGAAAGCACGGGCAGGTGTAACGCCGCTAAAATCATCAACAAGACCATTGCGAATATCTGGGGTGACATTGAGTAAAAGTATACTCGAAATCATTTTTCGAGGTTATCATTGCGCCATGCGCCTAACAAAATTGTCGCGTGATCATTATCACTTCTCTTCGGATTTCTTCGATGACGACGGACGCGCGCGCTTTGGGGATTTCGCCTCCGCGCGGAAGTTTGCCGCACAGGTGTCAGCGCTTCGTTCGGACCCTCTGCCTGCTTCAGACCTTTATGCCTTATCCCTCATTGACGAGGCTCTGCGCGCGCTCGTGCGGAGGTTCGCCCCGCCGCCGGTGATGAACACGGCGGTCAACTCTGCCAGCGAACAAGTCGGCGCGGATTCGATTGACGGAACGCAAAAAAAATTCGTCGCGGAGTTTCCGCCTGAAAGCGTGTATCTTGGTCAGCAAAAAGTCGAAGACTATCTCGCCAAACTCACGAACGGACGGGTCAAGTCCGTTGAAGAATTGATCTACGTCTTCACACACAACGCGAACCCGGCGGTGAGTCCCATGCTTGAGTTGGTGGACGACGCTCCGCTTGAACCGACCGCCTACAAAAATCTGATCGCCGCGCTGGATAATTTCTTTGCCCAGATCGCCAAAGACAACGCGAGTATTCAAGGTTCAACTGAATCCTTGTTCGACATCCTGCGCGCGCCCGCCGAAGCCTTCCCTGATTCGCTCGAAGGGCAGTTGCAATTCATCCTCGAAAAATGGGGCGGACTTCTCGGCGACGAGTTTGTGTCCCGCCTCTTACGCGGCATGGACTTTTTGCGCGAAGAGACTCTCCGTCATCATCTCGCTCACGGCGATTTCAAAGCGGAGATTCCCGTCGCAACGTATTCGGGCGGCGATTACGCCGAATATGAAAGATACAGTCCAGACAAAGAATGGATGCCACGATTAATCCTCATCGCAAAGAATTCGTATGTGTGGCTCGAACAACTCTCGCGTAAATATGGAAGATGGATAAAAACCCTCGATCAAATCCCCGATGAAGAATTAGATATCCTGCGAGATCGTGGATTCACGGGCTTATGGCTGATCGGCTTGTGGGAACGGAGCCGCGCCAGTCAACGAATCAAACAGCGCATGGGCGACGCGGACGCGGTCGCTTCGGCATATTCGCTGTATTCGTACGATATTGCGGAGGATTTAGGCGGATGGGGAGGATTAGAGAATTTGAGAACTCGCGCATGGCAAAGAGGCATTCGCCTGTCTGCCGACATGGTTCCTAACCACATGGGCATCGACTCAAAGTGGGTGAGCGAACACCCCGATTGGTTCTTGTCGCTTCCGTATTCGCCGTATCCTTCGTATTCGTTCAAGTCGGAAAACTTATCGGACGATATTCGCGTGGGAATTTATCTCGAAGATCATTATTACAACAAGACCGATGCGGCTGTCGTCTTTCAACGCCGCGATCATTACACGGGCGATGTCCGCTACATCTATCACGGCAACGACGGCACATCATTTCCGTGGAACGACACCGCGCAACTCGATTACACCAAAGCCGAGGTGCGCGAAGCGATCATCCAAACCATTTTGCATGTGGCGCGTAATTTCCCCGTCATCCGCTTTGACGCGGCGATGACGTTGGCGAAGAAACACATCCAACGCTTGTGGTTTCCCGAACCCGGCTCAGGCGGCGCGATCCCCTCACGGGCAGAGCGAGGCATGACGAGGTCCGAGTTTGACGCGTTGGTCCCGCAGGAGTTTTGGCGCGAGGTCGTGGACCGCGTCGCAGCGGAAGTCCCCGATACGTTGCTCCTCGCCGAAGCGTTTTGGTTGCTCGAAGGATATTTTGTCCGCACGCTGGGGATGCACCGCGTGTACAACTCCGCGTTCATGCACATGCTGCGCGACGAAGACAACGCCAAATATCGCGCCGCGATCAAGAACACGCTCGAGTTCGATCCGCAAATTCTTAAGCGTTATGTCAACTTCATGAACAACCCCGATGAAAAAACCGCCATCGAGCAATTCGGCGACGGCGATAAATATTTTGGGATCGCGACGGTGTTATCTACACTGCCTGGCTTGCCAATGTTTGGTCACGGACAAGTGGAAGGCTTCCGCGAAAAATATGGGATGGAGTTCCGCAAACCGAAATGGGATGAGACGCCGAATGAAGGATTGATCGCTGGACACGATTGGAAAATTTTCCCGCTTCTTCACCGCCGTTCCCTGTTCGCCGACGTGGAAAATTTCTTCCTCTTCGACCTCTTCACCGCCAATGGAAGTGTGGACGAAAATGTTTTTGCTTATTCAAATATTCATAATGATGAGCGCGGACTCGTCCTCTATCACAACCGCTTCGCCGATACAAAAGGCTGGATCAAAACCTCCGCCGCGTATCTCGACAAATCCACTGGCGATTTGAGGCAAAAATCCCTTGCCGAAGCGCTGGGACTTCCATTTGAAGGATACGTCACCTTCAAAGATTATGTCACGCGCTTGGAATACATCCGCTCGTGCGAGGAACTCTGGCAAAAGGGATTGTATGTGGAATTACACGCGTATCAGCATCATGTGTTTATGGATTGGCGGTTTGTGGAGGATGGTAATTGGGAATTGGTAAATAGTAATTTGAATGGAGCGGGGGTGGAGTCTATGTCCGCGAAGTGGGAGGAGATGTTTGGGGGCAGGGATGAAAGTGGAAGGATGAAGGATGAAAGCGTGAAAGTGAGGAAGCCGAGGAGGAAGGCGGTGAAGAAGACATCGTCCTCGAAGGAGAAAGTAGAAAGTGGAAAGAAGATGAAAACTGGCAGGGCAATATCTGCCGCGAAAAAAGCGCCGAAGAAAAAGGTTGTCACCAAAAAGAAGCCTGTGGCGAAGAACACTGTAGCAAAGAAGAAACTGCCTGCAAAGACAAGCAAGTCAAGACCGAAAATCGCTGGGAAGAAAAAGCCAGCAAGTAGATAGATTTTCGTTTTACAGCGGCAGACGAGGAAAGGTGAGCGCGGTTAGCTCACTTCAGGGCGCTGCGGATAATTGGGCGATTCGCGGCGGAACTCGTAATTTTCCATCACGGCTTGGATGATGCGTTTCTGATCGTCGGTGACGAGCTCGAACTCGAACCCGATGTTGAAGTATTCCGGGCTCAGGTCTTGCTGGCACCAGGCAACGCGGACCGGCACAGCCATGCGCGTGGCAGAGACATTCGGCAGTTCGGGCAGTTGGATCGAGGCGGTCAATTTCGTGTCCAGCGACATGGGCTCGTCGCCGATCACCATTGCCCCCAGCAAATTCAGGTCGCCGAGATAGCCGATCAGCCTGCCCGCGTACAGGTCGAAGACTTGCGAATACGACATCAAATTCTTGCGGGGTTGTTTGCGTCTGTCCTGCATGGGGGTAGTGTACTTGAACATTCTGCGGCTGACTATTGCACTCACATCTTAAAATCAAATTTGCTATGTCACTCTCCCGAAGAACATCGGGACAATGTGAGGGAGCGCTTTCCCTTGCACCGCCCGCAAGGGCAGGTGTCAGCGACCGAAGAGTCTCCTGATGGGTAAGAGACCCCTCGCTAACGCTCAGGGTGACATAATGAGAAGAACTGTGGTTAAATTGAAAAATGCGATGGATCTATCTTTCCCCTCACCTCGACGACGCCGTCTTTTCGGCAGGCGGATTGATCTACGAACAAACCCAGGCGGGCATCCCGGTCGAAATCTGGACGTTAATGTGCGGCGACCCGCAGTTACCCGGTTATTCTCAATTCGCGCAAAGGCTCCATGCGATTTGGGGATTTTCCTCCGCCGAAGAAACCGTCCGCAGGCGGCGCGAGGAGGATAACCTCGCCGCGTCCATCGTCGGCGCAAAAGCCGTTCATTTCGATTTTTTGGATTGCATCTATCGCCGCGATATAAATGGGGATTGGCTTTATCCCTCTGAAATCTTCGGCGCGATTCACCCAGCGGATGCGGACTACCCCGCGCAGATCGCCTCTGCCATCTCTGCCCGCCTCAACCCCGACGATGTGCTGGTCTGCCAGCTTGGGCTTGGTTCACACGTCGACCACGTTCTCGTGCGGCAAGCCGCGGAACTTTTGGGCAGACCCCTCCGTTATGACATTGACGTTCCGTACTGGTGCTACAAACCACATGAACTGGAGGCGAAAGCGGCTGGGATGGTCGAGGAAATTGTCAGGATAACTGAAACCAGCCTGCCCCGTTGGGTTGATGCGTCGGTCTGTTATAAATCCCAGCTTCCCTCGTTAGGCGAGCGCTTCGACAGCCCCGAAACTGTGACCGAATCCATCCGAAATTACTGGTCTGAGCGGCAGGGAATCCGTTTATTGCAACTTAATTAGACGGTTACAAAGTTCTTGTCCTTGCTCAAAAACCATGATATAGTATGCCCGCTTTTTGGGAAATACCAACCTAATCGGCTCTCCCTTGCTTTGTCCCGCGATGCGGGACAAAATTCATAATAGCAGGAATTAAAGATGCCTAACAACAATTTCTTAACTAAAGAAGGTTACCAGAAGCTTCAAGACGAATTGGATTATTTGCGAACCGCCAAACGGCAGGAAGTCGCCAATCGTCTGCACGAAGCCATGGAAGGCGGGGAACTCATTGAAAATGCCGAATACGAAGCCGCGAAGAACGAGCAGGCTTTCGTGGAAGGGCGCATTCAAGAGCTTGACCTGTTGCTCGCCACCGCCAAGATCATCGAAGATAACGGCAAGAAAAAAGGCGACGTGGTGCATCTCGGTTCGAAGGTGACCATCAAAGAAGGCAACTTCGAGGCGGAGGCGTTCACCATCGTCGGCGCGGTGGAAGCCAACCCGCGCGAGGGGAAGATCTCGAACGAGTCGCCCATCGGGAAAGCCATCTTGAATCGCAAGGTCGGCGATATTGTCAAAGTCGAAACGCCCGGCGGCACATATAATGTTAAAATCCTGAAGGTCGGATAGACTCAGGAGCGACGATAACAGCCCCGCCTCTGCGCGGGGTTTTGTTTTATGCCGTCTCGTTGGTCTTGGGATGGACAAACAAGTAGACACGGAAACACGTAGACAGGTATACAGCAGGAGCTCTAAAAGGTTGTAGATAGCCGAACAAGATAACCACGAAGACACCGAGTCGCGGAGTTTTTAATTGCTTTTCTCCGTGTTTCCGCGACTCCGTGGTTAGGTTTCATGCCTGCGGTAAGCCCCATCTACATGTTTTAGCGTACCCGCGCATAACACGCACTTGCCTTGTGTACCCGTCTACCTGTATACTTGTCTACATCTTCCGTTGTTAACTCTTTGGGCTCATTATGACTGATTACACTCAACTCGAAAAAATCCGTTTGCAGAAACTAGAGGAACTTCGCGCCGAGGGCGTGGAGCCGTTCCCCACGCGCGCCAAGCGGACTCACCTCAGCGCGGAGGCGATCGCCGAATTTGAAACCGCCGAAAAAGATGGCAAAGAAGTAAAAGCGACTCTCGCGGGCCGCATCCGCGCGATGCGGACGATGGGCAAAATTTCGTTTGCGCACATCGAAGATGGCGCGGGCAAAGCGCAATTATTTCTCCGCGCCAATGACGTGGGCAAGGAGCGTTTGGATTTTTTCAACAAGATGTTCGACCTCGGCGACTTCATCCAAGCCGAAGGTGTGATGTTCCGCACCAAAAGTGGAGAGGTGACGCTTCACGTCCACGATTTTCATTTGCTCGCCAAAGCGGTGAGCCCTTTGCCTGCCGCAAAGGACGAGACCCTCGAAGACGGGACCGTCGTCCGCCACGCCGCGTTGGAACATCCCGAACTGCGCGCGCGTCAGCGTTACGCGGATTTGGCGGTGAATCCCGATGTCCGCGAGACGTTCCGCAAGCGCGCGGCGATCGTCAAAGCCTTGCGCGAGTTTCTGGATGGCAAAGGATTCCTCGAAGTGGAGACTCCCATCCTCCAACCGTTGTATGGCGGAGCGGCGGCGCGTCCGTTCGTGACGCATCACAACGAACTCGAGCAGGATATGTATCTTCGTATCTCGTTCGAGTTGTATTTGAAAAGACTGCTCGTCGGCAACTTGGAAAAAGTCTACGAGATCGGGCGCGACTTCCGCAATGAAGGCGTGTCGTTCAAGCACAACCCCGAATTTACCCAGCTCGAATTCTATTGGGCATACGCGGATTATCTGCAAGTGATGGAACTCACCGAGCAAATGGTCTCGTTCACTGCTCAGCAAGTTTTAGGCACGATGAAGATCAAATACAAAGAAAATGAAATTGACCTGACCCCGCCGTGGAAGCGACTCGAAATGCGCGAGGGAATCAAACAGACCAGCGGCATTGACATTGCCGAGCATCAATCCGCCGAGGAGTTGTTCAAGGCGATCAAAGCCAGACACCCGAACAAGACTCCCGATCCGAAAGCGACGCGGGGCAAGTTGATTGACTTCCTGCTCAGCGAGTTCCTCGAACCGACGTTGATCCAGCCGACGTTCTTGTACAACTATCCGCGCGATATTTCTCCGCTGGCGAAATCCATTCCAGGTGACGCATTGACCGTTGAACGCTTTGAGGGCTACGTGGCTGGATTTGAATTGTGCAACGCGTTCACCGAGTTGAACGACCCGCTCGATCAGGAATCGCGCTTCCTCGAAATGGGACGCGATTACGCGGAGGGCGACGACGAAAAGCATCCGCTCGACGAGGATTACCTCCGCGCCATGCGCTACGGTATGCCTCCTAACGGCGGCTTCGGCATGGGCGTGGATCGCCTCGCCATGTTGTTGCTCGATAAACATTCCATTCGCGAGGTGTTGTTGTTCCCCGCGTTGCGGAAAGAAGAATAATAAAGAACCTAAACACGAAGGACACAAAGTACACAAAGGGGGGAGTGGCTAAATAGGTGGGCTCACAAAGTCCATCACATGGGCTGAGTAGTTTGGAAACTGTTGTTTGTAAAGTTGCCTGCGATTGAAACAGTACACGAATAATCGGATCGCACATTCCAGAGCATACGGGCAACGAG
>JAEURC010000064.1 GCA_016789025.1 Anaerolineales bacterium
TCATGGGACGAAGCGAAGGCGCGGTCAAAAGTTTATATCATCGCACCCTGCTGTCGCTCCGCGATCAGTTGGGAGACCAAAATATCAATTTAGAAGGAGAGTAAACCATGTTGCGGATCGTAACCGACGGCGCAGGTGATATCATCCCCTCCTGGGGAAAAGAGTATGGTATTGATGTAATCCCGGTAAATATTCTGTTCGGTGAAAAATCCTATCTTCAAGGGGTGGAGTTGGATAACGAGGGTTTTTATAAATTGGTCGAGGAAAGCAGGCGGATTCCGAAAACATCCCAGCCATCCCCGCATCAATTTGTAGAGTTCTATCGGAAGATCGCGCAAAAAGGCGATACCATCCTTTCGATTCATATCACCGCAAAACTTTCGGGCACATACGCCTCCTGTATCGCCGCCGCTGAAGAAGTTAAGGATGATTTTAAAGTGATCCCTATCGATTCGGCGCTGGGGTCGCTGGGAATCGGCATCTTGTGCCGCGAAGCGCGGAAAATGGAACGCTCAGGCAAAAGCATCGAAGAAATCGTGAAATATGTGGAAGATGTGAAGAAACGTTCGCGCGTCATCCTCACTCTTGATACGCTTGAATATGCCAAAATGTCGGGGCGGGTGAAGACTTTGCAGGCGGCTTTGGCATCTGTTTTGAATGTCAAGCCGATTGCGGTATTGCGAGACGGCGACCTGAAAATGGAAGAACGAGTGCGCACGCGTAAAGCCGCCCTTGATCGTGTAGTTGAAATGGCAAAGAACGAATATGCCGATCAGTCGGTCATCCTTGCGGTCGTGCATGCGCGAGACCCCAAATCAGGTGAAGGTTTGTTGGAAGAAGCGAAGAAGCACTTCAACTACACCGAAGCACTGATGGGTGAGTTGGGTATTTCGATTGCCGCCAACCTCGGGCCGGGAACCGTCGGTTTGATCGTCATCCCCGTCGCTTAAATGTTGTTTGCGATTGGACAGGCGCGCCCCATGACGATGAATTTGCAAGATGATTTTGACGCCCTTGAAGAGCACCTCGCTGGAACATTGCAGCCAGTCTCCCCTCCGCGCGACTTGGTCCAGCGTCTGCGCGAGCGGATTCGCTTCCCCGCGCGAGAAGAGATCGTGTTGCGCTTTCAAGACTGGCGAAAACTGTTTCTTATCTTTGGGGGAGTGATGTCCGGCTTGTTGGTGCTCATAACGGTTGCCCGCGCCTTTTTTCACCTTGCGCGCAAGCAGATGTAAACGATAAGTGAAACGTAAAAACCCCGAAGATTTCTTCAGGGTTTTTTATTTCAACAGTTCTTCGCAGAATACTTTTGCCTCTGCGATCAAGTCGACTTTCACGGGAAGTTTGAATTCTTCATTCACGCGTAAGGTCAAGTGACTGGCGATCAGTTTTAGTTCAGGAGAAAGGATCGGGTCGTCTTTGATCAGGTTTAACAAATCTATGGCGCTGGGACTGGACGACGGAGCGCCTTTGCGTTTCAAGTGTTCGCGCACGGCGATTCCCGCCGCCCGTCGCGCACAGACCCGCGCTTGTCCTTCATTGCCCCGTTGGCGGGCTTGCTGAGCTCTGGTAATTTCTTTGTCGATTTCTAAAGTGAAGTTCACGATATGGATTATACCTTTCCTGTTATCGTCACGTGAACTTGGCATAAGATGCTTCGCCGCTTCGTATTACCGCGCGAGATTGGCGGCTAATCCACGAACCGGTACTTCAATAGCGTCCACACCGCTTCGAATGCATCTCTTAACTTGATCTTTTTTCCTTGTGAGTAATCCCGGGGATTGAATGAGATCGGCACCTCGAAGATGCGATAATTCTGTTTGAGCACTTTTGCAGTGAACTCGGGCTCAAAGTCGAACCGTTTTGCGCGAAGTTTCATATCCTCGATTACCTTGCGGCGGAAGACTTTATAGCCGGTCTCCATATCAGTCAGAATGGTGTTGTACAGGATATTGGTCATCAAGGTGAGCAATTTGTTGGCGACAAGATGCCAGAACATCGTCACCCGGTGCGGGCCGCCGAGAAACCGCGAACCATAGACCACGTCGGCTACGCCTTCGCGAATGGGTTGAAGCAAAACAGGATAGTCGCGCGGGTCGTATTCCAGGTCGGCATCCTGGATCAGTAACACATCGCCCTGCGCCGCATTCAACCCAGTGACAACCGCCGCGCCCTTGCCTTTATTTCGCTCATGCAAGATGACGCGAATCTTCCCCTTGCCATCCAGTTTTTTTAGGATTTCCCGGGTTCCATCCTGCGAGCCGTCATCGACGACGACGATCTCCTTCGCCAGTTTGGTTGCTTGCACGCGCCGCAGAATCTCGCGGATATTGTGTTCTTCGTTGTAAACCGGGATAACAATAGATAGATTCATAGTAGGGATTATAACGGCGGGCAGGCGCCGGGTTGCGGATTCAATGCAGATGCAATATTGGTTGTCGTGGCGCTCAACATTCAGCAGTATAATTCAGCCGCGCACTCCAGATAAATCTTAACCACATCTCAATGTGGGAGGCAGAATGACGAATCCGCTAGGAAAAACCAACATGGGTACCGGGCTGTTTTCTCCGCCCCCAATCAACTCGGTGGAAGACACGGGTCTCTCAGCGCTTTGGTTGCAGGATCTGACTCTGAAAATCCTTTATTCGCAGGGGTTTTTGAGCGGTTTCAAAATTGCCGAAACGATCGCGTTGCCGTTTGCAGGAGTCACCGACAATATTTTAGAATCGCTGAAACGCGAGAAATTGATCGAAGTCAAATCATCGCAGGGAGGCTTGGGCGAAGGCTCGTACACCTACGGCATCACCCAGGCGGGAGTTGCGCGCGCGCGCGAGGCGTTGGAACGCAGTCAATATTCGGGCCCCGCACCGGTGCCTTTCGAAGTGTACAACGAAGCGATCCGCCGTCAACGCGCCGGCAGGCTCACGGTGACCACGCGAACGATGCGCCAAATCCTTTCGCAACTCATCATCTCTGAAAAAACCTTTCAAAAATTAGGTCCCGCGCTCAACTCCGGCTCGTCGATTTTTCTGTACGGACCTCCCGGCAATGGGAAGACGAGCGTGGCGCGCGCATTTGGCAATCTTGCATTGAGCCAGGTTTTGTACGTGCCCTACGCGCTCTACCTCGATGGACAGGTGATCAAAGTCTACGATCAAGTCAGCCACCGCCTCGTGCCGGAAGGAGAGGGTGGTTCCTCCTCGGGCACAGGGAGCACGGGCAACTTGCGCACCAGCCAGCGACGAGACCCGCGCTGGGTGAAGATTCGTAGACCCTTTGTGGTAGTTGGCGGCGAGTTGACGCTTGAAGGCTTGGACTTGGTATACGACGATGTGCACAAATATTATGAGGCGCCCTTTCAAGTGAAAGCCAACGGCGGCATTCTCTTGATCGACGACTTCGGGCGGCAACAAGTTCGCCCGCGCGATCTGCTCAACCGTTGGATCGTCCCGCTCGAAAACCGCGTGGACTTCCTCACGCTTCACAATGGACGTAAAGTTGAAGTGCCTTTCGACGTGACGATCGTCTTCTCGACGAATCTGCCCCCCAAAGATCTCGTGGACGAAGCCTTCCTGCGCCGCCTGCGTCACAAGATCGAGATTGGCGACCCGAGTTACGAAGAGTATCGCGAGATCTTCAAGCGTGTTGCTTCGGATAAGCGCGTGGAATATAACGACCAGGGGCTCGCATACCTGTTGCAGGAATGGTACATCAAACGGAATCGCAAACTGCGCGCCTCGCATCCGCGCGACCTGTGCGACCAGATCCTCGACATTTCAAGTTACCTGGGCGTGCCGCCGGCCATGTCGCGCGATATGCTCGACCGTGCGGCAAGCGCCTATTTTGTAGATATTTAACCCAATTTGTTCTCCAACTTTTACGGATTACGCTTCGTAGTATCATTTGCGTAATCCGTAAATTTTTTATGATGATCGAATCGCTTCCCCAACCTGTTATTTTTGCCCATCGCGGCGCTTCGGCGTACGCGCCGGAAAATACCCTTGCGGCATTTGAACTTGCTGTTGCGCAAGGAGCAGACGCTATTGAGTTGGATGTGAAACTCACCACGGATGGGCACGCCATTGTCTTGCATGATGATACTGTTGACCGCACAACGGATGGCACCGGGCGGGTAAAAAATTTGAGGCTGGTTGATCTTCGAGCCCTCGACGCGGGCAGTTCATTCTCTGAAAAATACCGCGGCGAGAAAATTCCGTTGTTGGAGGAAGTCTTCGAAGCGGTCGGGAGACGCGTGTTCATCAATGTGGAATTGACCAATTACGATAATAAAAAAGATCATCTTGTTGAAACCGTGTGTATGATCGTCAAGAAATTTAATCTTCAGCAACATATCTTTTTTTCTTCTTTTCATGCGAAGAACCTGGCCAAAGCGCGGGGCTTAATGCCTGGCGTGCCTCGCGGCTTGCTTGCGATCAACGATTATCGAGGGATTTGGCAGCGTTCGTTTATGTTTGCGTTTGGGGATTATCATGCGTTACATCCCTATTTGGAGAATACCTCGCCTCAGCAGGTGAGGCGCGTCCACCGCATGAAGAGGCGAGTCCATGTGTGGACGGTAAATGCGGAGGCAGATATGCGCCGCTTGTTCCGCTGGGGAGTGGATGGTATTTTCACAGACGATCCGCTACTGGCGCTCAAGGTTCGAGGGGAATTGTGATAGACGTGAAGAAAGCGCGTCGGGTTGTGAACCAGTTTCACTTGGGGAGAAGAGACGGGCGTTCGTCATGAATCCCAGGCGGTTCCTCCATTTCGTTTTAGCGGCGTTTATCGCCGCATCCATGCTCTGGCGCGGGCCGGCGGTGGGCGCCCAGTCGCAGGCGCAGGCTATCTTGAATTCGATGACGCCGCAAGAGCGCGTGGGGCAATTGTTTCTTGTCACTTTTCGAGGGACAAGTATCGCGCCCGATTCGAAAATCTACGATTTGATCGTCAACCGCCATATCGGGGGCGTTGTGTTGTTGACGGAGAATGATAATTTTGTCGATGCGCCAGAGACGGTTCCCAGCGCTTATCAATTGGTCAGCGATCTTCAAAATCTCGAGTGGGAGGCTACCAACTCGCTTTCGCCTGCCGATGCGCCCAATGAGTACATTCCGTTGTTCGTTGGAATCTCGCAGGATGGAGATGGCGCGAGGCACGACCAAATCTTGAGCGGGCTGACCCCTACGCCTTCGTTGATGGCTGTCGGCGCGACGTGGAATGCGACTCAAGCGGAACAGGTGGGGGCTGTGCTGGGTTCTGAGTTATCTGCCATCGGATTCAATTTGATTTTTGGACCGTCTTTGGATGTGGTGGAAACGCCCAACCCCTCTGCGTTGAGCGATCTCGGCACAAGCGTGTTTGGCGGCGATCCGTTTTGGGTGGGGAAGATGGGCGGCGCATTCATTAAAGGTCTCCATAACGGCAGTGAGAGCCGCATGGTCGTGATTGCAAAGCATTTCCCCGGGCGCGGCGATTCGGATCGCCAACTCGGAGAAGAAGTGGCAACGGTGCGAAAGTCGCTGGAGGCGTTGAAGCAGGTTGAGTTGTTTCCATTTTTTGCCGCGGCAAATGCGACAGACCCCGCCTCCAATGCGGATGGGTTTTTAGTTTCTCACATTCGATATCAGGGATTTCAAGGGAACATTCGAGCGACGACGCGTCCCGTCAGTTTGGATTCATCTGCCCTGCCAGCCATCCTTGCCTTGCCGGAGTTTCAAGGGTGGAGGGGGGACGGCGGCTTGGTGGTAAGCGATGCCCTGGGGAGCAACGCGGTGCGCGCGTTTTATTCGCAAGGCGGCGAGAATTTTTCATTGCGTTCAGTGGCGCGCGACGCTTTTCAAGCGGGTAACGACTTGATGTATCTTGGGAACATCAAGTCAGACTTGGGAACGGATGTCACGTACGAAACTACTGTGGAAATACTCGATTTCTTCACACAGGAATATGTCAACGATCCCGCCTTTGCCCAGCGTGTGGACGCGGCTGTCGCGCGCATCCTCGCGAAAAAATTGGGAGTGTACGATGGAAATTTTTCGGTTTCGGAGGTGATTACCTCCATCCTTGGTCTTGGTTTTACCGGTGAATTGCAACAAGTGAAATTCGAGGTGGCGAGCAATGCCGCCACACTGATCAGCCCCGACCCGCAAGAGTTGGGCGCGCTCTTGCCGGCCCCGCCGAACCCCAGCGATCGAATTGTGTTCCTCACAGACGCCTCCACATCTCAACAATGCGGCGCGTGCGCCCCGAAGGACGCGCTGGCGGTGGATGCTCTTCAAAAAGCGGTTGATCGGTTGTACGGTCAAGGTGGGAGCGCGCAGGTGTTCAACAGCCGCATGAATTCATTTTCGTTTCGTGAAGTAGAACTGCTCCTCAATGGCGAGAGCGAAACCAACATCGAAAGCGCGTTGGAGCGCGCAACCTGGGTGGTCGTTTCGCTGGCGGATGTGAGCGCCAATCAATTATCGTTGTTGCGCCGCTTTTTTTCCGAACGCCCAAGCCTGATACGCAACAAGAACATCGTCTTGTTTTCGTTCACCGCGCCCTATTATCTCGATGCTACCGATATTTCCAAGTTGACGGCGTATTACTCCCTGTATAGCAAACAACCCGCGTTCGTCGATGTTGCCGCCCGTTTGTTATTTCAACAGATCGCGCCGGGGGCGTCGCCGGTCTCCATTCCCGCTGTGGGATACGATTTGATTGCCGCGCTTTCGCCGAATCCATCGCAAGTGATTCCTCTCGCGCTGGATATTTCGACGCCGGAGTTGACCGCCACACCCGATGTTCTCGCGCTACCGGCAACCGCATTGCCCCTTTTCAAGATCGGTGATTCGATCGCGGTTCGCGCCGGACCTATATTGGATTCCAATGGGCGACTCGTACCCGACGGGACGATTGCCCGCTTCACCATGTCCACGCGTGATTCGGGAGGCGGAGTTTTACAGCAAGTGGATGCTCCCACTGTGGATGGAATTGCGCGTGCATTGTTTGTGATCGACAAGCCGGGCTTTGTGGAAATCCGCGTGATGAGCGAGCCGGCGTTGATTTCCGAAGCGCTGCAATTTGACGCGTCGGATGCGGGCGTAGCGGTGACCGTGATTGCTCCCACTACGATGGTGACGCCAACCGTCACTACCCCCTCGCCTACGCCGGTCGTGGAAAACGACCTTGTTACGCCGGATGGGTATCCTCGTCTCGGCGGGTGGATGTTAGCTCTGCTGGCGCTTGTGGGCGGCGCCGCGCTTGTGTTCTGGGCGGCAAATAATTTGAGCACCACGCGTTGGGCGTTACGCTTTACCCTGTGCGCGGTGATTGGCGGTCTGTTATCCTACAATTATCTCGCGCTCGGTTTACCCGGCGCGGCAGATTGGATCGCCTCCGGCAGCGGCACATTTGGGGTGTTAATCTTGATCTTCGGCGGAGAAGTTGCGGGGATTTTTACGGCTTGGGTTTGGATGCGTTGGTTTAGCGGGCAAGGGTCGCGAGCAAACTGACAAGTAAGAGAACAGCCGCGCTCCACGCGAGTGTGGTTTCAGTTGGATTGTCGAGAAAGTCTGAAACAGTTTCGGGGCGTGGGCGACGCAAGGGCAGGGGATTACTCGGCGATTCGCTGAACCCAAGCAGGGCTTTGCGGAACTCGTCCACCGATGACGGGCGTTCATCGGGATGAAGCGACATTGCCCATTGGATGGCTTTCTCGGTTTTTTGCGAAACCTGGGAATTGATCTCCCGAATGGGAATCAGGCTGGCAGGCGAGAGGAAACGTTTGCGCGCGTCGGCGGGCGATTCGTTGGTTAGCAGGTGATACAGCGTGGCGCCGAACGCGTAAATATCCGAACGAATATCCGTGTGCACATCGCTTCCGCCATATTGCTCAAGCGGAGTGTACAACGCCGTTCCCTGTCCTTGAATGATGGTGATGGTCACTTCTTCCGGGGCGAGAATTTTCACCAAGCCGAAATCTACAAGTTTGATCAAGCCGTAGGGCATGAGTTTGAGGTTGCTCGGTTTGATGTCACGATGAACGATGGGCGGTTCCTGTCCGTGCAGATAAGTAAGCGCGCTGGCGATCTGTTCCGCCCAGGCGAGCACTTCTTTTTCGGGCAGGAAGTGATGTTTGCGCCGCGCCTCGATCATCAGGTGACGCAAGTCGTTGCCGGGCACATAATCCATGACCAGATAATCGCGCGGTCCATTCGAAAAAAAGTCTGACACTTTGGGCAGGTTGGGATGATCGAGACGCGCCAATATGGTTGCCTCGCGCAAAAATTGTTCGCGGGCTTCTTCGCGTATTTTCTCCGGGAGCGCGCGATCGTATTCGACCTCTTTCAGCGCGCACTCGCGTCCTTTTAGGCGTGTATCGTCGGCGAGATAGATC
Organism: Anaerolineales bacterium; assembly: GCA_016789025.1. Classification (GTDB taxonomy): domain Bacteria; phylum Chloroflexota; class Anaerolineae; order Anaerolineales; family Villigracilaceae; genus Defluviilinea. The sequence continues at coordinate 8,381 of JAEURC010000064.1, forward strand.
GAGCCCATGCCGCCTTGTCCGATTCGCTCTCGGATTTTGTAGCGACTGCGCAAGACCTCCCCGCTCTTCAGGGGTGGGAGCAAACTTTCTCCTTGAAGTTGTTCGCTTGTTAACTCCGCAGTTCAACTGCCGAGCAAACAGGGCTGTGTGGATTGGTCGTTTCTCGCAGGGTCAATTCGGCGTTGGTTCTGCACAGAAACGCTTGTTTATGCTATATTCCAGATGACTCTGGTTCAACGATTCGAACCAGACAGATGCGTATTATAAACTCGATTCACTTACTTGACATCCAACGTCATTAAAAGTTTATGAAAAAAACAGAAGATTATCCATTATTGATCGCCGAGGATGGGCCACTCAAAGGGAAACGCTGGCAGTTAAGTCAGGCCATTGTGTTGGGGCGCGAATCCACGTGTGATGTGGTTGTTGCCGACCGGCAGATTTCGCGCTTTCATGCTCGTATGACGCCGACCACAGAAGGTGTGATGCTTGAGGATCTGGGGAGTAAGAACGGAACTTATCACAACGGCATGATGCTCTCCGCCCCCGTGATGCTGCAGGATGGCGACCGCTTGGCTGTGGGAATTGCCCAACAGTTCACATACCTCACCTCCGATGCCACCATGCCCCTGCTCGAAGGCGGCAAACTGGGCAGGTTGAAGATCGATCAAAAATCCCGCCGTGTATGGGTGAAGCAAAAACAACTTGATCCGCCTCTTTCCGCGCAACAGTTCCGATTGTTATGGCTTTTGTACGATAATCAGGGACAAGTGGTCAGCCGTCCCGATCTTGTGACGGCGGTCTGGAGTGACGATCAATCTGCGGGGGTATCTGATCAGGCGTTAGACGCCTTGGTCCGCCGCCTGCGCGAACGTCTTGCCGCGCTCGATCCCTCGCACCAGTTCATTGATACGGTGCGCGGTCACGGCATCCGATTGGATAACCCGTCAACGTAATATGTTCGTTTCGATGCGCGAAAAATCCTGTGCTGATTTTCATTCACAGGATTTTTTAATTAGGCTTCCTTGTCATTCGTTATAAAATAGAGTACATTAACTATCAGCACGTTCGTTCTAAAATTGTTTAGGAGAAACTCATGACCGACTCAGGTTTTTATCTTGGGCGCGAATACGACCCGAAAACGCAGAAAGTAACCGCGAAAAATATCAACTACGATCCCGCCGACCTTACCACTCACGCGGTCGTCACCGGTATGACCGGCTCCGGCAAGACCGGTTTATGCGTTGCTTTGCTCGAAGAAGCCGCATTGCAGGGTATTCCCGCCATCATCATTGATCCGAAGGGCGATCTCACAAATTTAATTTTGCACTTCCCCGAACTTGCCCCGCAAGATTTTCAACCGTGGATCGATGCAGACCTCGCCCGCCGTTCCGGTAAAACTCTCGAACAAGTCGCAACGGACGCTTCCACTTCGTGGCGCAATGGTTTGAAAGAATGGGGGATGACGCCAGAACGCGTGCTTGCGTTGAAAAATTCCGTGCAATTTTCCGTTTTTACACCGGGTTCTGATTCGGGAATCCCTGTCAGCGTGCTTTCCTCGCTTGCCGCGCCTGAAATCTCATGGCAGGATAACCGCGAAACCCTGCGCGAGCGAATTGCAAGCACAGTAACGGCTCTGCTAGGACTCGTCGGCATCAACGACATTGATCCCATTCGCTCGCGCGAACACATCTTGCTTTCCAATATCTTCGAGAACGCATGGAGTCAGGGCAAAGATGTTGAACTCACCGAATTGATCCTGCAAACACAAACCCCGCCGTTCGACAAACTTGGCGCGTTCCCGGTGGACACCTTCTTCCCCGCCAAAGATCGCATGGAACTGGCGATGGTGTTGAACAATATCCTCGCCGCGCCAGCGTTTGAATCGTGGCGCGAAGGTCAATCGCTCGATGTAAATTCGTTGCTCTATACCAAAGAGGGCAAGCCGCGTCACAGCATTTTCTATCTTGCCCATCTTTCTGACGCCGAGCGCATGTTCTTCGTTACGTTGTTGTTCTCCGCCGTCGAAACATGGATGCGAACGCAAAGCGGCGCAACCTCCCTGCGCGCGCTCCTCTACATGGATGAAATTTTCGGCTACCTGCCTCCGCTCGGCAACCCGCCATCCAAACAACCTCTCCTCCGCATGTTGAAACAAGCGCGCGCGTTCGGTTTGGGTTTGTTGCTCGCCACACAAAACCCGGTGGATGTTGATTACAAAGGTTTGTCCAATGCCGGCACGTGGTTCATCGGCAAACTGCAAACCGATCAAGATAAAAACAGATTGCTCGATGGTCTTGAAAGCGCGGCGGGCGGCGTCTCGCGCGGCGTGTTCGATAAATTAATTTCATCGCTCGGCAAGCGCGTGTTCGTCTTGCATAACGTCCATTCCAAAGCGCCGGAGTTATTGCAAACGCGCTGGGTGATGAACTTCCTCGCCGGTCCCATCACGCGGACTCAAATCCCCGCGTTGAATCAACTCGCCAATGCGGACGCTTCGCTTCCGACTCAGGGTCAGCCTGTTTCGCCCTCCTCGGCATTTTCCACGCCTCAACCTTCTTTCATGGCGTCTACCCCGCAGCAACAGCCTCCAGTCTCTAGTCTCTCATCCTCTAATTCCCAATTCTCCTCCACCAAACCCCCGGTTCCTACCGGTGTCCGCGAATATTTCCTGCCGCAAAATTATTCCCTGCCCGAAGCGTTCAAAGCCGCGAATCAACCCGCTCCCACAGAAGCGATGATCGAAAGCATCGTGTATAAGCCGGCGTTACTGGCGTCTGCCCAGATCCGAATCCTTGACCGCAAACTCGGCGTGGACAGCGAAGTGACTCGCACGGTGGTCGTCGCGTCGCCTGAAAAGCGCGGAATGGTCCGCTGGGAAGATCAAACCTCCATCGGCAAATCCCTCGACAATGTGGATACATCCCCCGCGCCCTCCGCAAAATTCGGGACATTAGACGCGCCGCTGAACGATCCCAAATTGATGACCGCTTTGCAAAAAGACTTCACCGATTGGGTCTTCCGCAATTCATCCGTCACTGCGCGGGCGAACCAGGCGCTGAAAGTGTTCGCCGGTCCCGATGTGACCCAGTCCGAATTCATGACCGCCTGCTCCGATGCGGCGCGTTCCTTGCGCGACGCTGAACTCGAGAAGAAGACCTCCGCCATTGATAAGAAGATCAAATCCATCGAAGATAAAATCTATCGAGAAGAACGTGAACTCCGGCAGGATCAGGAAGACGCGAGAAACCGCAACATCGAAGCCGGGCTAAACGGGGTGGAAGCGGTGGCGGGCTTGTTTGGGTTGGGACGCAAGAAGAGCCTTTCCACACCGGTCTCAAAGTTCCGTATGGCGAAGAACGCCAAGGAAGATGTGCGCGAGTCGGAGGAAGCCATCCAGCAATTTAAGAACGATATCGACGATCTTCAAAGACAGCGTGAACAGATCGCGGCGGAGATCACGGAGCGCTGGGGCAGAGCCGCCAGTGAAACAACCGAAGTGACCGTGAACCCCAAGAAGACCGATGTGTATGTGAATTTATTCGGCGTGGGCTGGATGCCCTACTACCTCGTGAACTCCGGCGGCGGCTTGCTCGAGCTTCCCGCATTTGGGGTTGAGTAACTGCCGCATTGTCATATGTTCTGGGTCATTTTTGCGGTTGCGTTTTGGGGTTTCTTTCACTCGTTCAACTCAACTGTTGCGGTTAAGGAATTTATCCGCCGCGCGTTGGGCGACGGTTTCATGAAGTTCTATCGCCTCGCTTTTAACGTCGTTGCGGTGTTGACCTTTTTGCCGATCCCATTCCTGTTGCTTGCGCTTCCCAGTCGGTTGCTGTATCGCGTCCCGGCTCCGTTCATGCAGATGATGATCGCCGGGCAGGTGTTCTTCGCCGCTTGTTTATTCACCGCCCTATATCATTACGGGATCTTATATTTTATCGGCTTGCGACAGTTGGTTGAACTCCCCGGTGAGCGTAAACTGGTTGAAAGCGGTTCGTATGCGGTCGTGCGGCATCCCTTTTACACGTATTTCCTCTTGTTCCTCTGGCTGACCCCATTGATGACGGTAAACTTGTTGATCGCGTACCTCTCGCTAACCGCGTATATTCACATCGGCATTTACTTCGAGGAGCGAAAATTGCTCCGCGAGTTCGGCGAAGAGTACGCCAAATACCGGGCGAATACGCCAATGCTCATCCCCGGCTTGAAATTTGGCAGGAACAAATCGCGCTCGCCTCTCGTTTTAGAACCGCAATCGACGGACAAGGCATAACTCGTTTTCTTAGTTGAGACTTAAGTTTGCCTGACCGGTGAAGGTATAATTTTTCGCGTATGGCTTCCATTTCCAAACCCTATCAACCCATCCCTGTTTTACCGCAAATCCTTGCCGCGCTTGTGAGCGGCGTGACGTTATTCCTCGGCATTCTCATCGCGTCGACGCTGGGTTATCAACTGATGTATGCCGGGCGAATCTTCCCTGGCGTTTCCGTTGCCGGTGTGGACCTTTCCGGGCTGACGCGCGATGAAGCCGCGTTGAAGTTGAACCAAACGCTGTCGTATCCGATCACCGGAAAGATATTGTTCCGGGATGGCGAAAAAGTTTGGGTCGCGTCCCCAGCCGAGTTAGGCATGGTGTTCGATCCATCCTCCACAGCCGGAGCCGCCTTCCAGTTGGGAAGAAGCGGCGGGTTATTCGGTTCATTAACCGGTCAAATTCAAGCGCGAAGTTCAGGCGCAGATGTGCCCGCAGTCATCCTGTTCGACCAGCGCGTGGCGACCCAATATCTGAGTCAGATCGGCGCGCAGATCGATCAACCGATGATGGAGGCGAGCCTGCAACTCGAAGGGACGAATGTGGTCGCCAAAGAGGGACAGGTAGGGCGCGAATTAAAGATTGAAGCGACAATGGTATACCTCGGCGCGCAATTGCAGACCTTTACCGACGGCGAAGTGTCGCTGGTGGTGCGGGAGATTCAGCCTCAGATTTTGGATGTGAGCGCGCAAGCCGAAGCGGCGCGACAGGTTTTGAGCCAGCCGCTTACGCTGACGATTCAAAACTCGACGGAAGACGACCCTGGCCCGTATGTGTATGATGTGCGGATACTGGCAGGTTTGCTCGGCGTGCAACGCGTGCAAAACGGGTCGCAGACCGAAGTGCATGTTGTGTTGAATTCTGAGGGGTTGCGGAACCTGCTTAACCCGATCAAAGCGGAAGTGGATCGCGCGCCCTCCAATGCCAAATTCGTTTTCAATGACGAAACGAAGCAGTTGGACAAGATGGAAGACTCGAAAACGGGGCGCGCCATGGATGTGAATGCCAGCATCTCAACCATCAACGACGCGTTATTTCGTGGCGAGCATACGGTGGCGCTGGTGATCAACGAGGCGCAACCGCAAATCCCGGGCACGGCAACGGGCGAGGAATTGGGCATCACCGAATTGATCGCCTCTGAAACATCCTATTTTTACGGTTCAAGTCAGGAACGAATTCAAAATATCACAGCCGCCGCGGAACGCTTTCACGGCGTTATGATCGCGCCGGGCGAAATCTTTTCGATGGGCGCGGCAATGGGCGATGTGAGCCTCGAAAACGGATTTGCCGAAGCGCTCATCATTTTCGGCGGGCGCACGATCAAAGGCGTGGGCGGCGGGGTGTGCCAGGTCAGTACCACATTATTCCGTACCGTGTTCAACGCCGGCTTCCCGGTAGTGGAGCGGTATTCCCATGCCTACCGCGTTTCGTATTACGAGATGACTGCCAGCGGCGCGGTTGACCCCGACCTGGCAGGGCTGGATGCCACCGTCTATTTTCCCCTCGTGGATTTTAAATTTAAAAACGATACGCCTTATTGGATCTTGATGGAAACGTACGTGAACGAAAGCGGTCGTTCGCTGACGTGGAAAATGTATTCCACCTCCACCGGGCGCACCGTTTCGTGGGATACAACAGGACCCGTCAACATTGTCCCTGCGCCATCGCCCCTATTTGAAGAAAACTCCGACCTGAGCAAGAACGAGATGAAGCAGGTGGATTACGCCGCAAACGGCGCGGATGTAACCGTCACGCGCACTGTATATCAAGATGGCGCTGTATTG
>JAEURC010000088.1 GCA_016789025.1 Anaerolineales bacterium
AAATAACACAAGTTCCAACGGGCGTGGGAGGAGTTGCGCTGGCAGGGATGGTGCCGCCAGAGACATTGATCAATGTGGCGCCGACTAAATGATTAATTGTAAAGCCGCAGGTGTTTGCAGTTGGAGCGCCTGCGATCGTGAAGCCCGCACCCATGGTTGTCAGATTGTCGGTGATTGCCACGCCGGTGTAAGGCGAGCCGGTCGGGTTTTGAAGGGTAATGGTGAGGGTACTGGTATCGCCGGCGTCGATCGTTGCCGGTGAAAATGCCTTGGTGATGCCCACCGGCTGGACGTTCAGGTTTGCCGATGCGGGAGTATTGTTCGTAACGCCTTGATTGGTTTGAAGCGAGCCGGGTCCGCCGGGCCCCGTGGGAATCGTGTTCGTATATTGCCCGGATACGCCGGTAACGTTGACCGTCACCAGACAATCCTGCGCGGGCGTAACCGTGGCGTTGGCGAGGGTGATCGTCGTTCCCCCTGATGGCGCGGATGCTGTGCCGGGTCCGCAGTTGGTAAGAGTTAATCCGTTGGGTGTGGCGACCACTAATCCGGCGGGCAGGGTGTCGGTATAGGTCGCGCCCGTGAGGTTTGTATCCGCGTCATTGTTATTAAGACGGATAGTTAATACGCTGGTCTGTCCTACAAAAATGGTGTTGGGCGCAAACCCCTTGCTCAGAGAAGGTGGAGAAACGGCAATGACCGTGATCGTGGCGCTGGCGGGGGTGGTATTTGTAATGGTTACGGGAGTGCCGCCATCGTTCCCTTGCGCATTCAAGTTGTTGATGGGAATTGTGTTGATCAGGTTGCCGGGCGTCACGGAGGAAACGTTGACCTCCACATAACACTGACCTGGCGTAGCGCCCACTTGAGGAGGCACGGTTCCGTTGGCGAGCGATAGCGTAGTTGTGCCAGGAACGGCGGTTACATCAACAACCGCGCCGCAAGTATTAACCACATTCGCTGGGTTGGCGATGAACAACCCCGGCTGTACGCCGATGAGGTTATCGGCCCAGCTGGCGCTTGTCAACGGGAAGACATTTGGATTGAAAATAGTCACCCGCATCACAGAAACGCCGCCCGCGTCGATTTGAAGCGGCGTAAATTGTTTGTTGATCTCCGCAGGCAGTGAAGCCGCGAAAACATCCTGGGGTCGAAGAATGGCTGCCGCCAGCAACAAGGCGATCAGGCATCGGCGCAGAATCAAATTGAATTTGAACGGAGTCATAACGTTTCTCCACTTTTTGATTTTTCGGATGATGGAGAGAATGAATACATGTCAGTGTCGCTTCGCATTTGTCTGAGCCTTGTTAATATAATGGAATGATGACGGCTAAAAGCGATTAATTCAAAGCCCAAAGTTTCCACACCCGTAGGTAGTTTTTAATCTTTCACATGACTATTGTACGGTGCACAAAATGAATTTGCAATGTTCGGAATATTCAACTTTGTTAGGCTAATCCAGATTTGTCTAGACCAACAGTCGCGCTCCTGGTGTTGGCTCAGTATGATCGGATATTGTTCATAATTGCGTAATACTCCAGCCTAAGCGGTCGGGGAAAGATGCTGGGATTTCTCTCCATCTTATGGGTATGAGATTGTGTCAATGAAGTGAGGAAATATGGAATCAAAAGCAACTGTCTACGGCGCGTATTGGTGCCCCGATTGCCGCCGCGCGAAAAAATTTCTGGGCGAGAATTTTGTCCCATACAAATGGATTGACATCGAGCAGGACAAATCGGCGGAAGAATACGTGCTGAAGCGTAACAATGGTAAGCGCATCATCCCGACAATTGTTTTTGAGGATGACACATTCCTTGTCGAGCCGTCGAATGCGGAGTTGGCGAAAAAACTGGGACTCAAGACCGAGGCATCCAAAACGTACTATGACTTAATCATCATCGGTGGCGGACCCGCTGGACTCACCGCGGCAATCTACGCCTCCCGCGAAGGCGCGGATGTGCTACTTATCGAACGGTCGGGACTCGGCGGGCAGGCTGGTATCACGGTGGGACTCGATAACTTCCCTGGCTTCCCTGAAGGTATCAGCGGACAGGAATTCTCCGACCGGGTGGCGCAGCAGGCGCGGCGTTTCGGCGTGGAGATTTTGCAGGCAGTGGATGTTGAGCGCATGGAACGGGAAGAGGGCTACCACGAAGTTTATACATCCGACGGCAAGCATTATCACTCGCTGGCGATTCTGATCGCAACAGGCGCGTCGTATCGCAGATTGGAAGTCCCTGGCGAGGACGATTACATCGGCGCGGGGATTCACTTCTGCGCGACGTGTGACGGTCCGTTTTATAAAGGATCAAAGGAAATTGTCGTGGTCGGTGGTGGCAACTCGGCAGTGGAAGAAGGTTTGCATCTTACCAACTTCACGGACAAAGTGACTCTGCTCGTGCGCGGCGACAAACTCACTGCGAGTCAGATCGCGGTGGATAAAGTCAATGAGCCGAACTCAGGCGTGGATGTAAAATACAACGTGATCGTGGATGCGTTCGAAGGCAAAGACTCGAAACTCAAGACGATCAAATATCATTTCAAAGACAGCGACAAAACGGAAGAAGTCCATCCCGCCGCGGCGTTTATCTTCATCGGTCAAACTCCGAACACGGGTTTCTTGAAGGATTATGTGGAACTGGATAAATGGGGATTTGTGCTGACGGGACACGACCTCACGCACGACGATCACGCGTTCGCTCATAAGCCGCTTCCGTTCGAGACGAATGTGTCGGGAATCTTCGTCGCTGGCGATGCGCGGCATGGAAGCACGAAGCAGGTCGCTTCGGCGGTGGGCGAAGGCGCGGCGGCTTCGATTTCGATTCGGGAATTCTTACGGAGGAGCGAATAAATATTCGTAGGGGCGGACGGCTGTCCGCCCCTACGAATTGAATTCAGCCCTCTGCCACTTCCTTACCGAATTGACTAATAACATCTTCCCGCATTTTTCAATTTCATCTACTCGAATAACTCTCTCCTCCACTTGACCCGTTTCAATTAAATATTCGCGGAAGGTGCCTGCGAGCACGCCGCAAGAGATGGGCGGCGTGTAGAATTTGCCGTCCATCTCAACAACGAGATTGCCGATCGTGAACTCGGTCAATTCGCCGCGTTCGTTGAAGAGGAGAACGTCGTCGTACTCGGGGAAGTCTTTTTTTGTATTTTCGTAAACGGCGCGGTGTGTCGTTTTGTGAAATAGAAACACGTTGTTTGAATTCACGGGTTGATTTGCGAGAGAAATTTTCATACTCGCTAAAGGCGGCGTCCCCGCCGCCGAGGACGGCGGCTCAAGCGTAGGCGCTTGGAACGGTTTTGCTTCGTGACTCAAATTGCCGTTTTTGTCGAGTAGGAGTCTCACGCGTTGAGGGGAATTGAATTGGGATGAAATATCCTTTAAGTACGACTCAATGATTTCGTTTGCGAGCAAGGGCGGGGGAACCCCGCCCCTACGGGGCATCGAAAAACCAAAATACTCTGCTGAATCCAACAATCGCGCGATGTGTTTTTCGCGCAGGAAGAATCCCTCTTCAGGAGTCCAAAGCAAAGTTTCGAGCAGGGAAAATCGCGGAGGCGATTCAGTCAACACGCGGGCTTTGAGCAGAGCTTCTTCGTATTCGTCGCCGCTTTCCGAATCCCAGACGATGCCGCCGCCGACTCCGTATTCTACGGTTTGAGTTTCGCGGTCGATCAATGCGGTGCGAATGGCGACATTGAATTTCGCCTTTCGATTCGGCGCGATGTAGCCGATGCTTCCCGTGTAAATTTTTCGCGGCGTGGTTTCGAGTTCGGAGATGATCCTCATCGTGCTGACCTTCGGCGCGCCCGTGATGGACGCGCACGGAAACAGCGCGCTCAAAATTTTCGTCAACGGCGCGTCCGTCGTCGCTTTCACGGTGGATGTCATCTGCCAAAGGGTGGGATATTTTTCGGTTGCGAACAATTCAGGGACGTGAACGCTTCCTGTCTTGGCGATGCGACCTAGATCGTTGCGGATCATATCCACGATCATGACATTCTCCGCGCGATTCTTCTCCGATCGTTTCAACCATTCAGCCTGCCCCACATCTTCAAGCGTGGTACGCCCTCGACGCGTTGTCCCTTTCATTGGGCGGCAGGTGATTGTCTCGCCGTCGAGTTGAAAAAATAATTCAGGCGAAGCGGACGCGATGACGAAGCGACCTGTATCAACATACGCGGCATGATTGTTTTGACTCTGCGCGAGATGCAGGAAGAAATTCCACGCGTCGGCGTTGAACTCCGTGTGCAGGCGCATCGTGTAATTGACTTGATACGTACGCCCGTCTGCGATGTGATTCTTGATCTGCTCGATGGCGGAGTTGTACGTTGCGCGAGAGACGGTTGGGTACCAGATCAAGGCTGGTTTGGGCGAGGCAGGCTGGGGCAGCGAAATGAGGCGAGGCTGAGGGTAGAGTCCAAACCACAAGAGCGGAAATCCAGATGAAGAATGAGTTAGATGCGCCTCGTCGAACGCAGGCGCGGATTCGTAACTGATGAATCCTGCCGCGTGGAATCCGTTGTTGACCGCGTCTTCGATCTCGCGCAGGGCGGGTAGCACGTCGTGCAATTGATCGGCGGAAATTATGCGCTGTGGATTCGTGAAGTGGAGCCACGCGTCACCGTCGCGTAAAACGATTTCGTTCGTTTGAATCATCGCGTGAATTGTACTCGTTGCGGATGATAAAATTGGCGAAAAGGAGATGCTATGAAACGCAAACAAATTTATTTTGCATTGGCTGTGTTGATGCTGGCTTCGCTGGCTTGCAACGCGTTGAGCGGGGGAGGCGGCGGTGGCGATTCGCCCGTCGCGCCGAGCGGAGGCGATTCGCCCACGACAGCCGCGCCGCAAGATAATTCGGGCGGCGGCAATGCGGATTCATCCGCTTCGGGTTTTCCGATCACGCCTGACGCATACAACGTGGTTGACGTGGGCGATGGGAATGTGTTGTACTATTCAAAAATGCCGCAAGCGGATATTTTGAAATTCTATCGCGATGAATACGTTTCGCGCGGATACACCGAACGCGCCCTGCTCACGACGGTTTCAGACGGCGTGTTTAGCATTGTGTTTGACGGCGACCCAAGCAGCAAGGCGGTTGTCATTCAAAGCGTTGATCTCGGCGATGGCAGTTGCACGGTGGCGATCAGTTTGACGGATGTGTAGCCGAAAAGGATAGAAATCTATCACCACTGAGTCATGGAGACACTGAGAATTTAAAAACTCCGTGACTCAGTGTCTCCGTGGTGAGATTTTGCGGGCGGTTTGTGGTGGTAGTAGATCGGATGAAAAGAATTCAACTTTACAAATGGCTTCCCGCCCTGTTGACAATGGCGGTCATCTTTTGGTTTTCGTCCCAGCCTTCAAACGAATTACCGAACTTCGGTTTGATGGATCGGATCATCAAGAAGTCGGGGCACGTGTTTGAATATGCCGTGCTTGCGTTTTGGATCTGGTACGCGTTGGGTTTTCAAACGAACCGCCGCTGGACAGTCTGGCTCATTGCGATTCTCTACGCCGCGACGGATGAATATCATCAATCGTTTGTGCGCGGAAGATTCCCGTCCGTGTGGGATGTGATGATTTTCGATAACGCGGGTGCGTTAATCAGTTTGTGGATTACGCAGCATTTCACAAACAAAAACGACCAGACTGTCTCGCCTGATTGCCCTCGTTGACCAATCTCCAGTCTCTAATCCTCTAATTCTCTAATTCTCTTTTTTCCTTCCTCACTCAAACTCCAACTCCATCTCCTCGTCATCCTTCCAGTCCTCGGCGCGATTGATCTCGATGTCGCTGAACAGACCTTCCTGATGCGCGTCAATGCGATAGCGTTTGATCAGTTCAAGCATTGCCAAAAACGTGACGACGATCTCCAGCCGCGACGCGCCGTCGGTGACCAATGCCCTGAACGTCGAACGCTGCACGTCTTTCATGATCTTTGAGATCATGTCGATCTTTTCGCGGATGGTGACACGCGGCGGCGCGATGACGGTTCCCAGCGGCTCTTTCGCCCTTCCTTTTGCAAACGCCGACTCTGCCGCCATCACCAACTTTTCAAGCGTGAGATTCGACAAGTCGAGTTTCGGTTCCACTTTTGGAGGCGGGGCGATTCGCAAATACGTCCGCAAGTTTTCGTCTTGTCTTTCATTCAACCAGCCGCCGATCTCTTTGAATCGTTTGTACAATTTCAACTGGTCAACGAGCGCCTGCCCCACATCTTCCTCACCAACCTCGCGCGCAGGTGGTCTCGGCAATAACGCTTCAGATTTTATTTGCAACAACTTCGCCGCGATCACCAAAAACGCAGAGATCTCGTCCGCATTCAATTCTTCCGTGCTGTTGATGTATGCGAGATATTGATCCGTCACCAGCGCGAGCGAAACGGCGGTGATGTCCAACTCGGCGCGTTCGATCAAGTCGAGCAACAGGTCAAGCGGTCCCTCATACACGGGAGTTTGAACGGTGTAATTCAATTGTCGTCCGAGCAGATTTTCCATGGGTGGGATTATATCTGATTCAAAATCGTCCTGAGACCTGACAGGTTTTGAAAACCTGTCAGGTCTCAGATATAATCTTCACATGTCAAAACTAACCCATCTCGACGAACACGGCAACGCGAAGATGGTGGATGTGAGTCACAAGCTCGACACCGAACGGATCGCCATCGCGCGCGGTGAGATCCATATGAAAAAAGAGACGCTGGATTTGATCCGCGGTGGGCAGATGAAAAAAGGGGATGTGCTCACCGTCGCGCAAATTGCAGGCATCACCGCTTCAAAACGGACCTCCGACCTGATTCCGCTTTGTCATCCTCTTCCACTCTCAAAAGTGGATGTCGCGCTGACCCTCGACGATTCGCTCCCCGGCGTGATCGTCACCGCTACCGTGAAGACCATCGGCAAAACGGGCGTGGAAATGGAAGCGCTGACCGCCGTCTCGGTTGCCGCGTTGACGGTGTACGACATGGCGAAAGCCGCCGAGAAGACGATGCGGATTCAAAATATCCGCCTCATTGAAAAACATGGCGGTCAGAGTGGCGATGTGGTGAATGAATGAGAAGAGCGTAAACAGGGAAACAAGTAGACACGTAAACATGTAGACAGGAAGACCATGAAATTAGACCCGATAAACCTCCAAATTAAATTATCCAAATTTTCCGAGCATTGGTCTCCCAAGATCGTCGCGCAGATGAACGATTGCCAATTCAAAGTGGTGAAAGTGTTGGGAGAATTTGACTGGCACGATCATCCTGAAACGGACGAGACGTTTTTGGTGTTGAAAGGCACGCTTGATATTCATTTCCGCGCGGGGCATGTGGCGTTGAACGAAGGTGAGATGTATGTTGTTCCCAAAGGGGTGGAGCACAAGCCAGTTGCTAACGAGGAATGTCATATTTTGCTGGTCGAGCCTGCAGGTACAGTTAACACGGGCGATGTCGTCAGTGATAAGACCGCGCCAAACGATGTTTGGATCTAGATAAAATGAACCACGTAAAATTACTTTTCTTTGCCACCATCCGCGAACGGATGGGAACAAAATCTCTCGATTTGGAATTGCCAGCCGATCTGACGATCCATGGATTGAAAGATAGGCTTTCAGCGGATTACCCGAAAGTGAAGGAGTCCTTGAAAAGTGTGTTGATCACCATCAACCGCGAGTACGCGTTCGATGAAGCGATTATCCCGTTGAATGCGGAGATTGGTTTGTTTCCTCCCGTTTCGGGTGGATGACCTTCAACATGCAACATCCCAACCTTCCGACGATTTTCTCGATCACCGAAGACGAAATTGACTTGAACGATCTGCTCGCGCAGATCACGCTCGCATCCACAGGCGCGGCGGCGATATTCACGGGCATGGTGCGCGGCGAAACGTCTCGACGCGGCTCGACGCAAGCCAACGCGGGCGATGAACACCAAACGGAATTCCTCGAATACGAAGCGTACATCCCGATGGCGGAAGAGAAGATGAAACAGGTAGCTGATGAGATCCGCGCGAGGTGGGATGCTATCGAAGGAATCGCCATCGTTCAGCGTATCGGCAAACTCTACCCGAAAACCCCGACCGTGTTGATCGCCTGTACAGCCGCGCACCGCGACACAGGCGTCTTCGAAGCGGCGCGGTATGGGATAGACCGTCTCAAAGAGATCGTCCCGATTTGGAAGAAGGAAGTGAGTCCCAGCGGCGAGTTTTGGGTGGAAGGGGAGTACGTTCCGAAGGCGGGGGAATGAATGACATTTTGATTCGTGATGCAGGAAATGATGATGCAAACGGAATCGCTCACGTCCAAGTGGCGGGGTGGCTGGAAACGTATCGTGGAATGATCTCTGATTCGTTTCTCGATAAATTGTTGGTTGAGCAACGGGCTGGAAGATGGAAACAAATCTTGAGCGACCCAAATGATGTATACCATCGCGCGTTTGTTGCGATCAAAGACGGACAGATCGTTGGGTTTGCAAATTACGGAAAAGAACATAGCGGCGATAGCGATTATCTCGGCGAATTGTTCGCCATTTATGTGTTGAAGGAGTTTCAAGGTCAAGGCATTGGCAGGGAGTTGGTAAAGCATGTCGCGCAGGGATTGCTGAATCAAGAGGTCTTGTCCATGCTGGTGTGGGTGTTGGTGGCGAATCCGTATCAGCAATTTTACGAGTCGCTTGGCGGCGTCTATCTTCGTGAGCAGACGATCGTGTTTGAAGGCGAGTCGTTGTACGAGAAGGCGTATGGCTGGAAGGACATTCGTCCGTTGGCGGGAGAGATGAAAGGCTGAGGAGAGAGGATACTTACCAGGGCGAATCAAGCGTCGGCTTGGAATGAGGCGTGACGAGTTCGCTTGTCCAGTGTTCTTGTGTGTATCATATTATTATTGGAGAGGCTTGAATGGAAAAAGTTGTTATTACAGGTATGGGGACGGTCAATCCGTTGGGGCTGAATGTGGACGAAACTTGGGAGAATTTGGTCAATGGTGTTTCAGGGGTGGCTCCGATAACGTTGTTTGACGCATCGGCCCATAATGTTCATTTTGCCGCAGAGGTTAAGAATTTTAGGCCAGAGAATTACATGGACGCTAAAGAGGCGCGGAGGCGGGATCGATTCGAGCACCTTGCCGCCGCCGCGGTAAAAGAGGCGTTGCGGGATTCTGGGTTGACGATCAATGAGGGGAATGCGGGTCGTATTGGAGTTGTTCTGTCTTCCGCGATCGGGGGTATCCTTTCTCTCGAGGATGCAGTCATCACTAACATAAAAGACGGACCCCGCCGAATCAGCCCTTTTTTGATACCGATGTTGATGGCGAATGGTGCGGCGGGTCATGCCGCGATTGATTATCAAATCAAAGGTCCCTCAATGTCGGTGGCCTCCGCCTGCGCTTCGGGATCCGACGGTATCGGGATGGCGTTCCTGATGTTGCGCGCGGGCATGGTCGATGCCGTTTTGGCAGGCGCTTCGGAAGCGACGATATGCTCCGTCGGCGTTGGCGCATTCGACCGCGTGGGCGCAATGTCGCGTCGAGGCGGAGATTATTCGATGACGCCCCAGCCATTTGATAAGAACCGCGACGGGTTAGTGATGGGCGAGGGCGCGGCGGCCCTCGTATTGGAGACTGAAGCGCATGCAAAAGCGCGCGGCGCAACGATCTATGCGGAACTTGCGGGATACGGGGCTACGGCGGACGCCTATCACATCACCGCGCCTCATGAACAAGGGGTGGGCGGGGCCGCCGCCGTACGCATGGCTCTCCATTCGGCGGGGGCGAATGTGGACGAGGTGGGCTATATCAACGCGCATGGAACAGGCACTCCGCTCAACGATAAATCCGAGACGCGGGTGGTTAAATCCGCATTCGGCAATCTGGCGTACAAGATTCCAATTTCATCCACCAAATCGATGACCGGACACATGCTCGGCTCGACCGGCGCAGTGGAGGCGATCTTCTGTGTGAAAGCCATACGAGAGGGTATTCTGCCGCCCACCATCCATTACGAAACACCTGACCTTGATTGCGATTTGGATTACATTCCCAACAAGGCGCGCGAGAAGAAGGTCGATTTGGCGATCAGTAACGCGTTCGGCTTTGGCGGTCATAACGCGGTGCTGGCGATACGGAAGTTTTCATAATCAGCGGTTCACGAAAGTTCAGACGACAGTGCAACTGCGTCAAGGACTTGTTTTGGCGGTACGGAAGTTTTCATAATCCTGAAAAGACAGCTTGGCTATAGCGCGCGCAGAGAATTTGAGAATAAAACTCGGAGACCCCTGCGATCTCTGTGGCGGGTTTGGTTTCAAAAACTTATCTTGTCCAACCCGAAAAGCCATGCTATAATCCGCCGTCGCTCAAAAAACCATAGTAAGGAATAAAGAGAATGTCGCAGATACTCAAGGCTCTCGAAGCCAAAAAAAATGAAAAAGTGCCAGCCATGCAACCCGGCGACACAGTAAACGTCCATGTGAAGATCAAGGAAGGCGAGCGCGAACGCATCCAGGAATTCAAAGGGACGGTAATCCGTTTCCGCAAGGGCGGCACGGAGGAATCCATTACCGTGCGCCGTGTGGCATCGAACGGCGTTGGCGTGGAGCGCACGTTCCTGCTCCGCTCGCCCCGCGTAGACAAGGTAGTGGTCGAACGCCACAACAAGGTTCGCCGCGCTCAGTTATACTTCATGCGTGGGCGCACTGGTAAATCTGCCCGCCTTAAGCAGAAGTTCGATAACTAATTGCTCGAATAACCTTCCGAAGGTTCAAAACCTTCGGAAGGTTTTATAATGGGGATATGAAACCACTCATTGGAATTACCACTCATCTTTCAAATAACGAATATGGGCAAACGCGCATCGTGCTTCAGCAGGCGTATGCCGATGCGATCCATCAGGCGGGAGGCGTCCCGGTTCTGATTCCCTCACTCATCGCTGACGATGGTTGGGATGCGCTATACGCCAAGTTGGATGGAATCCTCCTCTCTGGCGGCGGCGACGTTGCCCTCGAACATTTCGCCGGCGAAGCGCACCCGCGCATCTCGGATGTGGAACCTGCGCGCGACTCCATCGAGTTGACTCTCGCTCGCGCCGCCACGGATGATGGCAAACCATTCCTCGGCATCTGTCGCGGATGCCAGGTGGTAAACGTTGCGCTCGGCGGGACGTTGTACACGCATCTGCCGGACCATTTCCCGAACGCGCTCGATCATTCGTATCCCGGTAATATGCGGCACGAGTTGGTCCATCAGGTAAAAATCGAAGAAGGAACGCGGTTTGCCGATGTGCTTGGCGAACCGATTGTGCGAGTCAACAGCCATCACCACCAGGGACTCAAAGATATCGCATCCGTGCTTCGCGTGGCAGGTCATTCGCCCGATGGACTTGTTGAGGCGGTCGAATTACCCGATCATCCCTTTGGCTTAGCCGTGCAGTGGCATCCCGAGTGGTTGACGGATCAAGAACCAACAAAGAATCTGTTTAGGAAGTTTGTCGAGGCGGCGGGACGAATTTCGTAGACGGCGCAAAGCGGAAAAATTGATATCAGAACATCTTACACAGCGTCGCCTACCTTGACGCGCTGCGACTACGCTAGGAGCTTGTTTTCGCGATCTGCCGATTGTCTTTTCTTGAAAAAATCTTCAAGCCTTTCATTGACCAACTCGGGTTGTTCGTACATTGGCATATGCCCCGCATTCTCAATCAGCCAAAATTGATCGGGGGCAAGCCACTCTGCAATCATAGTTGCCCAGCTTGCCGCCAAGGTGCGATTCTGCGCTCCCCATCCCAGCAAAACGGGTGGAAAGTGTGGGGGCCTCTGCTGAGGCTCGCTCATACTATTAAAACTGTTCAGTCCCATCGCCGGCCAATATAGTGATGCCCTTAGCGCGGGATCGCGTTGTTGCTGTTTGACGAATTGGCTAAGCATCGGATGCAAATCGGGCTCGTTGCCTGCATAAAGCAACCGCGAGTTAAGGCGTTGCAGGCAAGGATGACTCAAAATAGTTGTTAAGTATTGGTGAAACGCTTTTCCGAAAAAAGTTCGAGGGCGCAAAGCCGCCCAGAATTGCAAGGATGGGTTGAGCATTGGCACGCCGCCACAGACATTGAATAGCGCAAGCGCGGCCACTTTTTCGGGCTTCTGGAGGGCGAACTTCAACGCAATAGAAGAACCAATGCAATTTCCCACCAAGATAGGTCTCGGACAACCCAAGGAATTAAGTAGTCCTGATAAGCCTTTCACATATGAATTTAGATCAAGCGGCTCAGAAGATCGCTGTGATCGTCCAAACCCGGGCAAGTCGGGAGCGATCACACGGTAGGCAGGAGAAAAATATTGAAGTTGATGCGCCCAATTCCAAAGGCTTCCGCCGCCATTGTGTAAGAACACGATCGGCGTTCCGGAGCCGCTGTCAAATACATTCCAGAGCCGACCGTGAATTACAAGTTGGACTTGGCATTGTGCGAGCTGTTCATTAAGCGGAATAGCCATGCCACTTGCGCGCAATGGACTCTATCTTTTTTCTCTTACTTGTCGCCTTCGTATAAATACCCCGTCCCTCTGACGCTGACGATGCGATCGGATAGCGAGGGAAACGGCTCGATCTTATGGCGCAGGCGACTGACGAGCGGACGCAAAATTTCAGGCGCTTCGCGCTGAGAGGTGTCGTATCCCTGCACAAGCAGAACCAACTCGCGGTGCGAATAGACGCGTCCGGGGTTTTCGATGAGCACGCGCAACAGGCGTCCCTCGGCGGGGGTGAGATGAATCACGTGATCTTTTTTGCGGATCAACCGGCGCGACAGATCGATGTATGTGCCGTCTTTTAAATTGAATTCGGCATTACCCTCATCTACATCGGTGGAGGCGTTTCCGCCTCGCGCCTTTAAACGCGCATCGCGGCGGGCGAGTCCTTTCTTCACGCTGGCGATCACCTGCGTGGGAGAGGCAGGCTTTAGTAAATAATCGTGGATGCGTAAGCGCAAAGCCTGGATTGCCGACTCGGTCGTGGCAAACGCCGTGAGAAGCACGATCTCTGTCTCAGGGGAAATCTGATTCACCACCTGAACCACTTCCAACCCGTCCATGCCGGGCATGCGCAGGTCGACGATCATCAGCTCGACCGGGTGTGTGCGGACAAACTCGATCGCCGCCTGCCCGTTCGGCACAGAATTGACGGCAAGTCCTTCGAGGCGCAGAATATCGGTCATCGATTGCCGGGCAACCGGCTCGTCGTCAACAACTAGAATGTTAGATTTCATGATTTGCTCCCTTGAAAATAAGAATTCTTGCGTGTTCCTTAACGCGGTTAGGATTAACTACTCACCTTACACAATATAGCAAGATTTTGTAGATTAAGAATGAAACCGAGCAATCCTTCCACTCCATTTTGAACCACGGAGACACTCCCGAAAATCATCGGGACGCGTGAGTCACAGAGTTTTTAATCGCTTTTCTCTGTGTCTCCGTGTCTTTATTATCCCCGCCAGGGGCCAGTGGTTATATTGCTCGATTAATTTAGAAAAGTGCAACATCTTGCAATTCACCTGTTTTTTTTCTCACCTATGGCCGCAAAGTGAACTTCTCTGGCGCCCTCCGCCATGACAGGTGTGCAGTACGGAACAGCGCGCGAGGCGAGCTAATTATTTCCCGATGGCAGGAATAATCGAAAACAAGCCCCGGGCTCTTTGCGATCGACGAGATCGAGCGTACCGCCGTGAGCGGTGACGATATTGTAACTCACTGTCAGGCCCAAGCCGGTGCCTCCATCCTTGGTGCTGAAGAACGGTTCGAAGATGTTGTTGCGCTGGGTTTCAGGAATGCCGGGACCATTATCGGCAAAGATCAACTCAATACCACGGTTCTTGGGGCGAGCGCTGATTTTCAGTTCGCCTCCCATCGGCATGGCGTCTAGAGCGTTGAGGATGAGGTTGAAAAATATCTGTTGAATCTGTCCGCTCACTACATAGATCATCGGCAGCGATTCGGGCAAGTCTGTGATCATCTGGATATTGCGCTGACCAAGTTGCTGAGACGTAAGGTTGATTACGTGTTTCAAGAGTTCGAGTATATCCACCTCCTCGACGCGCGATGCCCCGGGGCGATAAAAGTCTAACATGCGTTGCATCGTTTTCATAAGCCGGTCGAGTTCGGTGCGAGCAAGATCAAAATATTCCCTGCGTTTTTCGGGGGGCACGTCTTCGTGTCCGGCGAGGTGCAAACAATTTTGCACCGATTGCAGCGGGTTGTTGACTTCATGCGCGATGGATGCGGTGAGCCTCCCCGCCGCCGCCATTTTTTCGGCGCGCAAGAGAGCCTGTTGCGATTCCTCCACACGACGGACGTATTCGCGCAAGTCGGCGTACAAGCGGGCGTTTTCCATGGCAACGATCGCCTGCCGCGCCAGCACGAAGAACAACTCGAGATCGGCGCCGCGAAATTGACTCACTGCCGCATCGCGCCCGGCAACCAGCACGTTATGAATGTTCGAGCGGGCGATTGGGATGAGGATGGCGGAGCCAAGCCCAAGGTCCGATAGAAGCGTTTGGGTTTCCTGTTCGCCCGGTCCTGTGGCGTGGATGATGAAGGGGTTACCATCCTCATTCACTTGGTCAATGAGATTCGCGGCAGCGGTATTTTCACCCACAGGCAGAGGACTGCCGATCTGCGCGATAGTGGCAACTTGCCCATCTTTTACCTGAAAGATCGCGGCGTGTGTGCAATGCAAGTGTTCGCGAATTGCGGAGAGGATCAGGTCGAGAAGTTTGTTCAGATCGGTTTCCGCGAACAGGGATTCGGTGACGTTGAAGAGCGGGCGTAACGCCTGAACGCGGGCTGTATCGCGCTTCCGTTGATTGTCGATGAACGCCTGGCGGACAGACTCTAGCAGTTCGCCGCTGTTTTCGAATGGCTTGAGGAGCAATCCGTCCACACCCTGGCGTAACGCGCGGATGGCGGTTTCCACTGTTCCGAAACCGGTCATCACAAGTACGGCAATCTCAGGTTGCGCGATCTTTGCGCGCGAGATCACGTCGAATCCGTCCACCTCCGGCATCCGAATATCTACGAGGAGTAGATCATAGCGATTTTGTTGGAGGTAATTGATGGCAATCGACGGATCGGTCAGCGCGGTGACTTCATAACTCGAACGGTCGAGGATGCGTTTGCAAAGCGAGGCGATACCGGGTTCGTCGTCTACGACAAGGATCGAAATGGGCTTCATAGTTGATTATCCACTTTTCCTTCAAACGGTTTCAACTTCCCACCGGTAACCAAACCGTGAATTTAGCGCCCTTGCCGGGCTCGCTTTCCACGTCGATATACCCGCCATGGTCGGTGACAATACCGTAGGTGACGGACAATCCTAGCCCTGTGCCGCCTCGATCGCCTCTGGTGGTGAAGAACGGTTCGAAGATGCGTGTCTGCTCGTCGGGAGGAATGCCCACGCCGGAGTCGGCTACAAATATCGTCACGCCTTTGTGGTGATGCCGTTTTGATATTTTCGTTTCGATTTCCAGTTTACCGCCATCGGGCATGGCTTGTAGAGCATTGTGGACGAGATTGAGCGCCACTTGCTTGATCTGGTTGGCGTCTACCATGATCCATGGCAGGCTGGGATCAAGTTGAACCGCGAGTTGCACTCCGCTCGTGTGGATGAGGTGACGGCTCAACGCGATCACATCCTCGACGATCTCATTCAACGACGCCTTGGCGCGCGCGCTTTCACTTTGGCGGGCAAAATCCAACAGGCGGCGCACCACATCGCGGGCGCGATGCGCTTCTCGCACCACGAGATCGAGGTCTTTGCGTGCCTGGCTGTCTGAAGGCATCTCTTCAAGGGCAAGCTCAGCAAAACCGGTGACTGAGGTGAGCGGGTTGTTTAATTCGTGCGCAATGCCAGCCGCCATTTCGCCAACCGCTGCAAGTTTTGCGGCTTGCACGAGGCGGCTTTCCGTTTTGCGTTGCGCCTCCATGCGTTCGCGTAATTCACCTTGCGTTGAGCGCAGTTCGCCGATTGTCGCTTGAAAACGCTGATATTGGTCCGCGCTGGTGATGACGCTGGCAAGGATTCCAGCGAGGGATTCGAGGGCCATAAAATCATTATGGGTGAACGCGTTTCTCGAACTGCTTTCCACATCGATGATTCCCAATACCTTCTCTCCCTCGCGAATTGCCACACACATTTCAGACCCCGCCTGCCAGCCATGAAGGGAACGGTATCGACTATCTTGCGCTACATCGTTGACGACTAGGCTTTCGCCTGTTTCGAAGACGAGCCCGGTGATGCCCCCACTGATGGGGTATTCGAAGGATTTCATAGCGCGTCGTACCACATTCTGGCTGGCTCCACCAAACCCGCCGATGGTCAACGCTCCCTGCGCATCGGCAATGAAGACCGCCGCAAGTTCATACGCGAAGTATCGAGCGAGCAATTCTGCCGAAATCTCCGCTACCTGACGGGCGTCGGTCAAGCCGATTACCTGCTGTACCACCTCATGGATTAACCCAAGATTCCGGGCGCGTCCTTCCGCTTCTTCGCGCAATCGTGAATAGTCAACAAGGCTGGCGAGATGACTCGCAATGACCGCCATGAGGCTCTCATCGTAAAAATCGAACGCTTCGTTTTTCATCGCTTCTACGCACAACATGCCGATGGTCTGTCCGCGAAACCTCAGCGGAAGGTATAAGCCAGATGCCGCGCCCTTGTGCACTGGCGTCACATCTTTGAGTTGAGGATCGCCCAGCCTCGCCTTTTGTTGTTGACCCAGCAGTATGGCGTACTTTTCCTCTTGCGCATTGCGAATGGAGGAGTTCATGTTCCCGTCTTGAGATCGATATTCATGGATCAAACGATTATCGGAGGAAAGCAGGTAAAGAGCAATGAGTTCCGTGCCGAACCCTCTGGCGAGCAAAGCAAACATGCGGCGCGCGATCTGATCGAGGTTGCGCCCCGATGATACGGTGAGGGCGAAATCGTTTAGCATGGCAAGGCGGCGCAGATGACTCGCCATTTCTGCGAAGGTAATGATGGTCTCGATGACAGGCGCAGACTGGGTAACGAGATCGATCAACCGGTTCCACTCGTCGCGTTTGAATGTGCTTGTCCGCCAGACCGCAAGACTGCCGATTGCCCGTTGACCGATTACGATGGGTATACACGCCCAAAGTTTTGTATTGCTCTTCAATCCTTTATGAGGAATTTCAGTCCAGAGGGCATCGTCGCGATTGACGACCATTGGGGTGAGGTTGCGGTTCATTCGGCGCAGGAGCGGGTTTGTATCGATCAATAGGTCTGTGTCAGCCAGGTGAGCCGCGTTCCATTGCGCGCGGATTTCAAGCGAGTCGCCGCGACGGATGGCGAGCCAGGCTCCCTGTACAGAAACGAGGCGTATAAACGAGGTAAGTGCTCGGTCCAAGGCGCGAGGCATGTCGAACGGGTTTTCAGAATCCAAATCGGGAACGAGAAGCGACGCGGCTACAGATGCGGTTGCTGAAGTGTCGCTAGTTGATTTGTTTCCATTCATCCCTGCCGCGACCAGCCGCCACAGTCGTTGTGAGTTGCTGGAGAGTTGATTCGCGCCCACTAGGATCACGCGGGTTGCCTCAACCAGCGGGAATGCGTTTAACCGTCCTGTTTCGAGCCCGCTGGATTCGGGAAGTGAGACGGAACGGCTTTGCCTACCGCTTACTGCGCCGCATAACCACGAGTCCACCTCTGTTTTTGAGAGAAATTCGATCAGTGCGGCTTGATTCTTTTTAGGAAGGTGGTGACTTTCAAGGATGCGCCACGATCCCGCTTCGCGCTCGACCAACGCGCTCCATGCAGTTTCCTCGGCGAGTTGACTGGCTTCTTTGAGTTGAAATTCGATGTTGCTTTGGGGAGACATCTTGCATGAATTATACAGCAGGATGGCGGATGGAATCTCATCGGGTCTCTGGGAACTGCTGTGCTTACGATCTGCTTGGATGTAGCCTTCATAGTTAATGTATTTTCTAAAAAGATCTTTTGCCAGGTTTCGCGAGATCCATCCAAGCCATGTGCAGGATCACAGCAACTCCTGTAAAACCATCTCAACGCGCGTGGGATGGTAGAATCATTTTCATGACAGATCTAATAGTAGTAGGCGGGGGGCTGGCAGGGAGCGAAGCCGCCTGGCGCGCCGCGCAACGCGGCTTGAAAGTAAGGCTCTACGAGATGCGCCCAACCCTGCAAACGGGCGCCCATCAAACACAGGATTTGGCGGAATTAGTTTGCTCGAATTCGCTGGGCTCCAATTTGCCTGATCGCGCTTCGGGATTACTGAAGAAC
>JAEURC010000004.1 GCA_016789025.1 Anaerolineales bacterium
CATTGCTGGGTAGCTACGTCGGGCAGAGATAACCGCTGAAAGCATCTAAGTGGGAAACTCGCCTCAAGATTAGATCCCTGTATTCTGGTTAACAGAGTAAGACCGCAGGTAGACCACCTGCTATATAGGCAACAAGTGTAATCGCAGTAATGTGTTGAGCTAAGTTGTACTAATGGTCGAGGGCTGAATCCCGTGATGTGGAGAACTTATTACTCTTCCACAAAAATCTTATCAGTTGCTGTTCAGCATTCACTTGTGAAATAGTCCCTTGGTGATTGGAGCGACGGGGGTACACCCGGTCACATCCCGAACCCGGCAGTTAAGTCCGTCAGCGCCGATGGTACTTGGAGGGCGACCTCCTGGGAGAGTAGGTCATTGCCAAGGGGCTTTTCTTAAAAAAGCACACGCGCAGTCTATCCAACTGCGCGTGTTTCATGTATAATTAATTTTGCAGTTCGGTTGACGGGCAAAGCCCCGAGTACAAAAGAGGAGCGTGAAGCGTACCGTTTGATCCAGCGATCATTTTGTCGTTTCTTATTCTTGATAAACCATCAACCGACTCTGCATGAACGCAGAGTTTTTTATTTCCATGCGGGAAGGAGGTGACTTCGTTTGGCATCCGTAAATCTTCGTAACGGCGAATCGCAAGACTCGTTGTTAAAACGCTTTCGTAAAAAGGTCGTCAAGAGCGGCGTGCTCAGCACCGTCCGCCGCAAACGCTGGTTCGTCTCCAAGAGCGAACAGCGCCGAATGGAAAAGAAAAAAGCGATCCGCCGCATTAAGCGGCGCACCTTCACCCGCGACGGCGAGTGAAACAAGTAGAAAGAGGCACTATGGCTAAGGAAGAAGATAAAATTCGCGCCGAAGGACTTGTGATCGAGGCGCTGCCCGGCACCCAGTTCCGCGTGAGGCTCGATAACGGGCATGAAGTGCTCGCCTACCTCTCCGGTAAAATGCGCAAACACTACATCCGTATTCTGCTCGGCGACCGCGTCGCAATGGAAATGTCGCCGTACGATCTGACGCGCGCGCGCATCACTTTCCGCCAGCGCAAGAACGCCCCCATGCCTGTGCAAGAATAGCCATCCCTTCTTTTCATTGACAGAATAAAAACGGCTCTCGAATTTTCGGGGGCCGTTTTGCGTTTTATTGCAGATGGGAACAACGCTTCTTTCCGCTTTGGATAGTTGGTTCGCCCTACCCTGAGCGGAGGCGACTCCCGCAGGTGCGGCAGAATCGATCTCCGGAGACAGCGCGTGTACCGCATTGATGGCAGTAAACTTCCTCTTGCGATTCGTCCGTTTGGGCGCCTGCCCGTTTGCCACGTCGTTTTCGAGAGGTGGATGATAGCGATGCGTTAGATTGCAGGGATCGACGATACAAGATCAACACAAATCCGATCATGGCGATCCCGATCCCACCGACAATCCATGGAAGATTGTCCACCGAAGTACGACCAGTCGTATCCTCACCCAATGGCTCAGACGGCTGCACCTGACTCGCCGCGTTTGGGGACGTAAGTGACTCTGTATCTCGTTGATATTCCACCTCCATTTGATAGGAATGCCCCATCTTCAGGCTGTTTTTGTTAATGGTCGTTACGAGGAACTGACCATCTTGCGAAGTCGCAAAGGCATTAGCGGGATCGATAGTTACCTTGCTGCTGTCCGCGGGAATACTTAGCGTCAGGCGGAACTCGTTGACTTGATAGTCGCCGAACCACTTGTAAACAAAAGATCGTTTGTTGCCTTCGCGCGCGATGGGTTGATAGTATTCAATGCGATAAGGCGCGTAGGAATCCACAGTCAACGTGATGGTTTGCCAGTCGCCTTGCTGGGTTGGTGTTTCAAAAGGAGCGTTGATCAACTCCCCGTTCGCATTATATGCCACCGCGGTCAAGTTCCCCTCTTTTGGGAATCGCAACATCACTTTAGCGGGGAGCGGCGTTTCTGCCACCACAACAAATTCATTGATGATCAGCATGCTTGGCTGGTCGTATTCAGCCCATAGTTCAATGCTGAGAAAATCCAATTTAACCTCCCCCTGCGCGCGCGCTTTCGATGGAAAAACTAGCAGGAGAGAAATGAGAAAAATAGCATACCATTTTTGTGTTTGAGACATGCAGACACCTCTCCTCGAATCTTACCATGTAAACCAGTACAAATTCACTGTGGGTTCTGAAGGGAGCGCGCCAATTGCCAGCACGCCCAGTTGATCGGCGTTTCGATATTATGTTTCTTCCCGATCTTAACCACTGCCCCGCAGATCGCGTCTATTTCCGTCGGCGCGTTGCGAAGCACATCCTGCAACATGGAGGATTGATTCGCGGCCGTCTTGCGCGCTACCTCTTCCGCCATCGCCGCAGGATCGTCGAACGGGAGTTTGATGTTTTCCGCGTGGGCGACTTCCGCAACTTCACGCGCCAGCGTTGCCATCATCTCTCGCGCGGACGGGCGATTCAACAACTCGCCGTTTGGCACGCGCAATAACGCGGTCAGCGGATTGATCGCCGCGTTGATGACGAGTTTGCCCCACACGAGCGATTGCGCGTCTTCGACGAGGTGCACGTTGAATTTTGCGGATGTCAACGCCGCTTCGATGGGAGCAAGTTTTTCATGCCGCTGAATGGATACGACCCCTTCGCCTCCGGCGCGCGCCACGCCCGGCGCGATGAGGGTTGCGCCGCTGGTTGTGCTTCCCAGCGCAACACGTGAGTTGCTCTTAGCCACAGAGATCTCAGAGATCGCTGAGTCTTTATCTCTTTTTTTCTCGGCGTTCTCTGTGGCTGATTTATTAAGCGCTTCAGTGAGCGTTTCGTAATTGCCGAGTCCGTTTTGGAGGGTGAGCGCGAGTCCGTCATCCGCAAGACATTCTGAAAGTTGACGCGCGGCGCGTTCGGTCTGCCATGCTTTGACAAGAACAAGAGCATGTTTTGTTCCAACATATTCACCTGGATCATCGGTGGCTTGAACTTTGAATGTTGTTTCGTTTCCATTCGAATCAAAAAGCCGCACTCCATCCTTTTGCAGTGACGCGATTCCCTCCTTCCATGTGCCGAGCATGGTAATGTCGTATCCCGCCTGTGACAGCCGCGCGGCGAACAACGTGCCCAACGCGCCAGTTCCGACGATCAAAATCTTTGGTAATTGGTAATTGGTAATTTTGTTCATAGCCGCACCAATTACCAATTACAAATTACGCATTTACTTCTTTCAATAAAGCTTCCCACTCTTTATCGTCCATCTCCACGATGTGTTCCTGCGCGGGGAAGCGTTTCGATTCAACATCCTCGATGAAATCGCTGAACGCTTTTTGCATCTCGTCGTGGAAGTTCGCGTATTTTTTGACGAACTTCGGCGTGAAGCGCTCGAACAGACCTAGCAGATCGTGCGTGACCAGCACTTGACCGTCACAACCTACGCCCGCGCCGATGCCTATGGTTGGGATGGAAATCTTCTTCGCGATCAATTCTGCCAGTCGCTCAGGCACGGCTTCCAGCACGATGGAGAAACAGCCCGCCCCTTCGAGAATGAGCGCGTCTTCGATGAGTCGTTTCGCGGCGACGGCTGTTTTGCCCTGCGCGCGAAATCCGCCAAGTTGGTTGACCGATTGCGGCGTGAGTCCGAGATGCCCCATGACGGGAATCCCCGCGCTGACGATGGAACGGATCGCGTCCGCGCGTTCGCGTCCCCCTTCGAGTTTGATCGCGTCCATGCCGCCGTGCTGGAGGAACCTGCCCGCGTTGCGCGTCGCTTCTTCGACGGAAACTTGATACGACATGAACGGCATGTCGCCGATGAGCAGGGCGGTCTTTGCTCCGCGCGAGACGGCGCGGCAGTGGTGGAGCATCTCCTCCATCGTGACGGGAAGCGTATTCTCGTATCCCAGCACGACCATTCCCAGCGAATCGCCGACGAGGATGGAATCGATTCCCGCCTTGTCCATTGCCAGCGCGGTGGGATAGTCGTAGGCGGTGAGCATCGTGATGATCTCGCCGCGTTCCTTCTTATGACGATACGTGAGGGTGGTGACTTTTTTGCGCGTTGACGTTGACGCGCTCGTGGAAACAGGTGTTGCAGACATGGTATCCTCCGAAATGGTAGGAGCCGTTTGGTGCGGTCGTCCCCTCCTCGCCGCGGTGGACAGGCTTGGGTAAATTTTTCCGTCGCGTTCACGCAAAGCGGATACGCGCGGTGGCGATATTATTCCACAAATCTTGTTTTTCGCCTATAATAAAATTCATAGAAAACCGTCATTGCGAGCGAGCGTTCTTCCGCGAGCGAAGCAATCTCCCTCACGGTGTTGGAGATTTCTTCGACCCCTTCGGGGTCTCGCAATGACGAGAATACACGAGGAGAATTTCCATGAAACGCATGTTTGGCTTTTTGATCGGGATCTTTGTCGGGGGTCTCGTCGGTTCGACGATCGCGCTGTTGATGGCGCCCGAATCGGGCGAGGAATTGCGCGGGATGATCCGCGCACGGGGCGAAAACTTCTTCAACGATGTGCGCCACGCGGCAGACGAACGTAGGATTGAGTTGCGCCACCAGCTAGAGTCCATGCGCGCGCCGCGAGGGGAGTAGAATGTAGATAGGTAGACACGTAGACAAGTCTTACTTGTAAACGTGTCCGTAAAGTTCCTTTGCCCTTATCATATTCTGACCATACCCTGCGCGAGTCGAAACGATCTCTCGATTCAACCCCGCGGCTGACTATGGTTAGATACGAGTTCCTGATACATGGAGAAGTATACAGATAAAATTAGTTGTTGCTGTTATCTATTTTGAATAGTCATGAAAGTTATCCAAAGGTCAGCCACCTTGCCACTTTTTACTAAATTCCAAAATTCATTGGGATTATTGGTCACAAGGCCTTCAAACAGAATGCAAGATTCACTAAATAGTAACATTTGCTCAAGGTCCTCTTTTGTTGGAATATGGCGCGAATCCCCCTTCGACACCTGTTTTTTACACCATGAAAAAAACTCTACATTAGGCGGAAAATTTGAACGAAGGTTTTCGCAATCTTCCGGTTTTGTTCCGGGCCTTATCTGAGTCCAATCCACAACAGAAAAGAGTCCAGATGGAACTGGATCAATTAGTTTTATTGAATCTAACATTTGAACTATGTGATTTAATTTAATACCTTTAGGACCACCAACAAACATGCCTTCTTTGCCAGGACGAGCATCATAAGCCCCTATCTCGTCTATTGAAAGCGCCACAACCCTACTCTTATTTCTAATCAGCACCTCTATAGATACTGAGTTTTCAGGGTTAAATCTAAATCCCAAAATCGCGTTAGTAATGCTTATTGTGTAATCATTACCAAAATCACCCCTAATATCATAGTTTCTAGGGTTATATTCATCCATTAGTTCAGGTGGGCGTGCAAATGAAAAAGCAATGGGAATCCACTTTTTTGTTGCCATGTCGTACTTGGCAACGTTAAGAAGATTGTCTCCGTCCGTATCCACAAATCCGTTTTCTAGCGTCATTTGCGCAAACGGTATAGTCTCACCGTTCTCATTGGTCTCAAGTACAACTTTCATGCCGTCTACTTTCCACAATACCCCTTCATTTGGGGGATTAAGAGTTACATACTTGCCGTTTTCAAAAACCTGTACCCCGCCTGCAGTCTCTTGAAAAGGCGGTGAAGTTGTAAAAGTGGGTTCAGGCGTTGCGGTTGGGCTTGGGGTGATGGTCGGGACGCTGGTCGAGGTTGGCGGCAGGGCGGTGAATGTGGGAGGAGTAGTTGCAACGGGCGCGCAACCGATCAACAGCAGGAACAAAAGATAGACTGATTTTTTCATGGCGACCTCCAATTACTCAATTACCGATAGCCTTGTTATAAAACTCCTCCGCCCTTTGCGTAATTATCCCATATCCGCGCGCGGGGCGAGAACTTTTCAACGATGTGCGCCACGTGGCGGACGAACGCAGGATTGAGTTGCGCCACCAGTTAGAGTCCATGCGCGCGCCGAGGGATGGGTAGGCTTTGCGCCGGCGAATAGAATTTGCCTTGCATAATGCAGTTCGTTCAGCCCATCTTTCGTGTTGCGTAGGATGTTTGTATATCACTCTTACTGAGCGCCAAACCGCAACATACCATTTTGCTTTTTGTTCCTTTAAAGCTGATGGCTTCACGCTAGAATGAAGAGTGGCTGAACCTAATAATTTTTGGGAGTGTCCAACATCAAACATATCCACGGTCATGTCACCCTCCCGAAGGACACACCGTACTTGCGCTCGGTGCAAGTGTCGGGACGATGTGAGCGACAGCGAAGGGCCTCTGAGATTATCGGTGAAATTCTTCGCCGCAAAGAGCAAGAGCGCGGCTCACATCGTCCCGATGTCCTTTGGGAGAATGACATGTAGTTGTTTTATAGAAAGAGAGACGGTCGCTTGCGACCGTCTCTCTTTCTATTCGCTCGCCAATACGTGCCGCGCAATCACTAACCGTTGAATCTCACTCGTCCCCTCGCCGATGGTCATCAACCTCGCATCGCGATAGATTCTTTCAACGGGATATTCGCTCGAATAGCCGTAGCCTCCATGGATTTGAATCGCGTTGCGGCACACGCGTTCCGCCATTTCGGTGGCGAACATCTTTGCCATGGCGGCTTCCTTGTTGTAGTTGCGTCCCTGCTCTTTAAGCCATGCGGTTTTATATAACATTGTTCGCGCCAGCTCGATCTCGGTCGCCGCGTCTGCCAGCATCCATTGGATAGCTTGCTGTTCGGCGATGGGCTTGCCGAAGGCTTTGCGCTCGCGCGCGTAACTGACCGCGTATTCAAACGCGGCTTGCGCCAGCCCAATGGAAATTGCCGCAATGCCCACGCGCCCGCCATCGAGTATCGCCAACGTTTGTTGCAATCCCTTGCCTTCTTCGCCCACCAAATGATCGAGCGGCACGCGCGCATCTTCATAAGTCACGGCATGGGTGGGGGAACCGTGCAAACCCATCTTCTTTTCGGCAGGACCGATCTTCAACCCCGGCGAACTCGTCGGCACTAAAATTTGACTCAACGAGCGCGAGCCGCCTTTCGCATCCGTGCGCGCGAGCGTGACGATGTACTCCGCGATGGACGCGTTCGTGCACCACATTTTCGCGCCATTGATGACCCACTCGTTTCCATCTTTGACCGCTTTCGTGATCACGCCTCCCTGCAGATCGGAGCCTGCGCCCGGTTCGGTGAGCGACAGCGCGGCGAGTTTGTTTTTTCCACTGGATACGAGAGTCAGCCATTTTGATTTGAGGGATTCGCTCCCGAACAACACAATTGGAAATGTCCCCAGCCCGTTATGCGCCGCAATCGCCAGTGCGGTTGATCCACACCCCCAACCGAGTTCCTCCAGTGCGATCGCCGCGCTAACCGAATCCACGCCTGCGCCGCCGTACGCCTCGGGAATGTTCAGCCCCAGCAACCCCAGCGGACCCATCTTGCGCGTTGCCTCCCAGTTGAATTCGCTGGTCACGTCCACTTCATGGGCTTTGGGTTGCACTTCCTTCGCCACGAACTCGTGGACGGTCTTGCGCCAGAGCGCCTGTTCCTCGGTCAAATCGAAATTCATTCCGCCTCCGTATTATCAAAATAGGTTTCCATCAAAGTTCGAGCAGTTTCAAGATCTTCTTTTGCCACAAAAATTTCCACGCGTCCAAAGACATCCAAATTCGTGGGGATCAGTTGTCCGATCGCCTCCTGCACGAGGTGCGAATCGACCCCATGCAGGGCAAGGTATCCCTTAATGATATCCGCCTGCCAGCGACCTTGAGTTTCAGCGAGCAATTCCAGGTTTGTTTCGCTCATTTAAGTTCATCTCCATTGGCGCAAGAGCATATTCTTGATGGGTTCGGTGTGTTCGGCATATCGCGCAGAAAAATCCGCGTTCCGAGTTCTGATTATGAAAGCGCGGGTTTCATTACCTCCACACAAGAATAAACAATACAGTCCACAGGATGGAAACGATCAACTGGCGGATGCCGATGCGGGTTGGTTTCCATCCCACGGCGGGGAAAAAGATTCCCCAGATGGTTTCGCTCCATTGCAAAAGGTAGGGGAGGAAGAGCAGGCTGGGGAGAAAGCCGAGCAAGCCCAACGTCAGGGTGGAGGCGAGGTTGAAGGACGTGTACAGCGCGGCGCGGAATCCCATCTTCCACGATTCTTGGCGGGTGGGCATCGCTTTCAATACGCGTTGGTCGAGTCGCATGTAGGCGTGGATAATGCTTGCCGCGTTTTGAAACCACACGAGAATCCACAACCACCAGCCTGCGGGATCGTATCGTCCGACGCCGATCCAATAGGCGGCGGGCGCGGTGAGCGACAGCACGCCTGTGGCGATGATTTCGACGCCGACCTGTTTTCTTTCATCACGATTGCGCACCAGCCATAAATGCCAGCCAAAGACGAGCGCGCCCGGAACCGCGAGATACAGGATGAAGTAGAAGCCTTCAAGGACGAGGGCGATGACAGACAACAAAGCAATGCCTGAATAGATGGCGAGCCAGAGTCGCGCGATGGGCAGTTCGTTGTTGGGGCGGCGAGCCGCGAGAATTTTTACCAGCACGGTCATCGGTTGGCGGAGCATGAACGCCGCCATTGCCGCGATGATCAGGTTGAACGAGCCGTAGTTGAAGGTTTTCCCGGCAAAGATGCCGATCAGTAACGGGCTGAGGATGAAGACCCACGAGCCGTGGTCTTGCGGAATTGCGATATGTTTTTTGAAGGCGTTTGGTTGCATGGCTCCAATTATATTCGGTTATGAGTATCGGTACTTCGCGAGGAAGTTTCTAGTACCAGTACTTCACGAAAGCGCATATTTGGCGGTCTCTACCGCCGTATTTGCGCTAGAGAGCGCAAGCTACGCGGTGTTTTCATGATCTACTGAGTATCGTGGGTTTAGCCACAGAGCTTAAGTTTGTTCTCAGTGAACTCACTGATCTCTGCGGCGAAGAATGGTTGATCCCATCCTTTTAGACAATTCCCTTCACGAGAGATCAGGCGAGAGGTCGATCTGCTTGGCAAGTCGTGTCGCCTGCCTCCACGCAGTGAAACTGTGCGAAGGACTTATTTTCGTGATCTACTGAATATGCTAGAATCGTCGAAAATATCCAGAGATAAACTAGGAGAAAAACAGGTATGGCAAACAAGAAGAAGATCGATGAGCGCGAAAAAGCATTGCAGTCAAAACAATCGGAACAGACCGTTCAACGAGTCGGACTTGCCGTTGTTGTTCTGGTGGTCATTGGGCTGGTATTTGTCTTTATTCGGAATCGCCCGACCCAACCGGCGGAGCGGGTCACGATTACACAGTATGCGGCGCCTCCCGAAATGACCATTGACCCGTCGGCGAAATATTTTGCCGCGTTCAAGATGCAAAATGGCGGCGAGTTTGTGGCTGAACTCTTTGCCGATAAAACGCCCGTCACCGTGAATAATTTTGTGTTTCTCGCCCGTGAAGGCTTTTATAACGGCTTGACGTTCCATCGCGTGATCGACGGCTTTATGGCGCAGGGTGGCGACCCAGTGGGCGATGGCACGGGCGACCCGGGCTATTCTTTCAAGGATGAAATCCGCAACGATCTCGTTTTCGATAGAGCGGGACTGCTCGCCATGGCGAATTCAGGTCCGAACACGAACGGAAGCCAATTCTTCATTACGTTTGGTCCCGCCGAGTGGCTGAACGGCTTGCATACGATTTTCGGGCAGGTGATCGAGGGCATGGATGTGGTGAACGCCATCACCCGCACGGAGCCCGGCTCTGGTACTCCCGCCGATGTGATCGAGTCTGTTACGATTACAGAGGAATGAGCAAACGCCGCAGGAAAAATAAGTCCTCGCGAGGCGATCCTCGCGAGGACTTTGTGTTTACGCATCTACTTGCCTGCGTGTTTAATTTTCACGCGTACATTCCCCAATCCAAGGCGGAGGGGTCTTCCATCATCGAGAAGTCCCACATATCCATGCCCATTTCGATGGTGACGGGCATGTTGAGACCTTCCATGGCTTTGGCTTTGGTCATTTCGATCATGGCGGGTCCGTACGGGCAGAACGGGGTGGTGAGGATCATTTTCACGTGGCCCACGCCGTTTTCCACCGAAATGTCGCGGACTAGCCCCAATTGGATGATGTGCATCCCGATCTCCGGGTCAATGACTTCCGATAGGCTCGCGCGCGCCGGCTGAACCAGTTCGGGGTGAGTCTGGTGTATCGTCCATTGGATTTCGTTGATGGTTTCTTCGGTCATTTTTCCTCGTAGTAGTGGACATCACAAGTCTCGAAGACTTGTGATGTCTTTGAAGTTAATTTTTCGTTCCTATATTTACCACATACGTGCAATGCGCGCCACCGTCCAGCACACATTGTACCTTCTGGGCGGGCAGGGCGAGCATTTTTGAGATCAGGGTTTGATCTACCGCGCAAACTTCCGGATGGGCGACGCCGATCTGATAATACGGGCACGAAATTTCGTGGATCTGGTATTCCTTGCCTTTCTTCTCCCATTCCACGGTGAAGCCTTCCTGGGCGAGCGTTTCTTTCAGAAATTCCAGCCGGGCTTCCATACTCATGCCTTTCATCTGCTCTGAGTAGTCGCTTGCCATTCCTTCGGCTACCTGACTGAATAACTTTGCCACCGTTGGCGCTGGCATGGATTCTTTCATCTGTGCCAGCAATTTGGTCGTCAGACGCAGGTACTTGGTGGGGAAGCGCTCCATCCCATCTTCGGTGAGAGAATACATCAGGCGCGGACGTCCCACGCCGTGACGTTCCTCTTCAGAGGAGATCAGCCCTTCCTTTTCCAAATTCGACAAATGGTGACGTACGGAAATGGCGTTGATACCCACTGCCTCCGCAATCTCGTTGATTGTGATCTTAGGCTTGCGAAGCAGGGTTTGAAGAATCTTATCCTTCGTGCTTTTCATGGTTGGCAGTATAACCGTCTGCCTATGTATTGTCAATATACTAGAAAAATATCATAAATATTGACTTTTCGTCTCAGCCCTGCTATAATGCCGCCGACTTAAACTATAAACGCCAGCAATGGCTTAATTAATTTTTTGCGTAGTGGGCGTTCTCAAACGCCAGACTCGTTAGCGAACGAGTTCTACGCGATTAGGAGCAAAACACGCATGTCGCAACTCGAAATCAAGAACCTGCACGTTAGCATTGAAGATAAAGAAATTCTCAAAGGGTTGTCGCTCACGATCAACCAAGGCGAGATCCACGCGGTTATGGGGCCGAACGGAACGGGGAAGTCCACGCTGGCATACACGTTGATGGGGCATCCCAATTACACTGTCACACAAGGCGAGATCATTTTCAAAGGACAAAATGTGTTGGAACTCGAACCCGATGAGCGTTCGCGCCTCGGCATCTTCCTCGCGTTTCAGTACCCGGTCGCCATCCCCGGTGTGACGGTCGCCAACTTTTTGCGGACAGCCATCAACGCCCGCCGACGCGTGGAGAATCCCGAAGACAAGGGCATGCCGATTCCCGAATTTCGCAAACTGTTGAAAGAAAAAATGTCCATGCTGAAAATGGATCAGAACTTTGCCGGGCGTTACCTCAACGACGGTTTCTCCGGCGGCGAAAAGAAACGCGCTGAAATTTTGCAGATGGCGACTCTCAAGCCCGAGATCGCTATTTTGGACGAAACCGATTCAGGTCTCGACATTGACGCCTTGCGCATCGTGGCGGAGGGAGTCAACGCCTTGAGCGGATCCGAACTCGGCGTGCTCGTCATCACCCACTATCAACGTTTGCTGAATTACATCAAGCCGCATTTCGTCCACATCATGCTGGACGGGCGCATCGTCGAATCGGGTGGGCCCGACCTCGCTCTGCATCTCGAAGAACAAGGCTATGAATGGGTGCGTGAGAAGCATGAAGAAGTCGCGGCGTAGAGATTAGATGACTAGAGATTAGAGACTAGTCTCGAATCTCTAGTCTCTGAATTACGGAGATTAATATGTCTGAAGATGCGCAACTGCTCGAAGATATTGGACAATACAAATACGGCTTCCACGACCGCGACGATAATTACGTGTTCAAATCGGAACGCGGGCTTTCCCGCGCGGTGGTGGAAAATATTTCGCGCATGAAGCAAGAGCCGCAGTGGATGCTCGACTTCCGCTTGAAGGCGCTTGACCATTTCATGAAGCGTCCCATGCCGAACTGGGGACCGACTCTCGCAGAGTTGGACCTCGATAACATCTATTACTACGTCAAGCCGACGGAGAAGAGCGAAAAATCGTGGGACGATGTTCCCGATGATATTAAAAGGACGTTCGACAAGCTGGGCATCCCCGAAGCGGAGCGGAAATTCTTAGCCGGCGTTGGCGCTCAATATGAATCGGAGATGGTCTATCACTCGATCCAGGAACATCTCGAAAAACAAGGCGTCATCTTTCTTTCGATCGAAGACGGCTTGAAGCAATACCCCGATCTGTTCCGCGAATATTTCGGGACGGTCATTCCCATTGAAGATAACAAATTCGCCGCGTTGAATAGCGCGGTCTGGTCAGGCGGATCGTTCGTGTACGTGCCGAAAGGCGTCAAAGTGGATCTGCCGTTGCAGGCATACTTCCGCTTGAACACGGCGAACGTCGGACAGTTCGAGCGCACGCTCATCATCGTGGACGAAGGCGCGTCCGTGCATTACGTGGAAGGTTGTACCGCGCCCCAGTACACAACCGATTCGTTCCATTCCGGCGTGATCGAGATCATCGTCAAAAAGGGCGCGCGCTCGCGTTACTCGACCGTTCAAAACTGGTCAACGAACGTGTACAACCTCGTGACGCAACGCGCCAAAGTGTTCGAGAACGCCACGCACGAATGGGTGGATGCGAACATCGGCTCGAAGGTCACGATGAAATATCCCTCGTGTTATCTCATGGAACCGGGCGCGCATGGCGAAATGCTTTCGATGGCGTTCGCGGGTCCCGGTCAAACGCAGGACGCGGGTTCGAAGATGGTTCACTTCGCGCCGAACACCTCCAGCAAAGTGACATCCAAATCAATTTCAAAATCTGGCGGACGCGCTTCGTATCGGGGTCTGCTGAAAGTGCACAAAGGCGCGAAGGGCGTCAAATCGAATGTCGTTTGCGACGCGCTTCTGCTTGACCCGAAATCACGCTCCGACACCTATCCCTACATCGAAATTGACGAAGACGATGTGACCATCGGTCACGAAGCCTCGGTCAGCAAAGTGGGCGAGGAGCAACTCTTCTATCTCATGTCGCGCGGGCTCAGCGAAGAAGAAGCCACCACCATGGTCGTCTCCGGTTTCATCGAGCCGCTCGTCAAAGAACTGCCGATGGAATACGCCGTCGAAATGAATCGCCTCATCGCATTGCAGATGGAAGGTTCGATAGGATAACAGTTTCCGTGCTGAGCGGAGCGCAGCGAAGTCGAAGCGTATTTGCAAATAGCCCTTCGACTTCGGCTATCGCCTCCGCTCAGGGCGAGATGGATTTGATATGCAGGAAAAACCAAAAGTAGTTATTTCAAAAACCAGACGAGTAGACTCTTCCGCGAAAGATTTTGCTTTCGCCGAATCTGATATTCGCGCGGGCAAGGATGCTGTCGCTTCATACCGGACCTCAGCTTG
>JAEURC010000042.1 GCA_016789025.1 Anaerolineales bacterium
CGGACATTGAAAATCGCTGAACTCGACGATGGTGATGGGCGCGTCTTCGGGACCAAAAGCGGGATACCCCTCGGTCGGGATATCGTAACGGATAACCTGCGGTTCCTCCGCCACTTGCGCCTGATTCGCCGCCTGAGGCGCCGCGCCTGCCTTTGCAAACAGGTCGGTTCCCCACACTGCGTAACCGGCAAGGAGACCGAAGAAAAACGTCAACACGCTGAGCGCGGCGTAAAAATGACTCGCTTTAAATGTGATGGTGTTTTCGTCTTTCTCGGCGGTCGTAGATTCGGCAATGAAAGTGCTGCTTTTGGGGTCTAGAATCAGTTGTTCTTCAATTATTGTAGATTTTTTAGGCATGTGTGGCATTATAAAACACGCCCGTCGATTTGTCAGTTGCCACTTTTGTACGGAAAACTCGTATATCGTTTTGTAAGTTTATTTTTCGGAGGTAAAAATGACAACTCATACAAAACACATCCCCTGGTATTTGTGGCCCTTTGCCGCCATCTGGAAACTGCTGGCGGTGATCGTCGAACTCACGGGTCGGCTCGTGGCGATGATCCTCGGCATTGTGCTTATGCTCGTCGGCGGCATCATCAGCCTGACCGTTATCGGCGCCATCGTCGGCGTCCCTCTGGCGATTGTGGGGCTGTTGCTGTTCCTAAAGGGAATGTTCTAACGTACCGCAAAGTTTACTTTGCGAAGTGGCGTAGAGTGCGTTCTCCCCTGGCACCGCCCGTGATTTGCACGGCAAATCAGGCAGGTGTTACGCGCCCCTTGACGTTAGAGAACGTCAACTACACGGTTACGGCGTTTATTTGTTAATTTCCATTATTTTGCGAGGGAACGCGCCCTACACGGTCGTCTCAGGCTGCGTTCCCCGCTTCCGCGCTAGAAGCAAGATGCGGCTGGGCAGGGAGGCGAGAAACCGTCGAATAGGCGGAATACGCATAACGAGCAGAATGACTGCGATCACCGTGTAGATCAACGGGCGGATGATTTCGCCTTGCAAGGCGAAGAAATCGCCTTTCTTGCCCCACGCATAATGCAATAACAACAACGGGACGATGAAGTAGATCGTCTGGTGAATTCGTTTCCATCGTTTGCCGAGGCGCTTCTTCCAGATATCGAACGAACTAGCGGCAAGCGGAATCAACAGGAGGAAACCCGCCAGCCCTACAAGGATATACGGCTTCTCGATAATGTTTTGAACGATAAAACTCCATGCCAGACCATAGTCGAACATGAAAATGATGATATGGATCGTGGCGTACATGAAGGCGTACAGCCCAAGCGCGCGGCGGCGTTTGAGTAATTCGCTCCATTTGAAGAGCGTGTTCAACGGCGTGCAAGCCAGAGAAAGGATCAGCAAGGTAATGGCATGACGCCCCGTGCGTTGCTCCAATTCCTGAATTGGGTTTGCCGAGAGATCGCCTGTGATGAGTTTGAACGCAAGAATGACCAGCACAGACCACGCATAGATGTGTATGCCAATTTGGAGAGGGGTGTAACGCGAAAAGATTTTTTTCAACATAAGTATATATAGTACCGCAAAGTTCACTTTGCGCCTGGCGGGGTGAATGAGAAATTCAACCTCCTATCGGATGGCAACGTTCGCGTTGCCGCGCGAAACAGGCTAATAATTTTCGATCAAATCCATGCCGGCGTACATCCCAGCCACTTGTTCGGCGTACCCATTGAACCTCAGGGTGGGGCGGCGTTTCAATTCGCCGATGCGGCGTTCCGATGCCTGCGACCAGCGCGGGTGTGGGCGTTCCGGGTTTACATTCGAATAAAAGCCGTATTCTGTCGATCCCACGCTGTTCCATAATGTGCTCGGTTGTTCCTCCACGAGTTCGATCTTTGTCACTGCCTTGATGGATTTAAACCCATACTTCCATGGCACAACAAGGCGGATCGGCGCGCCGTTCTGGTTGGGCATCGGTTCACCGTATAACCCGGTGGCGAGGATCGTCAAGTCGTTCATGGCTTCATCGAGGCGCAACCCCTCCTGGTAGGGCCACGGGTAAAAGGGACTCGCTTGCCCCGGCAATTCTTCCGGGCGATAGACCGATTCAAAACGCACGTACTTCGCCTTTGATGTTGGGGTCACGTCGTTCAGAATGGACGAAAGCGTGAACCCGGTCCACGGGATGACCATGCTCCACGCCTCCACACAGCGCAGGCGATAGATGCGCTCCTCCTGTGTGAATTTACTCAACAAATCTTCGATACCGTAGGTCTTGGGTTGCCTCACCAAGCCGTAGACTTCCACCGTCCATGGGTTGGTGTTGAAATCTTTTGAAAGCGGAGCCACCGCCTCTTTGTTTGTGGTGAATTCATAGTAGTTATTGTAGTTTGTGATATCTTCAAAGGTATTGGATGGATCTCCCAATTCATCGAATTTGACTTCGACAGGCGGCGCTTCCTCGCCAGGAATGACTGTTGCGGCTACCTTGGGCGCGCATGCCGCCAGAAGCGCCGATCCGCTGAGGATGCCCGCGGCTTTGAGAAATTCGCGCCGCGAAAGGTATTGCGAATACGGCGTGATCTCGGATGATTTTACAGGGACGGATTTGTATTGATCGTTCACGGTTCACCTCAATGATGAAAATTTATATCGTATCTGGCGAGTCTGTGCGGCATTGTTGATCTACGCGTTGCATGGCGTGGCAAGGTTCGCCTTGCCGTACGCATGACAGAGGCGTTTCATCACTCATGTTCCTTGATGCATGAATTGTAGGATTACTTCCTTACAAAAAGATTACGCCCCTCTGAGAAGTTTGTTAAGGGATGTTGAAGGTGAACAGCGTGCCTCTACCCGGCTTGCTCTCGACGCGGATTACGCCGCCGTGCGCCTGCACAATGCCGCGCGCAATTGCCAGCCCCAGCCCGGCGCCCGTGCCGCGACTGCGCGAACGAGCCGCATCGCCGCGGTAAAAACTTTCGAACACATGCGGCAGGTCTTCCTCGCGAATACCCTCGCCTGTGTCGCTGATGGTGACTTCGATACCCTTGCCGGTGCGATGCGCCCATACACTAACGCGTCCCTGGTCGGGTGTGTGCCGCAAGGCGTTGCCGATCAGGTTGTTGAGCACGCGCCCAATGGCTTGCGTATCCATGTTGACCGGGTCTACGTTGTACTCTACATTGCCTTCGAGTTTGATCTCGCGTTGCTTGGCGGGTTCGGTGAAACTTTCGAGCGTGTCTGAAACGAGGTCGCTGAGCGAGGCGTTCTGGCGGTCGAGCGGAAAGCCCCCGGTATCGAGTTGCGCCATTTGGAAGAGATCGTCGATCAACGAGGAAAGCGAGTTCACATCGCGTTGGGCTGTGCGTAAATATCGGCTGGCGGTCTCGGGATCTTCGACCACGCCGTCAGATAACGCCTCCAAAATGGCGCGCACTGAGGTGAGCGGAGTTTGCAGATCGTGACCCACCCAGGCGATCAGGTCGCGGCGCATGTGTTCGAGTTCGCGTTGCTTGCTGTCGCTTTCCTGTAACTGTTCCGCCATCTGGTTAAAGGTTTTTGCCAGTCCTGCCACTTCATCATGACCCTGCACAGGCACGCGCGTGTTCAGTTCCCCGTGAGCGATATTTTCCGCCGCATTCTTGAGCAGTTGAATGCGTTGTGTGATCGTGCCGGAGAGAAAATATCCGAGCACGGTTGCCATGCCGCCGGCAAACACCAATAAAACAATGGCGAGCAGGAGATCGTGCTGGCTTGAGAACATCATCTGCGCTGAGAACCACACATTGAAGAACGTTAGAACGCTGGCGAGGATATATCCGCCCAGCAGAGTCCAACGCAGGGTGGGCGACATGTGGATCCAACCAAGGGAATACGCAAGATAGCCAATAACCGCCGAAACCAATGCCGTAACGCTGAGGTATAACGCCAGGTTGGTAATATCTTTCATTGGCGGGAACATTACCAGCGTGAAGATGCCCAGCGTGATCGCAACGATGACCGCCGCGCCGAGAATTAATCGAAAAACAAGAGGAGTTCGTGAAAAGAGTGTTTTCATCTTACGGTTCAAATTTATAGCCGACGCCCCACACGGTGAGTAATCGCGCGGGTTTCGAAGCGTCGAGTTCGATCTTTTCGCGCACGCGACGCACATGCACGGTTACAGTGCCCGGGTCGATGTATTGCGCCCCGCCCCACACGCGCTCAAGTAACTGATCGCGAGTGAACACCTGTTTTGGGTGACGCATTAACAAATAGAGCAGATCGAATTCCTTCGCCGTCAATTCTACATCGGAGTCGCGCGCTTTGACCACACGACTACGTGGGTCGATGGACACATCATTGAAGGATATCGCCCGGTCATTCCCCTCCTCTGCCTGCTCCCGCGCCCCACGCCGCATCACCGCCCGCACCCGGCTCACCAGCTCCTGCGGGCTGAACGGCTTGACCACATAATCATCGGCTCCCATCTCCAGCCCGGCGATGCGGTCTGTCTCCTCCCGCCGCGCCGTCAACATGATGATCGGCACATCTGACCGGTCGCGCATCCAACGTGTGAGCGCCAAACCGTCCACCTCGGGAAGCATCAAGTCGAGGATGACGAAATCCGGCGGCTGTCGCTCGAAGATACTCATCGCCTGTTTGCCGGCTGAAGCGACTTGCACTGCAAACCCGGCGCGTTTGAGATACAGGCTTACCACCTCGGCAATGCTGGCTTCATCTTCCACCACGAGAATGGAACGCACATTCATCGAAGCCCATCATACTCCAATGTTATTCAGAATCACACAGCGGTTAGGAATTCGTAAGATTTGCAAACACCCCATGAACTTCTTGTTTACTTGACCATTGCCTCGATCTCATCGAATGAGCGGATGTCATCCCGCCCGGCGTTTTTAGCGGCGTACATCGCCATGTCTGCGGCGCGTAGGAATGAATCGCGTGTATCGCCGTTGGCTGGGTAGGAGGCGATGCCCATCGAATAGGTTGCGGTCAATATATGATTGCCGTACTGCACAGCGAGGGCTTTGAGCGACTGCCGCAAAGTTGCCGCGCGTTCCTGCACGATGCCGGGAGTCATATTCGGCATGACGATGATGAACTCCTCGCCGCCATAGCGGCAGACAAAATCGCCGCGTCGGCTGTGTTTCATCAGTACTTCTCCCAACCCTTTCAACATCACATCACCTGCTTCATGACCATAGGTATCGTTGACCTGTTTGAAGTGGTCGATATCGATCATGATGATGGACACAGGGTAGGATTCCCTTGCGGCTCGGGCAAGTTCCCGATCCAGCGTTTCTTCGAGGTAGCGGCGGTTAAACAACCCGGTGAGCGGATCACGCACCGCCTGCTCGCGCAACTGGCTTTGCAGGATTCCGATTTCAATGAGTTGCGATTTCATGCGGAAGTTGGCGTCGCGGAGCCTTTTTTCAACTTCTTTGCGTTCGGTAATATCTCGAAAGACAAGCAGTCTACCGTTGACAAGTCCGCTCTTATCGTAGAGCGGTGTCATGCGTAAGTCCAGAATATGGGATGGCATCGATGGAAGGCGAACCTCGGTTTTCAGTTCGGAATCGCCGAAAATTGCGCTCGTTTTTTCCACCCAGCCGCCGAAAACCTCGAAGGCGCTTTTGCCTAGAAGTTCCTGTGGTCGTTCTGCCAGTAATACCTCCATGGCTGGGTTGAGATCTGCAATCCGGTTTTGGGGGTCGAGCACTAGCACGCCATCTCCCATGTTTTCGATCAAGTGAGTGCGCGCCACGGGAATCAGATGCATGAAGTGGGTGCGGAGCGTGCCAAAGACGAAAATCATGCCGGTAATGCCAAAACTCATCGGAGAGATATCGAGATTGCCGAATGAGTTATATTCGATCTGTCTATACACACTGAACACCAGTGGAATACCGCAACCGAACAGAAGCAGATGGTATTGATTTCTATACAAATGGCTTGCGCGTAACGCCTCGCGAATCAGAGTCAGAATGCCAGTTGCCACCATACCATAGGCAAACACCAGGTTGATAAAATAGATCGGTCCGCGTTGAATTTCAAGCACGGAGAAACCATCCTGCCTGACCAGTTGCACTGAGGAAAGAGAGAGATGATGGTATGAATTGGTCCATTGAAGGAGGACGAATACGATCGAAATGGTATAAAGCACTGTCAAGGTGCGGCGTGTGACCCAGGCCAGGTTTCCGGTGAATTTCAAAATGAAGGTCATGAACAAGATCGGCGTGGCGGCAACGGCAATCACCATCACGTTCAACCAGAAGACCTTCGCCGCGAAACCTTCCTGGAAGTGTTGCGCGGCGGCAGAGGCAGACCATATCGACAGGACAACCAGAAGCGCCCGTAATGTGGACGAGCCAGGCGCCTTCCTTTTC
Organism: Anaerolineales bacterium; assembly: GCA_016789025.1. Classification (GTDB taxonomy): domain Bacteria; phylum Chloroflexota; class Anaerolineae; order Anaerolineales; family Villigracilaceae; genus Defluviilinea. Next base: position 6,355 of record JAEURC010000042.1, read on the forward strand.
CGGGCGATCAACGAAGCGGAAAAGGTTATGGCGGCCGAAATGATCAGCAAAACAATATAAATGGAAAAATACGTTGGCATGAGATTAAAAATTAGGGCAATTGTAGCCTTTGCCGGATAGACCCAAACTTGCAATGGGTTTACAAAGGTTTTCCGCAGTAATGACTGGATTTGGAACAGGATGCGAGAGAAATAGCGACAAAAAAGGCTCTTCAGGTCACTGATGAGCCTTTCGTAAATGTGGTGGTTACTCTTTGCCGAACGACTCGAGCGCGCCGTCCAGGCTTTCATACATGGGGATATTCTGCAAAAACCCTGTAATACCTAGTACGTTGTAGATCTGGGCTGGCGCGTTGCATAATTTCATATGCGCCACTTTGAAATGCTCTTCTTTTGGGGTGAAGATCAGATAAACCTTTTGTAGTGCGCGCATGCCGGCGCTGGTGAGCGTATCGAGGTCGCTCATGTCGATCAGCAGGTATCGCGCGCCGCCATCATAGGCGACCCGAGCTTCCTCCAGCAGGCGGCTTTCACCTTGCGCATCGAGCCAGCCAGACACGCGGAAAATGGTGATGGGCACCTCTGCCTGCCGTTGTTCGGAGGATATTCTAAATTCGGAATTCATGGTCGCCTCACTTTAGTGGGGTTCAACACAGCCAGAATGATTTTTCCAATTATACACTTGACGGGCGTTTCCAACGGGCATACAATCGCGCCACAATTTATCGATCAGCCAGCGGCGAAGTTGGTGAAATTCCAACACTGTCGCGCAACTGTGATGTTGGTCAAATAGTCACCTAGTCTCCTAGTCTCCTAGTCGAACACAAACGACTGGATGACGATCAGACTAGCCGACTAGGAGACTAAATAAGTCAGGTCGCCCGCTCTGGTCGGTTCACCACACTCTCGCGGAAAGGAGGTGGAGGACGGCTAGACTCGGATTGCCTCCCCAACCTCCCCGGCTTTGGCTGGGGATTTTGATTCGTACAACCAAGTATGGCCGGCTTAAGTCGGTCGTACCACACTTTTAGGAGAAACCATGTTACGCAAGACTTTACCATTGATTTTACTCATCGCCCTGTTGAGCGCCTGCGCGCCGCAAACCACGCCGACAGTTGCGCCTGTTGCGCCTACGGTCGCCGCCACCGAGGCGCCCGTCACTGCCGCGCCGACCGAAATACCAGCCAAACGCTATACCGATGGGCTTGGGCGCGAAATCACGCTCGAAACAACCCCTCAGCGAATCGTTTCGCTCGCCCCTTCCAACACGGAGATCCTCTTCGCCATTGGAGCAGGCTCACAGGTGGTCGGACGGGATGAATTTTCCGATTATCCCGCAGAAGCCGCGTCGATCGATTCCATTGGCGGGTCGTTCGGCGAATATAACGCGGAAGCCATCGTGGCGCTCGAACCCGACTTGGTGCTTGCCGCCGAGATCAATACGCCCGAACTTGTGAAGCAACTCGAAGATTTGGGATTGACCGTGTTTTACCTGAAGAATCCCGTCACGCTCGAAGAAATGTACGTCAACCTCGATGTTGTCGGTCAACTCACAGGGCATGACGTAACGGACCTCATCGACTCGCTTGAAGCGCGCGTCGCCGCGGTGGATGAAAAGATCGCGCCCATCTCCGCGCGCCCAACAGTCTTTTATGAGATCGACGCGACGGACGCGTCAAAACCCTACTCGTATGGACCCGGCACATTCGGCGATCTGTTGATTCAGCGCGCTGGCGGAGCCAACCTTGTAACGCTGGCTGGCATCACCGACGCGTATCCGCAAGTAAGTTTGGAACAAATCGTTGCCGCGAACCCATCGGCGATCATCCTCGGCGATTCGATGTGGGGCGTAACCCCCGAAGCGGTGCTCGCCCGCGCCGGCTGGGATGCGCTCGATGCGGTGAAAAATAATCAAATTTTCCCTTTCGACGATAACATGGTCAGCCGACCGGGTCCGCGCTTGGTGGATGGGCTGGAGCAATTGGCGAAATTATTGCACCCCGAGTTGTTCAAGTAGAATGTAAACAGGCACACGAGTAGACAAGTAGACGCGCGCGCCTGTGTTTACTTGTCTGCCCGTTTCCGTATTTACGCTCCCCCATGCGCCCTTATCTTTCATCTCTTCTCTTTCTTTTGATTGCTCTCCTCCTCAGCCTTGCCATCGGCTCTGTTTTTATTTCACCGCAAGAGTTATGGCAAACCATTCTCGGCAACGGCACAGAGATCAACCATTCGATTCTTTGGAAGATACGCCTGCCGCGCACGATCCTCATCGCGCTCACCGGCGCGGCATTGGGTGGGAGCGGAGCGGCATATCAAGGCTTATTCCGTAACCCGCTGGCTGACCCGTTCCTCATCGGCGTTGCATCGGGCGCGGGGCTGGGCGCGGTGATCGCCATGTCGATCCAGTGGCCCTATTCGTTCTGGGGGCTGATGGCAATTCCACTCGCGGCGTTCATTGCCGCGCTTCTCACAGTCTTCATTGTATATTTACTGGCGCGTGTTGGTCGGACGATACCGACAACCAACCTTATCCTCGCTGGCGTTGCCTTTTCATCGTTTGCCACCTCGCTCACCTCATTCCTCATGATCCGCTCCACCAGCGAAGTCCGTCGCGCGCTGGGCTGGCTTCTCGGCGGCGCGAGTCAAAGCGGGTGGGCGGCGATCCTTGCGATTATGCCATACCTTATTATTGGGCTTGGCATCCTGGCTTTCTGTGGTCACGCGCTAAACCTCCTGCAATTCGGCGACGACCAGGCGCAACAACTCGGGCTTAACGTCTCGCGCGCAAAACGAATCATTTTGACTGCCTCTTCGCTGGCGACCGCCGCGGCTGTATCATTTTCAGGCATCATCGGATTCGTTGGACTGATCGTCCCGCATCTCACCCGATTGTGGTTTGGTCCCGATTACCGGCGTTTACTCCCCCTCAGCATCCTCGGCGGCGCGACTGCCCTGCTCCTCTCCGATATCCTCGCGAGGGTCGTCATCGCGCCGCAAGAGATTCCCGTTGGGATCATTACCGCTCTGGTAGGCGCGCCGTTCTTTTTGTGGGTATTGAAAACCGCAAAAAATCAAGGATATTGGTAAACATGGAAATCTCCATCCGCGAAATCGACAAAGATAACGACAAAGACTATCGTCAATTTGACGATTCCTTCCTGGTAACTTCCAAATTGGTTCTGCGCGCCGAAAGAGGAAAGATATCTTATACGGTCGTGAACGTGCCTCCTTATACAAAAAAATACGACGGCAGGCGCGTGACCGATTTCATGGCATACGACAGCGACCCGGACAGGAATCTCTTTTTTGCGTATGCGGATAATGAACTTGCAGGGCAGATTGAAGTGCAAAAACACTGGAATAACTACGGGTATGTAAACGATCTTGGAGTGGATTCCAAATTTCGTCGGCGCGGCATTGGACGCGCATTAATGAGTCGCGCCATTGATTGGGCGCGGACAAAAGGTTTCCCTGGTGTGTTCCTTGAAACGCAGGATATCAATGTAAACGCCTGCCTGCTCTATGAAAGTTGCGGTTTTGAACTGCGCGGGTTCGATATGGAATTGTATAAAGCCCTGAACCCGCCATTGGACGAGATCGCGTTATATTGGTACTTGATCTTTTAACTCGCCTTACGCGCTGTTCCGTACTGCAAAGTTTTGCAGATTAACAATTAAACCGAGCAATCCTTCCTCTGCATTTTGAACCACGGAGACACAGAGTCACGGAGTTTTTTATTTGCTTTTCTCTGTGTCTCCGTGTCTCCGTGGTTAGGTTTTTTTTGCTCGATTAATTTAGAAAAGAGCAAAATCTTGCCGTACTGCATAAGGTGAACTTTTAATTCATCCAAAAAGGCGACATTTTTGAGATGGCTTCTATTCAAAATGATCTCGAATGGTTGATATGAGTTATCCTGAATAACATGTTGAAGATCCAAAACCTTTCTGTGCAGTACGGCGCTCGCCAAATTTTGCACAACCTTTCGCTCGATGTGCAAAGCGGCGAAGTTCTCGCGCTGATCGGACCGAACGGCGCGGGCAAATCCACGCTTATCCGCGCGGCGAGCGGGGTGATTCCATATTCGGGTCGCATCCGCACGAACGGGGACGATTTTTCTTCGCTTAGCCCAATGCAACGAGCGAAGTATATTGCCACCGTTCCGCAGGCGGCTTCATTACCACCGGCGTTTACCGTTTGGGAAACCGTATTGCTCGGGCGCACGCCCTATCTTGGATTTTTAGGTCAGCCATCGGAAAGCGACGAAGAGATCGCGCGGCAATCGCTTCAGCGTGTGGGCGCGTTTCATTTTGCCGAGCGTCGTGTGGGCGAACTCTCCGGCGGCGAACAACAACGGGTTTTACTCGCGCGCGCCTTGTGCCAGTCTACGCCGATCCTGCTGCTCGATGAGCCTACCGCGCATTTGGATATACAGTATCAAGTCAGTTTGTTGGAGCTGGTGAGCGACCTTGCCCGCAAAGATAATCTTGCCGTGTTAATTGCCCTGCACGATTTGAATCTCGCGGCGCATTACGCGGATCGAATCGCGTTAATGGTTGCGGGGAACATCACGGCGATGGGAAAGCCCAAGGAAGTATTGCAGCCCGAACGAATTGCTGAAGCGTATGGTTTACCCGTGCGGGTGGTCGAGCATCCGTTTTTGGATATTCCGCTGGTACTCCCGGAAACAAAATAAGCCGCGTGCATCGCGAGTTCGAGGGGTAAATATTAAGCAGAATCTGCCCGATACGTTTTCTTTTTTATTCCGTCAAGTAAGAAAAGGAAGGCAGACCATGAAAATGCTTACATCCCTTCTTCTGATCACAGGCTTGATCATTTTGACAGTTTTGCTTATCCCAACTACCCTAATCTTTTCCAACCTAATGACAGCGATGTTGATCTTGACGCCTCTTGCGCTGATCAACGCGGCGTTCTTGTTATATTTGGGTTTAAGGCTGTCTTTTTCCGAGCCGCAAGCGCGAATTATCATTCCCGTCTTTTTCGTTGGTATCCTTCTTGTCATTGCGGACCTCTTCAAGGTTTACTCTCTAACGATTTGGGATAATACCTATGATCCGCTTGGGTATTTTTGGTTGTTCGTTCCAATCTTTGCTGTCCTGCTTTCAGGGCTTGTTTTACTCATCGCGTTGCCGTCCCGAACCAAGATGGTCGGCGTTTTATATCTTCTGTCCCTCCCTGTTGTGATGATCGGGGTTTCGACTCTGGCTCAACGCGTTGACTTTCGAGTCTTGACTTCGCAGAACGCGGAACGAGTCGTTCAAGCCATCGAATCGTTTTACGCGCGGGAAGGGCGGTATCCAGAATCTCTTTCTGATTTGACTCCCCGCTTCATCCTCGCGCTTCCCGAACCGATCATCATCTACGGGCAGACTTGGTGCTACGAAAGTGGAGACGATTACTACCGCCTCGGCTACGTGGACCGCGAACACTGGAGCGATCCGCGCATGATCGGGCGGATCTATAAAGCGGAAGGTCAGCCCGCGCAACAGTCCCTGATGTGTGAAGCGGAGATCGCCGCCTTGCAGCAGGCTGATCCCTTCATTTCGTATTGGATGGAAAGCCAGTAGACGGCTCGTTGGGGTTAAATATTCGAAGCGGGATTATTCTTTGCCGCGAAATACTCGATCACAATTGCGCCGACCGCCAGCAGGATGTAAAACCAAACTCCCCACAAGCCCGTTACAGAGTCGTTGATCTGGGCAATGAGAAACAGGGATGTTAAGACCAAAGCCAGCGCCCATGCGATAAGGTGTGCGGTTCGCAATTGACGCGCGTCTTTTTTCCAGAGCAGGAGCAATGTGGTGAAAAACGGTAGTAAAGGCAGAATCGCAAGAACGAGGAGAAATTCTTGTCCCTGCCCCATGAACTTCCCCGAGATCAATTCGAAAAGCATGTAGAAAAAACCGCCGACCCATAACTGAAAAAACCGAATCCCCGACATTGGCATACCGCAGAAATCTCCATTCAAACGGATAAAAGGCGAACAGTCATACTCTGCGGGAACATTGATTTGGTCGAACGCCCACGGTCCCAGCAGGGCGAGGATCAACAAAAGCAATACGACGACTCGAATGATTGATATGTTCTGGTTAATCATGCAACCTCTCTTTCTTGATTCCATGACAAGGCTTTAGCGCCATCCCGAACAACTTATTGCTCTAACCTTCAACGAAAATTATAAACCTAAAACAAAAACAAGCCGCATCCTCACAGACACGGCTTGCCCAATCCTCAATTACTATTTACCAATTACCCTGTGGTCTCGATACGCCCTTCGCAACGAACGCTCAGGGCTACTCGACCACCAATTACTCCAACTTCCCCGTCACCATCGCCAACTTCAACTCACCGATCGCTTCCGTGATGTGAATATCGCGCGGACAAGCGTTCGTGCAGTTATACGCGGTGTGACATCGCACCGTGCCGTTCGTGTCGCTCAAAATTTGCAAACGCTGTGACGCCCCCTCGTCGCGGCTGTCAAAGATGAAGCGGTGAGCCGCCATCAACGCGGCGGGACCATAATACTCCTCGCTCGCCCAGAACGACGGGCAAGACGTGGTGCAAGCCGCACACAAAATGCACTTCGTCGTTTCGTCGAAGCGCGCGCGTTGTTCGGGAGATTGCAGGCGTTCCTTTCCATCCGCAGGCAACGGCGACTCGTTGATGAAATACGGGAGCATCTTCTTGTAGTTATCGAAGAACGGCTCCATGTCCACGATCATGTCTTTTACAACTTTCAATCCAAGCAACGGCTCGACGGTGATGTTCGCGCCCACATCACGCACCAGCGTTTTGCACGCCAGCATATTGCGCCCGTTGATGCGCATCGCGTCCGAGCCGCACACGCCGTGAGCGCACGAACGACGGAACGCCAGCGAACCGTCCTTGTGACCTTTGATCAACTCGAGCACATCGAGGATGCGGTCGTTTTCATGCGCGTCCACTGTGTAGGACTCGTAATGTCCGCGCGAATCTTTTTCGGGGTTGTAGCGAAAAATTTTTACAGTGACTTCCATAATCTCCAGTCTCCAGTCTCTTGCTTGATATGTCACCCTGAGCGATAGCGAAGGGTCTCTGATGTCGTCGTAGAGATTCTTCGCTTCGCTCAGAATGACATTCCGAGTGATTAATAAACTCTCGGCTTCGGTTGAAACTTTGTGATCACCACAGGCTTATAACTAATTTCCAACTTGCCGTTCTTTTTCGTGATCAACGTGTGCTTCAACCAATTCTCATCGTCGCGTTCGGGATAATCCTCGCGCGCATGTCCGCCGCGCGACTCTTTGCGGTTCAACGCGCTTGCCGCCACCGCCTCCGACACCGCGAGCATGTTGCCGAGTTCCCACGCGTTCAATAATTCGGTGTTGAAAATTTTTCCCGTGTCGCCCACGCGCACATCGTTGAATCGCGCCTGCATGTCGCGCACTTTTTCCAACGCCGACGCCATATCTTTTTCATTTCGATAAATGCCGACTTCCTCGAACATGACCTTCTTCATCTCATTGGATAGATCGTACGCATTCGTTTTACCCGACCCATTCCGCAACGCTTCAAATTCGGACCTCGCGCCTGCTTCGGCATCCTGCGGCAGTTTCGCCCAGTCAGCGGACTTGGCGTACTCCGCCGCTTTGAGTCCCGCGTGTTTGCCAAAGACGACGAGATCGAGCAATGAGTTCGTGCCGAGTCGATTCGCTCCGTGAACGGACACGCACGCGCACTCACCCGCCGCGAACAACCCAGGGACTTTCGTGCCTTTATCGTCAACGACCACTTCGCCATATTTCGTTGTGGGAATTCCGCCCATCGTGTAATGCGCGGTCGGCTGAGTCGGCATCATTTGCGTGACAGGATCAACTCCGAGGTAGACGCGACAGAAATCCACGATGTCGGGAATCTTTTGCAGGACAGTGTCACCAGTTATACGGTACGGAGAGCCGTCGGGGTTGGTGCGCCCGTCTTCATCCGCATATTTGTGAACCGTCTCAGGGCGGATATCCAAATAGACATAATTTTTCCCGTCAATGCCGCGACCTTCTTTGATCTCGGTGTAGATCGCGCGGCTGACCACATCGCGCGACGCCAAGTCTTTGACCGTATGCGCGTACTTCGGCATGAAGCGCTCGCCCTTGCCGTTGATCAGCACCGCTCCTTCGCCTCGCGCGCCTTCGGTGATGAGGATGCCGAGTTTGTAAATGCCCGTCGGATGAAACTGGAAGAACTCCATGTCTTCGAGCGGAATGCCGCGACGGAAGAGGATCGCCGCGCCATCGCCGCTGTAGGCGTAAGCGTTGGATGTCACCTCGAAGATGCGACCATGCCCGCCCGTCGCGAAGATGATCGCTTTTCCATGAAAGATATGAAACTCGCCAGTGGCTAATTCGATCGCGACGACCGCCGTCGCTTTGCCATCCACCATGATGAAATCAATTACTTGGTATTCGTCGAAGAACGTGACGTTGTTCTTGATGCACTGCTGATAAAGCGTTTGCAGGATCATGTGACCCGTGCGGTCGGCGGCGTGCGCGGCTCGGCGGACGGGTTTGCCTGTCTCATTATTCGTATGCCCGCCAAACGGACGCTGTGAGATGCGTCCTTCGGGCGTGCGGTCAAATGGCAGACCCATGTGTTCGAGTTCAAGCACCGCGTGGATGGCTTCGCTCGTCATAAATTCGATGGCGTCTTGATCGCCCAAATAATCCGACCCTTTGACCGTGTCGTACATGTGCCACTCGGGCTTGTCCTCCTCGTAATTACCGAGAGCCGCGCTGATTCCGCCCTGCGCCGCACCTGTGTGCGAACGCGTCGGGTACAACTTGCTGATGACCGCCGTCTTCGCGCCGCGCGAGGCGTAGAGTCCCGCCATGAGCCCCGCCCCGCCCGCGCCGACCACGATCACTTCAAACTGATGAATATTTGCCATGAATGATTGCTCCTAAATATTTTTACCACGAAGGACACGAAGGGCAAGGCATTGGTCCTTGTCTTTGGGATTCTATTGCGGTTTTTGTTGTCTAATGTAAGTTTCGATTACCTGATTTATTTTTTTTCGTATTGCAAGAGGATCAACTATACCTCTGAAACTTTCCTTCGTCCCACCAGTGCCAGTCACTGTAACGATCCCAAAATTAAATATTCTTCCCATTAAGTCTTGCCGAATATTTATACTCTCTACTTTTTCGAGAAAAAGCTCAAGGGAGCGTCTTTTTATAAGACCTGTTTTTGCGATAACTCGTCTATTTGTTACTGCAAACTCAGTTGTAAACAATGAAATCATTGTGCGAATTATGGCGCCAATCATTGCAAATGAAAGTAAGATAGTGAAAAATGAAAAAATAATTGTGTAAAAAGATTTCATGAAAGTACCTGATACGGGGTCGGGTTGCATCCTTGAAATCCAGTACCAGAGTAAGCCAAGAAGCACACATGTAAAAAAGACAGCGAAAGCTAATGGCAGGGCAATCGCAGGGTTTACCTTAGCGGTAAATAGAATTTTTTCATTTGGCAAAAGATTTTCTTTTACATAGCTCATGCTATTTATCTCGTTAACCAACCTTAGTGCTCTTTGTGCCCTTCGTGTTTAAAGAGTTTACGCGCTCAAAATCACATACATCGCAACAATGCTTGCCACAACCGCATAGGTGATGACAATATTCCGCGCCCAACGCCTTGCGCTTTCGCTTGTGACGTAATCGTCCCAAATTTCCAACACGCCGTGGACGCCGTGTCCGCACGCGACTAGCACGAACGCGATGACCATCAACTTGGCGAGGATGGTCATCCAAACTTGACCTAAAGGATTCTCCGCCAAGTTCGGAAAGAATGCCCAATACAAAATATCGCCGACGTTCATTCCTGTTTGCTGACTCAGACTCAACGCGCCAAGGATGCCCGCGATGATCAGTCCATACATGGCGATGACAGTGAAGCGCGTGAACGCCCACATGAAAACTTCAAACGTGAAACCGCGTTTCTTGAGGGAAAGAGTTCTCGCCGCCATGGTTAGCCTCCGAACGCGTTGCGGAACACAACGAGTAAAGCGAATCCCGCTACCAAAATATACGCCACCCACTCGATGTTGATAGCGGCGCGGTAATGCTTCATCAGTTTGGGCGAGAGGTCAAGGATGGTGATGCGGAGTCCGTTGATGGCGTGGAACAGCCCGAAGGTCAGAAAGACCGTTTGGAAGATCCAGTTGCCCATCAGTGCCTGCATGGATTCCATCCCCAATAGCGAAAGAATGTAGACCGTGAAGAAGATGAACAACGCGCTTCCCCCGATGCGGTGCAGGATGTACGTCAGGTATGCGCTTCCTCCCTTGTAGCCCAACCCCGCCGACAGGCTGATGTTTCGATTCAATCCCATTGATACCTCCGAAAAAATAATGAAACGGGGTTATTGTACACCCTCACACGCGAAACTGAAAATAAATGTAGACTCTCTGTAAACAGCAGGTACAATTGCTGAAAAAATTTCTGGATTGGAGACGCCATGAAAACAGCAAGCGGATTGGAATACATCGAAGTGCAGGCAGGCGCTGGCGCGCAAGCCGAAGCGGGGAAGACGGTCAGCGTGCATTACACGGGAAAATTTCAGGATGGAGGCGTGTTTGACAGTTCCGTCTCGCGCGGCGAACCGATCACGTTTCCGCTCGGGCAGGGACGCGTGATCAAAGGCTGGGACGAAGGCATCGCGTTGATGAAGGTCGGCGGCAAGGCGCAGCTCATCATCCCGCCCGATCTTGCCTACGGCGAGCGCGGCGCGGGCGGAGTCATCCCGCCGAACGCGACTCTGGTGTTCGATGTTGAGTTGGTGGATGTGAAGTAAAGTTAGCCTTCGTAAACAGATTTCAAAAACAAGCCGCATCCTTTCGGATACGGCTTGTTATTTTAACTTGCCAGCCTGATTTGTAGATTTGCCCCCACGGCATCGGCGTATTTTCGTAGTGTGGACAACCTCACATCGTCCGCATGATTCTCGATGCGGGAGATGGCTGATTTCTTGGTCTTCAATCTACGCGCCACCTCATCCTGTGTGAGACCCGCCGCTTCGCGCGCCTGGCGAAGAATGACGCCGATCTTGAATTCGGCGTATCCCTCTTCAAAGCCCAAAGCAAAAACCCTGTCTTTCAAGACGCGCTTTTGAATATATTTTTTTACGTCGCTCATTGCCTTCTTCTCCTTGCTACACACTCTTCCATTCGTTTGATCGCTAACGCGATGTCTTGCTCAGGTGTCTTTTGTGTATCCGTGAGCAATCGCGGGGCTAAAGCCGCCTGCTCAGAACATGGAAGCCCCTTCGGGGCTAGGGCAATGAGTCCGCTTTTGCAGGTTAACAATTAAACTGAGCAATCCTTCCACGCCATTTTGAACCACGGAGACACTGAGTCACGGAGTTTTTTAAAGTGTTTTTCTCTGTGTCTCCGTGTCTCAATGGTTAGATTTTTTGCTCGATTAATTTAGAAAAGAACAATAGCGGACTTTCACGAACTGAGGCAGGGCTTTAGCCCGCCGAATTATGTGGAAAGTTAGACGCAGAGCAATTGCCTATATGGCACGATAAAAGAAGTCGGGATTTTCAAATCCCGACTTTTGTTTTACTTCCTTGTTTTCTTCTTCGCACTCTTCTTCGCCGCTTTTTTCTTGACCGACTTTTTCACCGCGGCTTTCTTCCTCTTCGGGGACGATGTCACAACCTTCTTCTTCCCCGCAACCTTCGACCTTGAACCTTCAACCTTTGACTTGACTGGCGTCTTATCCATCCACTTGATAACCGCATCACCAAACTCGGAGCATTTCACTTCTTTCGCGTCGCTCATGTGACGGGCAAAATCGAATGTGACGGTCTTCGCCAGGATCGCGCCTTCCATGCCTTTGATGATCAAATCCGCCGCTTCGGTCCAACCCATGTAGCGGAGCATCATCTCGCCTGAGAGAATCACCGAGCCTGGGTTCACTTTATCCAAGTCGGCGTACTTCGGCGCGGTGCCGTGAGTCGCCTCGAAGATGGCGTGACCCGTCACATAGTTGATGTTCGCGCCAGGAGCGATTCCGATTCCGCCCACCTGCGCGGCGAGCGCGTCGGAAAGATAATCGCCATTGAGGTTCATCGTGGCGATCACATCGAAATCCGCGGGACGCACAAGCACGAACTGCAACGTCACGTCGGCGATCGAATCTTTCAACAGCAGTTTGGTCTTCCATTTTCCGTCGCCGTGTGTGCCCCATAACTTCAACGCGTCTTCCACTTCGGCTTTGATGTCCGCTTGCTGCGCGGGCGACATCATGCCGAAGCCAGGGTCAACGATCTTCGCGTTATCTTCCACAGAAAGATTGGGCTTGCTTTCTTTGTTGTTGAAGATCCATGTTTCGCGTTCTGTCACCACATCGTTGCGATACTCGCGCTTGGCAAGGTCATACGCCCAATCTTTGAACGCGCCCTCGGTGAACTTCATGATGTTGCCCTTGTGCACGAAGTTGATACTGCGCCGCTTGTTCAGCAGGGCATAGTCAATCGCGGCGCGGACGAGTCGTTCCGTCCCTTCGACGGAGACAGGTTTGAATCCGATTCCGCTCGAATCGGGGAAGCGAATCTTCGCATACTCTTTCGGGAACGACTCTTTCAACAACGCTTTGAACTTCGCGTTATCTTCCGTGCCGTCGGCGAACTCGATGCCCGCGTAAATATCCTCCGTGTTCTCGCGGAAGATGACCATGTCCACTTTTTCGGGAGTCTTCACAGGCGAAGGCACGCCGTTGAAATAGCGCACAGGTCGCAGGCACACATATAGGTCGAGCAATTTGCGGAGCGCGACGTTCAACGAGCGGATGCCGCCTCCAATGGGAGTCGTGAGCGGGCCCTTGATCCCAACTAAAAATTCGGTGAACGCCTCCACTGTCTCATCGGGCAGCCAACTCTGGAACATCTTGTACGATTTCTCTCCCGCGTACACTTCCATCCAATGGATTTTGCGTTTGCCGCCGTACGCTTTTTGCACCGCCGCATCGAACACCCTCACCGACGCGCGCCAAATATCGCGCCCCGTGCCGTCGCCCTCCACGAACGGGATGATCGGATTATCAGGCACATTCAACTTTCCATTATTGATCGAGACCTTCGCCCCACTCGCGGGCACTTTTAAATTTTGATACGCCATCGTTCTTATTCTCCTTGCGAAATTTATGGCGGGATTATACCCCGCCTCTTGACAGATTCCCCCGCCCGCATAGAATCACGCCGACATGACAAACCGCTTCATTCTCGACCTTCATCCTGATTCAGTTTCCTCCAACTTTTCTTCCCCCTTCAAAAGAGAGCCATCATCGGCTCTCTTTTTTTATCCAATTAACTCCCTCTCCCTTTGGGAGAGGGCTGGGGTGAGGGAATATTTATGCACAAATTATTTCTCTACCAGCCCTCCGCTGGCATATTTGTGCAACACGCTAGCGATCAAGGTTTGATAAGGAACACCTTCACGAATGGCGCGTTTTTGTAAGCTTGTTAGATCTTTTGACGAAATGCGGATGTTGACACGTTTGTCCTTTTTGAAGGTGGCGCGCGCATACGCTCGATATTTCTCTTTTTGCTCTTTCACACTTTTTGCGGATTTCCACTCATCCTGCTCATACGAGGCAAGCAGTTCGAGTTCATCCTTGTCAAGTTTTAGTTCGGTCATTCGTCGCTTCCTTTCAAATACTTCCTGGTCGCTTTTCGGCTTGGAATTATTGTTTTCAAAAAAATCTCATTATCACTTTCGACAAATGGAACAAGATAAACATATTCTTCCATCTGCACAACAAATATTTTCTGTCCTTTATACTTATCTTGATTCGGATGTTCCAACACATCAAGCAGAAACCCCGAGTCGATATAAAAGACGATCTCTTCAAACGAAAGACCGCGTTCGGTCTTTAGAGTTTCGTTCTTTTCTGCATTCCATGAAAAATATTTCACGCTCCGATTGTAATCTTTTGTGTGCCTTTTGGCAACAGCCTGAAACTTGGAACCTGAAACATGCTAAAACTCCCTGGCTTAATTGACCCTCACGTCCACGTCCGCGAACCTGGGCAGACCCACAAAGAAGATTGGGACTCTGTCACCCAAGCCGCGCTCGCGGGCGGCGTGACGATGATCCTCGCCATGCCCAACACCAAGCCGCCCATTTTCGACAAAGCGACTCTGAATCTCGCGCTAGATGCCGCCAAACAAAAAGCGCGTTGCGACTACGCCCAATTCCTCGGCGCGGGACCCGACAACGCGGACAAAGTTGCCGCCCTCGCCAACAAAGCCGCAGGCTTGAAAATGTACCTCGACTCCACCTTCGGCGAACTCCGCCTCGACGACATGACTCTGTGGATGCCGCACTTTGAGAAATTCCCCAAAGATTTTCCCATTGTCCTGCACTCCGAATCCCGCACCATGGCGGCAGGGATTCTCTTCGCCGCCATCTACGACCGTCCCGTTCACATCGCGCACGTTTCACTGAAAGAAGAGATCCTGCTCATTAAAGCCGCGAAAGAAAAGGGAATCAAAGTCACGTGTGAGGTGTGTCCGCATCATTTGTTTCTAACAAAGCCCTCTCGCGCTGAGCGGAGCGGTAGCGAAGTCGAAGCGGGGGGTCGCGCTGAAGTCCGCCCACGCCTCGCCACAAAAGAAGATGTGGATGCCCTCTGGCAAAACATGGACGTGATTGACTGCTTCGCCACCGACCACGCTCCTCACACCCTCAAAGAAAAAGATTCCGAGAACCCTCCGCCGGGATTCCCTGGGCTGGAAACATTACTTCCTTTGTTACTTACGGCTGTGGACGATGGACCCTTCGGCGCGGCTCAGGGCAGGCTTTTGACCATAGACGATGTAATTCAGAAAAGCGTTATCAACCCACGCAAAATATTCAAACTCCCCGAACAACCCGAAACATGGATCGAAGTGGACGAGGCCGCTGAGTACGAGATCAAAGCCGCGGATCAATTCACCCGCTGCGGCTGGACTCCCTTCGAAGGGTGGAAGGTCAAAGGCAAGGTGAGGAAAGTGGTACTACGTGGTAAAACTGCTTTTGAAGACGGGAAAATCTTGGTTAAGCAAGGTTATGGAAGAAATGTGAGGCAGTAATGCAAAACTTCACCGACGTAAAACTCGAAATTTTCGTACCGCAAGACCACGCGATGAAACTCGCCGACGCGCTTTCAGAGATCGGCGTGGGCGTGATCGGCAACTACGATCACTGCGTCGCGCTGACCACCGTGCGCGGATTTTTTCGCCCGATGGAGGGAGCGAATCCATTTGAAGGGACAGTTGGCGAGATCAGCGAAGTGGCGGAATATAAAATGGAAGTCAATTGCAAGCGCGAGTTGGTGAATGAGGCGATTAAGGTGATAAAGAGTGTGCATCCTTACGAAGAGCCGTTGATCAATGTCATTCCGTTGGCGAATTATTTGTTTAGATGAATATTGTTGATTTCAAATATATGAGAAGCTGGATGCTATCAACATTAGACTGCTTAATCCCCATTGTTTTATTAGTCATAATTTTTTTGCTGGTCAGACATATTGTCTCTGATCGTTACAAGTCATCAAAAGCAAAAATAATTGTCAGTGCTGTTTTTGCGCTGAGTGTTTTACTGGCGAGTACTTATTATAAAAACGGGATGGATGACTTTCATAAGAACCAGAAAGATTATGTTAATCCTGCTCTTGAATGGCAAAAAATCGAATTGTTATCGGAATCGGTATTAAACTTGATATACCGCCCGAACGTGGGAGTATTTGCCATAACAGATTCAGGGGAAGTACAACTTACAAAGCCAGTTCCCTACTGTAGTATTGAAAACCAAACAGCAGAAATATTGCCAGAGGAAATCGAAATCACCGATACGCCGTATGCTGAACTTCCTGCTCCTCCACAACCTTTCCAACAACAGATAATTTTTGAGATTCGATACGCAGTTGATTACGACACTCTTGCCGTATCAAGTTTTGCTCTTTTTGATAACGGTGAAGTGTGGTGTACTGAAAGAGTTTTTCGAGGACCGGCAGATTTTCCAACAGCTGTTGCTATTGGAATGGGTTACTTGATAACGGCAGTTGCTATCTTTCTTGGAAGTTTAATCGCATTATTATTACTAATTCTCATTATTTTGGAAATATATCGATGGAGAAAAGAAAAAATGCAAGGGTAGAAAACTTCCATGAAACAGAACCAGCCTCCCCCGTCGAAAGAAGCGTGGTTTTTAGTCCGCTAGTCTCTAATCTCCAGTCTCCAATTCTCTGGTCTCGATACGCTCGCAACAAACGCTCGTTACTCGACCATCACCAATTACAAATTACCAATTACCAAAAAGGAGCCCCATGCCAACAAATTCATCCTCCCCCCACCTGCCGTTCGGCGAAAACAAAAATGCCGCGTGGTATGGCAAAGACATCGTTTCCGTCAAGCAGTTCAGCCGCGAAGATTTGGAATACGTCTTCGGCGTGGCGCACGAGATGCGCGGAATGGTCGAGCGCGTCGGCACGTTCGATCTGCTGAAAGGAAAAATTTTAGCGAATCTTTTTTATGAGCCGTCCACGCGCACGTCGTCGTCGTTCACTGCCGCGATGGAACGACTCGGCGGCTCGGTCATCCCGATCAACGAGGTGAAATATTCGTCGGTGACGAAAGGCGAAACGCTGACCGACACCGTGCGCACGCTCGAATGTTATGCCGATGTGATCGTGTTGCGTCATCCCGAAACGGGATCGGCGGCGATCGCGGCGAAGGCGATGCGCAAACCGCTCATCAACGCGGGCGACGGCGCGGGCGAACATCCTACACAGGCATTGCTCGACGCGTTCACGATCAACGAAGAACTCAAACATTTCGATGGTCTCACCGTCACCATGCTCGGCGACTTGAAATACGGACGCACTGTCCATTCGCTCGCGCGTTTGCTTTCATTGTTCAACGTAAAATTGAATTACGTCTCGCCCGATATTTTGAAGATGCCGAAAGAAGTGATGGACGAAGTGAGCGAGAAAGGCATTTCGCAAAACGAATTTTCGTCGCTCGAAAAAGTTTTGCCCGAAACGGATGTGTTGTACGTGACGCGCGTGCAGAAAGAACGCTTCGAAAACGCGGACGACTACGAAAAGGTCAAGGGCGCGTATGTGATCGATCCCGCCATCATGCAAGCCGCGAAACAAAAAATGATCGTGATGCACCCGCTCCCGCGCGTCACCGAGATCAGCATGGATTTCGACGACGATCCTCGCGCCGCGTATTTCCGTCAGATGGAATATGGTTTGTATGTGCGAATGG
This sequence comes from Anaerolineales bacterium, assembly GCA_016789025.1. Classification (GTDB taxonomy): domain Bacteria; phylum Chloroflexota; class Anaerolineae; order Anaerolineales; family Villigracilaceae; genus Defluviilinea. The sequence continues at coordinate 23,664 of JAEURC010000042.1, forward strand.
CGTTGCTGGCGATGGTGTTGGGAAAGGCGTAAACACGGAAACAGGTAAACAGGTAGACACGGAAACACGTGTGTACTTGTCTACGTGTCTACTTGTATACTTCACAACATGGAAACCTTCTTCACCTTCCTCGAAAAGCGCGTGGATGATTGCTCCTCATTGCTCTGTGTGGGACTTGACCCGCACGTCAGCGAGTTGAGTTCTCCCAGCGCCGCTTCAGCCCTCGACTTCTGCTTGACTCTCATTAAGGCGACCGCTCCCTACGCCGCGGCATTTAAACCCAACGCCGCGTTCTTCGAAGTCTTCGGCGCAGAGGGATGGACAGTGCTCAAACAAGTCATCGAAGCGATTGACGAAGAATCAAAACGACTCGGTTCGATGATCCCTGTCGTGCTAGACGCCAAACGCGGCGATATCGCCTCCACTGCCGAGGCATACGCAATGTCCGCGTTTGAAACGCTTGGGGCGCATTGCATAACGTTGAGTCCATATCTTGGAAAAGATTCGATTGATCCGTTTTTAAATTATCCAGAACGAGGCGTGTTCTTGTTGTGCAAGACGAGTAATGCGGGGAGTGGAGATTTGCAAGATGTAAAGATAATGAAAGAAGAAAGAGGAAAGACGGACGACTCTCTTTCATCTTTCCTCTTTCTTTATGAGCATGTCGCCCATCTCGCCCAAACATGGAACACCAACAACAACATCGGACTCGTCGTCGGCGCAACACACATCGAAGCGTTGAAACGCGTCCGTGCCGCCGCGCCCGATCTGTGGTTCCTCGCTCCTGGAGTCGGCGCGCAGGGCGGGGAGTTGGAAGCGGCGTTGCGAGCAGGCTTACGTCGGGATGGACGCGGGATGTTGATCCCCATCTCGCGCGGAATCTCGCGGGCAAAAAATCCAAAGTTGGCAGCGGCGGAAATCCGTGATCAGATGTTGCAGATCAAAAGGCAATTGACACAGGAATAATAGCGTAATAAAATGAGTTAACTCACGAAATTACGCCAAAATATGATGCTTTACTCCCGCCTTATCGCTAATAACCTTGTCAGCGACTGTTTCCAGGGTCGTGTGATTATTCTCGTCGGAGCGCGGCAGACGGGCAAAACGACTTTGGCGCAAATGGCGCTGGAGCGACTCGATGGGCGCAAAGTCCGCTTCATCAATGGCGACGACCCAATAGACCGCGAGGCGCTGAACGATAAAAGCCTCGAAAGTCTCACGCGCATGGTGGGAGACGCGGAAGTCCTTTTCGTTGACGAAGGGCAAAAGATAAAAACCATCGGGCAGACGTTGAAACTGTTGGTTGATCATTATGGCGCGCAACGACAGGTGATCGTTACAGGCTCGTCCACGATCAACCTGCTTGATTCCACGCAAGAGCCGCTGACGGGAAGAAAGTTCGTGTACAACCTGTATCCTCTGGCATTGTCCGAAATCGTCCCCGATGCGGATGTATTGGAAATTCAAAAAAAATGGGCGGACCTGCTTGTGTATGGCTCTTATCCGCGCGTGATTCAGCAGGACTCGTACGAGGGTAAGGAGCGTGAGGTGAGAGAGATCGCCACCAGTTATTTGTATCGCGACATTTTGGAACTTCAGCAGGTTCGCAACCCCGAGGCTTTGAACAAGCTGGTGCAGGCGCTTGCCTTGCAGATCGGGTCGGAAGTTTCGTACGCCGAACTTGCCCAAACCATCGGCATGGATCGAATCTCCGTCGAGCGTTATGTGCAACTGCTGGAACGTAGTTTTGTTATTTTCCGCCTGCCGCCCTACGCGGGCAACAAGAGAAGGACGCTCTCGAAATTAAGAAAGATCTATTTTTGGGATGTCGGCGTGAGGAATGCGGTCATTCGCAATTTCAATCCGCTGGATTCGCGCGCAGACGGCGGCGCCCTATTCGAAAACTGGATGATCGCCGAACGGATGAAAATGAACGAATATCGGCGAAGCCTGAGTTCCTCGTACTTTTGGCGGACGTACGATGGAAGCGAAATTGATTACCTCGAGGAGACTAATCAAACTCTTCAAGGGTTCGAATTTAAATTGAAATTTTCAAAAGCGAATCGTTCGTTTGAAAAGTCGGGCATACCTGTAACGGTCATGGATGCGGAACGTATCGTTGAATTTCTTTATGGCTGATATGATTTGACTTTCCCATTGATACTCAGTACTTCACGAAAGCGCGTATTTGGCGTTCTCTAACGCCAGGGTTGCGCTAGAGAGCGCAACCTACGCGATGGTTTCGTGATCTCTTGATACTGACTTGCAGCGGAAATGCGCGATGAAATCTTGAGCCTCAGAAACGAAATCGGAAAACTTAATGGCTAAACTTTTGATCCTATCGGGGCATGCCGACAAATATCGGCGATTGCTTGAAACAGCGGAATTGCCCGAACTTGAAATTGTCACTGCAACGAATGCAACCGAAGCCGAGGCGGTCGGTTTGGATTGTGATGTTGTCCTCGGCGAGCCGAAACTTGTTCAGCCGATCTTGATGAAATTGAAAAATCTGCGCTGGGCGCAATCCATGTATGCGGGCGTGGAGCAGTTTCTCGATCCGTCACTGCGCCGCGATTATGTGTTGACGAATGCGCGCGGCGTGTTCGGCGATTTGATGTCTGAGTATGTGTTCGGGTATCTGCTCAATCACGAGCGGCGGGTTTTTGAACGTTATCGCGCCCAGCAGGAACGTCGCTGGGACTCAAGCGCTACGGGCATGTTGCGCGGAAAGACGATCGGGTTGCTTGGCGTCGGCTCGATCGGCGCGGTCATTGCAAAGATAGCAAAGCATTTCGGAATGACCGTGCGCGGTTATACGCGCTCCAGCGAGGATTGCTCCGATGTGGATGTTTATTATCACGGAAGCGATTTGCTCGAATTCGCCAAAGACTTGGATTATCTGGTCAGCGTCCTGCCGAACACATCGGAGACCCGTCGCATTGTGGACGCGTCATTGCTGGACGTTCTGCCGACGCGCGCGATCTTCATCAACGTTGGTCGCGGCGGCGCAGTGGACGAATCCGCGTTGATCCATGCGCTCGAGTCGAAGCAGATCGCGGGCGCGGTATTGGACGTGTTCGATCAGGAGCCGCTCCCGAAAGAACATCCATTTTGGACCACGCCGAATCTGTTGCTGACCTTTCACACGTCCGCGCCCAGTTTGCCCGAGGACATTGTCCGAATCTTCATCGAAAACTATCAGCGTTATCTGCGCGGCGATGAATTGAAATACAGAGTTGATTTCGAACGAGGTTATTAGTTTTACAGCGCAAAGTTCGACGCTAGAGAGCGTCTCTTACGCTATGGGCGTAGGCGGACGTTCTCTAACGTCCGCCTACCTTGCGCTGTAATATTAGAAAGGATACGCATGACCCACACGAACGCCACACTTCATTCTCTGGCAGATGGCTTGCTCGAAGCAGGCTGTATCAAATTCGGCGAGTTCACCCTCAAGTCGGGACTCACGAGTCCCATTTACATTGATCTGCGCCGAATCATCACCTATCCCAAACTTCTGTCGGACATTGCTCAAGCCTACCTTCCAATTCTCTCAATTCTCGAATTTTCCAGAATCGCAGGCTTACCTTACGCGGCGATTCCGATTGTAACTGCAATATCCCTCGCGGGAGACTATCCCATGATCTACCCACGCAAGGAAGTAAAAACGTATGGCACGAAAGCCGAGATCGAAGGCGAGTATCACGCGGGCGAGACGGTCGTGGTCATTGACGATCTCGCCACCACAGGCGGAAGTAAATTCGAAGCCATCGAAAAGCTGACAGGCGCGGGCTTGGTCGTGAAAGATGTCGTTGTGCTGATTGACCGTCAATCGGGCGCGAAAGAGTCGCTGGCGGGGGCGGGCTATTCCATGCACGCGGTGTTGACGATCAATCAATTGTTGGAGTATTGGGAAGGGAATGGGAAGGTGGAGAAGAGTAAAATTGAGCAGACGAGGAAGTTTTTAGAGGAAAGTAAATAGCGAGGAAGCATGGCAGGACTAGCAGTAAACGTAGCAGTCATTCACGAAGGTAAAATCTTGTTGACCCAACGTGAAGATTTTGAAACATGGATTTTACCAAGCGGAGGCATCGAAGACGGAGAAAGTATCGCCCAAGCAGCCATTCGAGAGACAAAGGAGGAAACAGGGTTGGATGTCGAATTGACGAGATTGGTCGGCGTTTACTCTCGGTTAAGTAATATGTCCCCTGGTTACATGGTGCTGTTTGTCGCGAAACCGATTGGCGGGGAAATAAAATGTCAGGAAGGCGAGACCATTGCTGTAGCATGGTTTAGTTTTGACAGTATCCCAAGCCCGCTTTCTGCGGGGCATAAAAGAAGAATCGAGGATGCAATCTCGGGTGTGACTGGCGTGACTGTTGTACAGGAATTCAAATTACCTGCAATGCCTGAAAAGATAACAAGAAACGAATTGATCGAACTTCGCGATAAGTCTGGATTATCTCGGCAGGATTTTTATGTGCAAATGTTTGAGCAATCAGAATTGAATGAGAAAGTTGAAGTTAGTGGCATAGCATAGGAAAACTTATGAAAAAACACACCTTCAAAGCGACCATCCAAAACGCAGGCGGAGGCGGCGCGTTCGTGGACGTTCCATTCGATGTGGAGAAAGCCTTCGGCGCGAAGATGCCCAAGGTCAAAGCCACATTTGATGGAGTTCCGTATCGCGGGATTTTGGCGCGGATGGGGACGGAGCATCACATTCTGATCATCCTCAAATCCATCCGCGAGCAGATCGGCAAGTCGTTTGGCGATGAGGTGAAGATCACGGTGGAGTTGGATACCGAGCCGCGTGTGATTGAAGTTCCCAAAGATTTGTTCAAAGAATTGAAGAAGCACAAAGAAGCCAAAGCGTTTTTCGATAAACTTTCGTACACGCACAAAAGAGAATACATAATGTGGATCAACGAAGCGAAGAAGGAAGAGACGCGGCAGAATCGAATCGTCAAAATGATCGAGATGTTGAAGAAGGGTAAAAAAGCCCGTTGACATGTTGGCAAGTTTGAACGTTGAAACCTTTAAACCTGCCAACGTTCAAACAAGGATCATCCATGAATCTAAAAAATTACTTGGTCGAACTCTACGAATACAACTATTGGGCGAACAAGCGTTATCTTGCCGTCGCGGAAACGCTGACTGAAAGTCAACTCTTCCATAAGCATGGACATTCATGGGATTCCGTTCACGCGCTCTTCGTCCACATGATGAGTTCGGAGCGGATGTGGCGTCAGCGCTGGCTCGGCGAAAAAGGCGAGTTTCTCGATGCGAAAGATTTCCCCGATGTGAAATCCATCCGCGCGTATTGGGTGGAGGTGGAAAAGAACATGCGCGAATATATTTCAGAACAGACGGATACCAGCCTGTGGCGTGACGTGACGTATACCAACCCTAAAGGCGAGACGTTCACGCTTCCGTTGTGGCAGATGATTATCCAGCCGCCGAATCACAACACGCATCATCGCGGCGAGCTGGCGGCGATGTTCGCGCTGATGAACGTTCCGCATCCCGAAGAGGAAGTGATTCAATATTTTTTAGATAAAAGCGGACAGAAGAAGTTTTAGTTGTTTTGTTGGTCGAGTAGGCGGCGGGGTCTCGGTACGGATTTCGATACGCTTCGCTACTCAATCCTACTCGACCACCGCCGCCGTATCGAGACCAAATGTTTTCAATTCTTCGCCCTCTCCTCTTTTCACTCGATCCCGAAACCTCGCACGCGTTGACGCTGTACGCGCTACGCAGTACGCAATACCTCCCCTTTTTAAAGCAAATCTATAAAGTTCCATCCAAACCCGTTCACGCATTCGGATTAACGTTCAAGAATCCCCTCGGTCTCGCGGCGGGATATGACAAGGACGGGGTCGCCGTTCGCGGACTCGCCGCGCTGGGGTTTGGTCACATCGAAGTGGGGACGGTCACGCCGAAGCCTCAGGCTGGGAATCCGCGTCCGCGCGTGTTTCGGTTGGCGGAGGATGAGGCGGCGATCAATCGGATGGGGTTTCCTTCTCAAGGCATGTTGAAGGTTGCAGGTCGAATGTCAAAAATTGCAGGTCGAAAGTTGAAGGTTGAAGGTAAGGGGTCTGTGGTGGTTGGAGTCAATCTCGGGAAGAATAAAGATACGCCGCTGGAGGAAGCCGCGAGAGATTATGTTGAGTTGATGAAGGTCTTCGCTCCGCTAGCGGATTATTTGACGATCAATATCTCATCGCCAAACACAATTGGACTGCGTCGTTTACAGAATCGTGAGATGCTGGAAAACTTGCTCGGTCAGATCAACTTGGAACGTGAAACTTGGAACCTGAAACTTCCAATCCTTGTAAAAATTTCGCCCGATCTGTCGGATGAAGAATTGGATGATGCAATCGGGGTCATCCTCGATAAAAAGATGGATGGGATCATCGCGACGAACACGACACTTTCGCGCGAGGGAGTGCGATCAAGTTTGAAGGGCGAAACAGGCGGACTAAGCGGCGGTCCGCTCAAAGGTCGGAGCGAAGCGGTTTTGAGTCGCGTAGTGAAGTTAGTTGGCGGGAGAGTCCCGATCATCAGTGTGGGAGGAATCGCGAGTCTCGAGGATGCAAAGAAAAGACTCGCGCTGGGGGCGAGTCTTGTTCAGGTGTACACGGGGCTGATCTATCGCGGACCGGGATTGGTCAAAGAAATTTTGAAAAATTTGTGATTGATTAGCTCAGCGCAGTGATGGAGATTCTTCGCTCCGCTCAGAATGACATAATGTAGTTTATGTGAATCAAGGCTGATATGGGCGGAAGACCGGCAGGGGTGAATCGTTGCGGCGCGTGAAGAACCTATCGGGTAACGGCACAAGTTCGAGCGCGCCCTCCGTGGTGAGCGAACCGGTAGGAATGTAATACAACACAATGGGGCTTTCGGTGCCAAGGTTGATATCCTGAAAGGCAAAGATGAGATACGTGCCATCCGGGCTGAATGCCGCGTCGCGATAACAGCATTTCCCCGCTACGGGCGCGTAAGCCTGGGCTTTGTGAGTGAACGTGTTGTACAACATGAGGTCGCCGAAGCCGTTATTGCGGATGTTTGTGTTCAAAGCGAAGAACTGGTCGCCATCCCAATTAATGGTGACGATCTCAAGCGGAAATTGAAAACGCGCCGCGGGGAATTCATCGAGTCGAATCGGTTCAGATGTATTGCAAAGATGGATGTCGAGAATGCGGATCGTGTCTGCCACGTTCGCGCCGGATGGCGCCGAAAACTCGACAGAAAGTTTTTGTCCGTCTTTCGACCACATCACGTTTTTCACGCCGATCTCGTTATAAAAGAGACATCCATTCATGGCGAGCAAGTCCGCTTTGGTGGTATTCGCAGAGAATGCGCCGATATCGAACGGAACGATGTGCAGTTCGCGGTTGACGCTGATGGCAACTTGTTGTCCATCGGGCGAAATGCGGAAGGCTTCGAAGTATGCCGCCGAAGCGAAACTGGTAAGGATCTCTTCGCGCTGGTCTTCGATGTTTACCGTTTTTACGGTCTTACCGGTGATGTACAAGATTGTATCGCCATCCGGCAGCCACTCCACGTTGAACTTTTCGCGCGCATCGGTGGTCACCGAGCTTAAACCACTCCCGTCCACATTCATGATCCAGATATCGTTGTTGCGCAGGAAGGCAACCTTATCCGCGCCGCCGATGAGCGGGACCTTCGGCGCGAGAGTCGCCGTTGGCGCGGTGATCGTGGCGGTCTCGGTCGCCGGGGCGGATGTGAGCGTGGATTCAATTGTCGGCGCGAACGTGAACGTGGCTGAGACAGTTGTGGGCGCGGATGTCTCCGTCGCTTCTTGTCCGACGGGCAGGCTGTTCCGGCTACTGAGGAAATATCCGCCGCCCCCAAGCGCCGCCAGAAGGATCGCGCCAATGGCGATCCACATTGGTGCGCGCGATTTTGGCGCCGGCGCCTCCCTCTTATTCAGCGAAGTTCGGAGGGCGGTGAGGGTTGCCGTTTTCTTTTCTGTGCCGAAATCCCCGGCGATTTCTTTGAGGGTCTGAACCATCTCTACTGCCGTGTTGAAGCGTTCGTCGCGATTTTTCGCCATCGCTTTTTGAATGATCAGATCCATATCAGGCGGCAGGTTGGGGTTAAATGTCAAAATGCGCGGCACCGGATCGGTGACGTGTTTGATCGCCACCGCCATTGGCGTGTCGGCTTCGTAGGGCTGTTTGCCGGTCAGCATTTCAAAGAGGATGATGCCGAGCGCGTAAATGTCGGCGCGGCCGTCCACCGCGTCACCGGTGGCTTGTTCGGGCGCCATGTAAGCGGGCGTGCCAATGATGCCGCTGCCGGTCATCGTGCCGGTGCTTTGGGTCATTTTGGCAATGCCAAAATCGGATATGTACGGAATGCCTCGGCTGTCGAACAAAATGTTGCTGGGCTTCAGGTCGCGGTGAATGAATCCGCGCGAGTGCGCTTCATCCAACCCCGGCGCGATCTGCTCGAGGATGCGCGCCGCCTCCGCCACAGTCATGATTCCTTTTTTGATGCGCTCCGAGAGCGACCCCCCGTTCATGTATTTCATCACGAAATACGGCAGTTTCGAGTCTTCGGTCTCGCCCACGTCATAGACCGGCACAATAGAGGGATGCTCGAGTTGGGCGATGATCTTCGCCTCGCGCTGGAATCGCGTTCGGAATTGCGGGTCGGCGTGGAGCAGTTCAGGCGGCAAAATTTTGACGGCAACCTCGCGCTCGAAGCGCGGATCGTATCCCCGGTAGACGGTTGCCATGCCGCCGCGCCCCAACTCCGATTTGATTTCATATATCCCGATCTTTTCTGGTTGCATGAGGGTAGTATACCTACCGGCAAGATTGAACGCAAGCGTCTTGCGTGACAAGAAAATTCCAACATTCATCTAATACAATCGCAATGCTTGTAAAATTCCTTTTATGGTATAGTGTCGCCACTATGGACGACAAGATCACAATTATCGAAGGACCGCCGCCTATCTTTGAGGCAGTGAACGATGGGTGGGCGTTGGGTTTGAACGAGCGCGCCCAGTTATCCGTCCCGGCGCTGACTCGTTTACGCACCTTCAACGGGCCCGCGCTGGTCGAGCGTTGTTACCAGGCTTGGAATGCCAAAGCCCCTATCCACCTTCACTATCGTAACGATGCCGGGGTGGAACAGTCTGCCCCGATCTTTGCGGCGCGTAACGTGGAAACATCGGATGGGCATGTGTTGTTACTCTGGGTTCATCTCGACAGCGATAAAGTCGAATATGAGTTCAACGCTGGGGACGACGATGCGGATGAGGACACGTACGACGAATAAACGAACGGACCGGACGAAAAGTCCGGTCTTTTGTTTCATCGAATTAAAACCTTTTGGACATGAATTTCGCGGAGCGCGCGGATATTTCTTTCTTACTGTTTTCGAGAATTCCGCGTCATCCGTGTATAGAATCGCAGCAACTCCCTATGAGCAATTTCATCGTATTGACGATTGTTCGGGTCTTGTGATACGCTTGAAACATGGAAACAGCGACGGGTCAACAAACAACCACGCTCTGATCCTTGCTTGAAAAACGGGCTCCCAGACCGGGATGCCCGTTTATATTTTCGCCTCAGGAGTCAACAACCATGCCAGAAAAACGGAACGCCTTTCAGATCGCGCAATCGCAATTCGACCACGTTGCCGAACAATTGAGCATAGACGCCGGTGTGCGCGAAGTCTTGCGCTGGCCCACGCGCGAGTTCACATTCCGCATTCCCGTGCGGATGGATGATGGCTCGCTCAACGTGTTCACCGGTTTCCGCGTTCAGCACAGCGACGTGCGCGGACCCAGCAAAGGTGGCATCCGTTTTGCGGCAGATGAAACCATCGATACCGTGCGCGCCCTCGCCATGTGGATGACGTGGAAATGCGCGGTCGTGGATATCCCTCTTAGCGGTGGAAAAGGCGGCATCGTTGTTGACCCTTCCAAACTTTCAGTCAATGAAAAAGAACATCTCTGCCGCGGCTGGGTACAGCAGATGATCAGAAACATCGGACCGCGACAAGATATCCCCGCGCCGGACGTGGGCACCAACGCGCAAATGATGGGCTGGATGATGGACGAATATTCAAAACTCACCGGTGAATTTACGCCGGGCGCGTTCACCGGCAAACCGGTCGGAAGCGGCGGCTCGCAGGGACGAACCGAAGCGACCGGCTTCGGCGTCATCTACAACATCCGCGAGGCGATGAAACGCCGCAACATAGACCCAAAGAATTCTGTGGCGGCAATCCAAGGCTTTGGCAATGTTGCGCAATATGCCGCCATTGGGTTTAGCGAGATCCTCGGCGGAAAAGTCGCCTGCGTTTCTTGCTGGGATCGCAACGATAAAAAATCATATACCTACAGCCACAAAGACGGCATAGACACGCATTTCCTCTATTCCATCACTGATCAGTACGGCACGATCGACAAAGCAAAAGCAACCGCGGCGGGTTACCTGGCAGAAGACGGCGACGCGTGGATATCCAAAGACGTGGACGTTTTGATTCCTGCCGCGCTTGAGAATCAAGTCAACGCCGAAACGGTGAAGAAAATTTCCAGCCGGGTGAAACTCATGGCAGAAGGGGCGAATGGTCCCACCACGCCCGAAGCGGATGAATATTTCAAAGAAAAGGGCATCTTCCTCGTCCCCGACTTTTTGTGCAATGCGGGTGGCGTTACTACCTCGTACTTCGAAGGCGTGCAAAACGACATGAACTTCTACTGGTCGAAACAAGAAGTGCTTGGGCGGCTCGACGAAAAGATCACCGACGCGTTCAACGCCGTGTATGAAATGTCGGAGAAAAAGAAAGTCTACATGCGCGACGCGGCATACATGGTCGCCATCCAACGCGTAGTAGACGCGATGCAAATGCGCGGCTGGCTTCAAGGAGATTGGTAAACGCGCACGAACGACAAGCCCTCGTCAACAAGTGACGATGGCTTTTTATTTTGGATGAAAACATCGCTTCACTTCGACGGGCAATCTGATTCACCCTCTCAGCCTTTGCACCCTCCGTAGGACGAGATTAATCTCGTCCTACTCTTTCCATCAACTCGATACGATTCCCGAACGGATCGAATACATGTGCGCGTTTGAATCCCTCCAGCGGAGGCTGTGACAAGTCACATTCGTAACCTGTGGCTTGAATTTTTTCGAGGAGCGCATCGAGATCGTCCACGAGAAATGCGGGGTGCGCCTTACGCGCGGCGCGGAAATTTGTTTCAACGCCGAGATGGATTTGCACAACAGGATCCGACGGCAGTTCAACTGCTGTCGGATCCTTTTGGAACCAGACGCCGCCGCGTTTCGCAAGTTCAACGGGTTTTGGAATTTCAGTAAGCCCGAGAATGCGAACATAAAATGCCCGCGCTGAATCTTCCTGATTCGCGGGCATGGCTAGTTGAACGTGGTGGATGGAGAGGATGGTCATTGTTTTATGTACGGCAAGGTTAACCTTGCCCTACGGTTCTACCGGATACCCCGCATTGACCCATGCTTCCAAACCGCCGAGCAAGGCTTCGACTTGTGTGTATCCGTTGTGCAACATGAGGAACGCCGCACGGGCGCTCGTGTGTTCATTCTGTCAGGTACAGTAGGTGATGATCCATTGCTCTTTATCGAGATTGACGCCACCGATGTTGATCTCAAATTCATCCAGCGGGATGGACAGCGCTCCGACCACATGACGCTCCGCAAACGCCTCTTTACTCCTCACATCCACAATGATCGCCGCGCCAGCGACATACGCGGTGTATGCCTCTTCTAACGAAGCGCGCGGAACGTCGGCTTCGGTGAGCGGCAGATTTGAAGGCGTGGATGGATTCCCCGGCTCGAGGATAACGATCGGCGTCGGCTCGGCAGTGGGAAATAAAGCGTTGCACGCGAGAGTTGTAAGGATGAGAATTGAAATAGCGAGGAAGATTCTTGTTTTGGGCATGGTCTCTCCAAAGGCGTAAACACGTATACAGGTAGACACGGAAACATGTAGACAGGTAAACAAGTTTGCACGTGTATACGTGTTTCCTTGTTTACCTGTTTACCTTACCGCCTCACAACTCACAAAACCGATCGATCTGTTTGCCGATGATGGCGAGACTATCCTGCCAGAATTTTTTCTGGGTGATGTCAATACCGAAACGCTTGGCGAGTTTCGCCGCGGACGCTTCGCCGGTGGAGGCGAGCAAGTTCATGTAATCGGGGACAAAGTCCGCGCCGCGTTTTTGGTAGATGGCATACAACCCTGTGGCAAACAGCAGACCGAACGAATACGGGAAGTTGTAGAACGGGAAGCCCGGCGAATAGTAATGCGGTTTCCACGTCCACATGAACTTTTGCAGATAGCGCTCGTCGAGTCCGTCGCCGTAGGTCGCTTTTTGGGCGCGTTCCATGATCTCGCAGAAGTCGTCGGCGGAGAGTTCCGCTTTTTCGCGGCGCTCCATCACTTCCTTTTCAAAGAGGAAGCGCGAGTAAATATCCACGATCACCTGACCCGCATTCTCGATTTGTGATTCAAGCACAGCCAAAATCTCTTGCGGGTCTTTTGAAGTGGATAGCACCGCTTGCGTGACGATGGTCTCGCACATGATCGAAGCGGTCTCTGCCAAAGTCATCGGCGTGTTTTGTTGCAGTTCGGTCTTGCCCGCCTTGTAGGCGCAGTAATTATGGAACGCGTGACCCAACTCATGCGCCAGCGTGCTGACCTGATTGAACGAGCCGTCGTAATTGGCGAGGATGCGGCTTTCTTTTACGGCAGGGACTCCCATGCAGAACGCGCCGCCGCGTTTTCCATCGCGTTGTTCGGCATCAATCCAATTCTTTTTGAACGCGGTCGCGGTCATGTCGCGCAGATCGGATGAAAATCCGCCGAAATATTTGAGGATGAAATCGCGCGCTTCATCGTATGAATAAACTTTGTCCGTTTTGCCGAGCGGGGCGAAGATATCCCACCACGCCAGTTTTTCTTTGCCGAGTTTTTTCGCCTTCGCCTTGAAATACTTGCGGAACATCGGGAAGGAATCTTTCATCGCGCCCATCATCGCGTCGAGGGTCTTGCGATCCATGCGGGCGAAATCAATCGCGGCGTGGAGCGCGTCTTTGCGACCGCGCCTCTTCCACAGGATGTTCGACTCGCCTTTGACCCCGTTGAGGGTTGCGGCTAACGTCTCTTTGACTCCCTCCCAGGCTTGGTTCTCCGCATCGTACGCGTGGTGACGTGTCGCTTCATCGGGATGCGAGCGAAGGTTGATCAGCGCGGGCATGGGCAACTTCTGAAGTTTGCCGTCCAGCTCGAAGTCCACAGAAAGTTGCGAGGTGACCGTCCCCTGAAGTTTGCCGAAGGCGTTGCCTCCGCTGAGCGACATTTCGGCGGCGAGCATTTCCTCCGCTTCACTCATCAGATATTTTGCCTGGTCGCGCGTCTCTTTCAGTGTGAACGCGTGTGATTTCGCCGATGGATTCGTGGCGGCGGCTTCATCCAATTTCTTGCCGAGCGTTCCCACCCACGCCCTGAATTGCGTACTGAGGTTGCTCTGCCGCACTTGCACTTGTTCGAATTCAGAGAGCAAGCGGTTGGCGGTTTTGTCGCGCGAGTCGGTAGTGACGAAAGATTCGATATAAGCGACGAGCGTTCCGCCGAGTTCATAGATGGCGTTGAATTGATCCACGGCTTTACCGAGCAACGCGCCGAGTTCTTTCGATTTTGTTTTTGCGCTGGCTTTGGTCAATTTGCTTTTGTAGAATTTTTCGAACTTATCCAGAAGGCTGTTGTATTCCTTCATGGCGTTCTTGAATTCTTTCGATTCGAGCGAGGGGTAGACGTTGGTCATATCCCAGCGGGGGGCGAAGATGGTCATGTTGGACTCCTGATAATTGAGTGTGTCACCCTGAGGGAGCGTTGTTTGCGACCGAAGGGTCTCGTTCGTTGAAACGGAGATGCTTTGCTACGCTCAGCATGACATACGAAAACAAGTATACCAAAGGGAACAGGGGAGCAATTGAGCAAGGGGCTAATGAGCAATTTCGCCTTTTTGCTGATTTACTCTTTTTAATGATGTAAAATACTGACTATCATCAATCGAGGAGACGCGCCATGAAAGTAACAGTCCTTCAAGAAAATTTAGCACGCGGGTTGGGCATTGTGTCGAAAGCGGTTTCGCCGCGCAGTACATTGCCTGTGCTCGCGAATGTGTTGATCGCCTCAGACGAGGGACGCTTGCGACTCTCCGCCACCAATTTGGAAATGGGCATCACGTGTTGGATTCCCGCGCGTATCGAAGAGGAAGGCTCGACCACCGTGCCTGCGCGCACGTTCTCCGATCTGGTGAGCACATTGCCGAGCGATCAGGTGATGTTGAAACTCGATGTGCAAACGCAATCGCTCAATGTGCGCGGCGGAACGTCTACGAACGACATCAAGTGCATTGACGCGCAAGAGTTTCCGCCGTTGCCCACGCCAGATCTCGAAGGCGCGGTGCAGATCAACGGCGGCGATTTCCGCGAGATGATCCATCAGGTTGTTTTCGCGGCGTCGTCCGATGAGGCGCGCCCTGTGTTGATGGGTGTGCTGATACAAGTGGATAAAGACAAGCTGACGATGGCGGCGGCAGATGGATTCAGACTCTCCGTCCGCAAAGCGGTTCTTTCGACGCCTGCGCCTGCTTCAGTTTCTGCGATCGTGCCTGCCCAAGCCTTGAAGGAGTTGGCGCGCGTCGCCTCCGATGGCGAAGAGCCAATTTATATGGTGTTACCAAAGGGACGCGGACAAGTCGTCTTCCGCGTGAAAGATGTGGAAGTGGTCTCGCAATTGATCGACGGCACGTTCCCCGATTTTCAGCAGATCATCCCGCGCTCGTACAAATCGCGCACGCTGGTTGCAACTTCATCGTTATTGAAAGCATGCAAACAAGCAGAGATCTTCGCGCGCGAGGGTTCGAACGTTGCGCGTTTCAATATCAAGACCGCGCAAAGCGACATGCAACCCAGCGAAGTGGAGATCTCCGCCACCTCCGAAGAGACTGGCAAGAACGAAACCATCGTCGAAGCCACAGTTGATGGCGGCGGATTGCTCATCGCGTTCAATGTGAAATTCTTACGCGAAGCCTTGGAAGTGATCCGCACACCGAACGTCGCGCTGGAAACATCCGCGCCGAACGCGCCAGGCGTTGTCAAGCCTGTGGGCGACGATCAGTTCTTGCATGTGATCATGCCGATGCATTTGGGGTAGTCAGATAGTCGTCTAGTTTGATGGTCTGATAGTTAAAAGAAGAAGCGCCTTGTCGAGAGACGAGGCGCTTTTGATTTCTATTTCTGTATCTCGTAAATAATAAACCTGCGATTATCGAATACTTTATCAATCGGTAAATTGCACGATTTGATTTCCTCAGGCGGGACTTGGTTGTTCTCGCCAACCTTCTTGCTGAGGATCAGGAAATCGCCTTTCAGCATCCCGTCACATTCGTTGATCATGATGGAAGGATGATTCGTCATTAATCTCATCACGCGGGCTTTGTAGAAGATCAACACACTGTCGGGCGGAGTTTTTCTATCAATCCAGTCGTACACTTCCACGCTCATGGGGTCAAACGGTCCGTTGATTCTTCGTCTACTTTGCACGTTGCTGAATGAAGCAATGCTTGACGTAATAAGGAAGTAAATAGCAATCGCAATCCAGAAGCTGTACACGACTCGCTGAGCCGTCGAACGATATTTTTCAGAAAGTTTGCTGATGGCGAATTTCATTCCCTGAAATGCAAAGTAGATGAAGATGGGCAACAGCGGAAAAATGTAACGCGGTCCCTGCCAGTAGGGATAAGTGATGTGAACGAGCATCCACACGGCGAAGAACAGGGTGAAGAACAACTCGTCTCTGCGCCGGATCCACGCGCCGAGTAACGCGAAAGCCAAAACGAAATAGTAAAGATACTGCCATCCCGTCCCTTCACCGAAGAACCAGCCGTACACTTTGAAGTACGCGCCGATGAAACCGATGACAAGATCAATAGTCAGATTCTTGTATTGTGAAAGATACGATTCGCCTCCGCTGGGGAATAACAGCATGTTGATGATCCACAATGCGGCGAACACTGCGCACACGATGAACGAGTTCAAAATGATTCGTTTGACAACGTCCGATTCTTTTCGATGAGCGAGCAATTTGAAAAACTCGATCATCAAAAAACAACCGAGCAGGAGCAGTCCCGTAGCGCGTAAGAACGTCGTGAAGAAAATTGACGCGCCGATCAGTGCGTAGCGAGTCCGCGATTCGTTTTGTTGCGTGACCAAATATAGTGTCAGTGTTGAGAAGAAAAGAAACGGAATGTCTGAAAGTATGTAATCGAGAAATTCCAACAACATCGGACTGAACGCGAACAACGAAACGAAGATTAAGCTTTCGGTCCGCGTGAGGCGTGATCTTGCAAAGAGATACAAGCAAACTAAAAATCCCGCAAAAAAAAGTAACCCGGGAATCTTCAACGTCATCGGGCTGATTCCGTTCATCGCATAAAACGGAACCAATATCAATGGATAGCCCCATGGGTAGGCGAGTGGTCCAAGATGCGATGTGGATTGATAATTTGTAAAATCGCTGATCTCGATAAATTCGTCCAGCGAACCATCCACGATACTTTTCGCCTGCAACACATACCACGCCCAATCGTCGCCCCATTCATGTCCGCGCCGCAACATGCCCGAGCCGATCAATGTCGAAACAAAAATAATGAGCAACAACGGATGCCACAATTTTTTCATGCGTTGATTGTACTCTCGATAAAACGAACAGGATTAATTATTTGTCTATACAAATAATTAATCCTGTTACTCTGGATGGACGATCCGCTTCGCCTCCCGCCTCAACCTGATTCGGCTTGGGAAATCTTTTTCTACCCTGCGACCGCTTCTGGTTCGCCCGCTTGGTTGATTTGTTCAAACTTCGGTCTCATCTTGAAAACGATCCATAAACTGATCAAGGCAAAGATGGCAACAAGACCTTCAGTCTGCAAAACCCCAACAGACTTGCTGGCATACACAGCGACTGCGTCCACAAACGTGTGCCATAGCAGCGCCAGCCAAAACCAAACGGCTTGTTTCTTTGCAAGCCCATACAGCACTATCAACGACAGACTCACATGCAAGCACATTGCAAATACGCGCTCGAAGAATCCCAGCAAAGCCATGTATGGCTGCGTGGACCAGAACGCATCCACTTGCTGTTTCGCCAGGTCAAGCTGTTCAGGCGGGATGCTTGGCACGGTAGACAGATCGATACTGCGATACGACATCATGAATACAAGGGTCGCCACTGCGGAAATACCGATCAACATGGCTTCTATCCCGCCGTGACCCAAACCGACCAGCACGCCTTCTTTCCATGAACGCGATCTCTTCAAAATGAATTTGAACAGAATATAACGCGCCGTTTCCTCAAAGACTCCCGCGAGCAGACCCAGAACGATGGCGGTAACCAGGAGTGATGCATTTTGTAGGAACTTGTTCAGTCCCAACACAAGCGGGATGTGTAAAATTTGCGAGGCGATAAAGGTCAAGCCGCCCGCAAGCACGAGTTTCCACGAGAGCGAGTATTTGCGGGTGAAGATGATCCATAAAAGGATGGGTAACAGGATCATCCCTGTAAAACTTACGACATACGCTGCGGTCAACATGATATTGTCTCCTTATTGTTTATTGCGGCGGCATGGAACGCATCCGCTGCGCGCGTTCGGTGAGCGGACGTTTGGCGACCATGGTGACCTTGCCGCTTCCATACGGTGTGTACACGTTGATCGCTTCCCATCCTTCCGATCCCCATTCGTCAAGTTTTTCTTGTATGTCTTCATCCTTCGATCCAAACATACTGCCGATCGTTTGAACACGATATTCCCATTGTTTGATTTCATCGCTCATGTGAGTCTCCGTTTCACGTGAAACGGAGCGGGGAGGTGTCCCGCTCCGTGTTGAATTACGACTTCGTCTCGCGCTGATACAGCACGTACGAGTAGACGATGGGGACGAATGCGGCGATGAGTATGGCAGCCAGCATGATCCAAATCCCAGTCTCGCCGAGGAACGCGCTGAGGATGGTCACCGCGCCGCCGAGCATGAACAGTTTGGAACCGAGTTTATGCGTTTCATCCCAGACCGTCTCGCTCGAAAGCGTCCATGGCGTGCGGATGCCGATGAAGAAGTTGCGTTTGGCTTTGCCCATCATGTAGCCTATGCCGATGAAGAGCAGTCCCACGACAGGCACAAGCATGGCGGTCATGTTGAAGGCGATGTCCAATGCGGCAAATAACGTCAGAGCGTACACGTAAAGCATGTACGCTACGAAGACCACGATGAACACATTGAAGATGCCGATGAACTTGTCAATGTTGGCTTTGGGCGGATCAATGCGCGGGATGACGAGGAACAATCCCAGCAGCGCGACCGTGACGATCGGCATCAGGAAGACGCCCCAGAATTTGGGCATGTAATCGTCCACTTCGCCCGCGGCGTTCCAGTGCGACGGCATGGGATCAGGCAGGCGGTTCCAAAGCAGGACTCCCGCCAGCGTCGCGACGGCAATCAGGATGATAGAAATGAAGATAGTTGTTCGAGTTGACATTTGATTTCCTTTCCATTCAATGAACGTCCCGCAGGTTTCTTCACGCGGCAGGCGGCTTTCATATCAACCTGCGGGACGGTGTATTTCTGCTACTTATTTTCCTTCGGCAAATTATTCTGCGCCATGGAGATCATGCCGCTGAGTCCGCCGAGGTTCATCGTGTCCACTGCCGAACTGGGGACGATAACCATCGCGCCTTTTTCCTTCAAGCCTTCAAAGAGCATGTTCATCGCGCGCAGATGCAAGGCGGTCGGGTTATTGACGTAAGCTTGAGACGCTTCCGCAAAAGATTCGGCGATCTGCTTCTCTGATTCGCCGAGGATCACGCGCGCCTGACGCTCGCGCTCCGCCTGCGCTTGGCGGGACATGGCATCCTCAAGGTCTTGTGGAATGACAATATCACGGATCTCGACAGACTGCACGGTCACACCCCAGGGCGTGGTGCGCTCATCAATGACATGTTGCAATTCTTTGTCTATGACGCTTCGCCCCACGAGAATATCCGCCAGCATCATGCGACCGATAATGTCGCGCAGCGCTGTCTGAGCCGCCCAGTCTACGGCGGCGCGATAGTTTTCCACTTCGAGCGCGGCTTTTTCGGCATCCCACACGACCCAAAACAGAACCGCATCTACGTCCACAGGCACGGTGTCTTTCGTCAACGTTTTCTGCGCAGCGAACGGCGTGACCATCACGCGATGGTCAATCCATGTTGGGATCGAGTCAACGATCGGGATGATCCAAAACAAGCCTGGTCCTGCGAGTTTTTTGAATTTTCCGAGTCGTAAAACAATGGCTTTTTCCCATTGTGACGCCACTTTTAGCGCAAACAAGATGTATGTGGCAAGCAAGGTCCAGATGAGCACCCAGGCGCCTAACACGGCGTCGTTGTATTTTCCATCGCCGAAAGCCGCGCCCAGCACTGCGATCAACAGCAACACACCGAACAATGTCCCTGCGATCGGCGGGATGTGTTGATCGGCTTTTTGTGACTTTCTCTTTTCGATGACCGATTTCATAAACTTTGCATCCATTTCATTCTCCTTTATTTTCTCCGTAGTAACGACTTCAGTCGTTCACATGCGGACGACTAAAGTCGTCACTACACTTTATTCTTCGGACTTACTCGCTTCGCTCCACGCTTTGAGTTGGTCGCTAACCATCTGGCGGATTTCGCCCTTCGAGAATCCCAGCCTCAGCGCTTCGCTGACGAATCGTTGAGTCAATGCCTCGAGCGATTCCCTGCGCAGACGTTCCGTTACTTTTGGCGGCGGGACCTCGGTGATGAACGTGCCGCGTCCTTGTTGCGTAGATATGATTCGCGCTTCATCTAAGATGCGGTACGCACGCGCGACCGTGTTGAAGTTAACACGCAGTTCTTCTGCCAACGCCCGCACGGTTGGAAGTTGATCGTCTGGTTTGAGAATTCCGCTGGCTACTTGCGCCTGCACCTGATTGACGATCTGTGTGTAGATCGGCAAGCCCGAGCGGAAGTCAATTTGGAGGGTGAGTTTCTTGTTTGCCATAATTGTACTAATTGTATCATTGTCACAATTGTATGCTTTCGATAGATTTTGTCAAGAGGCAAGAATCCCCCCTCTCCCTTTGGGAGAGGGGCTAGGGGTGAGGGAGAATCCTCAAGCGTGGAAAAATTTTCAGGAAACCGAATCAGCCATCCCCTGCGTGTGAGGCGTTTCATCCTGCGTGGTAGAATCTCAAACACATTGATTAAGTCATCGCGTGGATAAAAATCCATGCGCAAGAAATCCAAGGAGTAAAAATGGAAGTGAAGACTGGTACGTGGACGGAGAAAAAAGGGCTGGCGCAAATGCTTAAGGGCGGCGTCATCATGGATGTGGTGACGGCGGAACATGCGAAGATCGCGGAGGATGCGGGCGCGTGCGCGGTGATGGCGCTTGAACGTGTGCCTGCGGATATTCGCGCGGACGGCGGCGTGGCGCGCATGAGCGACCCCGAGTTGATTTTGAAAATTATCGATTCGGTTTCGATTCCTGTGATGGCGAAATGCCGCATCGGACATTTTGTTGAGGCGCAGATTCTTGAGTCGCTTGGCGTGGATTATATTGACGAGTCGGAAGTGTTGACGCCTGCCGATGAATTGAATCATATTTTGAAACACAACTTCAAAGTGCCGTTCGTGTGCGGATGCCGCAATCTCGGCGAGGCGTTGAGGCGCGTGGGCGAAGGCGCGGCGATGATCCGCACGAAAGGCGAAGCAGGCACAGGCGATGTTGTCGAAGCGGTTCGTCACGCGCGGACTGTGCTTGGCGATATTCGTAAATTGACCACGATGGCTGATGAAGAATTGATGCGCTATTCAAAAGAGATCGGCGCGCCGTATGAATTGGTGAAAGAGACGAAAGAACTTGGGCGCATGCCTGTCGTCAATTTTGCCGCGGGCGGAGTCGCTACTCCCGCCGATGCCGCGTTGATGATGCAACTCGGCGTGGATGGTGTGTTCGTCGGCTCTGGCATTTTCAAGAGCGGCGATCCTGCTAAACGCGCCAATGCAATCGTCAAGGCAGTGACACATTATCAAGACGCTTCGATACTCGCGGAGGTGAGCAAGAATCTCGGCGAAGCGATGGTCGGGCGCAATGTGTCGCAGATGCCTGAGGCAGAGAAGATCGCGGGACGGGGTTGGTAAGAGCGTAAACAAGTAGATAGGTACACAAGTAAACACGTAGACACGTGAAACCTTGTGTACTTGTTTCCGTGTTTACCTGTTTACGAATATGAAGATAGGTGTCCTCGCCCTCCAAGGCGATTTCGCTGAGCACATATCGATGCTCAAGCGGTTGAACGTTGAAACATCCGAAGTGCGCTTGCCTGAACATCTCAAAGGTCTCGATGGACTCATCATCCCTGGCGGCGAGTCGACGACGATTGGCAAGATGGCTGTTGCGTACAACTTGATGGACTCGTTGAAGACATTCGGTCAACGCCATGCGATTTGGGGAACGTGCGCGGGAGCGATATTTTTGTCGAAAGATATTGGACGTGACCAACCCCTGCTTGGACTGATGGATATCAAAGTTCAGCGCAACGCGTTCGGTCGTCAGATCGATTCGTTTGAAACGGACTTGGATATTCCCGAACTCAAACAAGCCACAGGGACGAAGGAAGATTATCGCGCGGTCTTCATCCGCGCGCCGATCATCGAGTCGGTGAGCGGGGATGCAAAGATTCTCGCTTCTGTTTCCGACGGGAGGATTGTCGCGGCACAACAAGGACATCTCCTCGCTACATCCTTTCACCCCGAATTGACAAACGACACGCGCTTCCATAAATATTTTTTGACGTTGATTGATTGAAAACCGTTTAACCACGAAGGACACAAAGGTCACTAAGATTGGTTGAGCGACGATTGTGGTTCTTTGAATTGGACTTTGGCGAAAGATGGTCTAGTGAAAAGGCATCATGTTGCGCCACGCAATTAAACCTTTGTGCTCTTTGTGTACTTTGTGGTAAAAATCGAATATGTCCATCCGCCCGCTTGCTTTGTTGGATCTGCCGCAACTGTATCGCTTCCGCGATGAGGCGATAGGGTTGGATACGGCGCGCACATTGACTCGGGGAAATCCGCTCGGCGCGGTGCGACTGCTCGCATACATGAATCCAGCGCGGCA
>JAEURC010000054.1 GCA_016789025.1 Anaerolineales bacterium
CGAGATCAACCTCATCCAGGCAGTCACCGACCGTCTGGCAGTCGCGCTCGAAAACGCCCGCCTGTTCGAGGAAACTACCCGACGCGCAGAGCGGGAACGGTTAGTCTCTGAGATCACCGGCAAAATCCGCAGTGTGAACGATCCGCAGACCATGATCCAAATGGCGGCGGATGAATTGCGCAACATCCTTGGAACGAACCGCGTCCAGGTCATCTCCAAATCGTCAAATGAGAATGGGCAATAAAACCCTGAGGTAATCACAATGGCACACATCATGGCAATTTCAAATGAAAAAGGCGGCGTCGCCAAAACCACAACCACGCTCTCCCTTGGCGCGGCGCTCGCCGAACTGAACCACCGGGTTCTGTTAATCGACTTGGACCCGCAGGCAAACCTAAGCCTGGCGCTTGGGCTGGAGACCGGCGAAGCGGAGACCACCTCGGCAAACGTGTTGATCGAAAACGCGCCGTTGAGCATCGCTATTAGAAAAACAGAAATCCCTCACCTCGACCTGGTTTCGTCCAATTCGCGCATCGAAAGCGCGGAGCAATACCTGCCCATGAGGAGCAATTACCTCACCACCCTGCGCTCTGCCGTTCAACTCATCGAACCTTCGTACGATTACATCCTCCTCGATTGCCCGCCAGCCTTGGGAGCAATCACCCTAAACGCCCTCTCTGCCGCCAACCTGCTCATCATACCCACCCAAGCCGAATATTTCTCCGCGTACGCCCTCCGCAACATGATGGGCTCCATCCGCCGAGTAAGGCAGGAAACCAATCCCAACCTTGCGTACCGCATCCTCGTCACGCTATTAGACCGCCGCAACCGCACGCACCGCAACATCTTCGAACAACTACAAACCACCTTCGGGCAGGGCGTCTTCACCAGCGTGATCGAGATCGACACCAAACTCAGAGAAAGCCCCATAGCGGGGATGCCCATCACGCAATATCGCCCGACCAGTCGAGGCTCGCAACAATATCGGATCCTTGCACAGGAGTTAATCGAGTATGTCAAAGAAGAAGCCAGTCGACAAACGGCTTAACAAGCTCTTCACCGGGCTGGAGCCGGAGAAGACGACTTCCAATTCGCAGGAAGTATCGCGCAAAGCCTCCGCAAAAAAGGACGCTTCGCCTCCGCCCCCCATTCAGCCTGAGTCACCCGCCCCGGCATTGACCGCGCCTGTGGCGTCAACAGCCACGCAAACCCGCGCGCAAACCGGCGAGCAGGATATTTCCCTCGCGTTCGACACGGGCCGCAGTACCTGGGCAACCCTGCAGGTGTATAACGAAGCCGAAAAACAGACCTGGGATCCGGAAGAGGAACGCCTCGTCCGCCAGGTGGCAGACCAACTTTCGTTGGCGCTACAAAACGCGCAACTGTTTCAAGAAACACAGGCGCGCGCCGAGGAATTGGCGGTTCTCAACGACGTAGGAAAGGCGCTCACCGGCGCGTTGAGCATCGAACAGATCACAGAAATTACCTATGCCGGCATTTCGCGCCTGTTCGACGCGAGGAACTTCTATATTGCCTTTTACGAACAGGAGACAAACGAAATTGTCTTTCCTCATAATGTGAGCGAATCGGTGGTAGACAGTTCGATCACGCGTATCCCCTTAAGTCGCGGATTCACGGGGCACATAATTCGCACAAAGGAAAGCATCTTGGTCGGTAACGGGACCGATGCCTGGCTGCAAGAACATGGCGAAACGCTCATGGGAGAGCCAGCCATGTCGTTCCTGGGCGTGCCACTCCTCACGGGCGATCATGTGTTAGGCGCCATTGCCATCCAGGATTATCACATCCCAAACAAATACAACGAACACGATCTCCGATTGCTAACTTCGTTCGCCAGTCAAACGGCGATCGCCATTCAAAACGCAAAACTATTCGAGGAAACCCGCCGCCGCGTGGAAGATACCGCACGCCTAAACCGGCTGGTTACCGAATTATCAGAATCGCTGGATTTGGAAAAAAACCTTCAAACCATCTCGAACGAGATCGCGGATATCACCTCTGCCCTGCATGTAGGCATTGCGCTAATCGATAAGGAGGCGAACCAACTTGTCGTCATGGCTGACGCGCCAGCGGACGACGGCAAAGGCGGAATCGGGATTCGTTTACCCATCCAAGGAAACCCAACTGCCGAACAAGTGATTTCAACTCGAAAGCCATTATTCATCAACGATACGTTGAACAACCCTCTTACCGCCCACATCCGCGATGTGATGGCTGAGCGCGGCACACAAAGCCTGTTCGTCTGGCCCCTCATCGTTGGTAAAGATTTGATCGGCACATTAGGTATTGATTTTACCGATCCGCGTCATCGCATCTCCGATCACGATCTCGCCCTGATCGAAGCCATTCTCACCCAGGTTCAGACCACCGTCCAAAACTCAACCCTGTTCGGAAACACGCAAAAAAATGCAGAGGAGTTACGCGTTCTTTTTTCCGCCATGCAGGATGTGGTACTCGTGATCGATCGGGATACGCGCTACACGCGCATTGCGCCCACCAACCCGTCGCGCCTCTTTCGTCCACCCGAACAGTTACTGGGCCAGCGCATGGATGAAATCCTTCCCCCGGAAACTCACATTCCTTTCAGACAGGCGATCCATCAGGCGCTGGATACAAATAGCGTCGTCCAGATCGAATACCAATTACCCGCTGAGGGTCAAAACTATTGGTTTCTCGCGAACATTTCAAAACTAAACGAGAACGAAGTGTTCTGGGTGGCGCGCGATATCACCGAGCGTAAAAAATCTGAGGAGGCATTACAGCGCAGGACTGCGTATCTAGCGATTTCCTCCGAGATCGGAAGAATCGTAACCTCCACCCTCGACCTTGACACGATCTTCAAGAAGGCTGTGGAACGCATTAGCGAAGGCTTCGATTTTTATTTCACCGGCATATACAGTGTGGAAGAAACCGGGTTCAACGCGAGCCTGAAAGGCGCCACAGGGGACGCTGGCGAGAAATTATTGGCGGCCCATCACTCGATTGTAGTTGGATCCCAATCCATTATCGGAACCGTGGCAGAGACAGGCAAATACAAACTAGTAGACGATGTCGCAACAGAGTCTCTCTTTCAACCCAGCCCCTATCTGCCAGAGACTCGCTCTGAACTAGCAATCCCACTACGGATCGGCCAGCGCACGGTTGGCGTCATCGACATCCAATCGAAGCAGACCCATGCCTTCACCGAAGACGATATCTCCGTTCTTCAATCGTTAGGCGATCAGGTTGCCGTGGCGATCGACAACGCTCGCTCTTACGAGCTGTCACAGCAACTCATCAAAGACCTGCGCGAAGTAGACAAGTTAAAGAGTCAATTCCTCGCCAATATGAGCCACGAGTTACGCACGCCGCTGAACTCCATCATCGGTTTCTCGCGTGTGATCTTAAAAGGGATCGATGGTCCGATCACAGATATGCAACAGCAAGACCTCTCTGCCATCTACAACTCGGGGCAACACCTGCTTGGGTTGATCAACGATGTGCTCGATCTTGCCCGCATCGAAGCAGGCAAGATGGAATTGAACTTCGAAGAAGTGAACCTGGCAGAAATGGTAACGAGCGTACTTTCCACGGCAAAGGGTCTCGTCAAAGAAAAACCGATTCAACTTGTGCAAAAGGTCGCGTCTGGCATGCCAACCGTACGAGGCGACGCGATGCGTATCCGCCAGGTGCTCATCAACCTGCTGTCGAATGCCGCCAAATTCACCGATGAAGGTTCGATCACCGTGGAAGCGGTCACACAACGAAGCCCGGCGGGAAACATGGAGGCGCTCATCAAAGTTGTCGACACAGGCCCCGGCATTTCCATCGAAGATCAGGAAAAACTCTTCAAGGCATTTTCACAAGTGGACGGATCGGCAACACGAAAAACAGGCGGCTCCGGGCTGGGGTTGTCCATTTGCGCCAACCTCGTGCAATTGCACGGCGGGCGCATCGGCGTTCAAAGCGACGCGAACGTTGGCTCGGCGTTTTGGTTCACCGTTCCGTTGTTCCACCAGCCGCTGAACACGATACCATTCGATCGAAAAATCATCCTTGCCATCGATGACGACCCGCAAGTGATCGGTTTGTATGAGCGCTATCTGACTCCACAGGGATATCACGTCGTCGCGTTGACCGACCCCGCGCTCGCCAAACAACGCATACTCGACATCAAACCATTCGCCGTGACGCTCGATATCATGATGCCCGAAATGGATGGATGGGCGATTCTTACCGACTTGAAATCTGATCCTGCCACCCGCGATTATCCCATCATCGTTTGCTCGATCCTCGAGCAAGCCAATAAAGGATTCAGTCTCGGCGCAACGGATTACCTGATCAAGCCGATCCTTGAGGAAGATCTAGTCCACGCGCTCACCCGATTGGACAAAGACGGCACGATCAAGGAAATCCTCGTTATCGACGATGACCCGAACGATCTGCGCCTGATGGAAAAGATCCTTACCGAGCATGGTCACTACAAGGTCACCCTGGCGGAAGGCGGGCGAAAGGGTTGGGAGGCAATCGTGACAAAAGCCCCGGGAGCGATCATCCTCGATATCTTCATGCCAGAAATCGACGGGTTCACAATTCTCGAAAAGCTAACGGAGAATCCATCGCTCCGCAATATTCCGGTGCTTGTGGTTAGCGGAGGCGGCTTGACCAACGAACAACTCAACCAGCTCAAGGATTTTGGAAAGCGTTTACTCACCAAGGCTTCTTTCAAAGAAGGCGAATTAATTACGACAATCGAGCAGGCGTTGAGTCGCGCTGTTTCGTAAGTGAGATTTCCGAGTAAAATAGCCTGCCTCCAACAAGGGAATTTACTCAATGGTGCTTAAGCATCTCACAATGCGCGTCTAGCCCAGAAGAATATCCCTGAGTAAACCTACATCACCGTCAATAGGATTATAGATTTCAATGTCTTTTGTCATCCGGTGTCTGGATTGCGGTCACGCCGCGCCGTTTACACCTAACTCCATGCAGTGTCCAAACTGCAACAGTCAGTGGCGTGAAGCGGAATACGACCTGAACGAGGTCAATAAAACATTCCCATCTGAGTTGGCGAATCGCGCGTTCGACTTGTGGCGATACCGCGAACTTCTGCCCATCCATAACCCCAACCCAACCTTGCGCCTCGGCGAAGGCGGAACGCCTTTGATCCAAGCCGCAAACCTGGGCAATATGCTGGGTCTACCGAATTTGTACATCAAAGATGAACGGCAAGGACCAACCTCCTCTTTCAAGGATCGACAGGCGGCGGTAACCATCGCAACACTGAAGGAGGCCGGCATCACAGAAATGGTCGCCGCTTCCACGGGTAATGTGGCTATCGCATACTCTGCATATGCCGCGCGGGCGGGGATAAAACTATGGGCGTTTGTCACTAGCCTCGTGCCCGGGGTCAAGATGCGGGAGATCGCGCTTTATGGAAGCCAGGTGGTGAAAATCACCGGCTCATATGATCAGGCTAAGAAAATTGCGGCTGAATTTGCCCTGCAACGCGGACTGTACCAGGACATGGGCGCCCGCACCATCACTGCCGTCGAAGCCATGAAAACGATCGCGTTTGAGATCGCCGAACAATTCACGCAACTCAATGGTGAGACAAAAGATATAAAATGGAAAACGCCCGATTGGTACATCCAGGCAGTGAGCGGGGGTATGGGTCCGCTGGGGGTCTATAAAGGGTTTCTCGAACTTAAAAAACTTGGGCTGATCGATCGGATTCCAGCCATTGTTCCTATTCAAGCGGATGGTTGCTCGCCCATGGTAGATGGCTGGCGCAAAGGGCTGGCGAAGGCTGAACCGGTACTCTCTCCCAGTACGCGCATTGAAACCCTCGCCACGGGGGATCCGGGCAGAACATATACAATGTTGCGCCAGCGCGTGATCGAAACTAACGGTGTCTTCGAAAGCGTATCCGATGAAGATGCGTTCCGCGCCATGCACGTGCTCGCGAAGCTTGAAGGAATTTCCGCTGAACCAGCCGCGGGAGTGGCATTTGCCGGTTTGTTCAAACTTGTGCGGTCTGGCGTGATCAAGCCATCTGATTCTGTTGTTGTAAATTGCACCGGCCACACACTCCCCGCAGAGCAATTCCTGTTTGGCGATAACTGGACGCGCGATGTCAACCTATCTGAGCAATTCGCGCAGGCGGATACTCCACAAGAAGGTTTGCTCGCCGCCTTGAACAATGTGACACCCAGCCGCTTCCCGCGCGTGGCAGTGGTGGACGATAGCGGCGAGGCGCGCCGTTTAATACGCCGCATCTTACAATCGCAGGGCGACTTTGAGATCTTTGAGGCGGTAGATGGGCGAGATGCCATCAACTTGATCAACAAAGAGCACCCGGACATTGTGATTCTCGATCTGATGATGCCAGAAATGGATGGATTCGCGGTATTGGACGTGTTACGCGGCAATCCCAAAACCGCGAATATCCCCGTTATTGTTGCCACAGCCAAGGAGTTGACCGTTAACGAAAAAAGCAGACTGCAAGGACAAATTCAATCCCTCATGCAAAAGGGTGATTTTTTGAACGATGAATTCCTGCAGGAAGTCCGGGCATTGATCGGCTAGGACGACTTTCCGCTCTGCGGTGCAGGATGGAATGCATTCAGCACAGGCAAGAACCTCATGCACAAAGGACGAATCACAGGCATTAACTCGGCGTTATTTTCCGCGTTTTTTTTGGGACTTGCGCCAGTGTTCGGTAAAGCCGCCATGGGGGCAGATAAATTTTCGCCGCTCGGCGTGGTCGCGTTACGCACAAGCCTGGCGGCGTTGTTATTAATTCTTATCCTCGCTGTTGCCCGACGAAAACTGCTTTACATCTATCCAGCCGCGTTTTATATCACAACACTTGCCGGGGTCATTAATGGAATTGGGTCGATCTTTTATTATATTGGGTTGAGCAGGCTGCCAGCCAGCGTTGCCCAGATGTTGTATTCGCTCTATCCATTCTTTGTGGCATTCTGGCTTCAACTGGACCGTCAATCCCCATCCAAATTAACGTTCATGCGCATCGGAGTTGCCGGCATATCAACCTATCTCCTCACCCAGGGAATCGCCGGGCGCATCGACTTTATCGGTGTCTTATTTATGTTGATTGCGGCGGCGCTGTACGCCCTCCACCTCCCCATCAACCAGCGGGTGCTCTATGATGTTCCCGCGCCGACGGTGACAGTGTACACACTCATCGCCATGAGCGCTGTGGTGGTTCCCGCGTACGTCATTTTCGACCATACCCTGCCACAGAATACTGCGCCGTGGATTCCCGTACTGCTATTGACCGGGGTGACCTTTGCGTCCCGCCTATTCCTTTTTCTGGGAGTGAAGCATATCGGCGGAATGCAAACGGCGTTACTCGGGTTGGCCGAACTGATCGTGGCAGTATCATTCAGCCATGTGTTGTTGGGCGAAAGCCTCACCAACACGCAATGGATCGGCGTGGGCGGGCTGGGCGTCAGTCTCCTGCTGGTGTGGTTCGAAAGGCCGAGTCCGCATCCGTCTCATCCACACGGGCTTTTAGGGTGGTTACAGCCTCCCGATTTTCCATCCGATTACTACAAACATTAAGGATCCTTTAGAAAGCGCAGCCTGCGCTTTTAGACCTGTCCGAACGACTGCAAGCGCAGGATTTCCGTTTATACTTTGATGAATGAATTTCAAACCCAATTCACCAATCGGGATATTTGACTCTGGCATTGGCGGGCTTTCTGTCCTGCGAGCCATTCGCAGACTGATGCCCGGCGAGTCCATCATTTATTTTGGCGACCAGATTCATATTCCCTACGGCCCGCGCCCAATGGAACAGATCGGACGATTTTCGGAAGCGATTACAAATTTTCTGATCCAGCAACAGGCAAAAATCGTTGTTGTAGCATGCAATACCGCCTCCGCCGCCGCGCTGAAAGACCTGCGCGCAAAATTTCCTGAGATGCAATTCGTAGGCATGGAGCCTGCGGTTAAACCCGCCGCAGAACGCACGCAGACCGGCAGGGTTGGGGTGCTTGCCACACCGGCAACATTTCAGGGCGCGTTGTACGCTTCGGTTGTGGAGAGGTTTGCCAATGGCGTGGAATTATTCCAAAACACGTGCCCGGGCTTGGTTCAACAGATCGAACAGGGGAATCTCGATGGAAAAGAAACGCGGCAAATCTTGGAAAATGCCCTATTTCCGATGCTTGAGAGAAACATCGACACGGTGGTGCTGGGTTGCACGCATTATCCCTTTGTCATTCCTATGATCGAACAAATCGTGGGGGAAAATGTCCGGGTGATCGACCCCGCTCCCGCCGTGGCGAAACAGACGAACCGCCTGCTTGAGACGGGCAGACTTGTGAATCCGACCTCCGCAGGCGGAAACGTCAAGTTGTTCACCTCCGGCAATGTCAAAGCGTTACAGTCTTTGTTGCCTATCTTGCTGGGCGAGAGCGCGGTTGTGAACAACGCTGAATGGATCGATAAAACCCACATCCGACAAGCGCATGGCTTTACAACGCCCACGCAAGCATAAAACCAAAAATCGCGACGATCACGCCGAGATGCAAAAACAAGTTACTGCCGGTGATCAGGTTCAGCCCAAAGATAAACGGGAGGATGAAGTTGACGATCACGAGCAGGATTCCGATTATCGGCAACAGACCCTTGCGGTGGGCAAAATAATTCGAAGCGTTATCGACCAGTTTCGAAAGCCAGTTCATACATCCTCTTCTTCCATTTCATTTTCACGATGATTTTCGCCCGCTTCCCAACCGTTGAATTGCGCCACCAGACGGCCGGGGATGCGTCCTTGCATCAGCACGCCGCCGCGACCATGCTCCACCAATTCAACCTGACCTGCCTCGTGGAACAGAGAGATCAGGCCGCCTTGTTGATACGGCAAGCGGACGCGGATCGGCGCGTATGTTTCGTACAGTTCCTCCTGGATGAGGCTCAGAAGGTCTTTCACCCCGCTTCCGTTCAGACCTGAAATTGCCACGGCTTTGGGGAAGCGACTCGCCACCTCGCGCGCCGAATCGGGCTTGCGAAGTTTATCCACTTTGTTCAAGGCGGTGATGACCGGGATATGACGCGCGCCAAGCTCGTCGAGAGTTTGTTGAACGGAATTAAATTGATTGAGCGCATTCTGGTGCGAAATATCCACCACATGCAGCAACAAATCGGCTTCTGAAATTTCTTCCAATGTTGCATGGAACGCCTCGACCAGCGCCGTGGGAAGTTTTTGAATGAAACCAACCGTGTCTGTCATCAATGATTGATAGCCACCAGGCAATTCCACACGGCGCGTGGTGGGGTCGAGCGTGGCAAATAATTGGTCTGCCACGTACACATCCGATTTTGCGATCTTGTTCAATAATGTCGATTTGCCGGCGTTGGTGTAACCCACGAGGGCTACCGTAGGGATGCGCGATCGTTTTCGCTGAGCGCGGTAGCGTTGACGATGCGCGCTGACTTTTTCGAGTTCTTTTTTGAGGCGCGCAATCTCGCGGCGGATGGCGCGTTTATCCACTTCGAGTTGCGTTTCACCAGGTCCGCGCAAGCCGACCCCTCCGGTTGAACCGGCGCGTCCGCCGCCGCCGCCTGCCTGTCGTTCGAGATGAGTCCACTGCCCTGTGAGGCGCGGCAGGTAATATTCGTATTGCGCCAGCTTTACCTGTAACATCCCTTCTTTCGTGTGGGCGTGCAAGGCAAAAATATCGAGGATTAAAGCCGTGCGATCTAATACGCGCACGTTTCTTCCAATCGCCTCTTGCAATTCGCGTTGGTGGCGCGGGGATAGCTCATCGTCGAAGATGATCACCTGCGAGCGCGTCTCCTCGACGAGCATCTTTAATTCATCGACCTTGCCCGGTCCGATGTACGTTTTGACGTGCGGCTTATCGAGTTTTTGAGTCAACGAGCCAGCCACATCAAGACCGGCAGTATCTGCCAACAGTTCCAGTTCGCTCAACGAATCTTCGAGAGGCAGGTGATGTTTTTGCTGGTATATATCCACTCCGACGAGAAAGGCTTTTTCACGCGGCGGAATTGTGGGCTGAGGTATTCGTTTCGACATTGGGTTTAAATTTCTTTTCAAGTGTATCGAACAAGCGGGTCATCTCCGGGTCGGCGGATTCTGTGCGGGCAGGAATCAGAATGTGGAACGTGGAACCCGGAAATGCCTTTTCGTCATACCCAGGCGATTCGACCCAGATCGCTCCGCCATGCGCTTCAAGAATACCACGCGCGATGGAAAGCCCCAAGCCGGGTCCGCCGCCTTTGAACTTGGTCTTGCCACTAGAGTGCAACCCGACGCTTCCGACCTGCCCAAACTTCTCGAAGATGATGGATTGGTTTTCCTGTGAAATTCCGATACCCGTATCCTCGACGATGACCTCAATGAACCCGGGTAACATGCGCCCGCTTATGGTTATTTTACCGTTATCCGGTGTATATTTTACAGCGTTGTTAATCACGTTGCGGATCGCCTGTGTGATGCGCTGGGTATCGATGTAAATCCACTGGCGGCTTCCTTCGAATTCGGCGGCTTCGACACGGAGACTGCGCGATTGCATGACCGGCTCGATCTCCTTCCGCAGCACATCCACGATCTGCCCGACCTGGGCTGGCTGGAAATTGAGCCGCAGAAGATTGTTGTCGATCATCGAAACATCAATCATATCGTCGATGATGGTGCGCAGGCGCCCGATGCCGATATTCACGCCGGCAAGTAATTTGCCCATGCCGCTATCTCTGGCGTCGCGCGCCAGATCATCCATCATCGAGGCGTACCCTTCGATCAGCGTCAGCGGGGTTTTCAATTCATGCGCCGCCACCGAAATGAATGCGGATTTGCTGCGGTCAATGCGCTCGAGTTGCTTTTGCACTCGTTGCATTTCATCGGAAATATGCGCGACGCGCGTTTCCATTTCGTAACGCGCCACCACTCCCAAACCATAGGTGTATACAGGAATGATCGCGGCGAGCATGTCGATCGATTGCTGCTTGGTCAGGGTCTCGTTCGCCACTTGTATGGTCAGCGCGATCATTCGGTTGATGATGAACGATACGTGATACAACCCTTCCTCGAGGTTTGTTTCGGTGGAGGATTTTGCCCAATCGAGCAGGATCGAATCCATCCACGCCGGGTCGCCGGTAGTCACAGATTGTTCGAGCAGGTCAAAAAAGCGATCCAGCTGTTGTTCGAACCCGGCGCGCACTTCCATGCCGCGCGCAAGGTCGCGCCCTACGTGCTCGATCCACTCGGGGCGAATTTTTTTCAGTATTTTCTGAACGGGCATACCGGGCGATTTTTTCTTCGGCATATCCTTAAATCACTTTATCGCTGGCATTGTATCAGTTTTGCAGGTTTTGACCCACCACCCAAACCCACAGCGTCTGACCAACCGCCGCAAGGCTTTCTGCTGTTACCTTGTCGGGAGTATCTTCCACTGTATGCCAGTAGGGATAATCAAAATCAATGATGTCCACCGCCGGAATGCCAGCCTCAAGGAATGGCGTATGATCATCGAGCATCGAATGCTTGTATTGGGGTACGAAGCGATCTCCATACCCCAAGCCGCCTGCAATTGCCCATATCTCATCGGTCAGAGCAGAGTCTGAATTTCGTTCTTGGAAGATGTTCAAGTCAGCGTCGCCGATCATATCTACGATCACCACTGCGTTGGGCCGATATGCGATATTCTCGACAAATTCACGCGAGCCGAGGATCCAATCCCAGCCTTCGATGCGCCCATTATCTTCGGCGTCGAAGAACACCAACGCAACATTCGTCACATCGCCAGGAAGCGAACGCGCAAGTTCCAGCACCACTGCCACGCCGGAGGCTCCGTCGTTTGCGCCGGGCGTTGGCTTTGTGTGATTGGCAACCTCCGGGTCGTTGTCGGCATAGATGCGCGAATCGTAGTGCGCTCCTAAAATGATCTGCGGAGTTTCATCGCCGCGCATCGCCACCAGATTGTAGATCGGGTTCCCTAAACGCTCCGAAGCCTGGATATCCACCTCCCACCCGGCAGATTCCAACTCCGCGCGCATCCACTCACGGATTTTGGCATGTCCCTCCGACCCGGGTGTGCGCGGACCAAACGCAACCTGCGTTTTTACATCCTCGTACGCGCGAAAACCGTCGAAGTCGGTAGGAGCAGGCTCAGGCTGGGTAAGATACGAGTAGGCGTACCACGCAAGCGCGGCTGCGAGAAGCAGCGTTATCGCAGTCAAGTAAACACGCACCGAGCGTTGAGTCACGCTTGAACTTCTCCATCCACCAGTAATTGCAACTCTGCCAGGGCGCGTTCGGCATACAATCCTCCACGCTCGCGTTTGCCGGTTTTGGGAGGGAAATCCATTGGGGCGAGAATCCCAAAGTTTGCCTTCATCGGTTGGAAGTCTTTAAGATCGGCGTGAGTGATGTAATGACAGAGCGCGCCAAGCATGGTCGTTGGCGGAAGTTCGAGCAGGCTTTCGCCATGATAGTGACGCGCCGCGTTTTCACCCGCCAGCCAGCCGGTGGCGATGTTGCCCATGTAGCCCTCCACGCCTGTGATCTGCCCGGCAAAGAAAAGGTCGTTTCGGTGCGTGTGTTGCAGTGTGGGGCGCAACAATTTTGGCGAGGCGATGAATGTGTTGCGGTGCATTTGTCCGTAACGCATAAATTCGGCGCGCTCAAGACCGGGTATCTTGCGAAGAACACGCTTCTGCTCCGGGAATTTCAGATTGGTTTGAAAGCCCACGAGGTTGTACAAACTTCCCGCCAGGTTATCCTGCCGCAATTGCACAACCGCAAACGGACGCTTCCCTGTGCGAGGATCGCGCAACCCCACCGGGCGCATCGGCCCGAACGCCAGCGAATCCAGCCCGCGCTCGGCAATGATTTCCACTGGAAGACAGCCCTCGAAGAAGTGACCCGCCTTTACACCGGTTTTGATGGCATCCTCAAATGCGCGAAGTTCGATCCGTTCGGCATGCAGGAGCGCTTCGACGAATGCGTAATATTCGTCTTTGGTAAATGGGCAGTTGATGTAATCGCCCTCGTCCTGATTGCCGGCAGCGTAGCGTGAGGCGCGAAAAGCAACGTCCATGTTGATCGAGTCGGCATGGATCACCGGCGCGATCGCATCGAAGAAGAAGAGATGCTCCTCGCCGCTCAGTGTCGCAATGGAAGCGGATAACGACGGCGAAGTCAACGGTCCGCTGGCAAGGATGGTAAGCGTGGACGGAATCTCCCGTACCTCCTCGCGAACGATCGTGATGTTGGGATGAGCCTCCAGCCGTTCGGTGACCAGCCGCGCAAACAGTTCGCGATCTACCGCCAACGCGCCCCCCGCTGGTAGTGACGCTTGCTCCGCGCATTCCAACAACATCGATCCCAGTAG
>JAEURC010000075.1 GCA_016789025.1 Anaerolineales bacterium
CTGTAGACTTTGGGTTTGTGCAGGCGAATAACGGAATTCTAAAAACGGTCAACCCGGCCACTCTCACCATTGGTGAACGTGTGACGTATCAAGTGGTGGTGACAATTCCGCCGTCTGTCGCCGGCACATATGACAATGCTGTGGTCACCGACACGATGGATCGCGGTCTTGCCCTGTTCGACTGCGTCAGTGTGACTGCTTCCGCGGCTACGTTAACCACGAGTGTTGCGCCGGGCGATTTTTCAACGATTTGCGCCAATAATGTAACAACCAACGATACCGGCACCGGGCTTCCCGAAGACATCGACCGCCAGGTTGTTTTCTCGCTGGGCAATATCGTCAACTCGGGTCAAGCCGATGCAACCTTGACCATCACCTACCGCGCGATCGTTCTCGACATTCCCTCCAATCGCGGCACTTTGAACAACCAAACTGTGCTCAATAACAGCGCTGTCTTCACCTCCAGCAATGGAACGCTTGGACCGGTTTCGCGCCAAGTCACTCTGATCGAGCCAGATTTGCAGATCGTGAAGTCCTCCAACACCAACTTTGTGGCGGCTGGCACGCCGGTAGACTTTACCCTGACAATATCTCACACCGCCAACAGCCTTGCCGACGCATTCGATGTTCTGGTTACAGACCCGATACCCGCCGGTTTAGATTACGTAGCCGGTTCGATCATTTGCACCGATGGCGACCAGGATGCCGCGCTGGTGAACTGCGCGTACGATGTGCCAACCAACACGATCATCGGCGAATGGAGCGCTTTCACCCGCCTGCCCACAACAGACCGGCTGATCATCCGCTTCCAGGTAACCGGTAGCGCGACTCTCACACCAGGCACCACAATCACCAATGTAGCCAATGTTCAATGGACGAGCGAACTCGGACCGCAGGAAATACCGGATTCATTCTCCACTCCGCCCAATGGATTTGCCACCGAACGGTTCTACGATCCTGCCAGCCCGAACCCGATCAACACGATCTATGGCGATAGCGATAACCTTGTGCTGAATCCTGTCGGCGGCGGGGGCGGGGGAGGTGGCGGAGGCGGTGGCGCTACGACCGGCACAGGTCCATTCATCCTTGTATCAGGTGGTTTTGGTTTTGCCCCAGATGTGACCACCCCGCTGGATGTTGCATCGAAGCCCACATACGATTCGTCCAACCTGACGATAAAGATTCCCTCCATCAAGATGTCTGCGCCGATCGTTGGTGTGGATTTTAAAGATGGGATGTGGGATGCATCGTGGTTGCAGAATCAGGCTGGATGGTTGGAAGAGACCGCCTATCCCACCTGGAGCGGCAATAGCGTCATCAGCGGTCACGTGGTCGGGGCAGATGGCAAACCCGGCATCTTCTATCGCTTGAAGTATGTGACAAAAGGCGCGTATGTATACGTCTATAACTCCGGCTATCTCTACACCTATAAAGTGATCTCCAATGAGGTTGTCCAGCCGCACTCGGTTGGCGTTCTCGACCACGCCGATGAGCCAATGCTAACCTTGCTCACTTGTGATCAGTACGATATCAAAACGGGCACGTATAAACATTGGGTGATGGTCAAAGCCGTATTGGTGGATGTGACCGCCACCGATCGGTAATCTGAAAATTTGGCAAAATGGCTGGCGCGCGCCAGCCATTTTGTGTTAATATTCCTGCACTTCCAGCGCCGGGCGCGCCGGGTTTTGAGGCGTGTTATGAAAACCGCACCCAATGGGTTGGTTATTCGCATATTTTGCATCGTTTTATCTTTTATCTTTGTTTTTAACCCTGTGGGGGTGTCTGTCGCGCGCGCATTAACCACCACTGTCAATGATGGACCGGTCTTTGTTCCAATTAACGATCTCAGTTGTGGAGCCCCGGTTACGCGGAATATCGCCGTTGCCGCGAATGTCGTCATCTCAGATATCAACGTTGGCGTGAATCTTAATCATGCCCGCCGCAGCGATGTGCGTGTCACGCTTACCTCGCCGGCAGGCACGACAGTCGTCTTGATCTCCGGTGGCGGCTTGGGTGCGCCGACCGTCGCCAGCCCGGATGACTACGATAACTACGATATCATGCTGGACGACACGGCGGTTGGCTCGATCTACGATAACAGTAATGATAGCGTCGGCTTTCCTTATTACGATCGCCAGCCCGCTCCTCCCGGAACATCAGCGCGACCCTTTGAATTATTGAGCGCATTCAAGGGGCAGAATTCTGCGGGAACCTGGGTGTTGCGAATCTGCGATACGCGAGCGGGAGAAACCGGCTTCTACAATCGAGCCCAACTGGTCATTACAAGCGCAAACCCGAATACAATCAGTGGAAACGTTTTCACCGATTACAACGATAATGGAGTTCGCGGCGCCGGTGATACCGCCGTTGCCGGCGTTACAGTAACAGCCTATAACGCCGCCGGTGCGGTAGTGGCAAGCGCCGTGACGAATGCCTCCGGAGGATACACGCTTGCCATCCCTAACGGGACACAAGTCCGCATCGAATTCACGGGGATACCTGCCACTCTTCGCCCCGGCGCGTTCGGCAGGGATTCGGGAACCACTGTCCAGTTCATCACCAGCCCATCTGCCGGTGTAGATTTAGGGTTATCGAAGCCGGATGAATACTGCCAGAACAATCCGTTCCTGGTGATGCCTTGTTACGTGAATGGCGATCCGTTAGGGGGCGGTTCGTCCGGCTCCACCGACGCGATGGTTTCAATACCCAATTCTGCCTATGGACGCGCAAATAACACGGTCGAACAGATACTCGCAACCAATGCGCAAATCGGGGCGACCTGGGGATTGGCATATCAACGCTCGACCAACACGGTGTTTGCCGCGGCGCTCGCAAAACGACATTCGGGTTTTGGGTCATTAGGCGGAGGTGGCATTTACGCCATTGTTGTAAACCCGGAAACGGGAGCATCCACATCGTTTTCTACATTTGTAGATATCGACACCTTCGCCGGGGTGGACGATGGCGCGTTGGACGATACTGCGCGCGGCTTGCCGGCTGTTTCTGCCACCCCAAACAACGATCCAGCCGCGTGGGATGCTGTCGGAAAACAGGCGATCGGCGATATGGATATCGGCGCGTCAGATGATACCTTGTGGCTGATCAATCTCACAGATCGCACGCTGTACTCTCTCGATATCGGTATTCCCGCCGTTGCGCCGGCAACGTATAGCACGGCAACTGCCGTCACCCTTCCCCCCGGTGCGACAGCCTGCGCGGCAAGCGACGTGCGCCCCTGGGCTGTGGAAGTCTACCAGGGCAATGTATATGTGGGCGTGGTATGCTCTGCGGAAAGCACCCAGAACGTCAACAACTTACGCGCTTATATTCTTCGCACCAGCGAATCCGCGCCGGGCGCGTGGACGCTCGTGTATGAATTTGCGTTGAATTATCCGCGCGGGGTTGTCAGCGCCGATGCGCCCGGTTATCCTGCAGAATGGCGCCCGTGGTCGAATGTGTTTACCACCATCTGTGAAGCGCCCTGCGCGCCCGGGCTGGCATACGGGAATCAGATCATCTATCCCCAGCCGATCCTATCCGATATCGAATTCGACACGGATGGCGATATGCTCATTGGTTTGATGGATCGCCTGGGTCATCAGACCGGCGAGGTTAACTATTCCACCTCTGCTGTCACCACATCCTTCAACTTTTACGACTTTACTACCGGTTACACCGTTACATCGGTGACGATCACGGCTGGCTCCACATTCGAAGGCACATCGGCGGGCGATATTTTGCGCGTGTGCAATGTGGCAGGCGCTTTTGTGTTGGAAAACAACGCCACCTGCGGAGGCGTCACCACCGGCGGGGCAGGCAGCGCGCCTGCGCAAGGACCGGGCGGCGGCGAATATTACTGGCAGGATATGTACGCGGCGTCCGGAGCGCTCAACTCCGGCACGCATCATGAAGTCACGTTGGGCGGTTTGGTACTCATGCCGGGAACCGATGAGATTGCCGTTTCTGTGTACGATCCTTTCGATATTCGCTCGGGCGGGGTGGCGTGGTTCAGCAACCTGACCGGTACGCGCACGCGCGCCTTTGAATTGTTCCCGCGCACCGACAATGCCAGTCTCTTTGGCAAAGCCGCCGGTATCGGCGATGTGGAAGGATTCTGCTACATGGCTCCCATCGAGATCGGGAATCGCCTGTGGATGGAATCGGATGGAGATGGGATTCAAGACCCGGGCGAAACTCCACTTGCGGGTGTAACAGTAGAGTTGTATCAGGGTGGAACGTTGATTGCTACCGCTGTGACCGATGTGAGCGGGAATTATTACTTTAGTTCCGGCCCCGGCGCTTCCACCGGGAGTCACAGATACTTGCTCAACGCTCTCGACCCGAACACTACCTACGAGATTCGCATACCGAACGCCTTGGGCGGGAGCCAGCAAGCCCCGCTCGTCGGACTGGCTCTTTCTCCGGTAGATGCCGATGCCGATCAGCGCGATTCGGATGGAACTTACAGCGGAAACAACGCGGTTATTACGATCATGACCGGAGACGCGGGCGACAACAATCACACCTACGATTTTGGTTTCACACAATCGTACAGTTTGGGCAATCGCGTCTGGTTTGATACGAACAATGACGGCTTGCTGAACAACGCGGAAGTGGGCGTGGGCGGAGTCCGTGTGGAATTATTCCAGGATAACGGCGCAACGCCGGGCGTATGGGATGCGGGCGACACCTTCCTCTTGTTCGATACCACCGACGCCGGCGGCTACTATCGGTTTGACAATCTCCCGGCGGGCGATTATGTGGTTATGATTCCCGACGATAACTTCCGCGATGTGGGAGTGGAGGATACCTTGCCGGCGAATCCGCTGGCGGGATATTGGAGCAGTCTCACGTCGGTGGCGGCGAACGGCGCGATCGCAGATGCCACGGCGAACGACCCGGATATAACTGTCCTTGACAACGACGATAATGGGAGCACAACCCTGACCGGCAGCGCTATTGATTATGTTGCATCTACGGCGGTGACGTTGGGGCCGGGCACATCGGAACCTACAGGTGAAACAGATCCGGTAACGAATCCTGAA
Source organism: Anaerolineales bacterium (assembly GCA_016789025.1). Taxonomy (GTDB): domain Bacteria; phylum Chloroflexota; class Anaerolineae; order Anaerolineales; family Villigracilaceae; genus Defluviilinea. The sequence goes on from JAEURC010000075.1 coordinate 5,049, forward strand.
GCGGGCGAGTCGCCTGATAACCGATCCAACCGCACAGTCGACTTTGGCTTTTACCGGGTCGATATCGGCAACCTCGTCTTTGAAGATGTCAACGGCGATGGAGATTACGATGCAGGCACCGATGCCTTGCTGGCTGGCGCAACGGTGCAATTGTTTGCTTCAGATGGCGTCACCGAGATCAATGTTGGACCTGATGGTATTCTGGGCACAGCCGATGATGCGGCGGGAGGAGCGATCACCGGTGTGAGCGGCGCGTATAACTTTGGCGGTTTGCCGGCGGGCGATTACATTGTGCGCGTCACGCCGCCGGTAGGATTCACCAGCACGGTGGATACTGCCGCGCCTGCCGATACGGCTGATCCCGACACGAACACCGACAATAACGATAACGGCATTGGTGTTGCCGGTGGAGCCGTGAGCAGTGGCGCTCTCACCATGGCCCCCGGTGAAGTTGCCGTAAACATCACTGTAACAGATGCAACCGGCAGTACCTCTGATCTCACCGTAGATTTTGGCTTTGTGCGCGCTTATAGTCTTGGTAACCGTGTTTGGTTCGATACGAACAATAACAGCGCGCTGGACGCCGGCGAACTCGGCATCGATGGTGTTCTGGTCGAGTTATATGTGGCAGATGGGGCGGGCAACCCAACCGGCGCGGCGCTTGCCAATCAAACTACGGCGGGCGGCGGATATTATCGCTTTGATAATCTCGTAGCCGGGGATTATGTGATCGTCATCGCGGCGGACAATTTCATCGTCAACGGTTCCAACGACGTGTTGGCTGGTTACTGGTCCTCCGGCACGATTCGCCTCCCGAACGGGACTCTCAACGAACCCGTCGCTCCAGACGCCGATCTTGTTGTCAACGATGCCGACGATAACGGCGCTCTTCAAAACGCCGGCGCATTCAGCGGAGCGGTACTTAGCGCGGCGGTCACGTTGGGTCCCGGCTCGGTTGAACCTACCGGCGAGACCGATCTCTCCGGCGGACAGGGCGCGCTTGATAACCGCGCCGATATGACCGTGGATTTTGGCTTCTACACCATGACCCTCGGTGATCGCGTGTGGGCAGACACGAACGATGACGGCTTGCTTGGCGGCGAGATCGGCATCAACGGCGTCGACTTGGAATTGCTCTCCGGAGATGGTTTGACGGTGATCGCCACAACAACGACCGCTGGCAATGGCGATTATTCATTTACCGGTCTGCCTGCCGGCGATTACATCGTGCGCAGTGCCGCGGCGGAATTCAACGTGGGCGGCACGCTCGAAGGGTTGACCTCCAGTTCGGGTGGCGGGGCATACGAACCTGCGCCCGATGCGGATGTCAACACGAGCGATAACGACGACAACGGATCGGTCAATGGCGTGTTAGGCGCGGGCGGCGTCATCCAGACCGAGGTGGTGACGCTCACGCCAGGCGCTGAAGCGGCATCCAATAATGCCACTGGCGCAACAGACGAACCGCGTGTTGATCTGGGCGTGGTGACAGTTCCGTACAGCCTCGGCAATCGAATCTGGTTCGATACGGACAATAACAGCGCCATCGACGCGGGTGAAGTTGGGGTGAATGGCGTGACAGTGCAACTCTACGCGGCGGAGGCGGGCAACCCTACAGGCGTTGTGTTGGGGACTACCACAACAGCAGGCGGCGGATATTATCGCTTCGATAACCTGATTGCCGGCGATTATGTGGTGGTAATTCCCGCAAGCAACTTCATAGGCGGCGGAGCGCTTGAAGGATATTGGAGCAGTGGCACGACAATTGGAGGAGCAGGCGCGATCGGAGAAACTGCCGCGCCGGATGCCGATCTCGTTGTATCGGATACAGACGATAACGGCACGCGCCAAAGTGCCGGCGCATTCAATGGCGCGGTGATTAGTTCGGCAATTACGCTTGGTCCCGGCTCGATAGAACCCACCGGCGAAACAGACCTTTCCGGCTCGGGTCAAGGCGCGGCGGATAATCGCGCCGATATGACTGTGGATTTCGGCTTCTATCGTCAGCAGTTAGGCAACCTTGTTTTTGAAGACGTGAACATCAACGGCGTGTTCGACGCGGGCGATACGGCAATCGCCGGCGCGACCGTTCAATTATTTGCATCGGATGGCGTAACGGAGATCAACGTCGGTCCCGACGGTATTTTGGGAACCGCAGACGATGCGATAGGCGGCGTACTCACCGGCGCGGGCGGAGCGTATCTCTTTAGCGGTTTACCGCAAGGCGATTACATTGTGCGCGTCACGCCGCCTGCGGGATACCTCAGCACCATCGATTCGTTCGACGCCGCCGATTCCACTGACCCCGATACGAATGCGGATAACAACGATAACGGCATCGGCACAGGTTCTGGAGCAGTTTCAAGCGCGGCAGTCACGCTCACACCGGGCAGCGCCGGCGCGGCATCGAACAACACAGTCACACCGAACAACGGGACCACCTCGAATCCCACACTCGATTTTGGTTTCATTCAACAAGCCAGCCCCGGCGGCTTTACCAAAACCCTGCTTTCAAGCAATCAGGCTTTTACCACCGACCCGGATGTCGCCATCGGCGAGATCGTTACCTATCGGGTTCAAATCACCATTCCGACCGGAACTTTTAACAACGCGCAGTTGGTGGATACTATGGAGCGCGGTCTTTCGTTCATGGATTGCGCGGCGATCAACGCCGGTACGTTGACCACTTCAATCGCGGGAGGCTTTGCCGCCATCTGCGCCAACCCAACTGTGGACGATGCCGGTGGCGGAACGCCTGTGGATGTGGGGCGACGCGTCATCTTTAATTTCGGCTTGCTTACCAACCCCGGCGCTCCGCAAATCCTGACGATCGATTATCGCGCTGTGGCGCTCGATAGCGCGGCGAACGTCTCCGGCGTGGATCTCGACAACAGCGCGGTCTGGAGTTCGGATTCCGGCACAGTAGGTCCGCGCACAACCACGGTGACTATTGTGGAGCCGGATGTGTCGATTCTGAAAACGTCCAGTTCATCCACTGTATCTGTCGGCTCTGTAGTCACCCTGACGTTGACGATCGATCACACCGCGGCGAGCGAAACAGACGCGTATGACCTTGTTGTTTCCGATCCGTTACCGGTGGAATTGGATATGGTACTCGGCTCATTGGACTGCAATGCCGGCGTTCAACCTGCGGATGTGGGCGCGTGTTTGTATAACGCCGGCACGCGGACGATCTCCGCCACGTGGAGCAACTTCCAATTGGGCGGCGGCGATGGGCGCATCACGTTCGATGTGACTGTGTTGGCGGTGCCTGCCACGAATGTAGGCAGTGTGGCATGGACGAGTCTGCCGGGCGTTCCGCCCAGCCCGGTGGGCAATCCGCCAGGTCAACAGAACAACAACATCTTTTCCACCGAACGCGATTACGACCCCGGTGATCCGATCGATGTGTATGGCGTAAGTTCAACGCTGGTGTTGGGCGCGCCGGGTACTGGCTCATCGAATAACATCCGGGCAAATATTCCCGCTACCGGCTTTGCCCCGAACACCGTCACAGACTTGAGCCGTGTGCCTCAAGAATCCTATTCCATGCTTGCCGATGATATCTGGCTTGAGATCCCCTCGCTCGGCGTGAAGATGAACATCGTCGGTGTGCCGCTCCGCAATGGGGGGTGGAATGTCGCCTGGTTGGGTAAACAGGCTGGGTGGTTGGAAGGAAGCGCCTTCCCAACCTTGCAGGGGAACAGCGTGTTGACCGGTCATGTGGCGTTGGCGAGCGGCTTGCCGGGTCCGTTCGTAAATTTGAGCAAGTTAAAATATGGCGATCAGATCATCCTCCATGCCAATGGACAGAAATACATCTATGAAATTCGCGCGAATCGCGAAGTTAGCCCAACGGATTCGTCGGTGTTCAAGCATGAGGAACAATCGTGGTTGACGTTGATTACCTGCAAAGATTTCGATGAAAAGACGAACGCCTATCTCAAGCGTGTTGTTGCGCGCGCGGTGTTGGTAAAAGTGGAAGCGGAAAAGTAGCCGCTTGCAGATATGTGAACAAAAAGCATTGTGTAAGATACTGATGTTCCACAGATGAAGCCAGTCTGGTCTTCGTAATGCGACCCTTCGATAAACTCAGGACAAGCATTCATGTCGCTCTTGCGCAAGAATAACCTGAATGCGAACTATTGGTCTTTTCCAAATTAATCGAGCAACCCCGATCGAGGCGTTTTTCTAACGCGAAAGGCGCGAATTGAGCGAACCCTTCGACAGGCTCAGGACAAGTTTCGCAAAAAAATTCGCGGTTTTCGATCGTTTCGCGTAATTCGCGTTGAAGTTTTTTGCTTGGTTTAATTGTTAATCTGTAAAATTTCGCGTTACGAAGTTCACTGCGTAAGGTGGGTTAGTTATGTTTGATACGAAGATTCAATACGCCCCCGAACATTGCCATTGCTTCTCGGGCGTGTAGGTGCAGGTGTTCATGCCGGGACCTGTGTAGTGAAATGAAAAACTGAAACTCTCGCCGGTAGAACTGTACGAAAAATCCAACCCATCATTCTTCTTTGGCGCCGCAGAGATGTAGTCCGGCACAAGTTCATCAAGAGAGGCGGGATAGACGCCGTTGGCTGTTTTGTATTCCTCCAGCGCGGCAATGACGGGTTCGCTTAACGCGTAGCCGTGTTCGGCTGTCTCGCCCACGCCCGGCGGCTCCTCGGTAGGCAGGATGGCGTTACAGGCGATGGTGAATAGGACTACCATAATCAATAGAAGCAGACGAAGAGGTTTCATTTTGGTCTCCGGGTTAATGAACTATCGATTTGAATTACTCGCCGATGATACCCTAAACAAAAACCTCCTGACAAAGCCAGGAGGTACGTGTGCGCGCAACACATGCCAGGCGGACGTTAGAGAACGTCCGCTGCGCTCGAAGAGGTGGAGCGTAGGAGACGCTCTCTAGCGTCGGATGGATGACTTTGTGCGCGCGCGGAGGTAAGGAGCCTATGGGGTCGGGGAAGTGTTAAGGCTTGCTCTCTAAAGTAATGACCGGGATGACGCGCGACGTTTTTTGACGATAGTCGTTAAAGGCTGGCATCATTTCAGTCATTTTATTATAGAGACGAGTCCGCTCAGGCTCATCCTTAATCACTTTCGCCTCGGCTTGAAATTCTTCCGTTCCCACTTCCACTGTGACGGTTGGATTGGCGACAATGTTGTAATACCAGTCTGGGTTGGTTGGAGCGCCCCCCATGGAAGCAATGACCACATAGCGGTCTCCGTCCTTCACGTATGCCGCCGGGTTGATATGCGGCTTGTGGCTTTTTGCCCCGGTTGTGTGTAAGAGAAGTAAAGTTTTGCCTTCAAACCGTCCCCCAACTTTGCCGTTGTTGGCTCGAAATTCGTCAATGATCCCCTGATTCCAATTGTTTGGACTCACGTATACACCTCGTAATAGTAGATTTATCGATTTGACTAACCACGAGGCGCGATTTTTACGGATGGTCGTGTATGAGTTGTGTCAGAGATGATCGCTTCTTTATTCTGTGATCCCGCAAATAAAATCTACCGCTATAATAGCATTTGTTATTCACTAACCCAACCCACACTACCCAACCAACGGACTAAAAGACTATATGACTACTCAACTAATAGAATGCATCCCCAATTTCTCCGAAGCGCGGCGACCTGAAATCATTGACCAGATCGTCGCCGCCATCAAAGCGGTCAGCGAGGTGAAACTCCTCGACCGTTCCTCCGACCTCGACCACAACCGCACGGTGCTGACCTTCGCAGGCTCACCCGCAGGCGTGGAAGAAGCCGCATTCCGCGCCATCAAGACCGCCGCCGAACTCATTGACCTCGACGCGCACACAGGTGAGCATCCGCGCATTGGAGCGACAGATGTTGTGCCATTTGTTCCGCTCAGCGGCGCGACGATGGATGAGTGTGTTGCTATCGCTAAAAGATTGGGCGAACGCGTCGGTGGCGAACTCAGCCTCCCCGTCTATTTATATGAAGCGGCGGCAACGCGTCCCGAACGCGCGAATCTTGAAAACATCCGCAAGGGGCAATACGAGGGACTCAAAACCGAAATCGAATCCGATCCGAATCGCAAACCCGATTATGGTCCAAGCAAATTACCGAAGGCAGGCGCAACTGTCATCGGCGCGCGGGCTCCGCTCATTGCGTTCAACGTCTATCTCGCCACTGACGATGTGAGCATCGCGAAAAAGATCGCCAAGGCGGTGCGTCATTCGTCGGGCGGGCTTCGTTACGTCAAAGGTCTCGGCTTGCTCGTGGACGGTCGCGCGCAGGTCTCGATGAACCTCACCAACTTTCACGAAACGCCCATCGCGCGCGTGGTCGAGTTCATTCGACGCGAAGCGGGACGATATGGCGTCAACATCCATCACTGCGAACTCGTTGGGTTGATCCCGCAAGAAGCGCTGGTGGATGCGGCGGTCTGGTACACACAATTGGATTCATTCTCCCCCGAACAGATTCTCGAGTCTCGACTCTTTTCATCGCCCTCCGCCGCCGCTTCTCTCCCCCCTCAGTCTGCTTCATTTTTAGACGAGTTAGCGTCCGCCTTACCCGCGCCTGGCGGCGGCTCTGCCGCCGCGTATGCTGGCGCGATGGGAGCCGCGTTGGTCGCGATGGTTTCGGGTCTCACGATTGGAAGAAAAAAATATGCCGAAGTGGAAGCCGAGATGCAAGCCGTGCGAGTGATGGCTGAAAAACTCCGCGCTGAAATGACCCAAGCCGTGGATGATGACGCCGCTTCGTTCGAGGCGGTCATCGGCGCGTTCAAATTGCCAAAAGATACGGAAGAGCAACAGAAAGCGCGCACTGCCGCGATCCAACATGCCACGATGAATGCCGCACATATCCCTCTTCATTCAGCGGAACGATCCGTCAAGATCATGGAACTTGCGCTCAAGTGTGCGGAGCATGGCAACCTCAACGCCATCAGCGACGCGCTATCAGGTTTTGCCATGTCTCGCGCGTCGCTTACTGCCGCCGCGTACAATGTGCGGATCAACATCCACTCATTGCCAGATAAATCCGCTGGGGACGGCTATTTGAGTGAACTTGTCGAACTCGAAACAAAGGCTGATGCCCTTGAAACAAAAATCCGCAAAGTGATGAAGGAACGCGGTGGGATCTAATTGATGAAGTTACGCTGGTAAATCCGAATAGGATTCTGTAATGCGACATTCATGTCGCTATTGCTCTTGAACAAAATAGAACAAAACAATCTATATTCAGTAGATCACGTAAAATCCCGCGTAGTTTGCGCTAGAGAGCGCAAACCTGGGGGTAGAGACCGCCAAATACGCGTTTTCGTAAAGTACTGATATTCGTTTTACCCCTTTGGGGTTTCTACAGTCCGCATGAGAATAATTTCAAGCTTCCTTTGTGTTGTGTTTCTTGCTTCGTGTTCATCAACCCCGACAGTCGTAACAGCGATTAGTCCAATGCCAACGCTTCAACCTTCTCTTGAGCCAACCATTACAATTATTCCTCTCACACGGACAGCAACTGTTTCTCCAACATCAACTCAGACACCAACACCGATCCCCTGCGACCCTTTCACCGCAGATTTCTGCATCACCGACGGACACTTCCTCCTCCAGCGACCGATCCATCCTCCCGCGAATGATTCAGTGGAGAGAACGTATCCGTTCGCCTCAACAGGCAACGGGACGCGAGACCCGCATCGCGGCGTGGAATTCGTCAACGAGTTGGGGACTCCCGTCTACGCGGCGGGGGACGGGGTGGTCATCTTTGCAGGTCCAGATGAAGTGGCGGTCTATTCGCCGTGGCCAATTTTTTACGGCAACCTAATCGTGATCCAACATGACAATGAATTATTCACGTTGTACGCGCATCTTTCTAAAATCGATGTTGCGGCAGGTGATCATGTTTCAGCAGGGCAGAAGATCGGCGAAGTGGGGCGCAGCGGGGTAGCGATTGGAAGCCACCTGCATTTTGAAGTCCGTCGCGGGGACGTTGAAGATTATTTTTCGATGGTCAATCCTGAATTGTGGCTACTGCCAAGCAAACCAGATTTTGGAGCGTTGGCGATTTTGATGCGGGATGCGAATTCAATTTTTCAGAATGCCAATATCACGCTCCAACAAGTTTCTGCGTCGGGCGAAATTCTGGGATTGAATTATCTCGAAACGTATCATCAAACGCTGGCGCTTGGCGATGAGAATGTGGGAATCAACGATCTGCCCGCTGGTCGTTATCGGATTACGTTCGTGCATGGCGGTTTTTACGAAAGGTGGGTTGAAGTACAATCAGGAAAACTCACACAGGTTGTGATCGTTGTGAAATGATCTTTAACCGCGAAGTCGCCAAGGGCGCGAAGGCTATTGACCTTCGCGAAGCCTAAAATACTCTTTGCGTTCTTCGCGCCTTCGCGGTTCGAAAAAATTAGGAGAAATTATGGGACTCAAACCCGACCACTGGATTCGCAAGATGGCAGTTGAACAACGCATGATCGAACCGTTTATTGATAAACAGGTTCGGCAGGGAGTGATCTCTTACGGCGTTTCGTCGTATGGATATGACATTCGCGTGGCGGATGAATTCATGATCTTCACGAACGTCCACTCTGCGATTGTTGATCCTAAGAACTTTGACCCGAAATCCATGTTCGAGTTCAAAGGAGATGTCTGCATCATCCCGCCGAACTCGTTCGCACTGGCGCGTACTATCGAGTATTTCCGCATCCCTCGCAAGGTGTTGACCGTGTGTCTGGGAAAATCCACATACGCGCGTTGCGGGTTGATCGTCAACGTCACACCATTCGAGCCAGAATGGGAGGGCTACGTCACACTCGAAATCTCGAACACCACACCGCTCCCCGCGAAGATTTACGCCAATGAAGGCTTGGCGCAAGTCCTATTCTTTGAAGCGGACGAAGAATGCGAGGTCTCGTATGCAGATAAAAAAGGGAAGTACCAGGGACAGAAGACCATTGTCCTGCCGAAGTTGTAAACAAAAACGGGCTGAGAATTTTTCTCAGCCCGTTTTGATTAGTGAGCGCTATCTCGTTTTGCATCTTCTATTGCCTTATCTGTGTTAACGAAGGGCAGGATTGCCAAGCCGACCACAAAGAAGAAGATTAGCGCAAGGATGGCGATCCGCAAGTTGCCAAAGATTGTCACCGCCACCCCGAAGACCAGCGTCCCGAGCCAGGAGGTGCCGCGTTCACTGATCTCGTAAATCGAGAAAAACTCCGCTTCTTTATTCTTGGGGATCATCTGGGCAAATAAACTTCGGCTAATCGCCTGTGAGCCGCCGAGGACAAGGGCAATGACGGCGCCTAGAATCATAAACTCGGTCGCGCGCGAGTCGCCTTTCATACCGCCATAAGCGTAGATCACAACCGCCGCCCAAATGACAAGGCTGACGATGATGGCTCGTTTTGCGCCGATCCATTTGGCAAGCTTGCCCCAGAATAACGCGCCAAAGAATGCCACGAATTGAATGAGCAAGATGACGGAGATCAGCGTTGTTTGTCCCAACTCAAGTCCGCCGCGGATCAATGGCGCGTCGGCAAACACGGCGGCGACGGCGATCACGGTTTGGATGCCGTCGTTGTAGATCAAATACGAGGTAAGGAATTTCGAGGTCTCTGGTGTTGTGCGATATTTGTTACGCAGGAAGCGGATCAACAAGATAACGGGACCGAACAACGGAACGAAGACCGGCAAGATCGCGAGGTCTGCGTCTAATTGCCCGCTGCTGATCAGTTGCGTGATAAAAGGCGTGATCAGGGGAGCCCAGATCAAAATTAGGAGGGGAGAGAGTAGATAAAATGCGACGGATCTCGCCGGTATCTCCATTGTTTTGGAGAGCTGTTTGAAAGCGACGGTCAGCAGGTTCTCACCGGGTGGAATCTCGTGGGCGGCATGGCGTGAGCGTAACCTTCGCCACGTCACGGTGGAAAATGCCAGCCACCACACTCCCGCCGAGGCAAGATTGATGCGAACTGACATGCTTTCTGAAATCCCGAAACTCTCATGAAGCAGATACAAGACGAGATTAAGCGCGAGCAATACAAATCCGCCGATGTATCCCAAGGCGAACCCGTAGGATGAGACCCGGTCGCGTTCTTCTTCGCTTGCAATATCTGGCAAGTAGGCATTATAGAAAACCAGCGCCGCGCCGAACGATAGGTTTGCGATGATGAACAAAAGGGGACCAAGCGTCCAAGTCTCCAGTGTTATGAAGAACATGCTGATCGTCGCCACCGCGCCGATGGTTGCGAAGATCTGAAGCATTTGTTTGCGGCGGTGAGAATAATCGGCGATGGCGCCCAAGATGGGTAAAAAGCCAGCCTGAAACACGACCGAAAGCGAGATGGCAAAGGCGATGACCGCCTCCGGCGCAACGGGAAGACCAAGAAAATAAACCACTAACGGCTGCCCGCTTGCCGCGGTCCAGGCTGTGCCGGTCCTTGCAAGATACTCAGCCTCGGCTACTGCTGTTGCAAGCCCTCGTACATAAGGTCCTAGAAACACCGAGCCGATCGTTGTGCTGAACGCCGAGTTTGCCCAGTCGTACATTGCCCAGCCGAAAATTTCACGCCGATCATTGATTGTGGGTTGCACTGTCGCCATTGAGTCCTCCCGAACTTGGAGTTGATGTTGTATATCTAAACCCCGTGTAACCTACTCAAGTTGCGAAATACATTGCTTGTGATAGAATCGTCGTAATCGCAGTCGGGGACTGGATTGAAATTCAACACTTAAATCCCTTGCATATATCAAGCCCTTCATATATAATCGAGTTTTGCTATCCCGCCCATCATGCGGGATGGCTTCGTGTGTTTACTAACTCTTGCACGCATCCCAAATTTGAATTGCACCTGTTACCCGGCAAGCACTAAATTTAGGGATGAGAGTGGGTACTTCGTAACGGCGCACAGACATACAGCCAGGAGCGAACCAAATGTCTTCTACTCTGCCTCGTAAAACCTACGCCCGTATCCCTGTCAATATCAAACTACCCAATCTCATCGAAGTTCAGTTAGATTCATTCGAACGCCTTAAAAAAGAGGGATTGGGCGACCTCTTCCATGAGGTGTCGCCGATCGAATCATACAACAAGGGGATGAAGTTGTTTTTTCCCGGTCGGGGACCCGAAGCCAAGCAATGGGGCTTAAAATATTGGTTTGGCGATCCCAAACACACCATCGAAGAGTGTGTTGAGCGAGACCTTACCTACGCAAGCCCATTGTACGTTTCCGTCTTACTGGCTGGCGCCGATGTGCCCGAGCCGATCAAGCAGGATATCTTTCTTGGCGATTTCCCCGAGATGACCGACAAAGGCACGTTAATTATTAACGGGACCGAGCGCGTCGTCGTGTCGCAGTTGATTCGTTCCCCCGGCGTGTACTTCGAGGCTCCCACGGATCGCGCGACGGGACGCCTGCTTGCCATGTCGAAGTTGATCCCTGATCGCGGCGCATGGATGGAGTTCGAGACCCGCAAATCCGATTACATCATCTTGAAGTTCAACCGCAAACGCACGGTGCCGATCACGGTGTTCCTGCGCGCGTTGGCGGCGGTCGATGATGGAATAAAAGATTCACCGCTCAAGCTCGGAACGGATGAAGAATTGCTATCTCTGTTTCAAGATGTGGACAATAATCCGGAGCGCTTATTTCTGCCATCTACTTTAAAACAGGAACCTGAATGGGACCTTTCAGGCGGGCTGACGATTGCCGAAGCGGCCCTCATTGAGTTCTTCAAGAAAATGCGCCCCGGCGATCCTGCCACGCTGGATAATGCCCGACAATTCCTTGAGGAGCAGTTATTCGACCAGAGGCATTATGACCTTGAGCGCGTCGGTCGTTATAAGTTAAATCAGAAACTCGATCTCAATGTCCCGATTCCGCATCGCACAGTCACCAAGAATGATGTGATTCGACTTATCCGCCGAATGATCCAGATCAACAACGGCGTCGAGCCTGCGGATGATATTGATCACCTCGGTAACCGCCGAGTGAAGACAGTGGGTGAATTGATTCAAAACAAGCTCCGCATCGGGCTCCGGCGTATGGAGCGCGTGATTAAAGAGCGCATGTCCATCCGCGACCAGGAGCAGTTGTCGCCGGTGACGCTGGTCAATATCCGCCCGGTAGTTGCCGCCCTGCGCGAATTCTTCGGCTCATCACAGCTTTCTCAGTTTATGGATCAAACCAACCCGCTTGCCGAGTTGCGCCACAAACGCACTCTTTCGGCATTGGGTCCTGGTGGCTTGCGGCGTGAGCGCGCTGGTTTCGATGTTCGCGATGTGCATCACTCGCACTATGGTCGCATCTGCCCGATTGAGACGCCCGAAGGGCCAAATATCGGTTTGATCGGCCGCCTCGCATCGTTTGCGCGGGTCAACGAGTATGGCTTCATCGAAACTCCATATCGCAAAGTCTTCCGCGTTATGGAAGCGGACGATGAGCGCCTTGAAGGGCGTACCTTGCGCGAAAAAATTGTCGACCCGAAATCGGAAGAAGTGTTGTTCGAGGCTGGCGAAACGATAGACTCGAAGATGATGAAGAAGATTTCAAAACTGGCTCGGCCGGTGGAGATTGTTCCGTACGTGTCGGATCAATTTGATTATCTTTCTGCTGATGCGGAAGACAAATATGTGATTGCCCAAGCGAATGCGCCTCTTACAGAGAAAAAAGAATATGTTCGCGAGCGCGTATCCTGCCGATATCACTCGGGCTTTATTTTCTCAGTGCCCGAATCGGTTGACTACATGGATGTTGCGCCGCATCAGGTGGTTGGCATCAGTGCCGCGCTGATTCCGTTTCTTGAGCACGACGATGCAAACCGCGCGTTGATGGGGTCTAACATGCAAGCGCAGGCTGTGCCGCTGGTGCGCCCAGAGGTCCCGCTTGTATCCACGGGCATGGAATACCACGCCGCGTTGGATTCGGGTCAGGTGGTGGTGGCAGAGGCTGACGGTGAAGTAACGTCGGTAACCGGAAACACAATCACTGTCCGTGAACGAGGCGGAAGTCATCACACGTATCAACTCCGCAAGTATCAACGATCCAACCAATCCACATGCATTGATCAGCGCCCGGCTGTCGTCAAAGGGCAGAAGATCAAGAAAGGCGATATCATCGCCGATTCTTCGTCCACAGAGAGTGGACAGTTGGCGTTAGGCCAAAATGTGGTGATCGCTTTCCTTTCATGGGAAGGCGGAAATTTTGAAGATGCGATCTTGATCTCTGAACGACTTGTGCAGGAAGATCGCTTCACGTCGGTGCATATTGAAAAATATGAGGTGGAAGCGCGCGATACGAAGCTAGGGCCCGAGGAGATTACCCGCGATATTCCGAATGTCGGTGAAGACGCGATCAAAGATTTGGACGAGAACGGTATTATTCGCATCGGCGCGGAGGTGGGTCCAAATGATATTTTGGTCGGTAAGATTACGCCGAAAGGTGAAAAAGAACTTACACCCGAAGAAAGACTTTTACGCGCTATTTTTGGTGAAAAGTCGCGCGATGTGAAAGATACATCTCTGCGCATGCCGCACGGCGAGCGCGGCAAGGTTGTCGATGTGAAAGTGTTCACGCGCGAAGAAAATTCTGATCTTTCGGCAGGCGTGGATATGATGGTACGCGTTTCGGTCGCGCAACGCCGCAAATTAACCGCGGGCGATAAGATGGCGGGACGACATGGGAACAAAGGCGTTGTCTCGAAGGTAGTGCCTGTGGAGGATATGCCTTTCCTCGAAGACGGTACCCCGGTGGATTTGATTTTGAATCCGCTGGGTGTTCCAGGACGTATGAACATCGGTCAGGTTCTGGAGGTTCATTTGGGGTGGGCGGCAAAACGATTGGGCTATCGTGCGGTCACGCCGGTGTTCGATGGCGCATCAGAGGAGGAGATCGAAGCTGAACTCGCGCGCGCATGGATCATCGATGAAGCGTGGAAGGAAGTGGGAGTGAAAGCATGGGAATGGATCAAAGAGCAGGAGTATGATCCAGAGTCCATTCAAGATGATGATGAAGTCCGCCGCCTGTACCTTGAGGAATGGCTGAGTAAACGCAAGTATGACGCCTATGATTTGAACGATGTGGATTATGCACGCCTTGCCACAGCGACCGAATGGTTGCGTGATAAGGATTACGATCCTGACACCATTTTTTATCCGGATGAGATCAACCCGAAGGATCGGACAGATTATAACGACATGGCGGTGAACGCCTGCTTGCATTTGTGGATCGAGACTCAAGGTCATTCTGGTCGTGTGGCTGAGGCGCGTTTGATGGAGGTTGCTCAAGAGATCGTAAATGCCACCGGCCAACCGTTGCCGATCCTTGGCAAGCAAACCCTGCGCGATGGTAAAACCGGTATCGCATACGATCAGCCGGTTACCGTAGGGGTGATGACGGTATTAAAGTTGCACCATCTCGTCGAGGATAAGGTTCATGCGCGTTCGACTGGCCCGTATAGTTTGGTGACGCAACAACCCCTTGGCGGTAAAGCGCAGTTCGGCGGTCAACGCTTCGGTGAAATGGAAGTGTGGGCGCTTGAAGCGTACGGCGCGGCATACACATTGCAGGAAATGCTGACAGTCAAATCTGATGATGTGCAGGGACGCGTCAATGCGTATGAAGCAATTGTCAAAGGCGAACCGATCGAGGAGCCAAGCATCCCCGCATCGTTCCGGGTGCTTGTCAAAGAGTTGCAATCACTGGGTTTGGCAGTGGAAGCTGTTAGCGAAGGCGGTGATGTTGTCAAGTTTGGAAAAGATGAAGAGAAACAGCATCCGCCTCGCATGGATACCGGTTTGCTGGGCATTGGAGACAACCTTGCGACGAAGCGGAAATCTTGACGATTATGTTAATAGCGTGATAAAATCTCGCTCCGTTGCCAATTGAAAAAGGCGGCATTACCCCCGCTTGAATGGCATTACCTTGTGAGGCCATCACATATCGACTTGATGGCCTCATTTTGTGCAAAAAAACTTTGTGAAGAATTTTATTATCGGAGGCTGATCGTGCCGACAATCAATCAAATGGTCCGCAAGGGCCGCAAAAGCAAGAAGGCGAAAAGCAAGGCGCCGGCTTTTCAATTCACCTTGAACACTTATAAACAGCGGCGTATCCGCCAGGATAAAGGAGCACCGCAAAAGCGCGGTGTGTGCACGGTCGTTCGCACCATGACGCCGAAGAAGCCAAACTCCGCGCTTCGTAAGATCGCACGCGTGCGCCTTACAAATGGTTTGGAAGTGACCGCCTACATCCCTGGTGAAGGTCACCAGTTGCAGGAACACTCCGTGGTTCTTGTCCGCGGTGGTCGTGTAAAGGACTTGCCCGGCGTTCGCTATCATATTGTCCGCGGCTCGCTGGATACGACCGGTGTAGCCAACCGCAAGCAGGCGCGTTCCAAGTACGGCGCGAAGCGTCCGAAGTAAATTGATGGAGTAATGACAGATGCGTAGAGCAAAACCTGAAAAGCGGGAGATTCTCCCTGATATCCGTTATAACAGCGTCCATGTGCAGACGATGGTTCAGCACGTCTTAAAACGCGGTAAAAAGAGCACCGCCATTGGGCTGATCTACGGCGCGATGGATTTGATCAAAGAGCGCACGGAAAAGAATCCTATGGATGTTTTCGATGGCGCTCTTAAAAATGTTTCACCCGCCATGGAGGTCCGACCGCGACGTGTAGGCGGCGCTACATACCAAGTACCGATGGAAGTTTCGACAGACCGTCGCACCACGCTAGCCATCCGCTGGATTCTAACCGCGGCGCGCGAACGCTCCGGTAAATCCTTTCCGGACAAACTCGCCGGCGAATTGATCGACGCCTTTAACGAAACTGGCGCGGCGATCCGCAAGCGAGACGAAACCCATAAGATGGCGGAAGCCAACCGCGCTTTTTCGCATTATCGTATTTAGTTGTTTTGAAATCCAAACAGAAGGTGTTTAACTAAGAATGGCTCGCGAGTATCCGCTTGAGAAGTATCGAAATATAGGGATCATTGCCCACATTGACGCCGGGAAAACTACCACGACCGAGCGGATCATGTTCTATACCGGCAAGACTCACCGAATTGGCTCCGTTGACGATGGCACCACGGTGACCGACTGGATGGTGCAGGAACGCGAGCGCGGCATCACGATCGTGTCTGCGGCTGTTTCTGCTGAATGGAAAGGCTATCAGTTCAATTTGATTGATACGCCGGGACACATTGACTTCACTGCCGAAGTTCAACGTTCGCTGCGCGTCTTGGACGGGGGGGTGGTGGTCTTCGATGCGGTCCAAGGCGTCGAGCCTCAAAGCGAAACCGTTTGGCGTCAGGCGGATCGCTATAGCGTGCCGCGTATCTGTTTCGTTAATAAGATGGACCGCGTCGGGGCTTCTTACGAACGCACAATTGACACCATCATTGACCGCCTTGGCGCCAACCCTATCGCGATGCAAATTCCCATCGGGTTCGAAGCGACATTCAAGGGCGCAATTGATCTTCTTTCAATGAAGGCAGTTATTTGGGAAGATGATCTCGGAAAAGAACCTAAAATAACGGAAATTCCGGCTGAAATACAAGCAGACGCCGAACAAGCCCGCGCGAAAATGGTGGAGAAGATCGCGGAACTTGACGATGAACTGACGATGAAGTACCTTGAAGGTCAGGAAATTAGTATTGATGAACTCAAAGCCGCATTACGCAAAGGCGTGCTTGCCGTCAAAGCCGCGCCTGTTTTCTGCGGTTCTTCATTAAAGAATAAAGGCGTGCAGGTTTTGCTGGACGCCGTTATTGATTATCTTCCATCCCCGGCAGATAAACCGATTGTCACCGTATCGGTTCCCGATGAACCGGAAAACACTTTTGAAATACCCGCGCAAGATGGTAGCCCGTTGAGCGCGTTGGTGTTCAAGATCGTTACCGATCCATATGTGGGTCGCTTGGCTTACGTTCGTGTGTACTCCGGCGTTGTTAGCCAGGGGCAAACCGTGCAAAATACAACCAAGCGAGGCAAGAAAGAACGTATCGGTCGTTTGATTCGTATGCATGCCGATCGCCGCGAAGACGTGACCGAGATCCGCGCTGGAGACATTGGCGCGGTGCTGGGCTTCAAGGAAAGTTTTACCGGCGATACATTGTGCGATACGAAAGCCCTTGTCCTTGAAACGATCTCCTTCCCCGAACCGGTGATTTCGATCGCCGTCGAGCCGAAAAGTTCATCGGATCAAGAGAAGATGGGTGAGGCCCTTCGCAAGCTGGCAGAGGAAGACCCGACGCTTCACGTCAACTCGGATGAAGATTCCGGTCAGACAATTCTTCGTGGCATGGGTGAACTACACCTCGATATTATTGTGGATCGCCTGCTTCGCGAGTTCCGCGTTCAGGCAAATGTTGGCGCTCCGCGCGTAGCGTTCCGCGAATCGATCACCAAAGCGATCAAGGAAGTTGATTACAAGTACGCGAAACAATCCGGCGGTAAAGGTCAATATGGGCATGTTGTATTTTCCCTTGAGCCGGGCGAGCGCGGCAGTGGCATTGTCTTTGAAAACAAGATCGTTGGTGGCGCCATTCCGAAAGAATACATTAACCCGATTGAAAAAGGAATCAAAGAAGCCGCGGATGGCGGCGTGCTTGCTGGTTATCCCGTCGTGGATATCAAAGTGACCCTGTTCGACGGTTCCTTCCATGAAGTTGACTCAAGCGAAATGGCGTTCAAGATGGCGGCGATCTTAGGCTTCAAAGAAGGCGTGCAAAGAGGGAATCCCATTTTGCTCGAGCCGATGATGAAAGTGGAAGTTGTTGTGCCGGAAGAATATCTTGGCGATGTGATGGGACAAATTAACAGCCGACGTGGATTAATTCAAGGCATGGAAGTCCGCTTGGGCAATGCGCAAGCGGTCCGCGCGATGGTTCCGTTGGCGGAAATGTTTGGTTACGCCACGCAACTCCGCTCCGCCACGCAGGGACGCGGTGTGTTTAATATGGAATTTGACCACTACGCGCCGGTGGCAAAATCGGTAGCGGAAGAAATTTTGAAAGCATAACTCGTTTTTATATCAAGGAGACTCTTATGGCGAAGGAAAAATACGATCGAAGCAAACCGCATCTAAACGTGGGGACGATGGGACACATCGACCACGGGAAGACGACGCTGACGGCGGCGATCACGAAGGTGGCGGCGCTGATGGGACAAGGGGAGTTCAAAGCGTAC
>JAEURC010000085.1 GCA_016789025.1 Anaerolineales bacterium
GGTGCCAACTTCGGCAGACAATTGTCTGAGAGATGAGAGATGACTTCTTGAAAGAATGTCGCCTCTCATGCTGAGAGGCGTTTTTGTTATGAAAGGAACAACGCAATGAAAAATTCACCTCGGTTATACATTCGTCCGAAAGATTCATCCTACGAATCATTTGCAAGCACGATCAAGGCGATGTGCGAGCATCTGGGAGTCCCTTTTGCAGAAGACCAGGATTTGCGCGATGGCTACAAGAGGTATTTGGCAAAAACGGGAAATCAAGAACCCGCTGAAACTTCTGTCAAGCGGACAGCGCCAAAACGCGTTACGAGACCCGAAAAGAGATCATGAAGATCGGCGAAACGCTGTACGTGACTACAGGCGATGACTTCCGCAAGTGGCTGATCAAGAATCACAAATCCAAAAAAGAGATCTGGTTGATTCGGTACAAAAAAGCCGCGAAGAAACCGTCCATTGACTATGTGGAGGCGGTGGAGGAAGCCATCTGTTTCGGCTGGATTGACAACCTCGAAAAAGGCATGGACGCGGAACGCTACGCCCTGCGCTTCTCGCCGCGCAAGCCAAAATCGAACTGGACGAACACGAACAAGGACCGCGCCCGCAAGATGATCGCCGAAGGAAGAATGTCGCCTGCGGGGAAGGCGACGCTTCCGCCTGATGTGAAATAAGGATTGAAAATGGAAATCGGCGAGACGCTTTATGTAACCACCCGCGAAGACTTTCGCAAGTGGCTGGAAAAGAATCACAAAACCAAAAGCGAGATCTGGTTGATTCAATACAAGAAAGCCACCAAGAAGCCATCTGTCAATTTTCATGATGTGGTCGAGGAAGCGATGTGCTTCGGCTGGACAGAATCCATTGGCTTTAAAGGTTTGGATGCGGAACGTTACGTGACCCGTTATACGCCGCGCAAAGCAAGATCGAAATGGTCAGAAAAGAATAAGGATCGCGCAAGGAAGTTGATCGCTGAAGGTAAAATGACCGAAGCGGGACGCGCGTCGCTGCCGAGTGATGTGGAGTGAATGAGACTGAGCGGGGCTAAAGCCGCCTGCTCAGTACATGGAAGCCCCTTCGGGGCTGAACAACGGAGTCCGCTTTGGCGGACTTTCACGAACTGAGGCAGGGCTTTAGCCCGCACCGAACAAAAGAAAGGAAACACCATGACCTACTGGCGACTTCATTATCATCTCATTTGGGCAACATACAACCGCGAGCCAAGGCTCACCGCCGAACGAGAGAAGATGTTCTATGGCGTACTTTACAAAAAATCCGATGAATTGGGAGTCAAAATGCACGCGGGAGGAAACATGGACGATCACGCGCATGTTGTTCTGTCCATTCCGCCCGTTCTAGCAGTCGCCGAGTGTGTCCGTCATCTCAAAGGAGCAAGCGCGTTTGCCATCAATCACATGGACGGGAGCGATGGTCAATTCAAATGGCAAGGCGGATACGGAGCGCTGAGCATTGGGGAACGCTCTCTTGAAACGGTTATGGAATACGCCGCGAAGCAGAAGGAACATCATCGAGAGAATAAGTTGATCGCAGTATATGAGAGAATCGATGAGGAAGAATAAAGCAACGATGCTCGTGAAACAGATGGTTGCTCACGCAACGGGAACGAGCGGGGCTGAAGCCACCTGCTCAGTACATGGAAGCCTTTCGGGCTGACACTCGCAACGAACGCTCGGAGTCCGCTTGAGCGGACTTCCACGAACTGAGGCAGGGCTTTAGCCCGCCGAACCACCACCCGCACCGAACCCCGCGCTGGAAGACGCGCAAGGATTGGAAGTTAAAATGGAAATCAATTTCAACAACCACGATGATTTTGAAAAGTTTTTTGAAGAGCAAGGGGAATGGATCTACGATGGGAGCGTACCAGAACATTATATGTCTGCATACATGCTCGAAAAGTCTATCAAGTATAAAGATGGAAAGGTTGTTGAGTATATTTACTTGATTAGATCTGGAAATATCTTCACAAACCATATTTCCATGTATCATTTAAAAGGCGAACAACCTCATCAAATATGGTCAGGACGTGTAAATACTCCAGATGAATACAAAGATATGATGTCTGCGGTAAACAAGTATATTGATGAGACTAAACCCAATTCAGGAGTTATATGAATCGCAAATACACCAACCGCTCGTACCTCGACGCCCTCGAAAAGAAAGTCCTCGTCTTTGATGGCGCGATGGGAACGAGCCTGCAAGTGCAAAACCTCACTGCCGAGCATTTCGGCGGCGAGCAATACAACGGATGCAACGACTACCTCGTTATCTCGTATCCGCAAGCCGTGGAAAAAGTCCATCGTTCGTTTTTAGAGGTCGGCGTGGATGTGCTTGAAACGGACACCTTCCGTTCGAATCGCTTGACGATGAAGGAATACAATCTGCAAGACCGCGTGATCGAGATCAACATGGCGGCGGCGCAATTGGCAAAAAGACTCGCCGATGAATACGCCGAAAAAACTGGACAACCAAGATTCGTCGCTGGCCCCATCGGACCATCAGGTAAATTGCCATCCACCAACGACCCCGACCTGTCCAACGTCACATACGATGAGTTAATTGCCGCGTTCGCCGAGCAGGCTGAAGGTCTGATTCGAGGCGGCGTGGACGTCCTGCTCATCGAAACGTCGCAAGACATCCTCGAGGTCAAAGCCGCGATCGCGGGTCTGCATCAAGCCTTTGAAAAAACGCAAATCTATTTGCCGATCCAAGCGCAGGTCACGCTCGACACGACGGGACGCATGTTGCTCGGCACCGACATCAACGCGTCGCTGACGATCCTCGAAGGCATGGGCATTGACGTGTTCGGACTCAACTGCTCCACTGGACCCGAACACATGCGCGAGCCGATTCGTTTTCTCGGCGAGAATTCCGTTTTGCCGATCTCGTGCATTCCCAACGCGGGGCTTCCGCTCAACGTGGATGGGCACGCGGTCTATCCGCTCGAGCCTGAGCCGTATGCGAATGACATGTTTGAATTTGTGACCAAGCATAATATTTCAATCGTGGGCGGATGTTGCGGCACGACGCCTGCTCACCTTAAATTGCTTGTTGACAAACTGAATCATCATCCACACCCCAAGCGACCGCTTCACTCCACGCCTCAGCTTGCCTCTGCCATGTCGGCGATCGCCATGCGTCAAGATCCCGCTCCCACCCTGCTCGGCGAACGATGCAACGCGCAAGGCTCGCGCAAGTTCAAGCGACTCCTGCTCGAAGAAGACTACGATGGCATTTTGGATATTGCCCGCGACCAGGTCGCTGGCGGCGCGCACGCGTTGGATATTTCCGTCGCTGTCACCGAACGCGCCGACGAAGGCGAGCAGATGCGCAAGGTCATTAAGAAATTGCAAATGGGCGTGGATGTTCCGCTCGTGATCGACTCCACCGAAGTGGACGTGTTGGAGATCGCATTGCAGACCGCGCCTGGGCGCTGTCTCATCAACTCCACGCATTTGGAAGCGGGTCGCACCAAAGCCGACAAAATTTTCGCGCTCGCCAAAAAATATAACGCCGCTGTTATCTGCTTGACGATTGACGAAAAAGGCATGGCGAAAACCGCGCAACATAAATATGAAGTGGCGCAACGCATTTACGACATCGCCGTCAACGAGCATGGACTCAAAGCCGAAGACTTGGTCTTCGACGATCTGACTTTCACGCTCGCAACAGGCGACGCGGAATTTATCGACTCCGCCAAAGAAACCATCGAAGGCATTCGTCTGATCGAAGAAAAACTTCCAGGCGTGATGACCTCGCTGGGCGTGAGCAATCTCTCCTTTGGGTTTGCCGCGCAAGCCCGCCCCGCCTTGAACTCGGTCATGCTCTATCACTGCGTGCAAGTCGGCTTGGATATGGCGATCGTCAACGCGGCGCACGTCAAGCCGTATGCGGAAATTGACGAGACCGAACGCGAACTCTGCGAAGACCTGATCTTCAACCGCCGCGAAGACGCGCTTCAACGCTTCATCCAACACTTTGAAAATGTGGAGATCGCAGACGATAAAGTCGCCGACCCCACCGCAGGCATGACCTCCGAACAAAAACTCCACTGGAAGATCGTGCATCGCTTCAAAGACGGTGTGGAAGAGGATATTGATGAAGTCATTCACCGTGATCCTGCCAGTTTCCAATCCCTAATTACTAATAACCAATTACCAAGCAAGCACGAGATCGCCGTCCACACCCTCAACAACGTCCTGCTCCCCGCAATGAAAGAAGTCGGCGACAAGTTCGGCGCGGGCGAATTGATTCTGCCCTTCGTGCTCCAATCTGCCGAAGTGATGAAGAAGACCGTCGCGCACCTTGAAAACTATCTCGAAAAGATGGAAGGCGTCACCAAAGGCACGGTCGTCATCGCCACCGTCTATGGCGACGTGCATGACATCGGCAAAAATCTTGTCAAAACGATTCTCGCCAACAACGGCTACACCGTCGTGGACTTGGGCAAGCAAGTGCCTGCCGAAACGATCATCACCAGAGCAGTGGAAGAGAAAGCAACCGCAATCGGTTTATCCGCCTTGTTGGTTAGCACCTCTAAGCAGATGCCGCTCATCGTCAACGAACTGCATCGGCGCAAACACAACATCCCTGTGCTGATCGGAGGCGCGGCGATCAACCGTCGCTTCGGTCGCCGTATCCTCCAAACCGAAAGCGGAGACTTTTACGAGTCAGGCGTCTTCTATTGCAAAGACGCGTTCGAAGGTCTCGACACGATGGATACACTGATCAACAATGAGAAACGCTCTCAACTCCTTACCAAGACCCGTGAAGAATCCGAAATGGAACTGGGACGCGCGAACGCGAAACCTGCCAACGTTCCAACGTTACAACGCTCGAACATTGTGCCCGCGCCTCTCACCCTCCCCCCCTCCAAATTCGGGATGCGAGTCGTCAAGCACATGCCGCTCGAGCTCGTCTTCACGCATCTCAACATCAATGAACTCTATCGCCTCTCGTGGGGAGCGAAGAGCACTCACGGCGCGGAATGGGACAAACTCAAAGCGGAATTCGACGCGCGGCTCGACAAGATGAAGCGCGAAGCCATGCGCGAGAAGTGGCTCAATCCGCAAGGTGTGTACGGTCTCTTCCCCTGTCAGGCGGAGGGCGAAGACCTCATCATCTACAACCCTGAGAATTTCGATCAGGAATTAACCCGCTTCAGCTTCCCGCGTCAACCGCATGATGACCGCCTCTGTCTGGCGGATTACTACGCCTCCGTCGGATCGGGTCAAATGGACGTGGTCGCCTTTCAGGTTGTGACCGTCGGACAGCAAGCCAGCGACCGCTTCGAGAAATTCCAATCGGCAAACGATTACACCGAAGCCTACTTCACGCATGGGCTCGGCGTCCAAACCGCCGAAGCGACAGCGAACTACCTCCACGAACACATCCGCCATGAGATGGGTATCACCGAGAATCAAGGCAAGCGATACTCGTGGGGCTATCCCGCCATCCCTGAGTTGGAAGATCATTTCAAGGTCTTCAAACTCCTGCCCGCCGTTGAATCCGAACTTGGGCTGAGCCTGTCCGTTTCGGGACAGTTGATCCCCGAACAATCTACCGCCGCGATCATCGTCCATCATCCACAGGCGAAGTATTACTCGGTCGGCGAATCGAGAGTCGAGCAGTTAATGAAGTAATTTCGTGGGGCGGGATGGCATCCCGCCCGTTTCAGGCAAAAGCGAGATAACATCCCGCTCCACGATGAGTATGAAAAACAAACTTGCATTTCGCGAATACTACAAAAGGCGACTGCCCCATATTCAAATTGCGGGAGCAACATACTTCATTACATTTCGCCTCGCAAATTCCCTGCCAGTCGAAGCGCTTCACGAATTGGCGGAGGAAAGGCAAGCAATAAACAAACTGCCTGAAAACCAGAAAGAATCCGCTCACCGCGCATGGTTCGCCAAATACGATGATTATCTTGACAAAGCATTGCATGGAAATCTGTATCTCAAGAATGAACAGGTTACCGATTTGATTTCAGAATCGATTCTCTATCGAGATGGGAAAGCCTACGACTTGATCACATTCTGCGTTATGCTCAATCATGTTCATTTGGTTTGCACACCGCTTGAAAAATTAGACGGAACATATTACGGGCTAACAGAAATTCTACATTCGCTGAAACGACATACAGCACGGGAAGCGAACAAAATCCTGCAAAGAAACGGTGCGTTTTGGCAGGATGAAAGTTACGACCATGTCATTCGAGACGAGACAGAGTTAGAAAGAATCGTGAAATACGTTTTATACAATCCAGTTAAAGCAAAACTTGTCAAAGAGCAAACTGACTGGAAATGGAGTTATTGTAAGTTTGAAATTTAGTGCGGATTGACAATCCGCACCACGAAAAGAGCAACCATGACAAACAAATTCCTAAACCTCCTCTCATCCCAAACCCTCCTCGCCGATGGCGCGATGGGGACGATGCTCCACACGCGCGGAGTGGGATTCGACAAGTGTTTCGACGAACTCAACCTCACGAATCCATCGGCGGTGGCGGAGATTCACCGCGAGTACATCGAAGCGGGCGCGCAGTTGATCATCACCAACACGTTCGGCGCGAATCGATTCAAACTCGCCAAGCATGGATTGCAAGACGATGTCGTTGAAATCAACAAAGCCAGTGTTGACCTTGCCAAGCGCGTCGTTGCCGCGTCGTTCAAGGATGTGCTGGTCGCAGGGGATGTGGGTCCGCTGGGGGTGCGAATCGCTCCGTTTGGGCGCGTCCAGCCTGAGGAGGCGCGAGAGGCGTTTGCGGAGCAGATCCGCGCATTGGCAGACGCGGGCGTTGATGCGATCGTCATCGAGACGTTCAGCGATCTGTATGAAATCCGTGAGGCAATAAACGCGGCGAAACAAACGTGCAAATTACCAATCGTTGCATCGGTCACGTTCACGCGTGATGACAGAACTCTGCTCGGCGATGAACCGATGAAAGTGGCGCGGACGTTGCGCGATGCAGGCGCAGACGTGATCGGAGTCAACTGCTCGGGCGGACCCGCGCAATTGCTGCGAATCTTGAAGCAGATGAAACAAGCCGTGCCTGATGGGAAGTTTTGGGTGAAGCCGAATGCTGGCTGGCCCGAACAAGTGGGCGGACGCATCATGTATCCCGCCGATGCGGATTACTTCGGCGATTATGCGCTGTCGTTCCGCGAGACAGGCGCGGTCATCGTTGGCGGATGCTGCGGCACGACCCCGCAACATATCATGGCGATGAAGAAGGCGTTGGATTCTTCGGAACATTCTTCCGTGTTAATTCAGACTTCCGAAGTCTTAGAGACTTCGGAAGTCTCGGACATTGAACCGCCAACTCAATTCGCGCAAAAATTGGAACGCGGTGAATTTGCGATCTCCGTGGAAATGGATCCGCCGCGCGGACTCTCGACTCACAAACTGTTGGCGGGCGCGTCTCTCCTCGCCGACGCAGGCGCGGACGTGATCAACGTCGCCGACTCGCCGATGGCGCGGATGCGGATGTCGGCGTGGGCGGTGTGCGACGTGGTGCAGAGAAAAGTGGGAGTCGAGACGACGATCCACTTCCCCACTCGTGGGCGGAATCTCTTGCGCGTGCAGGGAGATTTGCTCGCCGCGCACGCGCTGGGCATCCGCAATATTTTTGTCGTGATGGGCGACCCGACCGCCATCGGCGATTACCCCGAAGCGATGGATAATTACGATCTCGTGCCGTCGGGTCTGATCAAACTCATCAAGCAGGGATTCAACGAAGGCATAGACCATTCAGGCACGAGCATCGGTCAGCCGACAAATTTCTTCGTCGGCGCGGCGTTGAATTTGTGTCCGCCAGATGTGGATAATGAGATCAAAAACCTGCACAGAAAAGTCAAAGCAGGCGCAGACTTTTTCCTCACGCAACCCATTTACCGCGCGGACGATGGACCGAAATTGCTCGAAGCATACGAAGCAAAACATGGCAAATTGAACAAGCCGATTCTGGTCGGCATCCTGCCCTTGGTCGGCGTCAAACACGCGAACTTTTTGCACAACGAGGTGCCTGGCATTTCGATCCCCGATGAAACGCGGAAACGGATCGAAGCGGCGGGCGACGAGGGCGTGAAGGCTGGGGTGGAGATCACGGTCGAATTGGTGGAGCAGGTCAAACCGTGGGCGGGAGGCGTGTACGTCATGCCCCAATTCCACAAGTACGATATGGTCGCGGAGATCATCGAGGCGGTGAAGGTAAAAACGTAGACAGGTAAACAAGTACACATGTAGACACGTGTTTCCCTGTGTACTTGTTTCCGTGTTTACCTGTGTACCTGTTTCCGTTATACTTGCCCCATGCTCCTCGCCATTGACCTCGGCAACACGAACCTCACGCTGGGCTTGTACAACGGAAATGAACTCAGCTCGCACTGGCGGCTTGCCACCGATCATTCGCGTATGCCCGATGAATATGGTTTGCAATTGCAGGGGTTGCTGCAAAACGCCAAGGTGACTGCTAAACAACTCACGGGGGTTTGTCTTGCGTCTGTCGTGCCGCAACTGACGGGGCGCGTGATCCAAGCGTGCCGCGAATATCTCGATATCGAACCATTCGTCATTGACGTGGGGATCAAAACAGGAGTCAAAGTCCGCTATGAAGACCCGCGCGCGGTCGGCGCGGATCGAATCGCGGACGCCGTTGCTGTCGTCTATTTATACAAAGGTCCTGCGTGCGTTATTGATTTCGGCACAGCCACCACGTTCAACGCCGTCACCAAAGACGGCGAATATCTCGGCGGCGCGATCACAGCGGGCATCAACCTCGCCACCGAAGCGCTGTTCACGCACGCCGCAAAACTTCCGCGCATTGATCTGCAACGCCCGCCCTCCGTCATCGGTCGCAACACTGTCCACGCGATGCAGGCGGGTTTGTTGTTCGGGTACGTGAGCATGGTCGAGGGCATGGTCGAGCGTTTTCGCAAAGAACTCGGTCCCACGATGAAAGTGATCGCAACGGGCGGGCTCGCCGAGATCGTCGCGCAAGAGACCGATGTCATTCAGATCATCGCCCCCTGGCTCACGCTCGACGGCTTGCGAATTTTGTGGGACATCAATCATCCGATTTAAAAGACGAACCGTCATTGCGAGCCCGATAGGGCGAAGCAATCTCCAACATCATCACGGGGATTGCTTTGTCGCCACTTCGTGGCTCCTCGCAATGACGGGAATTTTTCTTTTAGGATGTGGGGGATTCGGACTCATCGCACCCCCTACGCCGACTCTAACCCTCGAACCGACTCGCACCCTCAGCCCGTCTCTTACGCCGTTTCAGCCTGTCGCAAACACCCCAACCTTTCTCCCCACTGACACATTCACCCCCTCCCCAACCTTCACGCCAACTTCAACCCTCACACCGACGATCACACCCACGCCTCAATTTATCTTTCAGGGACCTGGGAACGTCACCGTTCCGATCCTTCTCTATCATCACATCGGCTACTCATTCACAGACAGCGAGTATTACGTTTCACCCGAAGCGTTTGAGAACCAAATGAATTACTTGTTCATGCACGGATACCGAACGATCTCCGTCGAACAATTGACGCAAGCCATCTACTTCGGCGCGCAACTCCCCTCCCGCCCTATCTTGCTGACGTTTGACGATGGCAGTGAAACCGTCTACATCAACGCACTGCCTGTCATGCAAACCTACGGCTTCACCGGCACAGCCTACATCGTGGACAATTACATCGGCGCGAATCGCTACATGGACAAAGCTCAAATCCGCGCATTGTATGAAGCAGGCTGGGAGATCGGCAGTCACAGTCTCAGCCACCGCGACTTGACAACGCACCCCGCCGCACAGGAAGAAGAGATCGTCAACTCGCGGAAGAAATTGGAATCATATCTTGACGTGCCAGTACGAAGTTTTGCCTATCCTTTTGGCGCGTACGACAGCAATTCGTTGAAACTTATAAAGTTTGCGGGTTACGTCGCCGCAATGGGACTTGGTGATAAGTCTATTCAAGGGAAAGGAAATATTTATTATCTGTATCGTCACAGCATAACAGCGGAGACAACATTGGAATCGTTTATTCAGATCCTGCCGTGGAATCCATAAATCCGTGGCGCGGGATGATATCCCGCGCGCCTGCGAGATGCCGCTCCACATTTACAAGAACGCCCGTTAACGTAACTCAGACGCAACAGCCTCTTGTCTTCGACATTCATGCACGCTATAATGCCCCGCTGTGGAAAGTTAGGAGTCCCATGCCAGTTTATACATATCGCTGCAGTTCCTGCGGCACAAGATTCGAACAACATCAATCGTTTGACGACGCCCCGCTCGTAACCTGCCCCAAATGCAAAAAGAAAGCATTGAAAAAAGTCATCACCCCGACGAAAGTAATTTTCAAAGGTTCGGGGTTTTACGCCACCGATAATAAATCCTCGTCAGGCGGCAATTCATCGTCGAGGAGCAAATCTCAATCGGACGATCACGGTCACGCTCATGGAGAGGATAAGTCCGCTTCAGGGGACAAGGCGGCTGAGAAATCTTCGTCCGATGTCAAAGGCGAAAAGAAATCGAAAAGCAAGACCGAGTCGAAGAGCGAATAAATCGAAAAAGAGAAGCGCGAGGCTTCTCTTTTTTTCTACTCTATGTCATCCTCCCGAAAAACATCGGGACGATGTGAGGGAGCGATAGCGACCGAAGGGTCTCGCTTGCAAGCGAGGAGATTCTTCGCTCAGAATGACATGATTTTGAATTACACCGTCCACGGACCGATGAGCGCGTCAATCGAAATGCCGTATGCCACCGCGTTCCAGAACCTGATGTCGGCGGGCTGATCCTTGGATTTTTCCCAATAGCCCGAAAAGACAAAGACGGTCACGATCAGCGAGGCGACGAAGCGCGCAACGATGACATACCACGCGCCGAAACTCCACGGGTCGCCAGTCTTGGCTACCTCCACCGCGATGGTGTAGACCCAGCGCAAAAGCACGCCGAGCAACACACCGAAGAACACCTGCGTCTTCGCGCTATTGTTATCCTGTTGGGTGGCAAGCTTGAAGGTGATCGCGTCGTTGAATATAAAAGACTGCATGAGAATTCTCCTCTTTGAATTTATTCGCCGCTGACGATGCTCCACTTGGAAATATCGGAACGGCTGACGAAAACCATGATGGACATGAAGATCAGGAATACCAACACCACAAAAAGCAGACCACGGAAGATCGGCATGAGGAAGATAAGCGAAAATACAACAGTCAGTAGAAACAAGAACACACCCACGATCCGAAAAGCAAACCATCTACCGAACACATTTGGGGCATATAACAGGAACATGGCGGCGGTCAAGACGATGGAGATAGTGAAGGTCGGGAAAACGCCAAAGAAACGGATGAGGTAGGCGACGAACAGAAAGTAGAAGAGGTCGATCATCCCGACAAACAGGTAATGGAATGCGTTGAATTTCACCGCGAATATCTGCGAGAAGATAAAGGTCACGATAAGAAAAAACGCCAGCGACATCGGAGAGTAACCGATCAGGTTCTGGATGGAATCGAGATACCGCTGTTTAGCAAGAAAGGTGATGCCAAGGTCCTGCGTAGTGGAGAAGTTCTCCACGTCGAATTCGACCGTCGCGCCATCTTTGGTTAGTTCGGTGTTGTGGGGCAGACCAAAACGATAAATGCCAAATTCATCCACATTGATCACGACCTTGGCAGTGATACGCTCGATCACATTATTCTGGTAAGCAGATAGGTTGTATTTGAACACATCCATGCCTTTGGTAGCGTAGGTGACGATTACCTCCACCTCGGAGCCGGGAGCAAATCCGGGAATCAGCGCCTGGGGCGCGTCCATGCTGGGCTGGAGAATCAGGTTTCCCTGCGAAGGGATGCGGATGGTGTAGTCGTACATCAGATTGGCATTTTCGGGCTTGCTCACTTTGATGAGCAAGTCGCCGGTATATTGCGTTTTGTTGACGATGGTATATGTTTCGGTATTGTGCGTTTCAAAGGCGTTGAAGACCAGCAGGTCGAGCTCCTGTTCGCCGTAATCTACAGACGAATCAATATTGATTGTTTTTGGCACAAGGGGATAAGTCTCGGTGCGGACAACATCTTCGTATTGTTTCGCGTCCTTATTGAAGGTCGATTCTGTATAAGAGTGACGAAGAGTGAATAACGGCGGGATAATTCCTATTTCGCCGCCCCATGAATTTTTAAATTGCTCATAGGCGTTCCCGTACGTGCTAGATTTGTGCTCCCCGACCCGGGCAGCGGTGAGCGATAGCAAGACCGCCCCAGTGAGGATCAGCCCGCCCAGCCAGACCAACATGCCAAAGATTCGAGTGGTTGCGTTCATGGAGCGCTCCTATCGGAATTACTTCTGAAGTTCCTCATTACCACTATACTGCTTTATATCCATGCATGTCAATGGAAATTTATCCTTCGTTCTTAAACGAAATTTGCCTCCAGCGCAATCGCTAAAGGCAAATCATTTGGTGAAAAGCTCCTCGACCAGGTCTCGAACCTGGAACCTAGCGGTTAACAGCCGCTCGCTCTGCCGATTGAGCTATCGAGGAAGGCGAGCGGGATTATACGTGCAAGGATAGGGAGTGTCAAGCAGACCTAGTTCGTCATTGCGAGGAGGGCTATGTCCGACGACATCGTACTCTTTAGAGTAAGCAATCCCCAACACAGTGATGGAGATTGCTTCGTGGCGCGAGGCGCCACTCGCAATGACGGAAATGTCTCAATACTTCACCGCGCCCAGTTGATCGAGTTTATCAATACGGTGCGTGGCGGAGATCTGCCGCACGGTGCCGGTCAGTCCGCGCACCACGAGCGAATCGGTGCTGGCTCGGTCGCCGAAGTAGCGCACGCCTTTGAGGAATTCGCCGTCGGTGATTCCCGTCGCGGCAAAGAACACATCTTCCGAGGAGACGAGATCGTCCATCGTGAGGATCTTTTCAAAATCGTAGCCCGCTTCTTGCCCGCGGCGAAGTTCGGCCTCGTCGCGCGCGTAGAGTTTGCCTTGGATCTCACCGCCCATGGCGCGCAACGCGCACGCGGCAAGCACACCTTCGGGTGTGCCGCCCACGCCGAACAACACGTCCACACCGGAGTCGGGCCACGCGGTCATCAACGCCGCGCCCACGTCGCCATCGGGGATCTGTCGGATGCGCGCGCCCGCCTTGCGTATCTCGGCGATCATCTCCTTGTGGCGGTCGCGGTCAAGGATGATCGTCGTCAGGTCTTCCACATCTTTATGCTTCGCCTTTGCGATCGCTTTCAAATTCTCGGTGATGGATTTTTCGATATTGATCTTGCCCTTCGCTTCGGGTCCCACCGCGATCTTGTTCATGTACACGAACGGACCGGGGTCGAACATCGTGCCGCGCGGGGCGATGGCAACCGTCGCCAGCGAATTCGATCTGCCAAAGGCTAAAGGGCGAGTCCCGTCGATGGGGTCCACAGCAACATCCACGTCGGGAGGAGAACCGCTTCCCACCGTCTCGCCGTTGAACAACATCGGCGCGTTATCCTTTTCCCCTTCGCCGATGACGATGATGCCGTTCATGTCCACTGTTTGGAGGACGGTGCGCATCGCGTTGACGGCGGCTTGGTCTGCCGCCTCTTTATCTCCGCGTCCCATGAAGCGACCCGCCGCCATGGCGGCGGCTTCGGTGACGCGCGCGAGTTCGAGCGCAAGATTTCTGGTAGGTTCGTTTTTGTTTGCCATTCGTCCTCCGTTAGAAAATAAAATATAGGATGAGAAAGTAGCCGAGCGGCGCGCCCCAAATCCATGAGTCGACGCGGTCGAGAAATCCACCGTGACCCGGCAGGATGTGACTCGAATCTTTCATGCCGCTTTGCCGCTTGAACATACTCTCGCCGAGGTCGCCGAGCGGGGTGATCGCGCCGATCACGAGACCGAACCACGCGCCTTTCAACGGGGTGATCAAACCGCCAAGCGGCTGAGGTCCCAACGTGGAATAGGCGTACGCAAAGAATGCGCCGACGATCACCGAGGTGAACACACCGGCGAAGTATCCCTCCCAACTTTTCTTCGGGCTGATGCGCGGCGACATCCTGTGTTTGCCATACACCGCGCCGATGGAATACGCGCCGGTATCGCTTGCCCACACCAAAGGCAGAATGAGCATGAGCCACCATCCGCCGGCGGGAAGCAACCGCAAGTCGAGGAGATACGAGCCGAGCCAGCCGAGGTAGACAATGCCGGCAACGGTAATACAAAAATCCAGCGCGGCTTTATCCCTGCCGCGTTCGAAGGAAAACACATGCGCGGTCATGGCAACCATGATGGTCAAAACCATGACGGGGATCGCAGCTTCGGCAAAAAAGAAGCGCACTGTGGCTATCAACAGCACGCCTCCAATCGTGACTTTTTCATTGGGTTCAAACTCCACCGCCCGGTACATGCGAACAAATTCCCATGCGCAACCGCCGAGAACGATTGCCATGGCAATAAAATAAAAAACATCCCCGTAGATAATGGCTGGCAAGCCAATGACCGCCAATATGA
Organism: Anaerolineales bacterium; assembly: GCA_016789025.1. Lineage (GTDB taxonomy): Bacteria > Chloroflexota > Anaerolineae > Anaerolineales > Villigracilaceae > Defluviilinea. The sequence continues at coordinate 14,534 of JAEURC010000085.1, forward strand.
ATGCCGTCAAAACGCGCCTAGGCATTGGACGCCTCGTATTCGCTCGAAGAAACTTTTCCGTAGCGGCGCTCGCGCGAGGCGAAGGTTTCGAGGGCGCGCAGGTATTCCTCGCGGTCGAAGTCGGGCCAATATTTCGGTGTGACGAACCATTCGGAATATGCGCCCTGCCAGATCAGGAAGTTGCTTACACGCAACTCGCCGGAAGTGCGGATGATGAGGTCGGGATCGGGAGTGCCTGCCGTGTACAAGTAACGGCTCACGAGTTCATCGGTCACGTTTTCAGGAGGAACACCATCTTTCATAATGTGCTGGATCGCGTTGATAATCTCATCACGTCCGCCGTAATTGAACGCCACGTTCAGAACCAGGCGGTCGTTATTTTTTGTCGCGTCGATCGCGTCTAACACTTTTTCCTGGAGGTTCGGGGAAAGGCGTTCGAGCCGCCCGATATGACGCAACTGCACTCCCTCTTTGCTGAGTTCGGCGAGTTCCCGATCGATCACATCCTCAAGAATGAACATCAAACCTTTGACTTCTTCCGGCGGACGTCCCCAATTCTCGGTGGAGAAGGCATAGATGGTCAAATACTTCACGCCAAATTCCACCGAAGAGCGGATGACGCGTCGCAGGTTCTCGGTGCCGGCTTTATGACCGGCAAGACGCGGCAAGCCGCGCGAAAGCGCCCAGCGTCCGTTGCCATCCATAATCATCGCAACGTGGCGTGGAATTCTATCGGGAGGGATGGTAAAGGGGGTGTCTGCCATGGAACCGGCTAGACTTCCATGATCTCGGCTTCTTTGTTCTTGCCCTGAACGCCGATCTCTTCCACATATTTGTCGGTAAGTTTTTGGAGGTCTTCTTCGCCGCGTTCGAGATCGTCTTCCGAGATCAACTTTTCCTTTTCAAAGTCGCGCATATCGTTGTGCGCGTCGCGGCGGATGTTGCGGACGGCAATACGCGATTCTTCCAGGCGGTGATGCACGTGCTTGACGAGGTCGCGGCGGCGTTCCTCGTTGAGCGGCGGCAGGTTGAGATGGATAACCTTGCCGTCATTGTTGGGGTTGAGCGCCAAGTCCGACGTTTGAATCGCTTTTTCGATCGTCTTCAGAGTCGACGCATCGAACGGCTTGATGGTAATCGTTCGCGCTTCGGGAACGCTGATCGAAGCCAGTTGCATGAGCGGGGTTGGGTTGCCGTAATACTCAATGGGGAGTTTCTCCACCAAGGCAGGGCTGGCGCGCCCCGTGCGCACGCCAGCCAGATCGTCATGCAAGACTTGAAGGGCGCTTTTCATTCGATGTTCGGCATCGGCTAGGATATCTTTAATCACTTCAGTCTCCTGAGTTGTGAAATTTATTCAACGACAAGGATACACCAAAACAATAAAAACCGCTATATGAAGCGCTATCCTTGAGAGGTTTTGAAACAACTCGAGAGTTGAATCTGTACTACGATAAACGCCGGCAGACCAATGACTCAATCGCCGACGATCGTGCCCACCGGCTCTCCTTTGAGCGCGGCGAGCAGGGCATGGTTATCCCACAAATTGACAACCAGAATCGGCAGCTTATTTTCCATGCACAGGGTGATGGCAGTGCTATCCATCACCTCCAGTCTGCGGTTGATCACTTCGATATAACCGAGTTTGTCGAACTTCTTCGCATCGGGGTTTTTCTTCGGGTCTGAATCGTAGACGCCATCCACCTTGGTAGCCTTGATCACGACATTCGCGTCGATCTCGTTGGCGCGCAACGCCGCGGCAGTGTCTGTGGAAAAGAACGGATTCCCCGTTCCCGCGCCGAAAATGACCACCCGCCTCTTCTCCAGGTGACGGATGGCTCGGCGGCGGATATAAGGTTCGGCGATTGCGCGCATCTCAATCGCGGACATGACGCGCGTATACACGCCTTCGCGCTCCAACGCGTCCATCAACGCCATCGCGTTCATTACAGTGGCGAGCATACCCATATAATCGGCGGTGGCGCGATCCATGCCGCGTTCTAATCCCTGCTTGCCGCGCCACAAGTTTCCCGCGCCGATGACAATCGCCACTTCCACACCCATCTCGTGGACTTCCTTGATGCGGACGGCAATGGCTTCTGCCTCGTCCACGTCGATGCCAAACCCAGACTTGCCGCCAAGCGCCTCCCCGCTCAACTTGAGCAGGATCCGTTTGTACTTGATGTCGCTCATAACTCTCCTTTACCCCTCCCTGCCTCCCCATCCGCAAATTGCGGGATGGGGCGGGTGGGGTGTCAAAAAAATGACCAACCGTCTGGTTGGTCATTTTACTTTAATTGTTCAAACTTTCGCCCAACTCCCAGCGCTGGAAGCGTCGGACGACCACATTTTCGCCGATGGCGGCGACCGTTTGCAAGATCAACTTCTCCACGGTGATCGATTCATCGCGGATGTACGCCTGCCGCGAAAGCACAACTTCATCCTTGAATTTTTCGAGCCGCCCCTGCACGATCTTCTCGTGGATGTTCTCCGGCTTGCCCTCTTCCTTGGCGCGCGCGCGGGCTATCTCCGCTTCATGGTCGAACACCTCGGCGGGAATATCTTCCACTTTCAGGTAGCGCGGCGCAGATGCGGCGATCTGCAACGCCAGTTCATGCGCCAATTCGCGGAATTTATCGGAACGTGCCACAAAATCGGATTCGCAGTTCACTTCCACCATCACGCCCACGCGTCCACCGCCGTGCGAGTATAGCTCGACTATGCCTTGCGAAGCTTCGCGATCGGCGCGTTTGGCAGCCGTCGCCATACCTTTTTCTCTCAGCCAATCCACCGCTTTTTGAAAATCGCCTTCCGCTTCTTCGAGCGCCTTGCGGCAATCCATCATGCCGGCGCTGGTAGCGGCGCGCAATTCCTTGATCATATCAATTGTAATTTCCATCCGTTAATTCCTCGTGTTGCAAGGTCTGCTTATTCAGCGCCTTCTGATTTTTCTTCCGTTTTTGTTTCTGCCGCCACTTCAGCTACAGGGGCTTCTTCTGTGGCAGGCTTGCGTGAGGCGCTCATCTTGGCAAGGGTCGCCTCTCCGAGCAGGGCGTTATCTTCCAATTCCACGTCGGTCTCCACCACCTTGGGCGCGCGCCGGGCAGGTTTGTCTGATTTCGTTTTGGTTTCCTCGGAAGGCATATCCTCTGCCGAATCGTCTTTTCGCATGCCTTTGCCCTCAAGCACCGCATCAGCCACTTTTGCCACTAACAACTTAATGGCGCGAATCGCATCATCGTTCGACGGGATCACATAATCCACGTTCTGCGGGTTGCAGTTCGTGTCCACCATCGCAACGATGGGAATGCCCAGCAAATTCGCTTCACGCACCGCCGAGTCTTCGCGACCCACATCGACGATAAAGAGCAGATCGGGGCGGCGCTTCATGTTGCGAACACCGGAAAAGCGGGTGGTCAACCGAACGATCTCGCGTTCGATCAACAACCCTTCCTTTTTAGTCAAGCGGTGAATATCTCCGCTATCGCGCATTTTTTCGAGCCGTTCAAATTCCTGAATGCGGTCATGCATCGTCGACCAGTTCGTCAGAACGCCGCCCATCCAACGTTCGGTCACATAGGGCATAGCGCACCGCGCAGCTTCAGCCGCCACGGTTTCCTGCGCCTGCCGCTTCGTACCGACAAACAAAATTGTGCCGCCATTGGCGACCGTATCACGGATCACATTGAACGCCTGACTCAACAATTTGGATGTCTGTTGCAGGTCGATGATGTGAATGCCATTGCGCTCCGTAAAAATATACGGTTTCATACGCGGGTCCCATTTGTTGGTGCGATGCCCGAAATGGACGCCGCTCTCAAGCAGGGATTTCATAGGGATAACTGCCATATTTCTCCTTACATTCCACATGCCAACGCGTGACAGACATTCGCCAGCGTGCCGTGGATGAGTTTAGCGGGATTTGATGACCCGCTCAGGGACGCTCGATGCCCGTCCCAGGCAAGATGTCGCTCCTCCCTGAGGAGGCACAAGATTTCTTTGTGCCGCAGTCGCAGGATTCGGAAGCGGCGGGATTATAACACAGGAATTGACGAAAACCCCCGCTTCGCCTCGACGGGCATTCTGGTACTTACCCTCCGCCTCTCTCCCCCTTTTAAATGCGCATTCGGAGTTCCCCCGACTCCGAATGCGCATTTCCGCAATGTTCGATTATGCCGTCAGTTGACCAAGTCCTGATTTAGGGCATCCCATATTTTTCTGGCGCGATTTCTAAGTTTTTCGTTCTCATCCACTTTCTTCGTCGCGTACATGACCGTCGTATGATCCCGTCCGCCAAGGATTTCGCCAACCTGAGGCAGGGAGATTTCAATGTATTGCCGCAAAATATACATTGCCAATTGGCGAGGAATCGCTATTTTTGCTGAGCGCTTCTGCCCAAGCAGGTCATCCACGTTTACGCCTTCCATCTCAGCCACCGCTTCAAGAATTTTGGTTGGCGGTATATTCTTCTTTTGCGGCATCAGATCGACCAATGCCATTTCAACCAGGCTAGGAGTTAATGACGCGCCGCTCAGGTCAGCATACGCAAGAATGCGATTCAACGCGCCTTCCAACTCGCGAATGTTCGATTGCACGCGACGCGCGATGCTTTCGAGAATTTCATCGGACACCTGCCGACCCGTGCGTTCAGCCTTCGAGCGCAGGATGGCGAGCCGCGTTTCCAGATCGGGCGGCTGGATGTCTGCCGTGAGTCCCCACTCGAACCGCGAGCGGAGGCGTTCCTCCAATGTGACCAGCGACTTCGGCGGGCGATCCGACGAGACGATGATCTGCTTATCCTGCCCGTGTAATGTATTGAACGTGTGAAAAAATTCTTCCTGCGTAGATTCTTTACCGGCAATAAATTGAATGTCGTCAATTAAAAGCACATCGATCGAACGATATTTCTCCCGGAACGCCTGCGTGGTATGCGTGCGGATGGCGGTGATCATGTCGTTGGTGAATTCTTCGGAGGAAACGTACAACACGCTCAACCCCCGCGCATGGCAGGAATTGCCAATCGCGTGAAGCAAGTGAGTTTTCCCAAGCCCAACGCCCCCATAAAGGAACAACGGGTTGTAGGCGCGAGCTGGCTTCTCAGCAACGGCAAGGCACGCAGCGTGCGCCAGCCTGTTGCCCGAACCGACTACAAAGTTCTCAAAGACGTAGCGGGGGTTTAAAGTCGAATTACGCAGATTCTGCTCGGGAGCCGAAGCAGTTTCCACTGGGGCAAGATGCGGTTCATCCACCTCTATTTCTTTTTCATTGCCGTGTACAACAAAGGTGACAGCCACACTTCCGTTCAAAATCCCGCCGAGCAGACGGTTGACCGTACCGGCAAGACGATTCTCGAGCCAATCGCGCGCATACGCATTGCGGACACCGATGGTAAGCCTTCCATTATGGTAGGAAACCGGCTTGGTATCGCGCACCCAGGTATCGAACGATGCGCGCGGCATTTCCATCTGTAATTGTCCGAGCACGGACTGCCATGCTTGTTCTGCGTTCATTGATTGCTCCTCAGCGGCCGTGGTTGCCAATGTGAAATCTATCCGCTTCGTCAGCGGCTATTTTTGAAGATATATTATTTTGTTTCAGAGATCCAAAGGGATTGCAAGATGCGCTTCGTACTTCACATCAAAATCTCAGCGTGGTCACATTCTAGCATAACTATCCAAAAGTACAACACGAAAAGCCTACGGTTTATTTAAAACATCTGTTTTTTTAAGGTCACTCAACGTTAAAGAGTTCTCGTGCAATGCAACAAGACTTTGATCTTTCATAGAACGCGCGTTTCAGCCATGCGCGCTCCACAGAGTTATCCACACCCCCATATATGGGGCTTGCTCTGCCATTTTAACGATTAGGGCTTTGATTTGGCGATCGTTGTTAAAGAACGCGTGTTGAATACATTTTCACATGCGTTGAATAAGACTCAGGATTTTGAGATTCAATGTTAAAGATTCAACGATTCGTCCAATTCATGCGCGCGCATGGCGCGGCACCCATGCTAATATCGTCGTTCCCTCATTCAAATGCGATGAAATTTCAACATCGCCGCCCGCCGATCGCACGCGCGTCTCCATATTGGCTAGCCCATGACCTATATTGACGCTGATATTCTCCATATCAAAACCGACTCCATCATCACGGATCTCCATCAGGGCGCGATCTTTCGTTCGCCACAACGAAATATGCACATTTTTTGCTTTTGCATGCTTTGCCGCGTTCGCCAATGCTTCCTGACAGATATGGAATAAGGCAAGAGAATGGACATCGGGAAGGTTTTTCAGACCTTTTTCAGTATAAGTAAATTGGACCTCGGCAGAAGTATGGGCTTTGAACTCGGCAACAAGGCGTTGAATGCCACCGACCAACCCGGCTTCACCCATCTGTCTTGGTTTTAGATCTAAAATATACGCCCGCAGATCGCGGATCACTTGATTCAAACCATCAATTGTGCTTTGAACGCGGCGCTTTGCTTCAATGGAGTCTTCATTGAATGAAAGTAGAGCGTTTTCAAGCGACAAGCCAAGCCCGTAAATGGACTGAATAACCCCGTCATGCAAATCCATACCGATACGATCGCGCTCTTCCAACACCGCCAAGCGGCGCGCGTCGGTATGCAGTCGCGCATTTTCAATCGCCAGACCTGCCCATGTGCCAACCGCCGCCATCATCTCAACGATCCGATTGTCAATTGCATCTTTGGCTTTAGCCGCAACGCTCATAACGCCCATCAAATTCTCGCCGGAAAGCAGGGGAATACAGGCAATCTGATGGAATCCCGCTTTGACAATGGCTTCACGCACAAAACGGGCGTCATCCTCAAGGCGCGCGCTGATCATTGGCTTGCGAGTTTTGGCAACCATGCCGATATACCCCTCCCCTACTGGAAATTGATTCCGCATCCAGAAAGCCTCCGCGGCTTGTCCGCGATGCAAGACCATGCGCAATGTAACCTTATCCTCCGCTAAAAGAAATATTTCGCCCGCCTCCACCTTCATGTAGTTCATCACGAGCGCGAGAGTTTGATTCAGAATCTCATCCAGTTCCAAACTCGAGGTCAGGGTTGACGCGATACCATTCAACAGAGACATATCCACGTTTCGGCGGGTCAGCGCCAGGTCGCGTTCCCGCATCTGTTCCACCATACGGACGTTTTGGATCGCCGCCGCCGCGTAGGTAGCCAGCATTTGGATGATTTTCTCGTCATCTGAGGTGAACTCTGAAGCATTCAGTTTCTCTGTCAGATAAAGTTGACCCAGCTGAACATCGCCGGCGCGTATGGGAACGCCTAAAAACGAGACCATGTGCGGATGATTCACAGGAAACCCCACAGAGCGTGGATGATCCTGAATGACTGGAACTCGCAACGGCTCTTCCCTATTCATCAATTCACCAACCAACCCCTTGCCGCGAGGCGGATGCGGAATAAGCGCCATCTGCTCTTCGGTCATCCCTACAGAAACAAACTGGACAAGTTTCCCCTCGTCATTCAACACACCGAGAGCGGCATAACGCGCCCCCGCCTGTTCGCAGGCTACCGCCGCGATCCGCTCCAATAAATGCTCCAGCGAAACATCCTTCACCAATTCAAGGCTGGCTTGATGCAACGCGATCAAACGTTCCTGCAACTGTTCACGGGTAAGCAACATGCCCGCATTATCTCATAAACATGATAGATTTTGCGAGCCAACCAGACTACAATATCTCAACGTATCATGACGACTTCACGAATCCCCGGCTTCTATGATCTGACTCTCGAAGAGCGCCGCGCCAAACTAGCGGATGCTTCGCCTCTTTCGCCGGGCGAGCTGATTCCGCTTACCAGCCCTCTCGCCCTTGACGTCGCCTCGCACATGGTCGAAAACGCGATCGGGACATTTTCCCTGCCGCTCGGCGTTGCGCTCAACTTCATGGTCAATGGACGAGATGTACTCATCCCGATGGTCATCGAAGAGCCATCTGTCGTGGCAGGCGCGTCATTCATGGCGAAACTCGCCCGCGCAAGTGGAGGCTTCACCGCCACAAGCGCCGAGCCGCTGATGATCGGTCAGTTGCAGGTGTTGAATGTTGAGGACGCGAACAAAGCCGCCGAGCGCGTGTTGGCGCGTAAAACCGAACTGTTGACGTATGTTGACGCCGCCGAGTCAAGCCTAAAGTCCAGAGGCGGAGGCGCAAGGGATTTGGAAGTCCGCGTCATCGAAGAATCCCCCATCGGAAAATTTCTCGTCGTTCATCTTATCTACGATGTGCGCGACGCGATGGGCGCGAACGCGGTCAACACGGCGTGCGAACGGCTCGCGCCGAGAATCGAAGAAATCACGGGCGGGAAAGTCCATTTGCGGATTCTCTCGAACCTCACCGATAAACGCATGGCAAAAGCGACATGCGTTATTCCCGTGAAAGAGTTGGAATTCGTAGCGCAAGATGGTATCTTACGGTACAGCGGCGAGGAAGTGCGGGATGGAATCATCGCCGCGTACGCCTTCGCCGCCGCAGATCCCTACCGCGCCGCGACCCACAACAAAGGCATCATGAACGGAATTGATCCTGTTGTCATCGCCACAGGCAACGACTGGCGAGCCATTGAGGCGGGCGCTCACGCCTACGCGGCGCGTTCTGGCAGGTACACTTCATTATCAACATGGTCAAAAGATGAAAGCGGAAATTTGGTCGGCGAGTTGGAAATGCCGCTGGCGGTGGGAATCGTCGGCGGCGCGACCAAGGTTCACCCTGCCGCGCAAGCCGCCGTCAAGTTGATGAACGTGAAATCCGCTGGCGAGTTGGCGGAAATTATTGTTTCCGTCGGTCTCGCGCAAAACATGGCGGCATTACGCGCCCTCGCCACCGAAGGCATCCAGCGCGGACACATGTCGCTTCACGCGCGGCAGGTCGCCATCGCGGCGGGCGCGAGCGGAGAGTTGATCGAGAAGGTCGCGAGTCAAATGGCGGCGGAGGGGGTTGTGAGGATGGATAGAGCAAAAGAGATTTTGATGACGATGGAAAGTGGAAAGTAGATGATGGAAAACGGAAAGCGCCGCCCTGCGACCAAAGGGAGCGCCGAAGGGATGAAAGAGGAAGACACGCTCTGGCAATTTCAACGTCCGCTTGCGGGCGCGTTGATCGGCGTTCTGATTTTTCTGGCTATCCTCCTGCCGCTCAAATTTTTGGATTACGACTCGATCTTCCTTTACAGGCTAGCGCTGAACCTCGAGTTACTTGGCAGGCTGACCGTCCTAATAATGGGAATGTCGGCGAGTATTGACTTGCCTGGGGGCGCAATCAACCTTGTGAGCGTTGCCATCTCCTCCATCCCCGCATGGATCGCGGGCTGGCAGATCGGCTCACACAACTCATCGTCAAGGATGAAGGGAATCGTTTTTCTCGCAGGATATCTGCTCTTCATTTATGCGTTTGGGAAATTGTTGGCATTCGCAGGAGTTTGACATGAACAACGCCCTTCTCTGGCAAATCCGTCACTTCGTCTACTCACACTTCGCGGACACGACCACGCCGCCCAGCGTGGACGTCACCGCCGCGCACTTTAACATCTCCACCGAGGAAGCGACCGACTACTACAAGGAACTCCACATCCGCCACGCCTTGTTCCTTGACTTGGACTCCGTGACCATCCGCATGGCAAACCCATTTTCAGGCATTCCCACGGACTTCAAAGTCCACGCGAATGGCAAGACTTATTTCGCTAACTGCGCCTGGGATATGCTCGGCATCCCCGCCGCGCTCCATACAGACGCGGTCATCGAAGCCGTTTGCACAGAGAGCAATGAGACGGTGAAATTGGAAATAAAAGATGGGCATGTCACCCTGAGCGAAAGCGAAGGGTCTCTCCCACCCCAAAACGGGACTCTTCGGTCGCAACGAACGCTCCCTCAGAGTGACATGCTACTCGTCCACTTTCCACTTGCTTTTTCACACTGGTACGATGATCTCGTCTTTACCTGAACAACCATGCTTCTCTTCCAGTCGGAAGAATGGATTGACAATTGGTGCAAACGAAACAGCCTCCAACGCGGAGAAGTTCTCACGATCAACCAAACTTGGGAACTCTCCAAACTCTGGTATCACAACCGCCTGTCACTGGAGTATCATGGACGAAGCATCGAGCAGGTTGCAGAGGTTTTCAGGCAGGCTGGTTTGACGGCGCAGTTTTGGTATGCTTGAGCCAAGACGCGCGGGGCTAAAGCCGCCTGATTTCGACAAGCTCAATCCAAGGCTCAGTTCATGGAAGCCACTTCGGGCTAACGAGCGAGTCCGCTTTAGCGGACTTCCACGCACTGAGGCAGGACTTTAGTCCGCACCGAGCCCCGCAGGCTTGACCTCAAAGTTTTGGTAAAGCAAATAAATAGAGTGATAATATGTCAAAGTTTATAGCACTAAAATCTGGTATTTTGGATTTAGCGTCCGACGCATTAGACAGCGGTTTTTCTAACCTGAAACAACAAGTATTGCTTTTTGACCAGATTGGAATCGTACATTTAACTAAATTTCAAAATTACGCTAATAGTTTTCTAGAAGAAAATAGAAATAGAATGAGCTCCAATCTAGTGGGTAAGATGCAATTGATGATTACAGATTTAGAATGGCTCCATCAAATGGATATTATTTTTGAGCCAATAATACAAAAAGAGATTCCCTCTCCAAAAGATGTTAACAACAAATTCTCTTTAGAAAAACTGCAAGAGATTGTTTCTCTTCTTAATACTATTGTAGATTCTTATCCAAACTCACCAGAAGATGTCAATGTGGAATTTCTAGCTAATTTGACCGAGAAAAGAGATTTTTCCATTATAAGGTTAATATCTATTTTTATTGAGGTTACAAAAGGCATTACAGCGGTTACCACTCGTCCATACATTGACTACACAACAAATTTATCAAATTCAGTAAAAAGCGATGTGACACAAGTCATAATTAAAAAATTACCCTTGCCAAGTAACGAGACGCCATGGGAACAAGTTTTGGATTATCGGAATGATCCAGAAAACCAAAATCTTTTAAAAGACCTACGACGATGGATAAGAAAGACCTCAAGTGAAAGCACCTCGCAAGCTGAACTAGAAGAAGAGATTGAATGGCTAATTAACAAATTTCAAAATCATATGAAATATCATAAAATCAAAGCGAATACAGAAACATTGGAAGTGCTCGTAAAAGCACCACTTGAAATTGTTGAGGATTTAGTAAGACTGAAATTATCGAAAATCCCTGAGCCATTCTTTGCCTTGAAGAAGAGGCAACTGATGCTAATGGAGGCTGAAATGAACGCTCCAGGCAGAGAGTTGGCATACATAATAAAATCCAGAGAGGCTTTTGAGTCTCAAGAATAGGTTATCTAATGACAACCCCTCACCCCCACTCCCCCACCCTCCTCAAACCTGCCAAGCCTGTTGGCATCATCGGCTATGGCGCGTACGTGCCGCGTTATCGTCTGCCCGCCAAGGAAGTCGCGCGCGTATGGACGGGCGGCAAAGGCGGACTCCCCATCAAAGAGAAAGCCGTCCCCGGGCTGGATGAAGACGTCATCACCATGTCCATTGAAGCGGCGCGCAACGCCATGAAACGCGCCCAGATTGACCCGACCGAACTGCGGGCGGTCTGGGTCGGGTCTGAGTCGCATCCATATGCGGTGAAACCAACCTCCACCTTGGTCGCTGAAGCGATTGGCGCCGTCCCGAACACGCAAGCCGCCGATTGGGAGTTCGCCTGCAAGGCTGGCACCGAAGCGCTCGTCGCCGCGATGGGCTTGGTCGGCTCGGGCATGGGCAAGTACGCGATGGCGATCGGCATGGACACCGCGCAAGGCAAGCCAGGCGACGCGCTCGAGTACACCGCGGGCGCGGGCGGCGGCGCGTACATCGTCGGTCCCGCCGAAGAGTCGCTGGCAATCATCAACGCCTCGTATTCGTACGTCACCGACACGCCCGATTTCTGGCGGCGCTCCGATGCGAAGTATCCCGAACACGGCATGCGCTTCACGGGCGAGCCCGCCTACTTCAAACACGTTACCGAAGCCGCCACGCATCTCATGGAAGCCTCAGGCACAACCGCAAAAGATTACAAGTGGGCGGTCTTCCACCAGCCCAACACCAAGTTCCCGCAACGCGTCGCATCGGGTCTCGGCTTCTCGATGGAACAGATCGAACCCGGACTCTTAGTCCCTGTGATCGGGAACACATACGCGGGCGCGGCGATGATCGGACTCACTGCGACTCTCGACCTCGCCCAGCCTGGAGATCGGATTCTCGTCGTCTCTTTCGGAAGTGGAGCTGGCTCCGACGCCTTCGACATCACCGTCACTGACGCCGCTCCGCTCCGCGCAGGTTTAGCAAATAAGACTCAAGATTACGTCAAACGGCGGACAGAGATTGATTACGCCACGTATGTGAGGTTTAGAGGAAAGCTGGCGATGAAGTAAACAAGTAGACACGTAGACAGGTACACAAGGACTCGCGCAACACATTTCCGTGTGTACCTGTTTCCCTGTTTACGTGTCTACCTTCCAACACGGAGAACCTATGGCAAACATCATCCTCACAGGCATCGAACAGACACAAGCCCGCAAAAGTTTCCGAAAGCTGGCGATTATCGCTATGCTTTTGTCTCTCGTCACGGGCTGCAACTTCCTCTCTCCTACGCCAACGCCTGATGTCCGACCCCTCGTAGACGCTTTCTTCTCAGGATATGCCTATCTCGACGTCAACGACAACGGTGAAATTGACTCGGAAGACACGCCCATCGAAAATGCCACACTGATCGTCACTCTGCAAGGCGGCATGGAAATTGGCGACACCACCGATGAGAACGGGAATGCCTTTATCACCGTCCCCGGCGGCGTAGACTATCCTGTGACGCTGCGCATGGAAGCGCCAAAAGACAGTAACTTGAAACTCATCGGACCATCATCGGTTACTTACCCGTCCGACGAACAAGCAAATTTCCTTTTTTCTTCAAAGTGAGATAAGCCAACAATGACAGAAGTCATCATCGCAGGTATCGGACAAACAGAGGTCGGCGAACATTGGGACATTGGTCTGCGCGACCTTGCCTTCGCCGCCATTCAAGACGCGGTCAAAGATTCGGGCGGACTCAAACCGCAATCGCTATTCGTAGGCAACATGCTCGCGCCGAATCTATCGAATCAGGCGCATCTCGGCGCGTTGATCGCGGATTATGCGGGCTTGCTCGGAATCGAAGCCGTGACCATCGAAGCGGCGGGCGCATCGGGCGGCGCGGCATTGCGACAGGGTTATCTCGCCGTCAAAAGCGGATTGGTGGATGTCGCGCTCGTCCTCGGCGTGGAAAAATTTACGGACAAAGTCGGTTCAGGCGTGGATGCCGCGCTCGCCACAACAGGCGATGCAGATTTTGAATCGGTCCAGGGCATGACTCCCGCCGCGCAAGCCGCATTGTTGATGAAACGCTACATGCACGAGTACGATGTCCCCAAAGATGGATTTGCGGGTTTCGCATTGACCGCTCACGCGAACGGCGTCGCAAATAAATATGCCATGTTCCGCAAAGCCATCAAGCCTGAAACATACGCCAAAGCGGAAATGGTCAGTGACCCGCTCAACATGTTCGACATGGCTCCCAACGCAGACGGCGCGGCGGCGGTCCTGTTGACACGAAGCGATTTGTTGCCGAACAATTTCTCGCATCCGCTGGTGAAAATTGCTGGTTCGGCTTCTTCATCGGACACACTTGCATTGCATGATCGAAAAGACATGCTTTATTTCGACACCGCGCAAATCTCCGCGGGCAAGGCAATGAAACAAGTCGGCGCGGTGTTGGATGATATTGACCTATTCGAATATCACGACACATTCAGCATCTATGCCGCTCTGCAACTCGAAGCGGTTGGGTTCGCAATTAAAGGAAAAGGGTGGCGTCTCGCTGAGGATGGCGAGATAAGCAAAACAGGCAAAATCCCATGCGCGACGATGGGCGGAATGAAAGCGCGCGGCTTCGCGGGCGGAGCCTCAGGCGTGTATCAGGCAGTGGATGCCGTCACCCAGCTTCGGGGTGAGGCGGAAGCGAACCAGATCCCGAACGCGAAGACCGCGTTGATCCAATCCCTCGGCGGACCCGCGTCTACGGCGGTGAGTCACATTTTGCAAAGAGCATAGCGCGACATTAATGTCGCGTTACGCGATTCAAAGACGGGGCGAGATGAAAGTTTATCTTCTACCGATAACGCTATCCTCAAAATAGACCAGCATTTCATATCCTATAATGAAATTTCCTTCTTCCGAAACTGGCGCGGCGGAGAAACTGGTGGAAATTGACGCATTTGTGCCAGCCATAAGTTTGATCGGTTGGAAAGATTCCTTAACCCTCTCTCGGTCTCTGCAAATTTCCGGGAACAAACAGGGGGCAAAGGCAAGGAAGAAGCTCCAGAAAGTTTCGTCTGGGTCCCTTTCAACTTGATAGACCCTGAGCGCAAGATCGTATGTTTGACCTTGCCCAGCCATGATCTCAACCGTGGCGGTCGCCTGCGAATTATAAAGCGAAGTATCGATCACTCGCACTGGCACAGGGCGATGCGATTGCTCTGAGGTTGTTAATACTTGCTGATTTTGTTTCAATACGACCGAGGCGCGAACGTCCAAAATTTGATAACGACCATCGGGGCTGTCGGTCAAAACAAAACTATAACCTGAAGGTTTGAAGAAAAAGTCAGCAGACGCGTCCACATACTTATTATCTCCCGAAAAGTACGCCGCCTTGCATTCGTCGGTCAGGGTGACTTGCGTGGTTTTTCCCGATTCGTACTTCCGCTGTTCAACAATGGAAGCGCAGAGTTCGACATTCGAAGCGTTTATTATGGCGGGATCGCCGAAGTAGGTTGCGTCGGCATTCAAAGACGAGCCATTTTCAGGTCTATAAAAAAGAGAAGAAAAGGAGACGCGGACAGAAACATCTTTCTTCGAGATGGATGCCGTAGGTTGAACGAGTTGCGGCGCGGACGAAGAGATTGGCGTCGCGTCGCCCGCGGTTGCATTCGCCAACGTTTCTTCTTTAGCGAAAAGCCCTTCCGCCCGACTGGTTAAGATCAAGCCGTTATCCATCTGGATCTTCCCGTTGATTTCGTAACTCGCCAATCCGGCAGGCAGATCGGTCATTGAAAATACAAATAAACAGAGTTTGTCCGCTTCATTCGGCGTTGCAATGCAAGGCGTTTCTTGCTCGATCAGTTTACCGCCCTGGGAATCATAGAGGCTAAGGGTTGCAAAGCTCTGAAAACTCGTTTCTGCCAACGCTCCGTATAATTGACCGATGATAAGCAGGGAACTGGATTCAAGCCGCAACTGTTCGATGCGAACGGTAATCGTTGGAAGCGGCGTGGCGGTGGCCGTGAATGTTGGCGCCAGGGTGGGGGTGGGCGACGCGGCGAAGGCGGTCTGTGTGTATGCGACTTCCGCAGTTTGGGCAATGTAGGTGTTGACCGCGCCGGGAGCCGAAGTTGGCATTGATGGCGCTTCAGGTTGTATTTGCAAATTTCCACACGCTGACGAGATGATTAACACGAACCCAAGCAGAATTTGTTTATAGCGTTTCATTGCGATCTCCATTTCAAAACAGGAACAGCCGCGCATTATGTCGCGCAAATGAACTTCGCAAAAGACAACCCAATGAATTCAGCGCAGTTTCCATTAACGACTCTCATTTACAATCAGCGTAAAATTTTGATAGGATTTGAGAGTCCATGCTTGCGGAG
The DNA here is from genome assembly GCA_016789025.1 of Anaerolineales bacterium. Classification (GTDB taxonomy): domain Bacteria; phylum Chloroflexota; class Anaerolineae; order Anaerolineales; family Villigracilaceae; genus Defluviilinea. The sequence continues at coordinate 30,279 of JAEURC010000085.1, forward strand.
GAAAAGGCATCATGGATATTCCGAGATACTAGCGACACAAAATAGCACTCCAGATAAATCGACAAGGTTTATCCAAATTGCATCAACGTCAGGTCGAGGAAAATCAGATTGTTAATGAAAAAACTGCATTGATTAGTCTCGGAGAGTCAGCGCCCACTGCAGTCGATCATATTTTAACAATAGGCGACGATGGAAAACAGTTCAATGACATCAGACAACATTTGTTATCCGATTTAAAACAAACGACAATCCATCGCGCATCTTCGCCTTTCTCGCCATCGGACGCCCCCTCTCCCATCTCGCCGCAGGGACAGCCTTCGGCGCTCCCACAACTCTGCCATGGGGAATCGAACTTTGGAACGCAACGCGGCATCCGACTCAAATTTACGAGTTGATCGCAGCATTGATTATTTTCGCATCGATCTGGTTTCGGAAATCAATCTTGTCCCCCGGCATTCTCTTCCTCAATTTCACCGCGCTCACCGCTGGCGCGCGCCTCTTCCTCGAAGCCTTTCGAGGAGACAGCGTTTTTATATTTGGAGGATTGCGATTGGCGCAGGTTGTCGCGTGGGTAGCAATGGCAACCGCTATCTATTTCATCCAATCAGTATTTCAAAAAACAGAAACCGGCTGATATAAGGCGAAGCTTAGGTTTTGAAGAATAAAAATTAAATTGTTAAAGTTCAAGTAAGGCGAAAACTCAATTGTAACAACTAAGGCATCCATGTTGGACTTGCAACGTCACCATCAAGGTCCGAAGTGATGTTTCGCCAACTTTGACCATCGGCTGAAATAATGTATACATCAGATTCGCCAGCATGATTGGAACTGAACATCAGGTATTCCCCATCTGGCGACCAGTCCATTCCACTGATGACCAAGTCGTCACTAGAATTTGAAATAGACAATACGGCAAGAGAGGTAGTATCTTTTGTTTGAATATCTACAGTCGCAATTTCCACACGATCTCTCTTTTTCCAGTTCGTGTAACGCACATATGCTAATGTTCTGCCATCGACAGACAAGCGTGGCATAAAGATCAGACCTGATTGATCCGGTAGAAATCGCTCAAGGTTGCTCCCATCCGAATCGACAATGAACAATGTTCCTTGCCCATTTTTATCGGAAGCGACAAAAATGATCTGATTGTCCTGGTTTACCCAAACTGGTTGAGAATTTACAGAAACGTAGGTATTAAATTCTATATCTTTGCTGTGGAATAACAATTGCGACCAAGATGTAAATGCATAGGGCCAATATTCGCTCAATTCACCAGAGAACGTGCTTGTTATATCAATATAGTTTTCTACGAAATTCGATACATTGACAGATACAATCGCGATGCCGCTGCGTTTTCGATATTCAATAGCCAACGATGACCCGTCTGTAGACCAACTAGCATTGGCAACAAAGTCGCCCGCTTCGTTGAAATTGGTCACTCGAGTAAACGAATCCTGTCCATCGCTGTGAATCCATAAATTGTATCCAATAGGACCCATACGATTCGCATCCAAACCAACAACCGCCATCCTGCGGCCATCATCTGACCAGTATATATCTTGCGGAAATAAAAAATAATCTTCGTAGCCCCTGACCCACTCGACAAACTCGCCCCTGCTGACTTCTAGATCCGGTGAGACGATAAAGCCATCGAAACTGGTAAGAGTCCAATCACTTCCTTCAACAAAAGTGATCTCATCACTATTTGGTCTCCAACTCAGAGCAGAGCCTCTATAGCGAAACAAATCTGTGTTTTGATCGACGCAACCATTTTTATAAATATAGAAATCCGACAAATCCGCAGTATCCAGGTTGCGATCATGTCGAATGACAACATACTGATCGTTTTCCAGCTCGCGAACAACAACGACAACTTCCTGATCGTAAGGACGAGATTTCGATTGTCTTCCATCAGGATTCTTCCAACAAAAAGAGATGATGTGATCCTTCAGTTGCTCTCTCGGCGTCTCATGCTGAGGAGAATGCTCTGTGGGCAAACCTCCATTGCACGACGCTAACAAGATAAGGGGAAACAAACATATGGCTAATATGGTTCGGCGAAAGTCTGTCATGGCACAGCCCCAAAAGTGCCCCAAATGTTGATCGTACCAAGAACATTGCGTCCGGCTTGAAAGACTCCGGTGGAATGAAAGAACCCTGGAAATTGATTTTCTTGTGTTTGAAAAGTAATCAAGTTCGGAGTACTAAAAGTGATGTCAACAGTTAACTGGGGGCTATATTCCATTCCTACGGTGTTCCAAACAATACTGTTGTTGACAGTGTCTGGCATTAAATACACAGAGGCATATCCCAAGTTGCCTCCTTGGAGAGGAAATGTCTCTTTGGCAACCGTTTGCCCATTGAAAGTAGCCAGCTCCCAATGAGAGATAAAAAGAGTGCTCACTACACCTGTGTTTTGATTTATTGCATAACGGTTCCAATACATAGGCGCGTCAATGAATCGTGAGTATGTAAAGCGCGCTTGATAAGGCAAGCCCACGGGGTTGGCACTCACACAGTCTTGAGCGATACTCCAACAAAGAAAGCCTGCGATATTATTTCCAACGTCATTGTCGGCAAAATCAATAGTCATGAACGCGCTGGTTATCGTAGATCCACTCGTATAAACATCGCACGCAGTTTGAGGAACATTTACGCCGCAAAATATTCCTAAGGCGTTTAATTCTTCTTCAGAAAATATGCCATTGCTAATTACTGGCAGCGCAGTGTTAGGCATTATCTGCGTCGGAATATACCCTAGTTGACTTCCAGCATTCCCGCCATTAATCCGGGTTAGTTTGCAACCGTCAGAGCATGATCTGAGTCGGGGAGCATCAACACCTCGATTTTTCTCATTGTTACCCGGTTCAGGGCAATTGCTGGAACCTTTTGATCCTCCACAATGCCCACTCGGATCAACCAGATTAGTGGGTCTATTATAAACATACGAGAAGCGATTGAAACTCTGTGGATTCGCTGGATTGGGAATTATGCTATCCGGTTGCAAAAATCGGTTGATATAAGGCGAATTCTAACGCGTCAAGGAATGCGTATTATTGCCTATGCGCCACTCCTCGCCGCAATCGGACCCAGATACGACTCTAGCAACGCGTCCATCTGCTCCAGCGACTCGCACACGAACAACATCGGGTTGAAAGCGTAAACCGTTTTCGGGATTCTTGCGATGGTCTCGATGTCGAACGGCGCGATGATGACCTCGCCGCCGAAGATGCCTTCCTGCTCGATACCCAAACTTTGGTACAACGACAACACCACATTCCAACCCGCATCAGCGGAGGACATCTGTCCCTTTTGGTGGAGCGCGTTCACACCGTCAATGATACGGAACAATTTATTCTTGTTCGCCATGAATTGATGATGCAACTGCTTGTACACATCGTGCGTGAAGTCAATCACGTTGTCGCGCCCGAGGCGGTAAAACTCCATGATGGTGCGCGTCAACTCCTTGCGACCTGAGATGATCCCCGCACCGAAAACTTTGAAGCGATCATCCTGCACGATCAAACCAAACTCCGTGGTATACCACGCCAGGCGCTTGATCACCTCGCGCTCCTCTTGCGTCGCTTTCATGTAGGCAGGCGCAAATTTATCTTCGATGTCCGCGTAAAATTTTTGCGTGAGGAACGGCAAGTGACCGAAAATGTCATGGAACATGTCAGGCTCGGGCGTAAATTCCATCTGGTCGCGCGTGCGCAAATAATCGGTGATGAGGAACACGCGGTTGGCAAATTTTTTATACCAATCGTCCGCCATCGTGTAACGCACCACCGTTCGTTCGATGCGCCAGCCCGAGCGCGGCGTGATGTTCCCGTTCAAATGCGCCACCGTCGAGATCCCGCGCGGATCGAGTTGCAATAGGCTCATCCCCTTTTTCCATTCCTCGCAGATGTGTTCAACGAGATACGGCTGATGCACGCCCGCGTACAGGTCCGCCCAAATGGCGTGCTGTTCGGCGGAAAAACTGATCTCTTGATTTTCGCTCGAATATTCTTTGCTTGGGTCAATGTGTTGTTCGGCAATATCCCCTGTGTACATTGTAGAAGTTTGGTTTGTAGCCATTGTTTCACCTTTCTTGATCGATGAAGGAATCGGCTTGCGACGAAAATATATCACCGCAAAACACGAGCGTCAAGTTGCAGGTTGTTACTCGTTCACGACGCAGTTGAACTGCGTCATGAACGAACCAAACTGGATTACAATCTTCGCCATGCCCGATCATCCCCTCAAAAATAAAACGGTCCTCATCACTGGCGCGGCTCGCCGCCTCGGGCGGATGTTCGCGCTGGCGTGCGCGCGCGCAGGAACAAATGTTGCGATCCACCACGCACATTCGCAAGCAGATGCCAAGTCGTTGAAAGAAGAAATCACGGGACTCGGCGTACGCGCGTGGATTTTTCAAGCGGATTTAAACGATTCAACTCAGACGGGAAACCTGATTCGGCTCGTCAACGAATCCACGCCTGTGCATTTTCTCGTCAACAGCGCCGCGATCTTCCAGCCTCTCGCGCTCGATTCAACGACTCTCGAAGATTGGAACAAACACCTCGCCATCAACCTCACCGCGCCGTTTTTGCTCAGCCAAGCCTTCGCCCGCCAAGCGGACGAGGGTTCGCGCATCGTCAACATCCTCGACTGGCGCGCCCTGCGCCCCGCCGCGGACCACTTCCCGTACACCGTAAGCAAGTCCGCGCTTGCGGCGATGACCAAATCATTGGCAGTTTCCCTCGCGCCGAGAATCACCGTCAACGGCTTGGCGCTTGGCGCGATCCTCCCGCCTGCAGATGGAAACGCTTCGCCCGACATTACAAAAAATATTCCGATGAAACGCTGGGCGAAAGAAAACGAAGTGGAACAAGCCTTGCTATTTTTACTCACTTCCCCCACTTTCATCACTGGCGAGATCATTCATGTGGATGGCGGCAGGCATTTGGTGTAACAGCATACTCGGTGGTCGAGTAGGTCGAGGCGATAGCCGAGACCGTATCGAGACCACCAGGTCGTAAAGCAATTTTGTTACAAAATTTTGTACGCTTACCTGTGGTTTCGATACGTCCCGCGATGCTTCGTCTTCGCTAGCGCTCCGCTCAGCACGCGGGACTACTCAACCACCGATAAAATAACAAAAGGAAATTCATCCAATGGACAAAGTCATCATCAAAAACCTGCTTGCCCGCGGCATCATCGGCGTCAACGACTGGGAACGGACCCGCGCGCAAAATATTCTGATCAACATCACACTCTTCACCGACACGCATCGCGCGGCGGAGACCGATCACATCAACGATTGCGCGGATTACAGCAAAATGTCGAAGAAGGTGTTGGCGCATGCCGAAAACGCAAAGCGCCTCACCGTGGAGGCGCTCGCAAACGATCTGGCAAAACTCTGCCTCGAAGACGCGCACGTGCAGAAAGTTATCGTCCGCGTGGAGAAGCCGGGCGCGGTGCGTTTTGCCGAATCCGTTGGCGTGGAGATCGAACGCAGCCGCGATGAGTGAACTCCATCTCGCGTATTTGAGTCTGGGATCGAACATCGAGCCTGAGGTCAATTTGCCAAAGGCGGTGAAATTGTTATCGCAACACGGGGAGTTCGGAAAAATTTCAAGCGCATGGGAGACGAAACCTGTTGGCGGAGGCGGAGGAAATTACCTGAACGCGTGCTTGTCGTACAAGACGCCGCTCTCGCGCGACAAATTGAAAAACGAGATCATCCATCCCATCGAATCGGACCTTGGACGAAAGCGCACGCAAGACAAGAACGCGCCTCGAACGATTGACATTGACATCGTCCTGTTCGACGACGAGATCGTCGGCAGACGCTGGCTCGCGCAAGTGTTCGTGGTTGTGCCGCTGGCTGAAATTTATCCCGACTTCCAAAACCCCAATACAAATGAGAACATCGCAGAAACAGCAACGCGCCTCCGCCGTGAATTTTGGACGGAGACGCGTCAGGGCGTGTTGTTAGGCTGACGAGGGCGAACCAGCCGTCCCTGCGAATGAAGCGAAGCGTCAGAACTGAAGCGGTTTCGATCCGCGCGCGATGTTTTCCAAAAATTCCTGCCGCGTCGCCAAATTCGCGCGGAACGATCCGTGCATCGCGGAGGTCGTCATGCGCGCGTCGTGCTTTTTCACGCCGCGCATCATCGCGCACAAATGCATGGCTTCGACGACGACCGCAACGCCTTGCGGCTCGAGCGTCTTTTGGATGAAGTCTGCGATCTGGCGCGTCATGCGTTCCTGAATTTGCATGCGGCGCGCGTACATATCCACGATGCGCGGAATTTTGGAAAGCCCGATCACTTTGCCTTTGGGGATGTACGCGACGTGCGCACGCCCGATAAACGGGAGCATGTGATGCTCGCACAAACTGTAAAATTCAATGTCGCGCACGATGACCATCTCATCGTAATTGATCTCGAATAACGCGCCGTTGACGATGCGCTCAGGCTCCGCGGTGTAGCCGCTGAACAACTCGACGTACATACGCGCCACGCGGTCGGGCGTGTTTTTCAATCCTTCGCGTTCGGGGTCTTCGCCGATCGCTTTGATCAAGTCGGACACAATTCGGCGGGTGGCTTCAACGTCCGCGCCGTTGATCTCTTCATCGTCCAGTTCAGCGTCAAACTCCATGCATGCTCCTTGAAATTCAGCCCGACGAGCTCTGCCGGGCTGAATTAGTTTGTTACCTTACCTTATCCGACAACGGGTTCGATCAACCCGTACGATCCGTTCCGCCTGCGATACAACACCTGGATCGCGTTCTTCTCCGCGTTGAAGAAGATGAAAAAGTTATTGTGCCCGAGCAAACGCATCTGTTCGACCGCTTCATCTTCGTTCATCGGCATGATGATAAATTTCTTCCGCTTCGCGATCAACGGGAGAAGTTCGCCAGTTTCATCCACTGGCATCTCGTCCTCTTCCACGACCTCCGCCGCCGAACGCCCGTCGCCGCGTCCGCGCTGACGCTTCCCCTTGTATCGTTCGATCTGCCTCTGCATTTTATCCAGCGCTTCGTCGAATGCGGCGTGCAGTTCGTCTGCGCGCTCCTCCGTCCGCAGCATGAACCCCTTTCCGCGCACGGTCATTTGCGCCACTTGCCGGTCGCTTGCCTGCCGCGCAGTTTTCTCGTGGGAAAGTTCGATGTAGATCTCCTCAATTTCCTGAAGGTGTCGTTCGAGTTTGGCGGTCTTCTTTTCAACATACTCGCGGGTGTTATCGGTCAAACGCATGTTCCGTGCCTGAATATCGATCTTGTTCGTCATGGCAGAACCTCCTGAAAATATTTTGTATGGATCGCGTCTTCGCGCAAGTTTCAAACGCGATTCAGATCATGATGTGAAAGTGCGCGCGCGATCGTCAGCGCATAAACCTCCGAGGCGCCCGCAGACAGCAAACTGTCGGCGCAGGCAGAGATGGTGGAACCGGTCGTCGCCACATCGTCCATCAGCAGGACGGACTTCCGCTTCACTTCCGACGGGTCAGCCTGATACGCCGCGCGGACATTTTCTCGCCGTTCAGCCGCCGTCAAGCCAACCTGCGAACGCGTCTCGCGGACCTTCCTCACTCCATTCGGCGCATACCTAATCCCAAGTTCATGCGCAAGCGGACGCGCAACGAGCGCAACTTGATTATATCCCCGCTCTTTCAAACGAGCTTTCCCCAACGGAATCGGGGTCAGCACATCCACGCGCCAATTCAACGTTTGGGCGAATTCCACCATGTCCACCGCGATCGCATCCGCCAGCCCGATGTTGCGGCGATACTTGATGGCGTGCAGCGCGTTCTGCACCGGCGAATCAAAAACCGCCCAAGAACGCATCATTCGATACGCGGGCGGGTTTGTTTTGCATTTCTCGCATCGTTCAGCCCCTTTCGTCGGTATTCCGCACTTCTCACAAAACGACTCGCGGATGCGCGGCACGCGCTTTCTGCAATCAGCGCACCAGCGTGAGCCGGACTTGCCGCATCCGCCGCACACGGGCGGGAAGAGCAGGTCCAACCCGTTCCAGGTCAATCGGTAGAGGCGATACGACCACGGAATGTTTCTCAAAGCATTAGATCACAAAGTCGCGTAAATATTAAGTGCCGCCGGAGTAAGAATGATGATCATGATGGAGGGGAAGATCAATAACGCCATGGGGATAATCATCTTTACCGGCGCCTTATGAGCCGCTTCTTCCGCAATCTGGCGTCGCTTGACGCGCATTTGATCCGACTGAATTCTCAATACGCGCGCCATGCTCACGCCCAACATTTCACTTTGAATGATCGCCGCCACAAAACTCGATACCTCGGGGATCCCAAGACGGTCCCCCATGGTTTTCAACGCTTCGCGGCGAGTCTTGCCCAACTGCACTTCGCGAATGGTCCGCGCAAACGCCAAAGAAAGTTCGTTCTCCCATTTCTCGGTGACTTTTGCCATGGCGGCGTCAAAACCCAAACCAGCCTCTACGCAGATCGTCAACAAATCCAGGGCATCGGGCATTGCCTTTCGCACTTCTGTTTGCCGGCGGGTAATTCGGCTCGTCAAAATCAGATGCGGCAGAAAAAAACCTCCAAAGAGCGCGCCGCCAATATAAAGAAAGTTATTGCTTGCTTTTGGCGCCGGATTCAAAGCCACCATTGTGATCATGAACCCACCCAACAAAACAGCAAGAATAAAACGAATTGCTAAAAACGTAGGCGCATCCACGGGCCAGGGGTTACCGGCCAACTCAAGGTTACGAGCAGTATCTTGAATCATCTTTTGGGGCGTAAAACGGGCTGAAAATTCGCCTAATCGCCTCACTGCCGGGATGAGCACCCGTTCGCTGAAGTTTTGAGAAAGTTCGATCTCCTCGAGGGATGCCACTTCACCCCGCTGAATAAATTCTGAAAGACGCTCCTGTAACGGATCGTCCGCGTCACCCTGCGCAGTAGCGTTTGCCCGGATGCTAAAGATCACTACGGCAATAATGACCAATACGACAATGCCGCCGAAGATATACAATCCAACGTCCATATCACACCTCGATATCCGCGATCTTCATCATGATGAAATAACCTAGCGCGATCATACCGACGATGACCACCACAGCGACAATTCCGCACATCGGCTGGGGTATTCCTCCACGATCGTCAAAAAAACCTGCCAGGTAAGTCGGGCTGACGAACCAAAGCGCCAGGGTTAGAAACACTGGGATGAATGACAAAACGGTTCCGGAGGTGCGCACGGAAGCGGTCAACACGCGTATCTCACCTTTGATACGCACGCGTTCCCGTATGGTAAAAGAAATCGTATCGAGGATTTCGGACAGGTTACCGCCGACTTCGCGTTGAACGTTGATCGCCGTGATCACAAAATCAAGATCGTCGCTGGGAATGCGGCGAAGCATGTTATCAAGCGCCTTCTCTTGCGGGATGCCGATCTGTATCTCCTGTACCAATCTCCTGAACTCATCAGAAATCGGCGCTGGAAGTTCCCGGCTCACCGCCTCCATGGCTTGCATAGTGGAGTACCCCGCGCGCAAGCCGTTTACCATCAGGTTCAGCATATCAGAAAGCTGGTCGTTAAACTTGTAAAGCCGCTGTGTTTGCTGTCGCTTGACGTAAAATCGCGGCAGGAAGAACCCGATAACACCGCCAATCACAGCAGATACCCATATCGGTTGGATGAGAAAGCCAATCGCGCCCATAGTCGCTATCGAAATAAAGATCAAAGCATAATATTCGGATACCTTGAACTTGAGATCCGCGCGCGCCAACTCACGGGCGACCCGGTCGCCCCAGGAAGATTTTGCGACCCGCCGATTTAACCAATCAGTCATAGCGGCGCCTCGCGAGGCTTCTTCAACGCGAGGTTTGTCATCTTCAAGGAATTGACCTAGCCGCTCCTCCACCAATGACCGGTCACTGATTACAGTGACGACCGCGCCAACGATGAGGAGTACCAGGAGGAGGATGCCCCCCCCAAGCAATATGACGGGATTCATTGATCACATACCTGCAAAATCGACCTAATATCGTCGCCTTTCGCCAATACCAAAAATCGATGGAGGCAAATTAATACCTGATGCCTCGATCTTATCCATAAATTTGGGACGCAGACCCGTTGGGCGCAACCGACCAACGATTTGGCCGTTTTCGATCCCGGTTTGTTCGAACACACAGATATCGGTCATGGTAATCACATCGCCTTCCATACCGCTGACCTCGGTGATATTCGTGACTTTTCTCGTACCATCGCGCATACGCTCCTGATGACAAATTACATCCACCGCGGAGGCAATTTGCTCCCGGATGGCGCGAGCAGGAAGTTCCATGCCAGCCATCAGGGTCATCGTTTCAAGGCGCGAGAGGGTATCTCGCGGACTATTTGAGTGAAGGGTGGTCATGGACCCATCATGACCTGTATTCATCGCTTGAAGCATATCCAACGCCGCTTCATCGCGGATTTCGCCCACCACGATACGGTCGGGACGCATACGCAACGCGTTGATCACCAATTGTCGGATTGTAATCTCGCCGCGTCCTTCAATATTGGGCGGCTTGGATTCAAGCGTCACCACATGCTCCTGGCGAAGTTGCAACTCTGCGGCATTTTCAATGGTCAAGATGCGCTCATCCACAGGGATGAAACTGGATAACACATTCAGTAATGTTGTCTTTCCGGATCCCGTGCCGCCGGAGATCACTACATTCAACCTGGATTCTACGCATGCTTTTAAGAACTGCACGCCTTCCGCCGATAACGATCCATACTGGATGAGTTGATCCACTGTAATCGGGTTCTTGGAAAATTTACGGATCGTCAGAACAGGTCCAACAAGAGAGATTGGGGGAATCACCGCGTTGACGCGGGAGCCATCCGGCAAACGCGCATCCACATACGGGCTTGATTCATCAATGCGTCTTCCCAGAGGCGCCACAATGCGATCGATGATTCTCATCACATGATCGTTGTTTTCAAACGTTACCGGTACGCGATGGATCTTCCCTTTACGCTCGATATATAGATTTTTCGCGCCGTTCACCATTACCTCGGTAATGGTCTCATCTTCCAACAATGGTTGTAATGGGCCAAAACCGAGTATTTCCGCTGTGATCTGTTCAAACAAACGGGCTTTTTCGGGCCGTGACAGAACAATGTTTTCCTCTGCTAGGATCTGCTCGAATAGATCCTGGATCGTTTTGCGAACATCATCAGTCCGCGAGATATCCATTGTAGGGTCAAGTTCGGACAGTAATTTATTCTGCACGCGGGTTTTCAAATCGAAGTATGTGCCAGCCTGCGGAGACGTGATCGGCGCGTTTACGCGCCTTGCCTGCAGGGATGCAAGTTTTGAACTATCCCCCCCCTGGTTACCGGAGGACTGTCCACCGCCGGACGATCCTGCCTGTCCTTGTTCAATTCTTTTTAATAGAGACATGTTTATCTCCTGAAAACTTTACTTATCGCCTGGCAACTCGATCCGATTCACCGTTAGCCTCGAGGTCGGCAACGCGCGCACGGACATTTTCAGCCAGAGAAAGGATTCCCCTGGAGGCGGGCTGGTTTCTGGCTTCCAGAATAAACGGAACGCCACGATTTACTGCCTTCGTTACAACTTGTTCATCCAAAGGAATGACCGTCGCAACAGGTTGTTTTAGGTTATCAGCCACTCGGTCCGGCGTAATATTAATACGCTTGTCAAAACGATTCATCACAAAAATGATCCGCTCACGATCGACGCCCATGGTTTGAAGAAGGTCTAAAAATAGGCGGCAATTCTTGATCGAGGGTATATCCTGGGAAGTGACAAGAATGATGATGTCGCTAATATCAAGAATAGAAAGGACATTATCGGTCAGATAGGGTGATGTATCAACTACCACATATGGATAAAGCTTTTGCAGATACTCGAGCACCTTAGACAACTGCTCGCCGGTGACCTTTTCGGCATACTCCGGGCGACTGGGAGCGGCAAGGATGTGCAACCCGGACGCTGCGTGTTTTACCATGACTTCCTCAACGATCTCCGGGTCAAGTTCTTCTGCGCGCGGGGCCAGATCGGCAATGGTATTCTTACCCTGCTCATTGACAAAGACAGCCACATCACCAAACTGAAGATTCGCGTCTACCAAGGCGGCGCGGGTATCCTCGTTGTTTAGGGTAAGGGCAAGATTCACAGCAATGGTGGTGCAACCGACACCGCCTTTAGGGCTGTAAATCGTTACAATTTTCCCTTTGGTGCCATACGAGTAATTAGTCCCAGCCATCGATCCCATGGCAGGCGCCACCTGCACCTGGGCGGCTTTCGCCTTCTCACTGATCGCCATAGCGCCAGCCCGTCGGATCGCAGAGATCAACTCGTCTCCCATGGGAGGTTTCGTGAGAAAATCACGCGCTCCGGCAAGCATAGCCCGCCGCATGTAATTTTGATCGTTTTGAACCGAGAGAATAACCACCTGCACGGCAGGTTGTTTGGCTCGAATGGCTTCCGTCGCGGCAATCCCATCCATGTCCGGCATGTTGATATCCATCAAAACAACATCCGGCTGTACCTCCAAAGATGTCTGAATTGCCTCTTTGCCGGTTCTTGCAACGCCAACAACCTCAACATCAGATTCAAATTGCAATAGTTTCCGAACATTCTCTCGTGTTTCGGAAATATCATCAACGATCAGGACTTTTATTTTGTCGCCTGGGGCCATGAATGATCAACCTCTAATGATTGATAATCAACAATACTCGATTAAGGCTCTGCCGGCACGGTGTCGTTCGGTAATACAGGCGGGGTCAAGATATCAACTCGTGGACCAGTAGTATAGGGAAGTTTTGAAGGAAGGGAAATTCCGTATTTCGTCAACAAATTGGTCAGCGTTGCCGCTTGTGTTTCGATTCGGGAGGTGTCATTCGGATTGCGTAAGGTCATGGTGATGAGCGCCCCGTTGTACATCAGGTAATTCAAATAGATCGAATCCTGAGGGTCAACCATGATGGTAATAATATCCGGCGCCGCTTGTTCCTGCGCTTGAGCAGGAGATGGAGTGGCGTTCGGATCTGCCGAGGGAGCCGCCAACGTGAAATTGCCGAGTTTCATCACAACCTTATCCTGCAAGATCATTTGACAAACCATGCGAGGGCGTTGCGCTTCGGACGGAATCACATAAAACGGCTGTTGAAACGTGGGATCAAGTTCCACTCGCCCCTGAGTTGAAGCCTCGCCACCAGAAACTGCGGCGGCGGATAGAACAGGCAGAGCATCGGGAGGAAACCCTGTTCCACTAACGACTGAAGTGCGATTGGGCAAAATGGTTTGATACGATGGGTCAATATCAATAAATAACATACAGGCATTGACGTTGACATGGGCGCCATCATTGATGCCGTAGCCGGCTGTGGCAAGTCGGTTCGTCGGAATCGTAATCGCCACCATGCCTGTCGGGATTTGAACCGCCCAGGCGGGACCGGAAATTTCAACCGGTTTTGACCCCACCATGGATGAGGTAATCACCACACCCTGCTCCAAGGTGAACCGAGCGGTCTGACCCACTAAATTCGCCTCTTCGCCTGCGGTAAACATCACTTCTGCAACATTCGCCGAGGGAATGGAAAACTTGCCGAGTAAATCTGCCGTAATTTCGGCGCCTTGGGGAATGTTCTGGGCGGCGTAGTAGATTTCCGTTACAGCCGTTTGGGTTGCTGGCTGCTGTGAGGCAGGGGCGAACAAATTGAGGGCAACGAACAAAACTCCCAGCCCCACTACAAGAATTAATACAACGAAGATTAGTAATCGTCCGCGACGCATATTTCAGATCTCCTCTCTTGACTATTCATCCGTCAAGCTGGTATGTCCATCTTTCCTGTGATTATACAGCATAAACAAGGGGCAATAATGGCAAATTAGTAAAAAAGTAGGACTCTGCCGGTGGCAGAGTCCTACTTTTTTACGGGTCAGCGTGGGGTTACGGCAGGGAGTCGTTGATGCTGGAGAAGGTATTGCCGATCTTGGGTCCGAGCAACTGCATAACCGCAATCACAACGATCGCCACGAGAGCAATGATGATGGCATACTCAACCAAGCCTTGACCTTTTTCTTTGGGTGCGAATAACATGATGAAATCTCCTTTTGTTCTGAAATATTTTCCTGAGGCATTCCTCAGTGTTGTTTCTATTGTATTCAACATGGGTTAAAAATCAAGATTGAGAAGGCGGGAATCGCTTACAATCCTGTTATCTTCACCTAACGACTTTGAAACCTACGATCGCGCCGAGACCGCAAAAGAAACGCGCGCGCCTTTTCCCGGGGAACTGTCGATTTCGAAATTCCCGCCCAACATTTCAGCCCGCTCACGAATCAATTTTAGCCCAAGGCTGTTATTCTGAAGCGCGCTATCGGGATCAAACCCCTTGCCATTGTCATCAATACTGACGCGGATTCGATCTTCTCCCAAGTCAATCAGCACCTTCACCTGGGTAGCCTGCCCATGACGAGCAGAGTTCCCAAGCAGTTCTTGAATGGCGCGGAATAACATGACTTCGAGATACGGTTGCAAACGACGCTCATTACCGGTAACCGTGATGGTCACATCGATACTTGTCTGTTCCCTGAAAGCATCGGCATAGCGTCGGAGCGTGGGAACCAAACCCAAGTCGTCCAACATCATCGGGCGCAATTCAAAGATAAAATTTCTCACCTTCTGGAATGTGCCCATCGCGGACGATTTCAAATTATTCAATTCATCGCGAGCCTGGTTTGTATCTACATCCATCAGGCGCATGGCGATCTCGGTCTGGAGGATGAAATTCGAGAGCGCTTGCGCAGGTCCATCGTGTATTTGGCGCGATAGACGCTGGCGTTCGGTTTCCTGCGCATTGACCAGCATCTCGACGCTTGCCATGGGTGCTTTTGATGTCGATCCGGATGAAGCGGCAACCGCTCCGCCGCCTGCGGTCATTGTGCTTGCTCGTTCAAGCGCCGATTTGAACCGTTCGAGGTGAGTTTTTTCGCTTTGGAGCTTTTCCAACTGCCCTCGCATAACAAACAGTCGTTGCTGGGCATCCAGGGCAGAATCGTAGGCATTTCGGATTTCCTGCTGGGGCATTTTATCCAATTGATTCTGAACTTGTTGCAGGTGTGTGGTAATTGCCGCATTTCGCTGGGAAAGTTTAGAGACCTCAACCTGACTTTGCTCGATCATCAAGGTGATCTCACGCAACGCTCGGACTGTTTCATCAAGTTCGGTCTGAATGTCCAACTCGCCGGCGGGCGATTCGATTTCCACAGACATATATTACTCCTGGGTTTTTTCTTGGTCGAATTGTAACTTAACCCAACCGCGCTTCAGGGCATAGACGACTGCCTGGGTGCGGTCTTCAACGCCAAACTTGCGGAGGATCGAGGTAACGTGATTTTTCACAGTCTGGTGACTAATTCCTAACAGACCAGCAATTTCCTTGTTGCTCATGCCACGCACAACGCAACTGAGGACTTCCATTTCACGGTCCGATAAAGGATGAAATGGCGCGCCAGGCTCACTGTAGGATCGACGCGTGCCTTCCATTTGTTCGTCAATCCAGTGATCGAGTTCGCGTCGGTTGAACACATTCCCGCCAACAGCATATCTGCCCTCAGAAACGGCTCGAATCGTACGCGCCAACACGTCGGGCTCAATATCTTTTGCGCAATATCCAGCCGCGCCTGCGATCATTGCGTGGATCGCCTGCTCGACATCGTCGTAGCCGGTAAGCAAAACAACCCGGGTCGGAATGCGATCGGAGGATACGTGATGCGTAACTTGCTGACCATTCAAACCGGGCATGTTCACATCAAGGATCGCCACGTTGGGCTTCAACGACCGAATTTGATCAAGCGCGTCATTCCCATCTGAGGCTTGAGACAAAATCCGAAAATCCCGTTCCAGGGACAGCGCATCCACCACCCCCTGTCGAAATAACGGGTGGTCGTCTGCGACGATCAGAGTAATTTCATTCATATTTCAATCCCATAATTAACTGTGAACCGGAGTATAGCACATGTGGAACATGGGGGCAATTTGACGGGTTTGCACACGCATTTCAATATCGTTTTAGCATTCATCACTTCCATTTTAAGACCAGCATGTGTTCATTGGGATTTGTAGAGGATGAAGCCTCCCCCGAAATAAAAATGATTTCGCGGTTTTCGATAAGCTCTTTATAAAAGCCCGGAGGAACGATCAGATATTCGACCGAGCGATCATTTAGGTAATCTGCCAGCCTGGTTTCGTCTCGAATGAACGGGATCACTTCCGGGTCGACCAACCCGGCAAGATCAACTAGCGGATTTGAGACCAAATACCCCATCGCGCCAATATCATGAACGGCGAGGGTGGCGGCGGGGGGTATGTTTTGATTTACCCACTTGGCTGTGGCAACCATTTCGCTCTCCACCCAAAATACATCGTCCGCATTTTGCAACCCGCCGAGGGTGAAGAATACAACCAACAATGCCGCGACCAGAGTCTTCCACAACAATTTCATACGCAGATTCAATTTTGCGCTCTGCATAAACCCAACCATGCCCAACAATCCCCACAGGTAAAGGATGGGAAAGGCGGGGATAATGTAACGCCCGTGTTGATAGGGAGGCAATCGCAGAAAGTAGATCAGGATGTACCCCATAAACCAGATAACCCCAGCCAACGCGCCCCAATTTCGATTTCGAATTGCCCCGCCCACCCATCCGACTGCGCCGGGGAACAAAGCAATGAACGGACTCGCAAAAATGGGCAATAAATAATCGACCAGACGATCTTTCAACGGTTGACTAAGCCAGCCGGCTTGATACTCCGCTTGCTTGGCGTAGAATGTATTTGGCATCGGGTTGCCAGAAAGCGCGAGATTGAACAACAAATACAGGAGGAACAAAACCCCAAAACCGATAAGCGCAGATATAACCGATCTGCCGCGCGAGAACCAACTTTTTTCATTGAATGCAATCGTAAACAAAATTGGTCCCAGCAAAGTCGCTCCATCGGGGCGAACCCACACGCTGAGGCCCGCAAACAAACCCAACATTGCATAGCGACTCGAGCCGCGAATGAGGGACGTCAGAACAAGAAAGATCAATAACGCGTGGAGCAGAGTTTCCATACCGGAGGTTGCCGCCCACGTGAGATGCCAGGCAAACGTAAAAAAGATACCCACCCATGGGATGCGAGGTTGATAACCCGTCTGTAATTTTCGCGCGCTGGCTTCGGCAAAAATTGCGAGCAGGGTTAACATCAACCAGCCGAGGAAAAATGTCCACGCGTAGGGAGCAAGATGAAGCACATATCCAATCGAGAGCAATAACGTCCAAAGCGGCGACGTGGAACCAGCGGATTGTTCGCCGAGCCGAAACGCCCATTCGCCATGTTCGGCAAAATTTCTCGCGTAAGTGAGATGAATCCACGTGTCATCAAGTGGAAAGCCGACGCGAACGATCATGGCGCTCATCAACAAATATAACCCCACGGCAATGAGCGCTGCGAACGCGACAATCACGCGCCAATCAAGGTATGGCTTCGATGAAATAGAGGCGCGCGCCATCGACTTCTCCTACCAAAATGAAGTTCGGGTTCTCTTGCGGTTTGTCGTATAAATCCCGGATTGCGTCATACGTGCCTTCCTTTTCAAGGACAAGATAACGCGCGTCGAATTTTTCCGCGACGGCCAAGATCGTTGATTCATCCCCAAACGGCAACGCGATCGCTGAGCGACCCGATGAAATAAAGTACCCAGGCGGATTACGAACGATCACCACATCATTCGGGCTGATTCCATTTTCCTGAAATTTTTTCTCCACCTCCGCATACACGGCATCATCCTGCGCCCAACCTTTGGAAATCACGCGGAGATTCACGAGGTAAAACGTCATGAGCACAGCCAGAAAAACAAGGATGCCTTGAAATACAAAGGGGGCGTTCTCGTCTTTGAAATGACCGCGACTCCGGGCCCACGAGAGCACGGCATCCAACCCGATCGGCGCGACAACCCACCACATCGGCTGAAACGCGGCGCCGGCATGGAAGAAACTACCCCGCGGACCCGCGAATGGAAAGACGACCGTCATCACTGTAAAAAGGATCAGCCAACCTGTCACCGCGATCTTTGCCCGCAATTCCTTTCGCATACCCCATAGCCCAATGATAATGAAGGGAAGAAGAAAAATTTCGCCTTGCGCGCCGATTGTGAGGTTCAAGTTAGATATAAGCGCGGCAAGCCGGTCTTGCAAGGCGACGTTCCAGCCTGCTTGAAGAAATCCTTCGCGCGTTAACCCGCCGAGTGGGTAGATGAAGGTCTGGTTGTAATTCTCAAGCCAGAGCAAGCGTCCGCCGCCGGGGGCGAGAAATGAGTTAAACAAGGTGAAATTGCGATAGTGCCAGAAGCCCATGGTTAGGAGGTAGCCAAGGAGTGTAAGTAAGCCGTCGAACACTGTTGTTCGGGCTTGTTGGGCGAAAGCGCTGCGGATCGCGTATTGCGCATTGAAGGTTTTCCACAGCACAGCAAGTCCGGCTAGACCAAGCCAAAGCAGACCGTCACTGCGCGAGAGAGTCAACAAGCCGGCGAGCGCGCCGAGGGCAAGGGGAATCCATTTTTCATTACGAGGAGCGAGGATTAAAAAGGTCGCGCCTAGAATCATAAAGATGGCATAGTTGTCGGGGACGGGCATGAATGGCGCGTAGTACATTGAAAAGATCGAAAGCAAGCCTGAAACCATCGCAAGGCGGGTTTGACGAGAAACGTCGTAAGCGAGAATGGCGATCAGGATAGGCACACAGGCTGAAAGGAGGATGAACGGAGCGCGTCCTATCGCGTAAGTGGTGAGTCCCGTGATCCACATCCCCAGCGCGGAGACGATAGACGCCAGCGGCATCCAATAGGTGTGCGAGGGATTGGGGAGTCCTTGCGGGTCGCTGAGGTAATTCCAGATGTAGGGTTCGGTGAAGCCTTTGCCTTGCGCGAGTTGAATGCCGCCGCCAAAATAATAATCGGCATCCATGTAGCCCGGCAGGCTTTGATAGCGCGAGATCGCGAATGGGACAGCCAAGCCAACGAGGAAGAGAATCAGGAAATGACGCCAGTTCATTTACGAAGCCCCACTTGATCGAACCACGTGCGCGGCGAACGGACGGCAAACCAGCGCATCCAATACAGGGCGAGGATAGCCGCAATAGAGGGAAGGGTCGCGAGTAAATCTTTGTAGGCGTATGATGTAAAAACAAACGACGCATAGTACAAGCCATAAGGAACAAGAAAACCGCTGACAAGCACGATCAAGCCCGCTATGATCTGGCGACGATTCCAGCGCTCGGATACAAGCAGGAGAATCAAAATAAAAACGGGTAACAACGTCGCATAGTTGGATGGGAAAATTGGAAAGCCAAGCAAAGGGGTTGCGGCCAGCGCAAGGCAAGCGACCCACGTAATTCGGCGAAAATGCTCCTGCGCCGCGCGAAACATTTCGATGAAAACAATAACGAGCAAAACGACGGAGAAGATCGCGCCCAAGGGAAGCCGGGAAGCGGGGAACCAAAATTCCAACATGGAGTTGAGGTTCAACGCCGCGCCGCGATACCAATCCGATAGCGTCGCGCGAATGTACGGGAGGAACCAGTCTGGCTTCATCAAGAAAGATACCGCGAGCAGTACGAAAAGGGTCATGCCGAAACCGGTCAACACCGCCCAGCGTTTATTGGCAACAACGAGGATGACGATGAACAGAAAAAATAACGCGCCGACTTCCCACTGATAGATGAGAAGGACAAGCAATCCGCCGACGAGTTCATCATTGAAGGAACGGAGCGCGAGCAGAACCGAGATATAGATGAAGGTGAAAAATATTGCGGGCGACGCGGAGATCAGAGGCAAAAGGCTGTAGTAACCGAATAACGAAAAGGCCACAAGGCATATCAGCGCCCAGCGCGGAGCCTGCCATTCAAGAAGGCGCAGGGTAAGCAAAACGGTTCCCACCAATGCGGCTTCGGCGAAGAGCATCCAAATTCCGCGCGCGATCGAAAAATCGCTGAAGACCGCCAACGGCGCGTATAACAACACAATGTAAAACGGATCGTTCAGCACATAGCCATACTCGCTAACCGACGCGGTTCGCCCATAGACCAATGACTGCGCGCGCTCGGCGACGGCCGCGCTGTATGGTTCAACACCCTCAAACATAAAGGCGCGCGCGCCATTCCAACGCACCGATAACCACTCGCCGCCGGGCAGTGTCCGCGCGAGGAAGATGTTCAACGCAAGCAACGCGGCAAGGGCAAGGAAAAGCAAAATGAGGAAGCGAATATCCTCCCAAGTCCATCCTTTGCGCATTTTGCGTATATCTTGAAATGCCATTTTCTCTCGTGTGCAATAACCTTTGAGCCGCGAAGCCCGCTAAGAACGCAAAGAATTTTTAACTTCACGGCCTTGGTAAAAAATTACGGTTCCACCGTTTTTAACGTAAAAACTCTTTTCAAACACAAAGGTTTGCACTGAGCCTGACGAAGTGACACAACGGTCACAAAGGAAAAACCTATGATCGCAAGGGCTCTTTTCTCCCTTTGTGTACTTCGTGTCCTTCGTGGTAAAGCTCTTTCCCGTTAATTACGGGGGAGCCAAAATTACTCAATGACAAACCGAAAGATCGGACGCGTGGGGGAATTGCGCGCAACCTCTTTGAAGCCCGCCCGCTCGAATGCGGATGCCATCCCTGTGAACGCAAACGGAGGCGCGATCGGTTTCGCAGTCTCCACAGGATAACCTTCGACGATCTTCCCGCCCTTCGATCTGACATACCCAACCGCGGCTTTCAACAACTCGACGTTGATGCCCTGCTTGCGAAACTTCTTCGCGACAAAAAAGCACGGCACCGACCAGACTTCCTGACCGTCCACTGGCTTGAGAATTTTGGAGTGCGCCAGCTTTTCATACGCCGCGCGCGGCTCGACCGCCACCCAGCCAGCCACATCGCCATGCAGGTACGCGAGCAAACCTGTGACAACGCCGTCGTTCAACTGGTTTTTATGCAACTGCCGCGTTTCGTAGCCCTTTGCGTCATCGTAGGCTTTGCCGCGTAGTTTCCAATACATACACCAGCATCCATCACACGCGCCATGAGAGCCAAAGAGTTCTTCGAAGTCGTTCCAGAGATTTCGAGTAAGAGGGTGAAAGGAGAGGTCGCTCATTAAAAATCCTAGCCACAGAGCACGCAGAGGTTTTGAGTTGTTTCTTTGATGGCTTTGTGGTCTCTGTCGCTAAATTCTATGCCGCAAGTATGTTTAGTTTTTGGGGTAGTATCTCGTATTCAAAATCTTGAATCCACTCAGGCAATAATTCGCCATCTGTATGAGCAGGAGAGGGTGAATCGAGATGAAGGGAAATTTTCGTTGTGTGCACTTCGCGCATCCCGTCCATTTCAACATAACTGCCTTTGTCTTCATTGAACGCGCGGGGCAAAGCCTGAAAGAGTCCAAGTCGCGTGGAGCGATGGCCGAAAGCGAGGGTCAACTTCCCGTCGAAAGGATTCGCGTGCGGCGTCATAAAGAATCCGCCTGTGCGTCGTCCGTTACCTATGGAGATGAGCGAAAATTTTCCATTGTATTCGCCGGCGTCCCATTTAAGTCTTCCAGCCCATTCGGGTTTATCCATAATGCCTTGCACCGCCGCGACGAGGTAACGCCCGATACCTTTGATCCAATGGATCTTTTCATGCTTGAGGGTGACGTACGGCTCAAGCCCCGCTCCCGAATTGTTGATGAAATATTTATTATTCAGCCTGCCGAGATCCATCGCGCGAGTCTTTCCGTTTGCGATCGCGCGCGCGGCTTCGTTGAGATTCATCGGTAGACCCAACGCGAAAGCGACATCGTTCGCAGAACCCGTCGGCATGATTCCCAACGGACCAATCGTCTCATTCGCGGATGAGGCTTGCATCAACCCGTTGACCGCGTCGCCCAGCGAACCGTCGCCGCCCGAGATGATGATCGGCGAGAATTTTTCACGCGTGGCTTGCGCGGCAAGTTCGACGATCTGTCCTTTGTGCTGCGAGACAGCCAACTCAAACTTGACGCCCGCGGCGTTTAGCGCGGCTTCGGCTTCGGGCCAGCGTTTTTGCGAGTTCCAGCGGTTGGAGTAGGGGTTTAAAATAACTTTTGCCGTCATTTTTGCTATTAACCGCTAAGAGCGCGAAGAACGCAAAGTTTAAAAGATTTTCTTGGCGCACTTAGCGCACTTTGCGGTTCAAAGAAGATCTTCATGGATAAGGTATTTCAATTTTACTTGAATTCCAATTTTTAATTTGCGCGAACAAAACTGCAACGAAGATGACCACACATCCAACTATCTGAATTGGGAGGAGGGTTTGACTCAGCGCGAGCCAACCTACGAGGGCGGCAAAGACCGCTTCAAGGCTGAGAATCAGGGCGGCGTCGGTAGGAGGCGTGTGTTTTTGTCCCCACACTTGAAGCGTGTACCCAATGCCGACCGAGATCGAGGCGCGGAAAAGAATCGCGCCGACGAGCGGAAGAGCCGTCAGTTGCGAAACGTCTTCGAGGGCGAGTCCGCAGAGGAGGTTGAGAAGTCCGCTGATGAAAAAGTGACCCGCCGCAAACGAAACGGATTCAAATTTGGAGGCGAACCGTCCCAGCACGACGACGTGCATAGCCCAAAACACAGAGCCGATGACTTCGAGCGCGTCGCCTTTTTGGACCTCAAACTGCCCCGCCGCGGATAGGAAGTACGCCCCCACTCCGGCGAGCGCGACCGCGAGCAGATCCACCCAATGAGGTTTTTCGCGGAAGAGAATCCACAACAAGAACGGAGTGAACACCACGTAGAGGCTGGTGAGGAAACCCGCGTTGGCAACCTTGGTGTAGAACAGCCCCACCTGTTGGAAGGCTGTGGCGAAAAACAGGATCGCGCCCGCGATGAACATCCACTTCCATTGTTCTTTTGTGATCTTCGCCTGACGCGTCGCTTTCGGGATGAACGGAAACAAAATCAACGCGGCGAGCATGAAACTCACGCCGTTGAATAGATAAGCGACATGGTACTGCGCCGCTATTCCCTGCGCGACAAATCCCGTCCCCCAGATGATGGCTACAATGAAGAGAAGAATGTCGGCTTTGAGGCGCATGAGGGGCAAGCGATCCTATGATTTGTTGTCGGTTCAACGAGAGAGATTTATAATACTTTACATAGGTATTATACAAACATTTTTCCGCAACGAGAAACCATCATGAAATCTTTTCGCAAGGAACTCTGGTTCAATATCCCATCGAGGCGCGGCTTCGTCAACATCACGCCCGATGTGGAACTCCCCCTACGCGAAAGCGGAATCAGGGAAGGCATGGTTCTCGTCAACGCAAGTTTGTCACACCTCCACCACCGGGACCGCCCCATCGCGTAGCTTTTGGTAGTTTGCGGATCTCTCCGGAAATTTCCCCTGCGGCACTATAAATTGTAAATCTCCCTTTATCGACTACGACCTGAACCTTCAATATTTCGAGATTTCGCCTTTTGACATAAAAGTCAGCATTCTCTTTTCCTACAAAAACATCCTGAGCAAATTCAATCACACCCTGAATGGCGCCGTCCGTCAACTGGGTAACGCTTAATTCTGTCTGTAAAGCGCCCTGTCGCTTACATAAAGCATCATATCTCTGATTTACTTCTGCCATATTCTGTTCTAAACTTTTTGCTACCAGTCCAGTCGCGCGTTTTAGCGCCTGGCCAATCTCCACAGCGTCGGCTTCGGTCTGAATCATCATTGCTTCTACAGCGTTCAACTCCTCCAATTTTGGATCTAGCGCATTCAATTCCTCTTGTTGGGCAATCCGTAATTGCTTTTCTAATTTTTCGAGGTTACTGAAGAGATCAATGATGCTATCCCAAACATCCACCTCAATGGCGTCGGCACGAACAGAACGCGCCCAACAAGTTCTTTCTTCCAGGTGGCTATGATGATTATTCCGCCAAGTACATGTGTAATACTGATGATCGCTAAAATACTCACCGCTCATCGCTCTTCCGCAGACACAACGAATTAGTCCACTTAGCAGGTAATCATGCCGCTTATTGCGTCGCGAAAAACGCTTGTTCTGCCCTCTTAATTCTTGCGCAGCTTCCCAGGTTTCGCGATCTACCAATTGAGGAACCTCGACTTCAATCCATTCCTCTTTTGGGCGTTCATTGCGGGTTGGACCAATACGGACTCCAAACCGCCAAATTCCGGCATAGGTTTCACGCTCAATCACCGAAAGGACCGTATAAGTGTGCCACATACCGCTTCCACGGGAACGGTGATAACCAGAGTTTGTTTCGCCGGGGGTCGGAATACGCATTTCGGACAATCTCTTGGCGATCCCACCTGCTGAAAGTCGCCGACCAGATTCATCACCATAAACATACCATTGATAGATCAATTGCACGATTTTTGCCTCTTCCTCAAACGGCTTAAAATTCACTACCTTTCCATTCTCATCGCGAATATGATCATATCCGTAAGGCGCCCGTGTTCCTACCACCCTTCCAGTACGTGCTTTTGCTCTTTTTCCCCGCATAGAGCGTTCTCTGATTTTCTTTCGTTCATCACTCCCCTGCCATCCCTTGATGACGAGAACAATGTCCAATTCGCTCTCGATCTTCCCAACATCAAGAGCATATACTTCAACTCCCGCACGAAGCCAGTTTCGGACTGTGGCAAGCAGGTCTACGATGTCACGCGACAAGCGATCCACCTGATGCACAACCACGGCATCCACCTCGCGAAACTTCACCATTTCTGCCAGACGCTTCCCCTGTGTGCGGTCAGCAACTGGAATGGCGCCACTATTATCTTCCTTGAACTCAGCCACAATTGAGTACCCTAATTGTTCGATATACTGCCGACAACCATCCAACTGGCTTGGTAAACTGTACCCTTTGTCAGCTTGATCATCTGTCGAAACACGAGCGTAAATTGCTGCTTTTTTAGTCATTGTTCTACTCCATGTAGAATTTCATGAGATATATATCAATATGAAAGAAGGGGATGCGCCGGCACATCCCCTTCTTTGAATCAACCTTGGTTTGTCACGAATTCAGTCACTTCGTTGAACAATGCTGGTCCAAGCAAATGACGTTGCTCTTCGGCAGGAATGTCAAGTTTTGCAACAATATCGAAAAGAAGCAAACCGACCGGGCTCTCACAGTGCAGAAGGCTCGTCCCTCCTGCGACAGACTCCCATTCCTAGCGAACACTGATCAAAACATCCGATATATTTGGTGGCAAGCTACTGCGAGTTACTTTGGAGACTTGGAACGTAGTATTCGTAAGCATCATTGACCTCTCTTGGGCACCCCGCTTCTCCGGCTTAAGCGAAACGCCCGATGGAATCCCACCAGGGCGTTTGTAGAGGCTATAATTACGAATAGCCCGCCTACCGCTCATGTCGGTGGGTTGGGTTAGGGCGCGTATCGTGTTAGCGCACTTTACACGCCCGTTATTACGTACAGTTACATTGTATCATTACAATGTAATTATGACAAGCCACAGACAAGCCCAACCGCAGTATTTTTTACCGCGGACCGTGTCGTTTGTCCGAAGATTTTTCAGCGCTCTTCAAATATGTCAGCAAAGAGGATTTGTTTATTGCCCAGACAGGTCCAAATTTGCGGGCAGCAATCTTCCCCTCTCGAATGAGAAGGCGCAAATACTCAGCATGATAGCTGGTCAATTTTGCAGCCTCTTGAACAGTCAGCCATTCTTCGCCACTCTTGGACGTTTCGATGCTCATACGTGGAATTATACACGCCGCATAATGCCCTATTCAATTGTAAATATCAATTCCCTTGTAGATTAAACCTTTCCGTCAATATGTATATCTGTGGTGCTATTCACTTGAGCCGACTCGCAATTACCCGAGTCTTTTGTTTCCCTTTCACGGTCCAGGTAATCTTCTTTGGGAGAAAACCTTTCATGCCGGATTTTGCGACCATGCTTTGCAAATAATCGCAGGCATTTGACGAGTGCACGATCCAGGGATTCGTCATTGGAAGCATTATCTATAGTCATCAAATCATATGCTCCCAAAACTCCCACCGCTATCTGACGATACAAAGATCAGAGATAACATGCCAAGCAAATCCAACAGATATTTTGTATATGTGGATATATTCTTTTCATAACTCATGCCAGAAAGTTTATTGGATTCTTTTAGGGGGTCTCCAACCTGTGTCTGTAAGCGAACGTAAGTATTACCAAGATAAACGACATACAAGGTTATCCCCATCCCTTTTTAGCATTTAATTGTCATCGCCATTAATGGACTTGTGCCTCTTGCTACAAATTATTCTGGCAAATATCATCACCGGTTTCTAAGTTTCTTATCTGCCAGTGAAACCCAAACTTCAAACACTTTGAGGAATATTGATGACCACTGTAATTTCAATCGCAAACCAAAAAGGCGGGTTGGGAAAACCACCACCGCTGTCACCTTGGCACATGGACTGGCACTACGGGGAAAGAGAGCGCTTTTACTGAATTTCGATCCACAAGGACAGGCAGCGCCTGCCTTGCATCTGCCACCAAGCTCTGCTGCCTATTCCCTGCTCACGATGGATACTGGCGCAAGCGAGATCGCATACATCCAGGGAAAGATTATCAGCACAGAACGTGAAAACTTCTGGTTGCTACCTGGCAACAAGCAAACTGCCGATGTGCAGGCGATGATCAACTCGCAGGGCAAATCCATCTCGTGGGTGCGGGAAGCGTTGGAACGATTTTGCGCCCACCAATATCACTACCTGGGATTGGACACAGATCCAAGTCTGGGTGGCATTCAGGAACGGGTGTTGTGGGCGAGCGATTTGGTGATTGTCACCACACCAGCAGAGGCGTTGGGTTCGGATGGTGCACGCCAGGTGTTGGAGACTATGAAACGGCTCGCGTCCGAAAAAGGCTAGGAGGGTGGATTGTTCAGTGTGCTGCCCACCTTCTTCATGGAAACCGTCAAAGAACATCGTCTCAAATTGGATACGTTGCGCTCCACACTAGGAGACATGATCCTGTCGCCGATTCATCGCGCCGCGGCGCTGGCGGAATACCCAGCGTTCGGACAAACCATCTTCGAACATGCCCCCGACAGCCGCGCCGCTCAGGAATATAACCGGCTGGCAGACATCGCCTTGAAGGTATAGGAAAAGACCATACCATACAAGGATATGCTCACCGACACGGTTTCCGACACACCCCAAAGGAATTCGACAGCTAAAGCCCACTAACCGATACAGTCAGGCGCTGGAGCCGACACGGTTGCCGACCGTTAAGTTAAAAATTTCAGACGGACACAAGCGTATGCCGAGGGATTAAAAGTTAAGCGACGCGTCCACGCCTCCCCATTTCTCAATTCAATACCATGTTCCTCCGAAAAGGAGAAACATGCCCAATACACCCGAATACAAAAAACTACTGATGGAACTCAACGCTGGCGAATTGCCGATCATCGTACGCAAGATCATGGATGCGTTGTTGCAAGCTCCCAAAGGCTTGACCCGCAAAGGATTGATCCGCATTGTGTTTGGCGAGGAGCCTGAAAATAAATTATCCAATGACACGCGAGATCGCAAGATTCGGAAGGGGATCGAATATCTGCGAAATCTAG
Organism: Anaerolineales bacterium; assembly: GCA_016789025.1. Classification (GTDB taxonomy): domain Bacteria; phylum Chloroflexota; class Anaerolineae; order Anaerolineales; family Villigracilaceae; genus Defluviilinea. The sequence continues at coordinate 57,918 of JAEURC010000085.1, forward strand.
GTATTCCGATTGTCTCCACATCGGGGAAAGCCGGCTACAAACTGGATACCGATCCCCAAAATATCGAGGAGATGATCCGGGAGTGGGAAAGCCGTATCGTTCAATTGCGGCAGAGAGTGGATGCCGCCCAGCATTGCCACGATCTGTTCATCAGGCTTTTCCATGCGAAGCGAAATGAAAGGTAACGTTTTATCTCGCCTACCACTGGAATGGACGCCGATCTATCCAATGGACAGAAAGGATGTGGTGTTTGATATTTTCAAGCACAGCCTGTCCTATAAGGATGGTTTGCCGCCCTACGCTCAGGCGAGGATCATTGATCTGCTGGTCAACCGCCTGATCAAATCACGCCGATACCCTGCATTATGGATTTCGGTGGAAGGACCCGGTGATTGGTTTCGATACGAGATCAAGCGATTGATAAAGTACAGAATCCCGATGACAGTCCAGTCTGCACGGAAGACCTCTGTCCATGAACGGGAGTTTTATCAGTCGATCCGACCGACATATCTACGAGAAGGGGATGTGCCAATTCTCGCTCCGCGCTTTGAGCCAGTGGAATATGGCATCAGAGAATCGGCATTGCGTGTCTTGCAGGTCCTGGCGCGCCTAAAGACAGCCTACCGACCAGAGATTGCTTCTCTGACTGGTTTCAGTGAGAGCCATGCTCGGAATCTATTGAAGCAACTTCAGGCGGAGAATCTGATCGAGCGGAAAAAGATCGGCAAATATGAAGGATGGGCGATCCGTACCAAGGGACTGAGTCTGGCTCATCGTTCGTGGAATATCCCCAAAGGCGTTCACTTCACGAAGTATCGAGGGGAATTCCGATATGCTGGCGAACGTCATCGGCGTGTGTCGCGAAGGTGGCGGGCGTGGCTGGAAGCGGCTTATCCCCGTATCGAGATTTGGGAGGGTTGGACGGAAGTTCCGCTTTTCGATGGCATTCCCGACGCCTTGGCATGGGCGCGCAAAGGCGAGCGGGAAATCCTATTCTGGCTGGAAGTGGATAGTGGACACAGCTCCGAAAAAGTGATGATGCGTAATTATTCCCGCCGATTTCAAAACGCGTATCATCATGCAAAACGTTTGGGAATTCTGATTGTCTTTTGTATTATGGGTCCGCCCTGGGTGGTGCGGTTCTTTCCGTTGTGCATTCCATACCTGTATCCCAACCTGGCTGTGATCGGGCAAGACTGGCGGGCATTTGGGAAACTGCCTATCTGCGAGTCTGGCAGATGGATGTCTGGAATTGAGGATCGAAAGAAATATCCAACTGAAAAGCCTCTGCCCTTTGATCCCAGTCAATATCCACTTAAGCCAAAGAAGAAAAAGGGAATACCAGCTAAACCGAAATCTACAAAACCGAGGTATTCCAAAGGTTATGACGATGCTGACAGGTGGTATCGGAGCAGGTCTGAGAGGGAAGAGTGATGCACTAATGAAAGTGGCGCGACGGGGGTGCAGGATTTTTTGACATCAAAAGCGACTCGTCCAAGCCGTTACTTTTTGACTGCAGAAAGTCATCTTATGTTAAGCTATTCAGGTTGACCGAAGTTGCCCATTAGAAAATTTGACGGTATGACGGAAATCAGATAGACGTGTAAATTTACATTCCAATTGCTTGACAAAATAATCCCGGACTTACGGTTTCAAAGTAGACTAATCTATGGATGAAAATCAGGGAGTTCATTTTCAAAATCTGGAAGAATAATTTCCAAGCCGTCGTTATCCTGAAAATAACAAAACTACTTTCAGGAGGCTCAAATGGCTCGGTTACAAAATGGCGAACGGGAAGACAAGGAAAATATGCTATATCGCCTGCTCAGGAGACTGCGTTTTGGCGCGCGAGAGTCGGAGGTCGCGCAGGAACTAGGCTGGCAGAGGCGTACTGCGAATAATTACTTGCGGAAACTAAAAAAGGAAGAGAAGGCAGAACGAGAAGGTCGTTCCTGGTTCGCAAAATAACCTGACATTTGCCTATTTGTAATTTTCCAACTGGGCAATAGAATAGGGTGAAGGAAACATCTTATGCCGAGAATCACCGACGACGACAAACGAAGCAGGCTGGAGCGAATCTATCTCTTACTGAAACGCAACCCGCGCGGACTCACCGAAGCCGAGATCGCAGATGAGGTCAATATCGGCCGCCGCACGGTGAATACGTATTTGCAGGATTTGGAAATTGAGGGAAAAGCCTTCAAGGACGGCATCTACTGGTTTCCGCTAGTTCTCAAAGAGTCGCAACTGCGTCCGCTCGATCTTTCTCCCGAAGAAGCAGTCACCTTATATCTTGGCGCGCGCCTGCTCTCCAAGCAACAGGACAAACGCAATGAACCCGCCGAGACCGCCCTGCTCAAACTGGCAAACGCCCTCAAAGCGGACGCAGGCGTCGGCGCGGAGATCGAGCAAGCCGCCCGCGAGTTGGCGCAAAGACCCGTTCAGAAAGAATACCAGCCGATCTTCCGCGACATCGTGCGGGGATACATCTACCGCAAGAAGATCGAGATCGCCTATCGTCCGCTCAATTGGAATAAATCTTTTCAGACCACCTTTTCCACTTATCTCTTGGAGCCTTCCCCTATTGGCTTCAGCACCTACCTGATCGGGCACAGTTCCATCGTAGACAAGTGGCGCGCCTACAGGCGCTCTGGTTTGGGTTGGGGCATTACTATGGAGGCGTTTCATTTGGAGCAGTTGGCGTGGTGTGGCTCACGCTGGTCGCCGTCCTCTTTGGCAAAGCGATGATCGAAACAAAAGGACTAGCAGTACCCGTCTTCATGCACCTCTGGGGCGATGTTGTGCTCTATGTCATTTTGGCGTTGAGTTCCGGGTGATTAAGCGAAACTATCTCATCATCAACTTCGGACGGCTGCGCAGCGTGTAACGCCTCCGCCAAATGCGCGGATTGAATCTCTTCGCTCCCCGCTAAATCTACAATCATCCGCATCGCCCTCTGACCTTTAACTTTTTGGGGAAATTTATTTTGCGCAATCACTTCAAGATCGCATCCACCACTTCTTCCAACGAGTGACACGGCGCGTTTGTTTGAATGCGTCCTTGTTTCGCGCATAATTCCTCCGCGCGCTGACGGGTTTCTTGAGTCGTTGCGGGGTGGGAGAGGATGAGGGTCAGCCACCCAGCCACAGGGCTTGTGTCGAGCCGCGTCGAGACATCGGGAGAGAGGCGGGATTCGATCTGGGCGAGTCCCGCGAGGTTCATCAACATCAGCGGGGCGGAGTTGATTTGGCGCGCGTGTCGCAGTGAGTCCAAGTAAATTGTTTTCGCTTCGGCATCGTCGCCTGAGAACAGGGTCGCGTCGGCGAGATAAGCGAGGGTGATGGCAATGTCCCAGCCTTCAAATTGTTCATCGAAGATCTCCAGGCTTTTTTGGAAATACTCCTGTGCCTCGATGTATTGCCCCTCTGCGTTGGTTACCAAGCCGAGATTCCGATAGGTCGTTCCCATTCCCCAGCGATTCTTCGTCTGCTCGCAGAGGGCAAGGCTTTCGCGCATGGATGATTTGGCTTCCTCGTATCGTCCCAAGGCAAGATAAACGGACCCAAGATTATTGAGCGTTTGTACCATGCCCCAGAATTCCTTAATCTCCCGAAGTTGCGCCAGCGCATCACGAAACAGGCCAACTGCCTCTTCATACTCCCCTTTTGCCCTGGAAACCAAGCCTAGTTGGTTAAGGGATAAACCATTTACCCAACGGTCGCTAAAGATTTTGCTGATCTCCAAGCTTTCGTACAGGCAAACCTGCGCCTCCTCATATCTTCCCAAATTCCGTAGAGCCTCTCCGAAAAACTGAAGGCTCATAGCCACAAGTCGTCGGTCACCGACTTCCCGTAAGATCGTGATAGCAATATGAAGCCGGGTATAAGCCTCCTGATATTCTCCGAGAGCGAGTTTTGCCACCCCAACGTTACCATGAGCAAGAGCGATGTGCCATCGCGCCCCGATCGCTGTTGCAAGGTTGAGCATTTCCAGGAAAAGCTCCTGTGAAAGAATGAAATTACCTGCCAGCCGTTCCAGCGCTCCCATATGATGGAGAGTATTCAACAGTTCCGTACATACATCATACGAACGAAGAGAAGCTAAACTCTGGCGCAGTAATTTGCGAGCTTCGTCAAACTTTCCGAGTTTTACACAAAACCAGGCAAGGCTGGCTCGGATGTGTTCGCGGGTAACAATCGTTTCTGGATCTCCTTTCTCACCCGGTTCATTTTTTAATTCTATCTCCTCGATTGTCCAGTGAAAAAGCGAGTAAGCCTCCTGAAACCATCCTCGGATATCGAAGAACCAATAACTCATGACTGGCTGCCGGAGTCTAGTCACCTGGTTATGAATAACTGCATGGTGCCATGCTGCTCGAATGTTCTCGATCTCTGCGCCGATCTCAGCCAAAGCCGTAAACTGCCTTTCGTTTCTGAGGTCACCTTCGCGGTATCCGAAAAAATTCAGGTAGTAAATGCAATGAATATCTTTTGTATGTTCGAGTTCCTCCGGTGATTCCTCGAGTTTTAAAAGGGCGTATTTTCGGAGCAAATCATGCAGATCATACCGCTCACCCTGCGTCCGGTGTACGATTGACTTGGCGTGCAAAGAGGCTAAGGATGAAAGGGATGCTCCAGCCACTTGTTCAGCCGCGTGGTAGGAGAATCCCCCGTGGAAAACAGATAAGCGGCGAAGAAGTTGACGTTCATGATCGGACAATAACTTCCAGGAATGGTCAATCGTTGCGCGTATTGAGCGATGTCGCTCAGGAACATCCCGCATCGAAGTTGTCAGGAAATCCATATTCGCCTCAATCTCTTTGGCAATATCCGCGCAGGAAAGCAATCCTACCCAGGCGGCAGAAAGTTCAATCGCCAATGGAATTCCTTCTAACAGTTGACAGATTTTTATGATGGACGATTGTTCATCTTCTGTTTTGAAGCGCGCATTCGCGCGTTGTGCGCTTTGGATGAACAATGCCGTCGCGCTGTACCCTTCCAGTTGGTCGAGATGTTCCAGCGGCGGTACGGGCAAGCCGCGCAGGTCAAACATCCACTCGCCTTGCAGGTTGAGCCGTTCGCGCGAGGTGCAAAGAATTTTGATCTGCGGGGATCGCTGGAGGATCTCGGCGATTAGATCTGTCGCAAAGGATGACGCCCCCAGCAGGTGTTCGAGATTGTCCAGCGCCAAAAGAGCAGGTTCTCTAACCGTCCGCACGAGATGATCGAAAAACTGTTCTTTCGGGTCGAGCGGTCCTGAAAACGAAAAGGAGAATGCGTCTGCGATCACGGGGACGATCAGATCGGGGGTTTTGATGGAAGCCAGCGCAACGTAATAGACTCCGCCTGGGAATGAATCGCGTTGACGGATCGCAAACTCGATTCCAAGCCGCGTCTTGCCGATTCCGCCCTGACCAGTGAGGCTGACGAGGCGACATTCGGGATTTGCCAGCAGGTGACGGATTCCGTCGAGTTCGGATTCGCGTCCGATCAACGGCGTCGGCGGGATAGGGACGTTCGTTTTTACAGGCGGGGAAACGATCGGGGAAACAGAAGCCAGCCCAACGTCGGATTTGAGGCGGCGGGCGATCCGCAAAAAAGTTTCGCGCTCGTTCGTCGGAATCTCCAGCGCGTCTGCCAGCAATTCGGCGATCTGGGTCGAGGGGCGGCGTTCTTCCGATTCGATTTTTTCGATGGTGGCGAGCGAGCATCCGACGCGGTCTGCCAGCGCGCTCTGCGTGAGGTCGAGCGCTTTGCGGCGTTTCTTCAGCCAGAGACCAAAGGGCAGGTCGGCGGGCATGAGGATATTTTATTTCAGAAATCATGCCGACGCTAGAGAGCGTCGGTTACGCCATCGCGTAATTTTGTACGGCTTTTTGTACGGGCAACTCTGACCAAGCGAAATGGGGAAAATGCTTTAATACGAGCATGACGAAAGGAAAATCTCATGGCTAAAAACATTACCAAAATCGCATTGAAAGGCGTCGCGCTGGCGATGGGTGTCGCGGTCATCGTGATGTCCACGCTCAAGACGCTGGATGTCAACACGGGCGTGTCCATGCTCGGCATGGGACTCGCCGCGCTGGCGCTCGTGAGTTTGCAGGATGACGCAAAATAAATTTCCCTGGCACCGCCCGCCAGGGCAGGTGTGCGGTACGGAAAAAAGGAGACCATCATGAAAACCATCTCGCTCGAATCGACGCCTGTCGCAAAAACATCTTCGTTCAAATCGTTGCTGGCGTTGTTCTTTCAATGGCTTGGCGCGTTCGTCGGCTTTATCGCAAGCATGATCATCGCAGATATGCTTTCCCCACTCCCCGCATTCATCGTGCAGGAGATTCCTGAATCTGGATTTATGCCGCAGGGCGCGGCGATGCTCTTCAACGGCGCGGTCAGCGCGACCATCATGCTGTGGGCGGCGCGGCGATCCAGTCTCAGAGGCTTCGCGCTTTTCAGGCAGTTGTTCGTCCTCTTGTTCGGCGCGCAAATCGTCCAAACCCAAATCGAGACGGGTTACTTCATCTCCGCCTTCCCGCTTCTGCACGGCAACTTCGAACTCTATCGCATCATCCTGCGCGGTGCGATCTCGTCTGCCCTCTTTGTCCTCCTGCTTGTTTGGATAACGGGCGGCTTCTCGCGCAGGCAACGCGCCTCAGCGAACTTCACTGTCGAAGCAGATAAAGCAATCAAGGTAGGCGCGTGGCTGGCAGGGATTTACTTTGTCCTCTACCTTCTGTTCGGCTACTATGTCGCCTGGCAGTCACAGGAACTGCGCCTCTTCTACGGAGGTCCCGCCCAGTTGAATTCTTTTTCGGATCAAATCCTGACGACGTTGATGTCCAAACCCGAGATGCCCTTCTTCCAATACGCCCGCGGTTTTGTCTGGATCTTGTGCCTGATTCCGCTGTTCAAAGGTTTCACTGGCGGACGCATCGAATTGGTCGCCCTCTCCACTTTCGCTTTTGCGCTTTTACCCACCGCGCAACTTGCGTTTGCCAATCCGCTCATGCCTGCGGAGATCAGCCTGTATCACTTCTGGGAGACTTCCATCTCCACAGGGATCTTCGGCGCGTTGTGCGCGTGGTTCGTGCCGACCCAGATCGGCGGACATTAGAGAACGCCCGCTACACATTCACTGCAAAGGAGAATCAATGAAACAACCGTCCTTCGCATCCATCACGCTAAAAACTGCCGCTGTTCAAACGGTCACATATTTCATCGTCGGCGTATTGTCGTTCTTTCTTCTTGATTACACGGCAAAATACTCCGATCCCGCAGTCGCGGGCTATCTACGCCAGACCGATCATCCGCTGGTGATGGCGGGACCGTTCTTTCAAATCCTGCGCGGACTTCTATTTGGGATCGTTTTCTACGCCCTGCGCGAGAGCATCTTTCCGCACAAGCGCGGCTGGCTGACCTTGTGGCTGGCGCTGACAATCATCGGCATTCTCTCGCCATTTGGCGCCGCGCCCAGTTCCATCGAAGGGATGATCTACACCGTTCTGCCTGCCTGGTTCCATATCATCAACTTCCCTGAAATCTTCATCCAATCGGGTTTGCTTGCCTTCGTGACGCATTACTGGGTCAACCATCCTGAAAAACGCTGGCTCAATTGGTCGCTGGGCATCGTAACTGCCATCATTGTGCTGTTGTCGTTGCTGGGCGCGTTGTCTGCGTTTGGCATCCTCTCCTAAATCGGATTTTGAAAATGAAATCGTTCCTCAATCGTCATTCGCTGGTCATCGGTCTCGTCCTGATGTTCCTCTACACGTGGACAATCGAACTGTCGAATGCGGGCGTTCTGCCTTTTGCAGTTCCCTTCCCGATCTACCTCACGCTCGGCTGGGGATTCATTTTCGTCTCGCTGTTGATGACGCGGCTGACTCTCGGCAAAGATGAAACTGTGACACTGTTCAAGCGCTTCTTCATTTGGCGCGTCGGCTGGAAGTGGTTCGTGGCGGCGCTTTTGCTCGAGCCTGTCTGCATCGTCGCAGGGGTTTACCTCAACGCCGCGCTGATTCGAACTCCGCCCGATTTCAGCGCAGCGATGGCGTATCAGATCTTCGGCGAGTCGGCAAACCTGCTCGTTTTCATTCTGCCCTTCTTCCTCGTGGACCTTATCACCAACGGCGAAGAGATGGGCTGGCGCGGTTACGTCCTGCCGCGCTTGCAGGCGAAATACAGCGCGTTGACCGCCTCGCTGATCCTCGGCGCCATCTGGGCGTTCTGGCATCTGCCGAAGTACGTCACGCATTTCAACATCGCCGCCTTTGGCTGGGCTGTGATTCATTTCCTGTCGTTCGCCGTCATCCTGACCTGGCTGTACAACAACACAAAAGGGAGCCTGCTCATCGTCGCAGTTTGTCATGCCATATCGAACACCGTCGGCGTGTTCATGCCGCTGGGGAACACATCATCGAGCGAGAACATGGGCTCGTATATTTTCTACGTTTTGTTTGAAGTTCTCGCCGCAATCGTTGTGACCGTCGTCGCGGGATCCGCACGTCTCTCGCGGACGGAGGAGAAGCAGATACAAGGAGCGACCTCATGAAAAATAAAAATCAATCCGCCATTTTGTATAAGGTTCAAGTTCTCGCGCTGTTAGTTGTGTTGCTGATGTCGTTTGCCGCTCCCGTCGCGACGGGAGCGGGCGGAGTCGCTTCGGGGGAGAAAATGTCCACTTTGCCGAATCAGGCGCAAGGTCCGACTGACCCGGCGGAGATGGAAGAGTTCATGGACGACTTGATTGCGCGTCAAATGGAAGAGAATCACATCGCAGGCGCGGCAGTCGCAGTTGTCAAAGATGGTCAATTGTTCTTCTCCAAAGGTTACGGCTATGCCGACCTTGCGAATCAAATCCCTGTTGACGCTGAGCAGACGATGTTCAAACTTGGCTCGATCACCAAACTGTTCACATGGACGGCGGTGATGCAACTCGTGGAGCAGGGCAAACTGGATTTGAACGCAGACATCAACACGTATCTTGATTTTTCCATTCCAGATTCCTATCCACAACCCATCACGCTCAGCCATTTGATGACTCATACATCGGGCTTTGAAGATATTCATGCGGATATGGTGAAGTTGGATGAAGAAAATCTCGCGCCGCCGCGCGAGTGGCTGGTTTCGCACATCCCCGCGCGGGTTCGCCCGCCTGGCGAAATTGCGGCGTATTCGAATTACAACGCCGCGCTGGCGGGATACATCGTGGCGCGCATGTCGGGACGATCGTATAGCGAATATTTGCAGGAACACATCCTCTCCCCGCTGGGCATGAACGGCACGACCGCGCAGTATCCCACACCGCCCGAATTGCTCGCGCGCGAATCGCTGGGCTACATGTATGAAGAGGATGCGTATCAGATATTCCCGCAATTGCTGACTCCTGAAGACTTGTTCCCTGCTGGCAGCATGCGCTCGACGGCGACAGATATGGCGCGCTTTATGCTCATGCACTTGCAGGGCGGCTTCTACGGTGATGCATCCACTGAGATTCGTATCCTTGAAGAATCAACGGCGCGGAAAATGCAAAGCGTTTTGTTCGCTCCCGACCCGCGCATCCTGGGAAACGCGTATGGATTTTTCGAGTTCAGCGACAACAATCAACGCGTGATCGGTCACAGCGGAAGCGGCGAGCCGATGGAATCCATGCTGCTGCTTTTGCCCGACCAGAACCTCGGCGTGTTCGTCGCCTACAACAGTCTCGGCGCGGGCGAACTCAACCGACAACACTTCGGTTTTCAGCGCGCGTTTTTCGATCATTACTACCCCGCGCCCGCTGTCGAATCGATTCAACCTCCAGCCGATTTTGCCGAACGCGCAGACCGCTTCGTCGGCGCGTACAAATGGACGATGAGTTCATACACCACGCTCGAAAAATATTTCGCGCTCATGGGTCCGACCATCAACGTTAACAATCCTGGCGATGGCACGTTACTGCTCGAGTCGCCGTTCGGCAATTGGAGCATCGTCGAGGAAGAGCCACTCTACTTCCGCTTCGTGGACAGCGCGTATCACGTCGCCTTCCGCGAAGACGAACAAGGGCGCATCGTCTATCTCTTCACCGATCTCACGCCGATGATGTCGTTCGAAAAAGTTCCGTGGTACGAGACGCTCGGATTCAACATGCCCTTGCTGATGATCAGTCTGCTGATGTTCCTCTCGATGCTCATCGTGACGTTGGTCCGCTTCATTCGGGACCGACGGCTGGTCGCTAACCCTCAGCCTTTCTCTCCCTCCGCCCGCACTGCATCACGACTCATCGTTGGCGTCAGCCTTCTCAACCTGCTGTTCATCGTCGGCAATGTGATGTGGGGCGAGCAGATCGTGTTCGGCATCCCGTTCGCCTACAAGGTCGTGCTGGGACTTGGCGTCCTCTCCGCCCTGCTGACCATCGGCGCAGTGATCTATTGCGTCCTTGCCTGGAAGGATCGCTACTGGGGCGCCGCCTACCGAATCTTTTACACGCTCGTAACTCTCGCCGCCGTCGCGTTTGTCTGGTTTTTGAATCAATGGAATCTGTTGGGCTGGAGATATTAAGGCGTACCGTACCGCAAAGTTCACTTTGCGAATGTGTTTGAGGCAATCCTGTCACTCGCAAGATAAATCTTGCGGTACTTGTCGAAAACAAAAAGGAAAAATCTCATGTCAACACAAGAACTCGCTTCAACAAACAAAGTACAGGAAGTTTCCACTTCCATGAAGGGTCAGTACACGCTCTGGCAGATTCTCGGCATCTGGTTTGCCGCGGGAGCGCCGCTGTGGATTGTCGCCTGGGTGGTTCACCCTATTTTGAGTCAGGGACTATCTCCATTGGAAAGCGGTCTTTTGTGGATGAAATTGGATCTCGCCGCGCTGGTCTGGCAATTTGTGCTCTCGATGCTCATCGTCTATCGGGAGGAAGGCGATATTCGGATTGCCTCCATCAGTCGTCGCTTCTGGTTGAACAACCCGATCTCACCGAGAACGGGACAGAAAGACAATCGGTTGTGGTGGCTGCTCATCCCGCTGATACTGCTTGTCGCTGCATTGGAGCTTGGACTTGCGCCTTTTATCAATGGAATTTGGACAACACTCTTCCCCTTCCTGGCGGAGACCCCAAGCCGCGATCTGGGCGTGTTGTTCACCCCTGAAATGCAGACGCGCTGGGTTGGCGCATGGGGCTTCTTTGCGCTCTTTGTGATCACGTCGTTATTCAACAACTTCCTGAGCGAAGAATTCGTGTTCCGCGGCGTGCTTCTGCCCAAGATGAATGGCGTTTTTGGAAAATGGGACTGGGTTGCGAACGGCTTTATCTTCGGGGTCTATCACCTCATGATGCCGTGGGGCATACCTGGCAATATCCTGTTTGGTTGGTTGATGGCGTTCACTGCCAAGCGCTACCGCACTAACTGGTTTCCCATCGTCCTCCACAACGGGCAGGCGTTTTATTTCGGCTTTTTGATCCTGGGGCTTGTCCTTGGGCTTGCATAAGCAGCAAAGCGTACCGCAAAGTTCACTTTGCGAATGTATTTGAGGCAAACCTGTCGGTCGCAAGATAATTCTTGCGGTACTCAAAAACAAAAAGGAGAAATCTCATGTCAACGCAAGAACTTACTTCAACTAACAACGCGCAAGAACTTTCCAACTCTATGAAGGATCAATACACCCTCTGGCAGATTCTCGGAATCTGGGCGCTCGTCACTCTGCCAATGGTCGTGTTGGTTTGGGTAGTCTCTCCCGTTGTCATTCCCCGCGTCCCATTGCATCCTGGCGTCACGTATTGGTTATTGATCATCGTGGGCATGATGTGGCAATTCGTCGTTGCGCTCGCGATCACATATCGCGAACTCGGCACACTGCGCTGGAGCGCCATCCGCCAGCGGACCTGGCTTCAAACCCCGCGCGATCCGAAGATCGACAAACCGAATCCAAAATTGTACTGGTGGTTGATTCCCGCCCTGCTTTACAACGGCGTGGTTGGCTTTGTGCTGATCGGCTATGTGGACGCGCCCATGGGTTGGCTGTTCCCAACGCTAAAGCCACCCTATGAAATGAGTCAACTGGCGACGCCCGAATTTCATGGTCAGTGGTGGCTGTTTGGAGTCTTGCTGGTCAGCCATCTCTTCAATTATTTTCTGGGGGAGGCGTTCCTCTGGCACGGCGTGCTGTTGCCCAAAATGC
>JAEURC010000086.1 GCA_016789025.1 Anaerolineales bacterium
TAAAAAATTTGGAGGTAACCACGTATTGCATCGGAATCGCCGCAACGGCGAAAAAACAAAGCGGCTCACGGACGATCCGTGAGCCACCTGGTACTTCCAAAGCAAACTACTGGTATCCTACGCCGCTTAAGATAACATGAGGTAAGCGATGTGTCAATGAATCACTTCGTCTTCGTCAGCGTCAATTTTTCTTTTCCAAGCCGATAATTCCCATTGTGTTTCAGCACCTGCTCCACCAGATCCTCGGGAATATCAACGAGCGTGACCTTATCCTCGATGCGGATCTTCCCGATGGTGTAGCCTGGGATGTTCGCATGGAAAGCGATCGTGCCGACGATGTCATTCGGGCGGATTCCGCTCGACTTGCCCTTGTTCAACTTCAAGCGGACCATCCCCTCTTCATGCGACGAGTCGCCATGACGCCTCGAACTGCCACCCCTCCCCGACTCTGCGTATTGCCCAAACGACTCTCTCTTTCCTCTTTCATCTTTCCTTCCCCTATTTGCATTTCGACCATCCCTTCGATCATCAACGCGAGCCTTTACCTCACCAATCTCCGCGATCGGTCTCTGCTTCTCATCTGCCCGCGCGATCTTCATCGCCGCCGCGGCAATGTTCAACGGATCATGTCCCGCGGTGATAAGTTCCTGCACCATTTCGAGTTCGCGCTTGAATCGTCCGCGCCCAAGCCAGACTTTCATCGTTTCAATGACTTGGTTTTCACGGTAACGATGGATATCGCCAACGGTAGGAAGCGTCATTTGCGTGACGGGTTGTTTGGTCAACGCCTCCACCTCGCGCAAGCGGCGTCTCTCGCGCGGCGCGAGCAACGTGATGGCAACGCCTGATTTTCCCGCGCGTCCCGTCCGACCGATGCGGTGGATGTAGACTTCGGCATCGTCGGGCAAGTGAAAGTTGAAGACGTGTGAAATATCGTCAATGTCGAGTCCGCGCGCGGCGACATCGGTAGCGACCAACACTTTGAGTTGATTCGCGCGGAAGCGTCCAAGCACGCGTTCGCGGGCGTTTTGGTCCAAGTCGCCGTGGATCGCTTCAGCAAGGATTCCACGCACGACGAGTTCGTTGGCAAGTGACGCCGTCTCTGCGCGGGTGCGGGCAAAGATCAGCGCGCTTTTGATCGGCTCGATCTCGAAGAGACGCGTGAGCGCGTTGGTCTTGTCTGATTCGTGGACGAGATAATAACGCTGTTCGATTGCCGAGGCGGTGAGTGTGCTCCTTTTAACTGCGACAGTTTGAGGGTCGCGCATGAAGCGGTCTGCCAGTTTGCGGATCCGCGCGGGCATGGTGGCGCTGAACAACGCGGTCTGCCTCTCCGTTGGAGTCGTCGCAAGGATCTTTTCCACCTCTTCCACGAATCCCATGTTAAGCATTTCGTCGGCTTCATCCAGCACGACCGTTTTGATGTCATTCAACACTAGAACTTTGCGTTCAAGCAGGTCATTCAAACGACCTGGTGTGCCGACGACAATATCCACGCCGCGTTTGAGGTTGTTGATCTGCGGACCATACGGCTGACCGCCATACACAGCCAACACGCGGATGTGAAGATGTTTGCCGTATTCGGTCATCGAATTGGCAACTTGCAACGCGAGTTCGCGCGTGGGCGCAAGCACCAACGCCTGCGGATTCTTTTGCCTTTGAAAATTGTGGAGAATGGGAAGCGCGAACGCGGCGGTCTTGCCTGTGCCCGTCTGCGCCTGCCCGATCACATCAGCCCCCGTGAGCATGATCGGAATCATCGCGGCTTGGATCGGCGTCGGCGTGGAATAGCCGAGTTCGGTGATCGCCTGCGTGATCTCGTCACGCAGGTTTAAAGAAGTAAATTCGGTTGTCATCGTTTTTCCTTTTTCCACCCGTCATTGCGAGGAGCCCGCAGGGCGACGAAGCAATCTCCATCACAATGAGGGAGATTGCTTCGCCACTTCGTGGCTCGCAATGACGGGATGATATGGAATGTTCCGACGACTCCGTTTCACTTCCTTCTTGCAAATCAAGCCTTCCTTTTCAGGTCAGCCTGCCCAACAAAAAAGCCCGAGTCAACTTCATCGGGCGTTTGGAGAGTGTCAAAACAATTCCCAGATTAATTACAGCGGCGAGAGTATAACACGATTTTAAAAAGACCTGACAGGTTTTCGCAAAACTGCTTCGGTCTCACGAATCCGTCTTTTCAGGGATTACAACCGACAGGCTTCACAATAAAACCTGTCAGGTCTATGGTTCAGCGCATCGAAATCGCAACAGAAAATCATCTCAAACCGTGTAGAATGGGGCAATCAGGTATGAACATGGACACACTCCAACCCGGACAAATGCTTGGCTCCTACCGAATTATCGAACAGGTCGGTAAAGGAGGCATGGCAACCGTCTACAAGGCGTACCAGCCATCCATGGATCGGAACGTGGCGATCAAAGTCCTGCCGCGTCAACTAGCGGAGAGCGCGGAATTCGCGGCGCGCTTCCAACAAGAGGCGCGCATCATCGCGCGGCTCGAACATCCGCACATTTTGCCCGTCTTCGACTTCGGCGAAAGCGACGGCGTCACCTATTTCGTGATGCGCTACCTCGAAGCAGGGACGCTCAAAACCAAAATGGAGGCGGGTCCGCTTTCGCTCAACGAGATCGACCGTCTCTTCACCCAACTTGCCGAAGCCTTGAATTACGCGCACGGGCACGGCATTGTGCACCGCGACCTCAAGCCCGCCAACGCCCTCATAGACGGCAGTGGGAATTTATTCCTCACCGATTTCGGCATCGCCAAACTGTTAGAGAGCGCATCCCCCCGCCTCACGCAAACCGACGCGATCCTCGGCACGCCCGCCTACATCAGCCCCGAACAAGCAAAAGCCGAAAGCATCAACCAGCGTTCCGATATTTATTCGCTCGGCATCATCTTATATGAAATGGTCACAGGCAGTGTGCCGTTCGTCGCCGACACTCCGCTCGCCGTCATCCTCAAACACATCAGCGATCCGCTGCCGCCGCCATCCGTTCGTAAAAAAGATATCCCCGAACCGATCGAGCAAGTGATCCTCAAAGCGCTCGCCAAAGATCCAAGCGACCGCTACGCCACCGCCTCGGAATTTCTCTCCGCATGGAAGCGCGCGCTCGAAGACGGAGAAACGATCCAACGGTCGCCCGAACCGAAATCCGCGCCCGATTCGCGCACTTGGACGGCGCTCGATCAGACTCAGGGTCAGCCTGCCTCGGCTCCGTCAAGCGTTCCCTCCTCCTCATCCAAAGGACTCACAGGCTGGGTCGTTGGATGTCTTGTGGTTGCGTGTCTTGCGTTCTCTGTCGCTGGCATTGGCATCCTCTTTCTCAACTGGCAAACGCCAGCCTTCCTCGCTCCCGCCACATCGACTCTATTCCCAACCCTCACGCCTCTTCCTCCTACTCAACCTCCACCCCCTGAAACAACGTCCGCGCCAAATAACACCGGCGAGATTCTGCTCCAGGATGATTTCTCCCAAAACGATCAATGGGGCACGCTCACCGACGCGGATTACTCCGTTGAATACGATGGCGAAGCGTTACGGATGAAGGTCTTCCAACAGACGAGTTGGTTCGTGTGGAGCACGGCAAGCGACACGGCGTACCAAAATATCCACATCGAAGTCACCGCCACCAACAACGACGGCGAAGCCTCCACCGCGTTCGGAATCATGTGCCACCTGCAAGCCACAAGCGATTCGTATTACTACCTCGTTATGACGCCCGGCGGAAATTACGCGATCGCCCTGACAAAAGAAGGCGAGACGGACCTGTTTCTAACCAACGACGATCAATGGGATCATTCCGATTTGATCGTAGAAAACAAGGCCACTTACCGCGTCGGCGCGGATTGCGGCAACGGCAGGCTAACCTTGTATGTGGATGGTCAACAGATCGCATCGGTCACAGATAGCACGTTCACCAGCGGCATCGTGGGCCTCTACACATGGAGCGGCGAAAATATCCGCACGGCGGATGTTACCTTTGACGATTTCATTGTTACAACGCTTGAATAAATTTATTACCGATCGTGTGGCGGCAATAGCCGTCTTCCTGCTGTTCATCGCCGCCGCCGCATACTACAACCTCCCCGAACCTGAATTCCTCAACACTAAATTCGGCTGGGAGTACGGCAACATCGCCGACTCGCTCGCCCTCGGTCACGGATTCGCCAATGCCTTCACGCCGCAGAGCGGTCCCACCGCATGGATGCCGCCGCTGTTCGTGTTCTTCCTCGCGGGCGTGTTCAAGGCGTTCGGCATCAAATCTCTGGCTTCGATGTGGGTGGTGTTCATTTTCAAATACGCCGCGCTCGCCGCCTCGCTTTATTTTTTACTCTCCATTACCCGGGCGACAGGATACAAACATCTTCTGTCGTTGATCTTCATCGCGTTGATCTTTTTCAACCGCGATATTTTCTTCCGCTCCCTGCATGACGACTGGGTGAATCTATTCTTTGTATGTTGGGCTTTGTTTGCCCTATTCAGGCAGGCGACCGAATCGTTCAAAGAGGCTCGCCCGCATTTGTATTTGCTGGCAATCCTATTACCGCTGACCAATCCCGTCCTGACGCTGGCTTTTGCCGTCGCGGAAGGATTTATTCTCCTATTCCGCTCACGAGACGGGTCGCGCTCCCGCCGATGGGAACCAGCCATACTCTTCGTTATGATCGCCGCCTCCACACTTGCCTGGACGGCGCGAAATTACCAAACGTTTGGCGCGCTCATCCCCAGCAAATCCAACTTTTGGTATGACTTCTATCAGGCGAACGCCCTCGATACCGACGGGCTAACCTCCAACGAAACGTTCGCCAAATATCACCCCATCAATAAAAACGAAAACCAGCAACGCTATCTGACGGAAGGCGAAGCCCGCTTCACCGAGTCGTACCACGGCTTATCCATGGCATGGATTCGCGCTCACCCATCGCGCCTGTTCGCCAACATCGGCAGACGCGCCTTCAGCGCGTTCATCTATTCGCATTACGTGGAAGATATTCTGCACGTCACGCCCGGCGCGATTATCGCGGAAGATATCCAAACCCTGCAACGCGCTGGGCTCATCTACATCGACGAATCAAACGTGCCATACTGGATTTCCACCACCCTGTCTCAACCTGAGTTCAAAGCGCAGATCGCCACGCTGGAATTGAACGATTCGCCCGCAGTGATTCAGGAGTGGTCGCGCCAAATAGCGGGGCTCAAGGCTCACAAACAAAGTTGGAAGATCGTCTTGAAAACCATCTTCCTGTCCGTCATCCCCTCGCTCTGCATCGTCATTGGATTACTCATCGGAAAAATTCGCGCAAATCCAGCCTTTATGCTTTCTGTCCTGCTCTACCTGATCTATCTTGCGCCTTATATTCTCACATCCTTCTATCGCCGCTATCAAGCGCCGCTGATCGGTTTACAATCCATATTCATTTTTCTGGTCGCCTGCGCGTTCATCGAATGGATATTGCAAAAAATCTTGGCCGCAGATTCACACGGGTTGGTTTGATACATGTACCAGCCATGTCAATTCATGGCAAAGAATTTTCACACGCAAATCCCGTCGAAAACGGGAGAGCATTTTTATTTACTCCATTGTTATAATTCCCCTCGTGGATTCTAAAACCCTGCAAGTGCTTGAATACAACAAAGTCCGCGAACGGCTGAAAGCCTTTTGCGATTTTTCCGCTTCGATGGAACTCGCGCTCGCGTTAGAGCCGACCAATTCCTACGATCTTGCGCTTGCCCGCCTCGCCGAAACGACCGAGGCGCGTTCGCTGTTTTCCACGAACGACAACATCGGCATCGGCGGCGCGCACGATATCCGCCAAGCCGTTGACCTCGCCGCGCGCGGCGGCGTTCTCGATCCTGAGCAATTGCTGAACATAAAATCCACGCTGATCTCATGCCGCGAGTTGAAGAAATCGCTTGAAAGAAAAACGGATGAGTACCCGCGTCTCTCCCAAATTGCGGTTGGTCTGCCCGACCCCCACGGAATCGTGGACTCGATCACGCGCATCCTCTCAGACCGCGGCGAGGTGTTGGATTCCGCTTCGCCCAAACTCGCCGACCTGCGCCGCGAGATCAAGATCGCGCACGGACGATTGATGTCGCGCCTGCAAAAATATCTCACCGAGTCGGCAAATAAATTGCAAGAGCCGATCATCACCCAACGCGATGGGCGTTATGTTATCCCATTACGCGCGGAATTCAAAGGGAGCATCAAAGCCGTCGTCCACGATCAATCCTCCAGCGGCGCGACGTTGTTCGTGGAGCCCCTTCCCGTTGTGGAACTCAACAACGAACTGCGCGAACTCGAATTGAAAGCCCGCGACGAAGAACGAAGGATCCTCGCGGAAGTTTCCGCCCAAGTGGGCGAACATGCGGAAGAGTTCAAATACGGCGTCGAAAATCTCGCGATGCTCGATCTCATTTTTGCGAAGGCGAAGTATGCGGAAGAGTTGCGAGCCAGTGAACCAGTACTTGGTCAAAGGTCAAAGGTCAAAAGTCAAAAGTCTTCGAAGGACGATGACCTTCGACCTTCAACTTTCGACTTTCCACACCTCAACATCGTCCATGCGCGTCATCCTCTGCTCGATCCTCAATCCGTCGTACCGATTGACGTGAACCCGAAAGAAGGGACGCGCGCCATCATCATCACGGGTCCAAACACGGGCGGCAAGACGGTTTCGCTCAAAACGGTCGGCTTGCTCGCCCTCATGGCGCAAAGCGGATTGCACATCCCCGCCCAGAGCGGCTCGGAGATCCCATTTTTTCACAGCGTCTTTGCCGACATCGGCGATGAACAATCCATCGAGCAATCGCTCAGCACGTTTAGCGGTCACATCACGAACATCATCCGCATCCTCAAACACATTGACCATCGTTCGCTCGTCATCTTCGACGAACTCGGCGCGGGGACCGACCCGCAAGAGGGAGCGGCTCTCGCGCGCGCGATTCTGAGTCACCTGCTCGAAAGCGGATGCACGACTCTCGTCGCCACGCATTATCCCGAACTCAAAACGTTCGCGCACTCCACCGAAGGCGTGGTCAACGCCTCTCTTGAATTCGACATCAAGACTCTGCGCCCGACGTATCACCTCACGCTTGGACTCCCTGGACGCTCCAACGCGCTCCTCATCGCCCAGCGACTCGGTCTCTCCCAGCCGATCATTGACTCGGCTAAGGGAGAGATTCACCCCGATGACCTCCGCGCCGACAAACTGCTCGACGACATCCGCAAGGAACGCAACCGCACCTCGCGCGAACGCCAGAAGTTGGAGAAGGCGCGCGACAGACTCGAAGCGCAAACCAAAGAGATCGAGAAGCGACTCGAAAAGATCGAAGACGAACGCCGCGACGTGTTAGCCAAAGCCCGCGCCGAGGGCGAACTCGAAGTGGCAGTGTTGAGAAGCAATATTGATTCACTCAAGTCACAACTCAAAAAAGCCAAACAGCCATTGGAAGCGATCAAGACAATCGAAGAGAAGATTGAAAAGGTTGAGTCCAAGATCGCCGCGCCTGTTGAAAGACGACAGACGATGGACGATAGACCATCATCGTCCAATGTCCATCGTCCATTGTCGCTCGGAGAGCGAGTCACTGTCAGCACGTTGAATGCCGAAGGTGTGGTGACAGCCCTCGGTGAGTCGGATGCGGAGGTGCAGATCGGGAGTCTGCGGGTGAGGGCGAGGATATCGGAGTTGGTGAGGAAGTCCAACGAACAGTCATCAGTTATCAGTGAACAGTCTCCAGTCTCCAGTCTCCAGTCTCAGGTTGCCAACGCGAAATCACCAGGTTTGGAATTAAACCTGCGCGGCAAGTTGGTGGATGAAGGACTCGACGAGTTGGAAAAATATTTAGAGCGCGCGTATTCGGCGGGATTGCTGTTCGTGCGCATCGTGCACGGCAAAGGGACGGGCAAGATGCGCGACGCGGTGCGCAATGCATTAAAGAGCAATGAATATGTCACATCGTTCGAGGAGCCGAAGGACAACGAAGGCGGAGCGGGCGTGACCATCGCAAAGATTGCAAGATAAAGGAGGCAACATGGCCCTCGACGATGCCATCAAACAAATGACCGACGCGATCAAAGCGGCTTACTCGAATGCCGAGGTGAAGATAGCAAAGATGTCCGATGAGGAGGCGCGGCTTTCGGTGTACGCGCCCGCAGGGGATATGCAAAGAATCAAAGACGCGACATTTCAGCCCGCGATTGATCTGTTGAACAAAGATGGGGTGGATATTCAAGTGTTTGTGTACGATAAAGACGCGCCGCCGTTAAAGGGCGGATAAAAATCATTCTTTCTCGCCGCTTATTTTCGTCCACGCTTTCTTCATGTTCAGCGCGTCATCTTCCATGATCGGGCTTTCGCACAAGATGCGCCCCGCGCACCCGAACTCCTTCAACACCTGAAACAGAAAATTGATCTTAAGATCGGATTCCGCCAGCGCTAGATGATTCTTCTCGCCTTTGGGACCGTATTCGATTCCCGACAAGTGGATATGCAGATTCTTCAACGCTTCTTTCCCCAGTGCGGCTTGATACGCCTCCAGCAGCCTCGTCCACTCTTGGACCGTATTCATCGTCCCATCGCCGGGACGCGCGTGCAGGTGAGCGAAGTCCAGACACGGTTGCACGTTCTTGATCGCCTTGCTCATCTCCAGCGTATCTTCCAACGAACCCAACATCGCAGACTTGCCCATCGTCTCCGGGCGGAGGATGACCGGGTTGCCTTTCTTCTTCAATTCGTCCGCGCAACTCTTCAAGCGCGGAATGGACACTTTCAACACCTCAGCAGGCGGGCGTTCAAAGTATGAACCGGGATGGAAAATAATATCCGTTGCGCCGGCGAGGTTGCCGTAGTGCGCCGCATCCATCAGGCGCTTGCGCGACTTGGGCCATTCCTCGTCGGTCGCGTTCAAATTGAAAAAGTACGGCGCGTGCACGCTCAGCGAAACGCCCTCATCCTTTGCCGTCTGTTTGATCGCCGCGCACGTCTCCTCCGAAACGCGCACCGACTGCACCCAGCCCAACTCGAACGCGGTCAAGCCGATGGATTTGCTGAACCCGATCGCCCCCACCGACCCGCCCGGCTTCTTGGGCGTGCCAATGGGCGAGCCAACCGTGCCGAAATGGAATGAGAGAGTCATGACAATCTCCAGTCTCTAGTCTCAAATCTCAAATAATCAGTTACCAGTAAACAGTAAAGTCAGCCGCGTCCACAACGGCGGACCCAAAATCAACAACCCGATCAACACGCCCGCTACCGACGCGATCAACACCGCGCCCGCGCCCACATCCTTGCCCACCTTCGCCAGCGGATGTTTCTGCGGGCTCGCCAGATCCACGACCGCTTCGATGGAGGTATTGATGAATTCAGCAGTGAACACCATGGCAATCGTCAGGAATAAGACCGCCCAATCGCGCGGGGGAATCTGCAACCAAAAACCGAGCAGGATGACCACCGTCGCGGCAAGCGAATGAATCCACGCGTTGCGCTGGGTCTTCAATACATATTGCCAGCCGCGCAAAGCGTGACCGATGGCGGCGATGCGGGAAAGGATAAAGGATTTCATATTGCGTAGGTACTGCGTTTTTATTATCAGTACTTCACGAAAGCGCGTATTTGGCGGTCTCTACCGCCGTATTTGCGCTGGAGAGCGCAAATTACGCGGCGTTTTCGTGATCGACTGATTATTCCTCTCGAATTTGAATTGTACCCAACCCAAGCGATTCTAAAATCTCTTGTTGCGCTTTCCACATCTTTGCTTTCTCTCTCGGCTTCGCATGATCGTGACCGAGCAAGTGCAACACGCCATGCACCACCAGCAACTGCGCTTCCGATTCAAGCGCGTGACCGGCGGCTTTCGCTTGCGCCCTCGCGCGGGGGATCGAGATGAGGAGGTCGCCGAGGTAAGGCGAACCAGTTTCCGGGTCGGTTTCCGACCCGTCCGATTCGGAGGCGGGGAAGGATAGCACGTCGGTCGGCGCGTCGATTCCCAAATAATCCCGATTAAGTTGTTGCAGGCGTTTGTCGTCCGTCAACACGATGGACAAATCCGCTTCGAGCGAGCGCTTTTGATGAGTCAACGCCGCGCGCGCCGCGCGTTCGAGGAGTTTTGTTTGAAAATCAAATTTCGATTCGATGTGGATCATTTATGCATCATGTCATTCTGAGCGAAGCGAAGAATCTCCTCGTCGCCATCATAGACTCTTCGAGACGCGAGGCGTCCCTCAGGGTAACATATCATCATTTTCTCGGCGCGGTCAGCACATTGATCACAGCCGATTCTTCCTTCGGGTAGGATACGCGCGGATGATGCGTGCCGCGCAAAATGTTGACAAACGATTCGGTGATGATGCTCAGATCGCGCAGGGTGAGTTGCGTGTTGTCGAGTTGTCCCTGCTTTTGCGCGTTCTCGATGGTTGATAACACGATCTTGCGAAGGTCTTCTTCGGTTTGCGGGCGTTCGGCGCGGGCGCGGGCTTCAGAGCCGTCTGCCAGCATGAGTAGCGCCGATTCGCGCGAGCGCGGGCGCGGGCCGGGATAGCAAAAGTTTTCCTTATCTACTTTTGAGGCGTCTCCGCCTGCGGCTTCGATGGCTTTGTTGTATTGATAGCGCGTGATCATCGTGCCGTGATGCTCGAGGATGAAATCGTCGATACGGCGCGGCAGGCGATATTGGCGCGCCAGCGCGACCCCATCGGTAACATGCGCAATGATGGTCGCCGCGGCTTGGGCGGGATCCATATCATCGTGAGCGTTCATCTGTCCCTGCGGTTGGTTTTCGATGAAGAACATTGGGTTCATCGATTTTCCCACGTCATGAAACAACGCGCCGACGCGTGTGAGCAGGGCGTCTGCGCCGATGAGTTCGGCTCCCTGTTCGGCGAGGTTCGCCACTTGTAAACTATGCTGATAGGTGCCGGGCGCGCTTCGCAAAAAGAATTGCAATAACGGCGAATCGGGACGCGAGATTTCGATGAGTTGCAACGCAGTGGTGAGACCGACCGTCTGCGCGAGGAAATATTGCAATAAAAGCGCGATACTCGAGGAGGCAAGCCCGCTGATAATGGCGGCTCCGCTGAGTTCGAGCAATCCAGCCCCATCCGTCGGAGTGAATGGAAGGCGGAAGGCGATCAACACAATGATGCCTGCCCAAGCAACGGCAATGCCTGCGCGGAAGAACGTCCACACGCGCCGCGCTGCGCCAAGCACGAGCACGCCGGTCAGCGAGGTGACGAGGTAATACGGAAGCAGGTCTGGCGTATTCGGCAGGGCGTATGAAGCCAGCAAAGCCATTGCAACGGAAAAAACGATCCCCACCTCCACGCCGAACATGGTGGCGATCAACAACCCCATGGCGGGCAGCGGAAAAGCATAGGACACCACGGTACGATCAGGGATGGTCACGCGCACCGCTACGATGAAGAAAATGAAGATCAACGCGACCACGAGCAGGTTGCGCGCCTCAAGCAGGAATGCCATGCGCCGCCGCGAAAAATACAAACGCACATACATGGCAACGATCAACACCAACGCGCCCGCGCCGAGATAATCCTGCCAGAGAGTTTCGGTTTTGATCAGACCAAACTGTTCGAGCGCCTCGCGTTGGGCTGGTGTGATGATCTGTCCGCGCAGAACGATGATCTGCCCTATTTTATATTCCACAATAATGGGAGCCACCGCATCCATCGCAGACTGTTGGGCGGCTTCGGTCAGTTCGGCGTTCAGAGCGCTATTCGGCTTAATAAAGACCGTCACCAATTCCGCAATGATGGCGACCTGTTCCTCGTCGAACGAGAGACTGACCAGTGAAGGCACACTGCGCCGCACCGTATCCACATCTTGTTCGCGGATGCTCCGCCGCATGACCTGTTCGAGCACGTTCAACGCTTCTCCTTTGATCGATTCCCAGCGTGTGGGCGTGAGCGCCAATACTTTTTCGATGGTCTCCGGTTGTAAGTTGAGTTCGCCCATCGAATCAAGGATGGAAAATTTTTGTTCAGCTATGATGTCTTCGTTATCGCGGATGAGTGTGATCTGGGCAAGCGCGGCGCGGAGGCGGTCAGTCTGTTGGCGAGCAATGGCAGGGTCCGGTGACGCATACACCGGCGCGACAGCCTTCGCAGCAGCAAGACGCGCGTCTTCGGTGCGCACTTTGCTTTCAAATTGAAGGGTACGCGGGGCTTGATAATTGTTTGGGGAAACGTCTCCCGCTTGCAAGGTTGTTGTAGCGGGGTTGATAAGCAACGGCACCACAAGCGCGCCGTACGAAATGACGCTCGCGAGCGTGAGCAAGGTGATTTGGAACGTGCGGATGCGCGGAGGCGTTTGCCGATGCCGCGCAGGAATGATCCCCATGTTATTGCGGATGAATCGACCGCAAAGCCACAGAGCTACGGAGATTCTTGAATAGTAATTCTCTGTGTTTCTCTGCGCGCTCTGCGTTTAAAAAAATTGACGTCATGTTACTTGGGTTGGAGCGCTTCCTTCACTGCCGCGCTAACCATATCGTTTGGCGCGCGCCCCGCCACTTTGGGCATGACGATTTTCATCACTTTACCCATATCGCCGGGACCCGCCGCGCCAGACTTCGCGATGGCGGCTTGCACGAGCGCGCGCAAATCCTCGGCGGGCATGGCTTTTGGCAGGAAGGCTTCGAGCACTTTGATCTCGGCTTCGTTGTCGGCGATGAGGTCGGCGCGGTTCGCTTTCTTTGCTTCTTCGATAGCCTCGCGGCGGTTCTTGACCTCCTTTTGGATCAAGTTCATCACCGCCATATCGTCGAGTTCGATTCGTTTATCCACTTCAGCCTGCTTCACGGCGGCGAGGACCATCCGCACCGTGCGTTTGCGCACCTCGTCCCCGCTTTTCATGGCGTCTCTCATGGAATCGTTGAGTTGTGTTTTGATTGTCATAGGCAGGATTATATCTTGAAATGAAAATCATTTCCTCGCCCCGGTGAACGCAGTGGTAATCCCCAACCCTACATAGACCAAACCAGCAAAGTATCGTCCGCCGGTTCGGAATCTCTGGTTGCCGCGCAGTTTATCGGCAAATGAACTGATCGCCAGCGCATACATGCTGTCTGTGATGATCGCCAGCCCGACAAAGATCAACCCAAGCAGGAGGTTTTGCGCGATGACGTTCCCGCGCGCTGGGTCAACAAACTGCGGGAGGAAGGCAAAGAAGAACAGCGCGGTCTTTGGGTTGAGGATGTTCACCGCCACTCCCTGCCAATAGATCTGACGAAGGCTTTCCTGCTCGATCTTTTCTTCCTCTCCGTTTTCAGATGAAAACAATTTGCGGATTCCCAAATAAATCAAATACGCCGCGCCGAGATATTTCACCACATCGAACGCCAGCGCGGACGAAAGCAGGATCGCAGAAAGTCCCAGCCCAGCCGCAATTGCCTGAATCAAGTTCGCTGTTTCGATGGCAAGCACAGAGACCAGCCCGGCGGTTCGTCCCTGGCTGGCGCTGCGGGCAGTGATGTACAACACCGCCGGTCCCGGCACGAGGAGCAAAGCCACCGCCGCGACGATAAACAACGGGAGTGTAGATGAGTCAATCATAGTAATTTGTTTTCCTTGCTAAAAGATTCGATTCTTTTCTGACCTTATGCGCCAATGCGCCGACCCTGAAAGGGTCAAATAGAAAATCTATATCATCCCTTCGGGATTTGGGTATTTATACGATTTCATCTCCATAATCCTTCCATCCCTTCGGGATTTACTTATGAACCGACAAACAATGACAATAATTCTTTCGGCAAACCCTTCATCGTCCTCTCGTATTCGATGCGCGTGCGTTTGATGGCGGCTTGCATGGCGTAGTCGAATTTGAACCCTTGCGCGGGCGTGTCGAGGTTCATCCACGCGTGCGAATCGCGCGGGATGAGCGGAAGCACATACGGGCGGAGACGTTCTACAAAGTATAAATATTCCAGCGGCGGATACGTCTTGCCGGAGCGCAGGTCGGGGCTGTGGATCAGATCGGGGTGAACCGGATCAATTTCACCCGGAGGAGGAGGCGTTTTTCCGTCGTAGCGATTCAGCCATAAGGCGACGTAGTTCGAATGGGCGTAAAAATCCTGCACGGTATGAGTCATCCGCCCGAATGCCTCCCATGCGGAGAGGGCGTCTTTTTTGTGAAGCGACTCAACAACCAGTCTGCACTGTTCTTCAATGTAGGCGTAGGTCTTTGCGAAGGCGTTGTTGTCGAAGTGGAATTCATCGTGACCGAACTGACCGGCGAAACGGTCTTGATGAATGTTGGCGTGGGTCATGATCCCCAGCGCGCGAGGGCTGATCGAATCGCCAAGCGATTCAAACATGATCTCGATGTGATATTCGGTGAGCATTTGCCCGATTATAAGCGGTTATAATGCCGCCATGAGATTTTATACAACGACAGGCGATGATGGAACAACGGGCTTGCTCGGCGAAGGGCGCGTGAAAAAACACGATGTGCGCGTCGAAGCCATCGGCACATTGGATGAATCCACCGCCGCGTTGGGGTTGGCGCGCGCGCAATGTTTGGACCCGCGTTCGGCGCCGATCTTGCTCGAAGCGCAACGCGACTTATACAAGTTGATGGCTGAGGTGGCGGCGACGCCGGAGAACGCGGACAAATTCCGTTCGATAGACGCGGCGTGCGTGACGTGGCTCGAAAAACAGACCGACGCGTTGAGCGAGATCGTCGAGATGCCGAAAGAATTTATTTTGCCCGGTGATTCGCTCGCAGGCGCGGCGCTGTCGCTGGCGCGGACAATTGTCCGCCGGGCTGAACGGCGCGTGGTGGAACTGCACGACTTGCAGGAACTATCGAATCCCGAATTACAACGCTATTTGAATCGCTTGTCGTCATTATGTTTTGTGTTGGAGTTATTGGAAAATAAAGCGGCGGGGCATCAGACAACGTTGGCAAAGAGATAAACCCTTTTGAACCGCAAAGACCGCTAAGTACGCAAAGAAAATCTTTTAAAAACTTCGCGATCTTCGTGTACTTTGCGGTAAATTTAGATTGGAGCATATGACCGGCACTTTCCTCAACATCGCAACCGTCCTCGTCGGCGGATTCATTGGCTTGATCTTCGGCGCGCGCATCCCTGAAAAATTGAAAGCGACAGTCATTGCCGGCATGGGGCTTTTCACCGCGGCGATGGGGTTGCAAATGTTCATGAGCACTCAAAACCCGCTGATCGTATTGGGCGCGTTATTGATCGGCACATTGCTTGGCGAATGGATGAGGATCGAGGACGGGCTGCAAAATTTCGGAAAATTTCTGGAGGCACGATTTTCAAAAGAGGGCGACGACGGTTCGAACAAATTCGTGCGCGGATTTTTAACCACGTCGCTCTTGTTCTGCGTAGGACCGATGACGATCCTCGGTTCGATCCAGGACGGGTTGACCGGCGACTACAACCTGCTGGCTGTCAAATCCGTGTTGGACGGATTCGCGGCAATGGCGTTCGCCTCCACGCTGGGGGTGGGCGTGTTGTTCTCAACCATCGTGATCTTCGTCTTTCAGGGCGGAATCAGTTTGTTCGCGGCGCAGTTGAATACAGTCGCGACGCCCGCTATGATGGACGAATTGTCCGCTACGGGCGGAGTGATCCTGCTGGGGCTGGCGATCAGCAGTCTGCTGGAGATCAAAAAGATCCGCGTGGGAAATATGCTGCCGGCGCTGTTCGTCGCGCCGGTGATCGTGTGGACTCTAGGGTTATTTCAGTAGAGCCGTACCTAGACACTCGCCCATTGACCTACCATTACCCGTACAAAGCGATCATAAAAACCCCCATAAAGATGACAAGCGCGCCAAAGACGCGCACGCCGCCCATCCGTTCGTTTAATAGCCACCAACCGGCAAGCGCGCCGAAGACCACGCTCACTTCCCTCACCGCGCCGGCATAACTCAGCGGAGCGATCGAATAAGCATAGACTGCCATCAAATATGCCAGCACGCCCAACACGCCCGCTAATGGAACGCGCGCCGGCTGTTTCACCAAAACTTCCCTAATGCGCGCCCAGCCGTACTGTCGAAATACGAACGGGGAAATGACAAACGGCACCAGCGCGAACATCGCCATCACATACGGCAACGCGTATCCGTTCTTCACAGCGCTCCCGTCGATGGTGGAGTAAATCGAGATCAACAAAGCAATGAACAACGCCACCGCTACGCCTTTGAAGTGAACATGCGTCACATGCGCCTGCGTGAGGGCGTTGAATCCGATGATCACCAATCCGCCGATGATGAACGCCAGCCCGATAATCCCGCCCATGTTTAGCGATTCGCGCAGGAACAGGAACGACCACAAGGCAATGAAGGCAGGCGCCGCGCCGCGCGCCACTGGGTAGATCAACGAAAAATCGTTATCGTGATACGCATACGAGAGGGTGATAAAGTACGCCACCTCGACGCACACGCTGATGACGGCAAAGATCCACATCTCGCGCGGAGGCAAGCCGGTGAAGAACAGGGCAACCAGCGCAAATGCGCCCCCGAAGGTCACCATCCAAAAGGTAACGATGTACTTGTCTTCGGATTGCTTAATAAGGAGATTCCATATGGTATGAAGAACTGCGCTGATCAATAAAATGGAGATGGCAAAAAGGGACATGGCTGGACGAATGTACCACAAAAGTGGCTATGGCAAATAGTTGCTTTTTATTCGTCGGTTGCGTATACTTGCAAAAAACCGAATTGGAGGATTCGATGAAACCACTAAAACCCTTATTTTTCCTGACCGCGTTCGTCCTGATCGTCGGCCTGGCTTGCGGTGGCGGCGGCGATACGCCCACCCAGCCCCCCCAACCGCCAACCAATCCGCCGCAACAACAAGACCCGACACAGCCGCCCCCGCCACCTGCCCAGGCAACCGATACCCAAGCCGCGCCCATAGAGCCACCGGCTCAGCCTGCGAGCCAATTCTTCACTGAAGAGTTCGATTCCCCGCTTTCGAATGACTGGTCTATCCTCACCGTGACCGGGTCTGATGCCGCAGACGCCGACAAGGTCACTGTGGAAACCGAGAATGGAAAGTTGATCTGGAATTTCGACAGCGAGCAAGTCTACTACTACATCTTCTATGGCGCCTTTGACTATGAGGACGTGACCCTGGAAGTGCGCGCCGATAACCGAGGCAAGAACACCAACTCGGTAAGCCTGATCTGCCGCTACGACCCGGAAGTAGGCTGGTACGAGTTCAACATCGATAACGGCGGCTTGTACAACATCCTGTATGCCGAAGTCGACAAGAACGGCGATATCGGCTATAACCTGATCACCAACGGCGGATCGAATGCGATCAAGCAGGGCAAAGACGTAAACGAGTATTCGATCACCTGCAAAGGCACCGAATTATCGTTGAGCATCAACGGAGATGAAGTAAAGACCGTCTCCGAAAAGACATACGCTCTTCGAAGCGGGCAGGTCGGTATTTCGGTTTCTTCGTTCAACGTGCTGCCGATCATCATTGAAATGGATTGGATCAAGGTCAGCGAGCCGTAGACAACGACTTAACAAAAAATCCGAAGTCTCAAACGACTTCGGATTTTTTTATTGTACAGACTGAACCGTCCCGCAGGTTTTCTCGAGGAACTTTACCGCTCCAACAAACCTGCGGGACGTTGATCTTAATACAACGGTAGCCTCGCGCCGGTAACTTTCGACGCTTCCTCTGAGAATAGATACACCATCGCGGCGACAATCTCATCAGGAGTCGTTCCCGTGCCTTTGCGCGAAGCGTCCACGTCAATGGCTTTCACCTGGATGATGTTCGCGGTGACGTTGGACTCTTTCAGTTCAGCCGCGAGCGTGAGCATGAGATTTTCCTGCGCGGCTTTCGCGGCGGTGTACACGCCCCGCTTCGGTAACGGATCGGGAACTGTGGACGGCGAAACAGTGACCACGCGTCCCCAGCCGCTTTTGGCGAGCAGCGGCATGAACGATCGAAAAAGATGAAACGTCGTCTGCACGTGCTGACCGAACATGGAGGTGAAATCGTCCATGCTGGTTTCGGGGATCGTTTTGCCGCCGAGCCATCCGCCGACGAGATGGATCAGCCCGTGGACTCCGCCGAACTTGGCAGAGACAGCCTCCCCTGCGGAATGAACCGCTTCCCCGTCGCGCAGATCAACGACCGCAGTGAAGAGTCGCTCGCCCGGCAGATCCAGATCGCGGGCGAGGGAATCCAGTTTATTTGAATCGTTATCGAGCAATGCCAATGAATATCCGCGCGCGGCAAATGTGCGCGCAGTTTTACTTCCGAGCGCGCCTGTGGCGCCGGTAATCACAATTGTTTTTGCCCCCTCTCTCTTTGGGAGAGGGCTGGGGTGAGGGTTATTCACTCAACACATCCACCGGCAATTCGCTCATGCCCTTGATGAAGGGGCGGTCGCTTTGTTCGGGCAGATGCTCCTTGCCATGAAAATCGATCATGTGACCAGACTTGGCGGCTTTGGTCTCAAGATAAAAACGGTTGTACTCGTTCGGCTCCATGATGTGCGGGATGCGGTCTGACACGTTGATGCCGTAGTCGATGAGTTGTTGTATCTTCTTCGGGTTGTTGGTGATCAGGCGAATCGATTCGATCTTCAGCGACATCAACATGTGCGCGGCAACAGCATAATCGCGCTCATCATCGCGGAATCCGAGCGCGTGATTCGCCTCGACCGTATCGAGGCCTTGATCTTGCAAACTATAGGCGCGAATCTTATTGACCAAGCCAATGCCGCGCCCCTCCTGGCGGAGATATAACACCATGCCGCGTCCCATCGCGCCGATCATCTTCAACGACGCTTCCAATTGATCGCGGCAATCGCAGCGCAGCGAGCCGAGCGCGTCACCCGTGAGACATTCCGAATGTAAACGCACCGGCACATCTTTTGCGCCGATCACATCGCCCTTGATGATGGCGACGTGTTCCTTTCCATCGCGATTATTTTCAAACGCAACAATATGAAACTCTCCAAAGCGTGTGGGCAATTCCGCCATCGCAACGACGCGCACACACACCTTGTCTTTGCCGATCCCTTCGCATTCATGGTCGCCTTCGTTTTGAAGCAACACATCGAATTTTTCATGCAGATCTGTGATCATTCTGACCTCTCAATTAAATATTTTAGAAGGACTCCGCCATCATCCCATTTTTCCGCATCTATCAATTTCAACGGAATGGCTTCGCCTCTTTCCACGCCTACGCCTGCCGCAAGCGTGGGAGCCGACTCGCCCCCGAAGATCATCGGCGCCATGTACATCTGAACTTCATCCACCAAGCCGAGGCGCAACATTTCAAAATTCAAGGTCGCGCCGCCTTCCACCATCAAGCGGTTTACGCCAAGCTCCTTAAGCGTTCCAAGCGCCTGTGCCAGATCCACACGGTAGCCTGAATGGACAAACACTTCAGCTCCGCCAGCGCGCAGGGCTTCAAGTTTGTCTTTAGATGTGCGGTTTGTTGTGAATATTACGACCCGCGCCGACCCTTCGTGTAAGAATTTTGAATGAATTGGCAGGTTTGCGGAAGTAATGACGCATACCTTCATGGGATTCGGGGACAGCCCTCGCGCCACGCGCTCGGCGTGCAATGATTCAGATTTCACGGTCAACTTTGGGTCTTCGTTGAGTAGTGTTTGCCCGCCCACCATCACCGCGTCCGAGTCGGCGCGCAATCTATCCACGCGTTCCTTGTCGCGCGGCGAGGAGATTGCCGCACCCCGGCGTGAAATCGTATCGATCTTGCCGTCGGCGGTCATCGCCACATTGATGAATACAAATGGGCGTTTCATCGCTCAATTGTAATGCGATAATCATGTTAGAATCGCCTGACTTTGATCAATTTAGATTCACGATGTCCGCGCCTATTCCCAATTTGTCAAATGAAATGAAGATCAAAAGGAGTCTGCAATGACCGCAAAGAAGGAGCGAGTAGTGGTCACAGGGATGGGCATTGCCAGTCCGCTCGGTTGCGCCGTTCAAAAATTTTGGGACGGTTTGGTGAAAGGAAAGTCCGGCATCGGGTCGTTGGAGGGCGGTATCTTCTCCGGAATGCACACGAAGATCGGCGGCGTCGTGTGGGAGTACGACGAAAAAAAATATTTCGATATCAAAGAAATCAAGCGAATGAGCCGTTCGTCTCAACTGGGGCTGGTCGCGGCGGAGCAAGCCATTGTCCATGCCAAACTCAAAAATGGAGACGTAAACCCTGAGGAGATCGGCGTGATGGTGGGCAGTTCCATCGGGGGTTTCAGCGCGGCAGACTCATACTTTATGCACTTCTATGAAACCGATCGCCTCAGCCCGTACACGATCCCGGTCTCAATGAACATCGGACCCGGCTCCAACATCTCGATCAAGCACGGCTTTCAAGGTCCGCTCGTGAACGTAGATGCGGCATGTTCGACCGCCGCGCATACGATAGGCAACGCGTTCAACATGATCCGCAACGGGAGTTTGCAAGTGGCGATCACCGGCGCGGCGGATACCCCGTTCTCGCCCGGCGTCGTCGAAGCGTGGATGGCTCTGCGCGCGGTCACCACACGCGAAGACAACCCAGCCGAAGCGTGCCGTCCGTTCAGCGCCGACCGGGACGGGATGGTCTTGGGAGAGGGAGCAGGCATCCTTGTGTTGGAAGCGGAGAGTCACGCGTTGAAGCGCGGAGTCCCCATCCTAGCCGAACTCAAAGGATACGGCGCGTCGGCAGATAGTCATCACCTCACGCAACCCTCCCAAAAAGGACCCGCACTCGCCATGCGCCGCGCGTTGGAAGATGCGGGCATGACCATCGCGGACATTGATTACATCAACGCGCACGCAACGGGAACCGAATGGAACGACAAGAACGAAACGAACGCCATCAAAGAAGTGTTCGGCGAACGCGCGTATTCGATTCCAGTTGTGGGTAATAAAGCCGCGTTCGGTCATTCCATCGCGGGCAGCGGCGCATTGGAGTTGATCGGTTGCGTGTTGTCTCTGCGCGATCAAGTGGCGCCGCCGACCATCAATTACAAAGTCCCTGACCCTGATTGCGATCTCGATTACGTCACCAAAGGCAAACGAAGCCTACCGTTGAAAAACATCATGAGCAACTCTTTCGCGTTCGGGGGAAGCAACGCCGTGTTGATCGTGGGTAAATACGAAGCCAACGCCGATTAAGTATTGCGAGACTCTCTGGAGATTGCCGTAATAAAAACCTTTGGACACGGATTTCACGGATAGACACGGACAAATCACGGATTTTTTCTACTTCTTTCTGTGAGATTCCGTGAGATCCGTCCTATCCGTGTACTGAATCACGGCAAGTCCTAATAACCCTATTGTGATAAGGATGGATAAACTTTTGCAAAACAAAAGCACTCTTGGGGCGCTGGTATTGATACTGGCGCTTTCTTTTTACCTTTACACGTTATCGCCCTCGCTGACCTGGGGCGATGGAACGCGCTTACAAAGCGAAGCCATCTCTGGAGAGTCCATCGTCCTTGCAGAGATGAGCCCGCAGGAATTTTCGCCCGACCCATATCCATTTTCAAAGGTAGGAGTCACCGCCTGGGATCATCCGCTATACATCGTCCTCGGTTACATGCTGGTCGCGGCTCTGCCCAACGTGGACTCGCTCTGGCTCGTCAACTTGATCTCGGCGGTCTTCGGCGCAGGGACCGTCGCGCTGATCTTTCACCTCACATTGCGTTACACCAACTCGATAGTTCCTTCGCTTTACGCCGCGTGTGCGTTGATGGTCTCGCATACGTTCTGGTGGCATTCCTCCACGCCAGAGGTGTATACGCTCTTCACCTTCCTGTTGTTATCAAGCCTGACCTTCTTCAACCGCTATGAACGAAACCATAACCTGACCGACCTGATCCTCAGCGCGCTCTTCTTTGGCTTATCGGCATCCAATCACATCCTTGCTTTTCTGGCATTGCCCGCGCTCGGCATATATTTTCTGCTGTCAAAGAGATCGTTCGCCGCGCTCGAATTGAATCTTCAGAAGTTATCTCTCGCCTCCGCCGCGTTTCTCGCAGGCTTTGCGCTTTACCTCGTTCAGTTCGCCCGCACGCTGAAAAATTTCTCCGCAGGCGAGCTGATAGGACCCGCGCTCGGTTCCAACTTTCTGAGCGGGCTTGGCACACTATCGCCCATCGTGATCGGCGGGAGCCTCCTCGAATATATTTTATTTCTCGCACTGCAATTCGGTCCCATCGGCATCGTATTGGGCGTGGCGGGTTTTCGCCGCGCCATGCGCAGTGACGCGCCGTCGGTCCGCAAGATCGCCGCGTGTTTTATCGTGTACGCGCTCTTTGGGATTTTCTACCGCGTCATGGATCAATTCGCTTTTTTTCTGACCTCGTATGTCTTCTTCGCCGCCCTGATGGGAATCGGACTTAACCATTTTTTCTCCACACTGCGGGAAAAAGCGCGCATCATTCTGACGGTCAGCCTGCTCCTCACCATCCTGCTGACTCCACCCCTCTACCGAATCCTGCCGAGCCTCGCCAAGCACCTCGGCGTAGACGATGCCACTATCAGCATCCCGCAAGTAGGAATCGGCGTCCGCAATGGATTGGTGTATTACTTAGACCCCAACAAACGCGGAGATTATCTCGCCTATCAATTCGGACATGAGACGCTTGCCAGCCTGCCACCCAACGCGGTGGTGCTTGCTGAATGGTACACCGACCCCGATGAGTATTTCATCCTCCGTCACTTCAACAGGGTCGAAAAACTTCGCCCCGATGTGACCGTCGAAGGCTGGATAACGATTCCCATTGCATCTTTCGATTCGCAAACCGCCGTGAACTTAATCCAAGAATCGATTTCTGCGCAACGCCCCGTATATCTGGCATCGCTGAGCGAGCGGTTCTACGCGGCTTCCAAATTGCTGAAAGAATATTGCATTGTCCCCGAAAATAATTTATATCGGCTATACCCAAACGACAGGAACGATCTTCCGTGTTTGGATATTGATTCCGTCACCGAATAGCGTTCCGATCCCAACACCTACAAACTCCTGTTGATGGTAGCGCCTAACATCGAGGACAAAACCCGATCCATGTCATTCTGAGCGAAGCGAAGAATCTCTACGATTGTCTCAGAGACCCTTCGCTTTCGCTCAGGGTGACATGCCTTGTTGTGTGTTGGGTTTTAAGCACTCCCCTCTGCGTCTCCGCGACTCTGTGGCGAAAATTCAGGCTTATAATCCGTTCATCAGGTCAGGAGTGTGATATGCCTCGTGTCCCTCGTTCATTTGCGATCTTTATAGCCCTCTGTGTGGGGTTATCTGCCTGCGCGCCAGCGGCTCCCCTCCCAACGGCGACTCTCCTGCCGAGCAAGACATTTACGCTAACCGAAACCCCCGCCCCTACCGAAACCCCAACCCTCGACCCGACGGAGACGCCCACGCCCACCGAAACGCCCGCGAAAACCATTGACCTTGACATAAACGGCGACGGGGTTACCGACTATGTGGGAACCATCAAAGAAAGCCATAATATTGAAATTAACGAAGGCGAGCCCGCAAGGCAGGACAAAATTCGAACATTCGTCAACTCTGACTATAATTTTACGGGTTTTGATACGCAATATGGATACCTAACTGGGTACGATATTGTAACAATCAATAATGGAGAGCGAGATCTCGACCTTGTATTTTTTAGGGTCAAATACTTTAGGGAAGGTAAGCCCCCTATAACGGTTGAATTTTCGACATTAGAAAAAGTAATAAGTAAATTCGGTTTTAACGATCTTAACGCCCTGGGTACAAGAGTAAATGTAGATTGTAAAACTCCAAATGGTAATGACTTTACAAACAGGGCTAAAACAGTTGTCACAAAAAACCTAGAACTCGATGATTTTGAAACCTCAATTATTTTTCCTAAAAGTCCAGACTGGATTGGAGCATATGAAGCGCTTCGTCTTCTTAAGGATCAAGATATCACCAATCTTGACTTGAAATTCAAGCTTTTATCAAGCCAAATATCACAGTAAATCTTCCTTGCAAACTCTCATCAATTTGTATACTATGAATTAATGGGGTCTAGAATAATTACTAAAGTCTGTTTGCTCATTTTTGCTTTGGTTTTTATGTTCGCTTTCTCCACTGTCAAGGCAAGGTTAGCATCTGCCCAGACCTGTCCGCAAAATTTTCCAATTGATCAATTCGGATGCGGTGCACCAGACCCACTTTTTAATACTTGCGATCCACCACAGTTTGTCCGCAGTACGACTGTTGACTGTTCCCTAAACGCTCAAGGCTCTTGCCAAACTACCACTGGCTTCTGCTCCAGTAACGACACTTGTAGTTACAATGCTGGCACGGGAACTTGTGACTGTTCAAGATCCGTTGTTCAATGCAATCAAGGTGGCGGGGGTGGGGGAGGAAATTGTTCGGGAGTTGGAGATAGTTGCACGGACAACGGCGATTGTTGCTCGGGCAGGTGCAGTGGAAGCCGAGGGATTTGTGTAAATGAGCCAAGCGGAGGTATTTGTAATCTTCCTAGAACTTGTCTCAAAAACACCGTGTCACTCTGAGGGAGCGGGGTTTGCGACCGAAGAGTCTCTTATTTGGGCAGTAGAGACCCTTCGCTGACGCTCAGGGTGACATTTTTGAGATGACTTCTACTATCAACTGCCCCGCAGGAACTGTTCGGGGATCAACGATTATCGGGTCGCAGTGCGAGAATTATGCTTGCACAAACTATACGGGATCAGTGCAGGTGCAAGGCGCTTGTTGCGATTGGGAGCCAGGGGAGTAGGATTGTAGAAGGGCGGTGTTGAATCCCCAAATCCCGAAGGGATGAAAGAATTGAAAAAACCATGACACCCCTTCGGGGTTTGATAAACATTTGGTCAATCTCCATAATCTTGCCACTCCTTCGGAGTTCATCCCGCTATTTGTATCAGCATCACCAATCCCAATGCCTAATCCCAAAGTCATTGCCCTCGACAGCCAGCGCGGCGGCGTAGTTTGATTCGACATTCAACGAATGTAACGACCAGCGCAATGATTCGCTTACACCGGGGCGCGTGGCTAGGAGGGCGGCAGGTTCGCCAAGCGACACATCGAAGCTACCCAGCGGCAGGGACAAGCCTAGTCCCTGCGCTTTGATGTACGCTTCCTTGCGCGTCCAACAGTTGAAAAATCCGAGAGGTCTTTGTTCAACAGGCAATGTCATTAACTCTTGAGTTTCTGTTTGCGAAAAATTTCGAAAGGCAAGGTTTTCAAGTTCAACATCTTCGCGGATAAGTTCAATGTCCACGCCGACGTTTCGTCCGCGGGCGAGGGCGATCATCACGAAATCGCCGGAGTGGGAGAGGTTGAATTCAATATTGGTCGTAGTAGCAACTTTAGTCGCTGGCTTGCCTGAACGACTGACCCCACTGGGGCGCTTCGCAGAGTCGTTACTACGGGTTAAGAGCGGCTTGCCATATTCGTTCGTGGAGAATTTCAATTCGCTAGGCTCGCATTGCAAATATCGCGCGAGAATATCTCGCAGACTTGCATGGGCAACGATGTAACGATCACGGTCTATGTCAAAGTGGAAGCGCGAGGCGCGTTGACGTTCATCCGCCGAGAGAGACTCTTCACTCGGGGTCGTTGAACTCATGCGAACGCGCCAGATATCCACGCGGTCTGTTGCGAGATCGAGATTCTCCGGGGGACGAATCCAAATTGAGTCGTTCATTCCCGCCACGCCTTGATGATTCCCGTGCCGAACAAAATCTTTTGCGGAAAGATCCCGCCTTCGACAGCGACTCGGAAGCCGTGCGACTCCAACAGGCGGACTAACTCACGATGATCGCGGGAGTCATCCATGAACTCGTGATATTCCATCACAATGTAGCGGATTCGTTCGAGAGTTTCGCGCGAGCAGTTAGCGAGGATTCCATACTCCGCCCCTTCGATGTCCATTTTCAAGCAATCAACCCGTTCGATATTGTTCTCTGAAAGAATATCGGCGAGCGTCATGGCGCGGACTTTTTCGCGCGGACTGTTCGCGTCTTGCAGCAACGAACCCAACGCGCCGTTATCGCCCGGCAGAAAAAATTCCATCTCGCCGCGTTTTTCCGAGACGGCGGCATGATGCGCGTGAAGATTTTCGAGACCGTTCAACGATCTATTTTCAGCGAGCATGTCAAAGTTACTGCGCGAGGCTTCATAAGCATAGACCTTCCCCGGCGCGGCGCGTTGCGCGGCGCGGACTGAAAATCCGCCGATGTGCGCGCCGAGGTCCACCACCACGTCTCCCGTGCGGATTGGGAACTTCGGGTCGTCGTAGATCTTCGCCTTCCAAATTTCCCACACAACGAGGATGTCCGATGTGTTCACGCGGACATTGAATCGGGTCTTGGAGTCCGCTTGAACCAGCGTTGTGGGTTTTCCCTGATGGCGCAGGTAAAACAATGGGAAGACCAATTGATTGAACCAAAGGAAGAAGCGTTGATTTTTTAGTCGCATTGTTGTTGATTGGAATCGCCTCATGAAGTGTCACCCTGAGCGGCAGCGAAGGGTCTCTGGCGCAATAACCGAGATTCTTCGCTTCGCTCAGAATGACATCACGCAAGGTGAGTTATCAAAGTTTCTCTTCCATAAATTTCAACACTGCTTCATTCGCAGTTGTGATGAAAAAATGATCTCCCGCAAAATATTGCGACTCAAAAACGCCTTGCGTTTGAATTGCCCAACCTTCGAGTTGTTCGCGGCGGACGCGGAGGTCGTCAAGTCCGCCGAGGGCAATGAGGGGACAAGCAAGCGGCGCATCGGGTCGATATTGGTATGTTTCGATCATTTCGAAGTCGGCGCGGAGGGTGGGGAGCGAGAGTCGCATCAGTTCATCGTTTTGCAAAATTTCAGGCGGGATGCCGTTCAGTTTTTTCAATTCGTTGACAAATTCCGCGTCGGGCAGTTGATGAATTGGCGGATGCGGATTCGGGAGTTGCGGCGCGGCGCACGCAGAGATGAAAAGGATGTTCGGTTCCGCGAGTCCTTTTTGTCGTAAGGTTCGCGCCAACTCGAACGCGATCAGACCTCCCATGCTGTGACCGAAGAATGCAAACGGTTTATCCAGCAAAGGTGAAATCGCTTGCGAAAGATTCTCGACGAGCGCGAGAAGGTCGGTGAGCGGAGGCTGGGGACTGCGCGAACCGCGTCCTGGATAGTGAACAGCCAGCCCTTCGAATGAATCGTTTAGTCCAGCGCACCACTTTGCGAACGCGGCGGGTCCGCCTCCCGCGTACGGAAAAAAGAAGACGCGCATCGTCGCATCCGATCTTGGCGCTGGGCAGGCAAACCATGTATCCACTGCGTTTAAATCTCTGGTCGTTGAATCAGATCATGCGCGATAAACGCCTTGATGTATGTGGAGAGCAGTTCGCCGTTCACGGGCGGACATTCGACGCCAGCGTCTGCCAATTTTGCGAGCGTGTTGGTCAAGTCAATGCGCGGCATGAAAATTTGTTTTTCCTCCACCTCTTCGATCAGCGGAAGATACGGTTCCCATCCGCCGTTTTCCATGAAGGCAACTTTTTTGAACAGGTCGGCGCGCCATTCCTCGAACGAGACGCGCTGGGTTTGGAAGCCTTCGTCGTTGAGCCATACCAGCAAATTGTCGAGATGAAGCGGCGAAGGGTTTTCCAAATGATAGATTTGATTCCAATTGACAGGGTCTTTTGAAATTTGCACGATCGCCGCGCTGACGAAATCGACCGGCACGATGTTGGCGACAACATCCAGATCGGGCGCGGCGCCAAGCAAGAGGCAGGCGCGCGTCATGCTGGAGATCATGTTGTCGGTATTCCATGCGCCGGTGAGGCTGTGACCCGACACCAAACCGGGACGATAGATCGCGTACGGGATGCCGCGCGCGCCAGCCTGCATCACTAATTTTTCCGCGACCCATTTGCTTTGAGCGTAGCCGCCGAACGGCGCGCCTGTTTCATCTATGTTGTCGCCTTCGCGGAACACGCGCCCGTCGTCGTGATCGCCGTTGTGTAAAATAGACAGCGTGGACACATGATGCACGGGCTTCAACTTCGCGCGGCTCGCCAAGCGTAAAATTTCCTGCGTCCCCAAAACATTCGCCGACTTGTGCGCGGCATACGGATACACAAAATTCACCATCGCGCCGTTGTGGATGATCGAGTCAATTTGAGTCGCAAGTTCGTAAAATTTTTCTTCGCTCAGTCCAAATCGCGGCGAGCCGAGATCGCCCAACACTGGCTGAATGCGAGACGCAAACGCCTGATCCCACAATTGATACGAATCAAGATTGCGCTTCAAACGCTTCAAGCCTTGTTCAACGTTATCAGCGCGAAGCAAACAATACACGTCCGCCAAAGTCTGCTTCAACAAGTCATGCAACAAGAACGCGCCGACGAATCCCGTCGCGCCCGTCAATAAAATCTTTTTTGGTTCGGCATGTTCGTACACAAGATCGCCCGCGTTGATGTCCGCATCTAAGATTGCTTCGGCTTTCAATTGTTCCAAACTCAACTGATTCATGCGGATGATGTTGCTTCCGCCCGCGTACGCGCCCTTCCCTCCGCACTTTGCATTGCTGATCACCTCGGCAAGATTCGCAACAGTCGGCTGTTCGAACAACGCGCGCAACGGCAACTGCGAAGTTTCGAGCGAATATTTTTCGCGCAACAAAAACACGAGCCGCGTCCCCAACAGTGAATGTCCGCCGAGTTCAAAAAAGTTATCGTTCACCCCAACTTGCTCGGCGTTCAAGCCCAACACCTGCGCGCACACTTCGGCAAGTTCCGCTTCCAACGGCGTGCGCGGCGCGATGTATTGCGCGCGTAAATCAACTCGCGACTGAGTCGGCGCGGGCAACGCTTTGCGATCCACTTTTCCATTCGGCGTGAGCGGCAACGATTCAAGATTCACAAACACAGATGGAATCATGTACTCTGGAAGTTTCGCGCGCAAATAATCTCTGAGATGGACGTGCTCCGCTTCGCTCTCAGGGACAGCTGGCACCACGTAGGCGACCAGACTCGCCTCCGCGGACCTCTCCTTCCACGCGACGACGACCGCCTGTTTCACTTGCGGATGATTCATCAACGCGACCTCGATCTCGCCGGTCTCGATGCGATAGCCGCGAACTTTCACTTGCTGATCGCTTCTGCCGAAGAATTCGATGTTCCCATCCGCGAGGTAACGCGCGAGGTCGCCGGTTTTGTACATTACGCTATCTTTCCGCGCTGAGCGGAGCGGCGGTTTTTGCCGCGAAGTCGAAGCGGGGGGAGGAATAAATCTCTCCGCCGTTAACTCCGGGCGATTCAAGTAGCCGCGACTGACGCCGTCTCCTCCGATGTACAGATCGCCGATCACGCCGACAGGGACGGGTTGAAGCGCTGAATCTAAAATGTAAATTTGCGTGTTGGCGATCGGTCTGCCGATGGGAACGGTGTTCGAGATGCCCGCTTGAATCGAATCCACTTTGTAGAGCGTTGACCAGATCGTCGTCTCGGTGGGACCATAAACATTCCACAACCCCGCGCCTCGCACGAGGAGTTTTTCCGCCAAGTCGTTGGTCAACGCTTCGCCGCCGCAGAGGATTTTCAAATCGGGTTTGCCCGTCCAGCCTGCTTCGAGCAGAAGACGCCAACTCGCGGGCGTGGCTTGCATGAAGGTGATGTTTGACTCGGTCAATGATTCCGCCAGCGTCGCGCCATCCGCAACGGTTTCAGAGTTTGCGATGACAACCTTCGCGCCGACGGTGAGCGGCAACAGCAATTCGAGAACGGCGATGTCGAACGAAAGCGTCGTCACTGCGAGAAGCGAGTCATCCGCGTTGATTCCCAAATCCTTTTGCATCGAGCACAAAAAGTTGACGACCGCTTGATGATGAATCTGCACGCCTTTCGGCTTGCCCGTCGAACCAGAGGTATAAATAATGTAGGCAAGATCGTCAGCAGAGGCTTTCGATTTTTTGCCGCGCTTTGCCTTCACATCAGCGAGCGCATCGAGACAAATGACTTGCGCGTCTGTCTTCGGCATTTCGGGCAACAAGGCTGAAAGCGTGAGAACGATCGAAGCGTTTGAATCTTCCAGCATGAACGCGAGACGTTCGGACGGGAAGGATGGGTCGAGCGGCAAATACGCGCCTCCCGCCTTCAACACGCCGAGCAGACCGACGAGCATTTCCACAGAGCGGCTCACGAACAAGCCGACGAGCGTGCCGGGCTTGACGCCTTGCGCGACAAGAATCTTTGCAACCTCGTCCACGCGTTTGTTCAACTCCTTGTATGAAACGTCCCGAAGGTTTTCGTCAAGCCGCTGATTTGTGCCGCCCAAGCCTTCGGGACGGTGATCGAATTCAATCGCGATGGTATTGGGTGTTTTCTTTGCTTGCGCCTCGATCAATTCATGGATGCAAAGGTCGCGTGGATATTCGGATTGTGTGTGATTCCAATCAACGAGGATTTTCTGTTTCTCCGAATCATCCAAGAGCGAGTAACTTGAAACAGCCTGCGCGGGGTCTGCGGTGATTTCATGCAACAGCAAATCGAAATACTTCAGCATCTGCCGAATGGTTTCGGCGTCGAACAAGTCCGTGTTGTATTGAAGCGCGGCGGCGAGACCGTCTCCCAACTCGGACATCATCATCGTCATGTCGAATTGCGCGGGTTCGCCGCCCAACGCGATGGATTCGAGAACGAGTCCGCTCGCTTCCATGCGCGCGCCGTCGAGTCCGAGCGCGAACGGGCTGAGCGCTTGCGCGTCCGCGGTGTGCGCTTTTTGCAGGATGAACATCGTCTCGAACAACGGCGGGCGGGATGAATCGCGTTGGACGCCGAGTCGCTTCGCCAACAGCGCGGGTGGATACTCTTGATGTTCGAACGCGCCGAGCGCGGTCTGTTTTACGCGCTGGAGGATTTCATTGAACGATGGATTTCCTGAAAAATCCGCTTTCAACGCGATGGGATTGATAAAGTATCCGACGAGATTCGACAACTCGGCATGGCTTCGTCCCGCAGTGACGGAACCCACCAAAAATTCATCTTGATTCGAATAGCGATGCAACAACGTTTGAAATGCGGCGAGCAGGGTCATGAACATCGTCGCGCCGTGTTCTTGCGCGAGCGATTTCAATTTTGCGTATAACTCGGCGTCCAGGAAGAGATGTTCCGAGTCGCCGCGATAGGTTTGCATCGGCGAGCGCGGACGATCTGTTGGAAGATTCAACGCGGGGAGTTGATTTCCAAGCTGCGCTTGCCAGTACTTCCACAATTTTTCGCCGCGTTCGCTTTCGAGCATTCCCGCTTCCCAACGCGCGTAATCGGAATAACGCGCGGGCAGGGCGGGCAATAATCCGCTTATGCCGCCGAGAGCGCCCTGATTCGCCTCGTACAACGTCAACAGTTCGCGCGCCAAAATCGTCATTGACCAAAAGTCTGTGACGATGTGATCCATTGCCAGCAAAAGGATGTGAGACGAATCCTGCCTGAGGTGGAGATCGGCTCGAATGACTGGCCCAGCCTCAAGGTCGAATGAAGCGCGCGCGTCCTGTGCGAGTCGCTCGCGCAGCGCGTCATCCTCCAGTGCGGACGAATCCACAATGCGAAAAAATCCATCTATCGAATCATGCACGCGTTGAAGCGGCTCGCCGTTGACTGCATGGAAAGTGCTTCGTAGAGATTCGTGCCGCGCGATGAGACGTTCGAATGCGAGTTGCAATGCTGGCACATCGAGATCGCCGCGGATGCGGATCGCGCCAGCCACGTTGAACGAAATTTCATCGGGCATGAGCTGATGCAAAAACCACAACGCCTGCTGACCCACCGAAAGCGGACTCTCGCGCGGCGGATTCTGCGCGACCATGAACGGCGCGTCATTCTCCGTTTCGGCTGACTCCAAATTCTTCAGCGCCTCCGCCGCGAGACTTGAGATCGTTGGACCTTGCAAGA
The DNA here is from genome assembly GCA_016789025.1 of Anaerolineales bacterium. Classification (GTDB taxonomy): domain Bacteria; phylum Chloroflexota; class Anaerolineae; order Anaerolineales; family Villigracilaceae; genus Defluviilinea. The sequence goes on from JAEURC010000086.1 coordinate 31,925, forward strand.
GACTCGCCACCGAAATTTGCGCGCCGAGTTTTGATTCGAGCGAGTTCTTCAGTTCCATCGCCATGAGCGAATCAAGGCCGAGCGTGTCGAGCGGGGTGTCGAGATTTAGGCGCGAGATATCCATGCCAAGGATGCGCGCGGTTTGATGTTGAATGAAAGTTTCGATGTCGGGTTTGGTGTGTAGATGATCGAGGTTCTCCCTCACCCCTGGCCCCTCTCCCAATGGGAGAGGGGGATTCTTTTGCATTTTTCCATTTTTTCTTTCAACAATTTTTTCTTGCGATTTCAATTTACCATTCGAGCGCGATGATGGCAACTTGCTTACTTGTTTACCTGTCTCCGTGTCTACCTGTCTACCTGTCTCCCTGTCTACCTCCACCCAATACCTCTGACGATCAAACGGATAGTTCGGCAACGCAACTTTATTGCGCGAATAACCAGAATCGAATCCGTTCCAATCCACATCCGCGCCTTGGACGTAGAGTTTGGCGAGGCTGTCGAGGAGCGTTTGCCATTCATCCTGATTTTGTCTCAACGAAGGCAGCCACGCGGATTTTGACTCTGGCAAACAGCGTTTTCCCATTCCCAACAATACCGGGCTTGGACCGATCTCGATGAACGCGTCAATTCCAAGATTCGCAAGAGACTGCATCCCTGCGGAGAATTTCACTTCTGAGCGGATGTGGTCTCGCCAATATTTGGCGGTGGGAGGTTGAGGGATTTCCGCGCCCGTGATGTTGGAGATGAGGAGAATTTGAGAATTAGAGAATTTTATGTTTTGGGCAAATGATTCGAATTCATCGAGGATCGAATCCATCAGCGGAGAATGGAAGGCGTGCGAAACTGTCAGCGGCTTGGAGGTGATGCCAAGTTTGGTCAATACATCCACGATGGTTTGAATGGCGGATGATTCGCCGGAGATGACCGTGTTGTCGGGTCCGTTCGAGGCGGCGATGGAGACTTGATTCGCAAACGGCTTCAACACATCGGTGATCTTTGCGGCGTCGGCAAAGACTGCGACCATCGTCCCGTTTTGCGGAAGTCCGCCCATCAGGCGCGCGCGTTCGGCGATGAGTCGCAACCCATCTTCGAGGGTGAACGCGCCGGCAATGCACGCCGCGACGTATTCGCCGACGCTGTGTCCCATCACGGCGTGAGGTTTGATTCCCCACGAGAGCCACAATTTTGCGAGGGCGTATTCAAAAGCGAAGAGTGCAGGCTGGGTGTATTGCGTTTGATTTATCGTTGAATCGTCTTTTTCGGCAAAGATGATCTCGAGCAGAAAACGTCCAAGAATGGGATCAAGGATCGTTCCGCATTCATCCAATGCAGCGCGGAAGGTTGGTTGAGTCTCGTAGAGTCCCTTGCCCATGCCTGCGTACTGCGATCCCTGACCGGTGAAGAGGAACGCGATTCTTGGTTGTACGCCGGGTTTAGTTTGACCTATTTCTATTCGTGGGGCGGGATGATATCCCGCCCCATCAAGCGGGATGCCATCCCGCTCCACGTTTGATGAGATAAAAGAATCTAAACCGATTTTCAAATCATCGGTGTTGTTCGCTTGAATTGCTAAACGATGTTCAAAATGCGAACGGGTTGTGTTGGCGGTGAAGGCGAGTTCTTGTACTGCGGATTGCGGATTGCGGATTGCGTCGTTGAAAGATTGTGCGAGTTCCCGAAGAGATGATTCGGTTTTGGCTGAGAGAGTCAACAAGTGGCGCGGGCGTTCGATGTCATTCAGAGGGAATCCCATGCGCAGTGGAGACCCTTCGTGGCGCGAGGCGCCACTCAGGGTGACATGATTCGGAGTGACATGTGGCGCATCGGATAAAACTATATGCGCGTTCGTGCCGCCGAAGCCGAAGGAACTGACGCCAGCAAAACGCGGCGCGTCTCTGCGCTTCCACGGGCGGAGGTAGGTGCCAATCTCGATGCGTGAGCCTTCGAGAGAGAGATACGGGTTGATTTCCTTTAAATGTAAATGTGGCGGGATGGATTCGTTCTGCATCGCAAGGACAACTTTGATCAGTCCCGCGATCCCCGCCGCCGATTCGAGATGACCGATGTTCGTCTTCACCGAGCCGACGATCACGCGTTGATTCGAATCGTCGTTCAACACTGCGTTCAACGACGCCATCTCGATCGGGTCGCCGAGCGGAGTCCCCGTCCCATGCGCTTCGACGTATCCGATTTGATGCGGAGAAACGCGCGCTTGATTCAACGCCGCGCGGATCACATCTTGTTGCGCGAGTCCGTTCGGCGCGGTGAGTCCGTTGCTTCTTCCATCTTGATTCACCGCCGAACCGCGAATCAACGCAAGGATGTTGTCGCCATCTCGTTGCGCGTCGGACAAGCGCTTCAACACGATCATGCCGCAGCCTTCGCCGCGCACGTAACCGTCCGCGCTGGCGTCGAAGGTTTTGCAGTGACCATCGGGCGCGAGCATCCGCGCTTGTGAAAATGTGATGGTCAATTCGGGAGTCAAAATCAAATTGACGCCGCCCGCCAGCGCCAGATCCGATTCGCCGTTGCGCAAACTTTGGCACGCGAGATGCGCCGACACCAACGACGATGAACACGCCGTGTCCACCGCCATGCTCGGTCCGCGCAGATCGAAGACGTACGATAAACGATTCGCCGCGATGCTGTGCGCGTTGCCCGTGCCTGCGTAGGCGTCGATCATTTCAGGGTCGTCGAATTGCAAGCGCGAATAATCGTAACTGCTGATGCCGACGAACACGCCCGTGCGAGTCCCCGCGAGAGACGAGGGCGGGATAAAAGCATTTTCCAGCGCCTCCCAGCTGACCTCCAGCAGGAGGCGTTGTTGCGGGTCCATGCGCGCGGCTTCACGAGGAGAGATCCCAAAGAAGGCGGGATCGAACAAATCCACGTTGTCGAGGAAGCCGCCGAAACGCGTCGTCACTTTCCCTGCGGCTGGTTCGTCAGCGTGGAACTCGTCCACATCCCAGCGGTCGGACGGAACTTCGGTGATCGCGTCCACGCCGTTGCGGAGCAATTCCCAAAACGCCTGCGGACTATCGGCTTGCGGGAAGCGGCAGCTCAAACCGATGATCGCGATGGGTTCGTTGATGTTGTTGAATGTCGGTTGAGGAATCGGCGTTGATCTTTTTGCAGGTTGTGAATCATTCGCGAGAAAATTTGCTAATGATTCAATCGTTGGATAATCCCATGCCAATGTGGGAGCAAGTTTGCGGTTGAGAAAAACTTCAAGATCGCCTGTGAGACTCACGGCTTGCACCGAGCCGAGTCCGTAATACGTGAAGGGTTGGCGCGGATCAATTGCGGACGAGTCCATTTCGAGCATGGCGGCGATGCGTGTGAGGAGGAAGGATTGGATTTCTGAGGAGGGCTTGTAGTTGGAGTCGGTGATTGAAGACTCGTAACTCTCCCTCACCCCAACCTCTCCTTCGGAGTGCTTCGCGATCTCCCGCTGGGAGAGGGAACTGCGCCACTCACCCACTACGTCCAGTTTACCTTCGAGAAATGCGGACTTCGTGGCGCGGCGCTGGATCTTTCCGCTGGAGGTTTTGGGGACGCTCATCGGCTTGACGAGCGCGACGGCGAAGACTTGCAGATCATGTTTCTCGGCAACGGCTTGGCGAATCGCAGAGGCGACTTCGTTCACATCCGCCTGGCGTCCCGCGCGAATCACTTCTTGAACGATGACGAGTTGCTCTTTTCCATTTTCATTCACTGAGAATGCCGCGCCTGAACTGGACTGCAATGCGGAATGACTCGCTTCGACAGTTAATTCAATATCTTGCGGGTAATGATTGCTTCCGTGAATGATGATGAGGTCTTTCAAACGACCGGTGATGAAGAGTTCATCGTTTTGCAGAAAGCCGAGATCGCCCGTCCGCATGAACGGCCCTTCGTTGGTATCGGCAACGAACGCGCCAAATGTTCTTTGTGTTTCTTCCGCGAGTCCCCAATATCCCTGCGCCACGCTGGGACCGGCAACCCAAATTTCGCCGACTTCGTTTTCACTGCATTGATTCAACGTGGAGGGATTGACAATAACAATTTTTTGATCAACGATGGATTTACCGCAGTTGACCATCGTCAACGCGTTGGCATCCTCGCGCGGAACTTCAACCACGGCGTCGCGTTCGAGGGCTTTGCGGTCAATTGTCAGCGTGCGAGGCGTTGATGGACCGTCGCCTCCCGAAACGATGAGCGAACTTTCCGCCATGCCGAAGCAGGGGTAGAAAGAAGCCGCACGAAAGCCGACCGGCTCGAAGGTCCGCGCGAAGCGTTCGAGAGTCTCGGGGCGAATCGGTTCGGCTCCGCAGAAGGCGAGCTTCCACGCGCTTAAGTCCAGCGTGTCGAGTTGTTCGGGCGTGATCTTGTCCACGCATAAATCATAGGCAAAGTTCGGCGCGCCGCTGGTCGTCACCTTGTATTTGCTGATGGCTTCGAGCCAGCGGAAAGGCTTTTGCAAGAACGACACAGGCGACATCAACGTGGATGCGCATCGGATGTACAGCGGTTCAAGAATGCCCCCAATCAAACCCATATCGTGATAGCTGGGGAGCCAGAACGCGCCGGAATCATTGCCGTCAATTTGAAATCCGTGTTGGATAGCTTTGAGGTTGTGCATCAGGTTGCCATGCGTGAGCATGACGCCCTTCGGCTGACTCGTCGAACCCGACGTATATTGGAGGAAGGCGAGCGTGTCCGCGTTGACGTTCGGATCGCGCCACTCCGCTTCAGACTCCGGGGAGACCTGCTCGGTGTTCAGCCAACTTAACGCTTCCAAGTCGGGCGATTGCTCGAAGCGTTGTTCGATGTTGTGAAGGATGGCGGAAGTGGTAAGCGCGAACTTCGCCTGCGAGTCCGCGACGATGGCTTGGATGCGCGGGACAGGACGATTCAAACGCGGAGGGTAGGCTGGCACCGCCACCGCGCCGGCATACAAACACCCAAAGAACGCGGCGATGTAATCCAACCCGGCGGGGTAGAGCAATAACACGCGTTCGCCGCGCGCGCCGTGAGCCTCAAGCCACGCGCCGATGCCCCGCGCGCGGCGGTCGAGTTCGCCATAGGTGAGCGAGTCGCCTTCCATCCCATCGTCCTGTAGATAACGATAGGAAAGAAAATCAGGTTGCAGATCTGCCCGCAATCGCAAAAGATCAAGAAGCGTACCGGGGATGGGATGATTCTGAAAAAGCGATTGCATCGTATTAGACCTATGTGTCCGAGTTATATCATAAAAGCCTGTAGCGCCATTCCGCCAAAAGTTTGCTTGACATGCCTCATTCGCAAACGTATAATCTTTTTCACTATCGGGAACGAGGGCGGATAGTGGAAGCATTTGTTATTTCTGAAACTGATTGCCTGTTGGAACGACCTCTATCAACAAGGAAAAGGAACAGACCCGTGGCACAATCTGGCAAATTCAAGTTGACCCTCGTCAACGCGCAAAGCAGCGCTCCCCCAAAAGAATTCGAATTGACCAAATCTGAGGTTGTAGTGGGCAGAGATGAAGGCGTGGACATCGTGATCTCCACGCCGGCTGTTTCACGCCGCCATGCGCGCTTTATGGTGGATGGCGGCAATTACGTTATCGAAGATCTCGGCAGTTCCAATGGCACCTTCGTCAACGGAGACCGTCTGATCGGGAGGCGGACGCTCAACCACCACGACGAGATCCGTTTAGGGCAGGCGATCACGCTCTTGTACACAACCCCCACCGAAGCGGACGAACCGGATGCGACGGTGGTTGGCGCAAAAAAACCGACGCCGGTCGTCGTTTCGCATGTGGCGCAAACCACCATCGGCGATGAACCGATGATCCCCGCGGCGGCAGGTCCGCGAAAACTGATCGTCACGGTTGCGGGAGAACCGCCGAAATCGTACAACCTCACGCGTTCGGCGCTCGCCATCGGCAGGCTCGACGATAACGATATCGTCATCCCCTCGCCAATCGTCTCCGGTAAACACGCCCGTCTCGAAGCCGCAAGCGGAGGCGGGTACATGCTCGTTGTCTTATCGGATGCGCGGAACCCGGTGCTTTGCGAAGGCAGGGCCATCGAAGGCTCGCGCGTGTTGCGCCATGGCGATGTCTTGCGCATCGGCGGGCAGGATCCGGGCGTGATGGTGACGCTGAGTTACGAAGCGCCATCCGAAGCGGGATCGGGCGCGCGCGATATCGTCTTTGGCGAAAAGACGCTCATCACGATCGGGCGCGACCCGAGCAACGATGTGGCGCTTGCCTCGCCGAACGTCTCGCGCTTCCATGCGCAGATCCAGCGTGTGGGTCAACGCTATCGCGTGGAAGATTTACGCAGTTCCAACGGCGTGTTCGTCAATGGCGAGCGCGTCGAAGGGTCGCTCTGGCTCAAGCCCGAGGATTCGATCCGCATCGGTCAATATCACTTCGTCATGGGCAAAGACCAGCTCGCCCAGTTCGACGAGAGCAACGGCTTGAAAGTGGAAGTACTCGGCTTGAACAAATGGGTGCGCAAAGACCTGAACATCTTGCAAAATATTTCGGTGGTCTTCAAACCGCGCGAATTCATTGTGGTGGTGGGGCAAAGCGGCGGCGGAAAATCCACGTTTGTAGACGCAGTCGCCGGCTACCGCCCCGCAACTCCCCCGTCGAAAGTGCTCGTCAACGATGTGGATATCTACACCCACTTCGACGCCATCCGCAACGAGATCGGCTTCGTCCCACAAAAAGACATCATCCACATGGAATTGACGGTGTACCAGGCATTGGACTACGCCGCGCAATTGCGCATGCCCGCCGATACCGCCGCCGAAGAACGCGAAAAGCGCGTGATGGAAGTGCTTGCCGACCTCGACCTCACCCATCGCAAGGATGTGCAGATCAGCGGCTTGAGCGGCGGACAACAGAAACGCGTCTCCATCGGCGTCGAACTGCTCACCAAACCCGGCCTTTTCTTCCTCGACGAGCCCACCTCCGGTCTCGACCCCGGCACCGAGACCGCGCTCATGCAACTCATGCGCCGCCTCGCCGACCAGGGACGCACGATCATCCTCATCACGCACGCCACCAAGAACGTGATGCTCGCGGACAAGGTCATCTTCCTCGCGCGCGGAGGCTACCTCGCGTGGTTCGGTCCGCCGGATGAAGCGCTGGCGTACTTCGACCAACACCGCTCCGAACGCGACCGCCGCACCGGTAAGATCGAGTTCGACGAGATCTACGCCATCCTCGACGACCAGAGCAAAGGCAAAGCGACAGAATGGGCGCAACGCTATCGCCAAAGCAAGGCGTATCAAGACTATGTCGTTAATCCCCTTGCCGGGAAACTCTCGCCCGAAGGCGCGCCGACGATTCAACAAACCGCGCAAAAGCCCCAGCCAAAAGCGGGCGCCTCGGCAAAGAAAGTTTCCTCGCTCAAACAATTCTTCGTGCTTTCCGCGCGCAACATCAAGATCCTCACGCGCGATAAATTCGCGCTCGGCCTCATGCTCGCCACCGCGCCGCTCGTGAGCCTGCTAGACGTGGTGCTCGCCAGCGTAATGGGACGCAACCCTTTCGCCTTTGCGGATGGAGACATCGCCCGCGTGATGATCACCCTCTTCCTCATGACGATCTACGGCGTGATGGTAGGAGGCATCTCGCAAATGCGCGAGATAGTCAAAGAGCAGGACATCTACAAACGCGAACGACTCGTCAACCTGAAGATTCTTCCTTATGTAATGTCAAAGATCTGGGTGGCGGCATTGCTCGCTTTTTATCAGGCGGCAGCATATACCATCGTCCATTACCTTGCCTTCGATATGCCCGGCGGCGCGTTGGAATTCGCGCAGATCTACATCACTATGACGCTCGCCACGCTCGCCGGCATGATGCTGGGACTCTTCGCCTCTGCCCTCGCCCCGAACGCCAGTTCCGCGCCGCTGATGGTGATCATCCTCATGCTCCCGCAGATCGTGCTGGGCGGCGCGCTCATCCCCGTGCCGGAATTTATCAGCGCGCCCACCTCCACACGCTGGGCATTCGAAGCGCTGATGAGCATCACCGGTCCCGGTTCGGATGTGGCGGCAGACCTGTGCTGGAAACTCGACCCCGCCGCGCAAAACGCGTTGACCCTCGAAGACAAACTCAAACCCATCGGCGACCAGCCGCAGGGTTGTCGGTGCATGGGCGTGAACATGCTCCACGAAGAATCCTGCAACCATCCGGGTCTGGGCAGGTTCCGCATCCCCGCCATCGATGAGCCATTGCCGGTCGAACCCGCGCCCCTCCCGCCGGAACCCGAGCAACCGGTCCAGCCTGAGAATCAATCCGACAATATCGCCATGGCGGAATTCTTTGCCAAACTTCAAGAGTACGAGATCAAAGTTGAGGCGTATAAACTTCAGGTGGAACAATACCAGCGCGACCGCGTTGCCTATGAAACCAGGCGCGCCGAATTACAGGTGGCGGTTGCGCCAGCCGAAGGCGTGGTGCGGAATTTCTATACCAACTTCCCGTTCATGTATGTGGACAAAGAAGATACCGCCACCTTCTACGCCAAGATCGGTAAAACCTGGGTGATACAGAGCGCCATCTGCTTGATCCTGTTTGTCGCCATTCTCTACCTGCAAAAGCGGAAGGATGTGGTCTAACCCCATGCAAAAGAATCGGACGCCTATCATCGTCGTCCTGCTCGTCCTGTTAATCGCTTCTCTCGCCTGTGGGTCTGGTTCCACCACCGACGCGGATGCCACCGTGCAGGCGCTCAACACGCAGATCATCGAAACTGCCACCGCCGCCGCCCTTGCAGATGTGAACGCGAACGCCGCCGCCGAAACCGCGCGGGCGCACGCCATCAGCCAATCCAAGCCCGCCGAGTTGACCGCCACCGCCGAGGCGTTCGCGCCGCGTCTGGCAGAACTAAGCAAGTACGGCGTCGACCCGGCGGAGGGGCGTCTAGGGTGGGTCCACCCTCCCGTCACGCTCGACGCGTCCGGTTTTCGTCAGTTCGAATATATCAACTACTTCATCGGCACAGTTGCCACAGACTTCGTCGTTTCGATGGACATCACCTGGGATATTGTCGGGAGTATCGCCGGGTGCGGGTTCGTGTTGCGATCCGATGGCAATAGTCTGGCGCTCAATCAATACATGGTCATTATGACGCGCGTGGCAAGCGGGCATGTGCTGTTCGTCACCATGTCCAACGGCGAGGTGGTGAACTACCGCGATATCTACGCCCGCTATACCGATAAAAGTTTCAGTTGGGAGAATCTCGCCACCAACCGCCGGACCGTGGTCGGGCGCGGCAACACGTTTTACATCTACACCAACGATACGCTCATCGGCGAAGTGGACCCGACCCAGCCACCGAAGTTGCCGATCCTG
>JAEURC010000090.1 GCA_016789025.1 Anaerolineales bacterium
TGAAACCGGTGATCATGGGCGCAGGGGGTTCCGCTTGAATTTCATCCAGAAAAGACATCAGGTACATGCCCTGAAAGTGCATGGCGGTTCCGAACATATCGAACCAGCGCCGCGTGTACTTCATCAGGAAGTCCTTCGGCAGGTCGATATGCTTCCACGGGAAGCCCAATGCTTTGGTGATTTCGCGGGAATAGATCACATCGGTGTTGTCTGAAGAACCCCAGGCATACGATTGCACCTCCACGCCCGTATCAGCCGCCACGCCAGCAATAAGGCGGGAATCTAGACCGGCAGATAACGGCATCACCCAACGCGGATGCTGTTTTAATATATCTGCAATCGCTTTCTGGGATAGCGCGTGCATTTCATCTACGAGATCATCCCAGAGCGATTCCCAACGGGTCTGGCTGGGTTGCACCGACCAAAACCGCGATGCGCGATAGCCTCGTTCATCCCAGGTTATCACACTATCGGGTGGGATCGATTTCACATCTTTGTACAACGTCCAATCGGAGATGAAAGGACCATTGAGAAGGAGCGAAACCAGACCCGGGAGGAAAAAGTCGTCGGGGGTGAGGTTGGCTGAGACGACTGTAACAGGCTCCAATGTCGAGGCGATGCGGCTGTTGGATGATTCCATGTGATAGACCGGCATGCTTCCCAGCCAGTCGTTCCATAATGTCCATGAGTCGCCATCCGCTGTAACGCGCAGGAGGATCACGCGCCCTTCCCACGGCAGTAGAAAATCTTCATCGCGTTCCGCTTTTAGAAGTTTTTCCTGCACGTCGCGCCAGGGGACTGAATGATGCGGAGAGCCGATCAGCGCAAGCGTCGATCCATCAGGCATGATGTGCACACAGTTAGAGATCGAGTCGCGCCCCCAAAGATGCAATGTCGTTCCGCCAATCTCGAGCGAATTTCTTTCGAGATGAGGAAAATAGGATAAGGCGCGATTTTCGGCATCGCACGCATTTGTAAAGTCGCTGGCAGTTAACCCCCGGCTGACGCTAAACCCTAGAATTTGGCTCATGTATTTCTCCAAAGAAAGTTTCCCGCATCGTAGATGGTTTTGAGAATCCCGCCTGTGGTTTAACGTCGATCAGGAACGATTGCCGATGCCGAACATCGATTTGATGAAAAACGAAAGCACACCGCGATCGGCGATGTATTTCGGTCTTTTGCGGAAGGCGCTCAACAACAAGCCGGGAATTTTTTTCGTTTCGCCATTCCGATATTTCTGTTCTGCGATATTGACAAGAAAGCTCGCGATCAGCCGCTGGGTTCCATATTTTCCCAGGTGCTTTTCAATCTGGGTTGAAAGGGAACCGAGCCGGGTTAAGACAGCCTCCACGCCGTTGCTCATGGCAAACCCCAGCATTTCGTGAGTTGCCTGTAGGACGAATTCTTTGTCGGTTTGAAATCCTATTTCGTCACCCAGGGAAAAATATCTTTCAGCGTCGTCAGCCCGGTTCCAGAACAACGCGCGGATGCCTCGAACATAGTTGCCGCGGGCAACCGCCCACAGATAATTCTCGAGCACGCTGGGCATTTCGGGAGGCAATTGCTTGAAGATCGATTCCAACAGCGTTTCATAATCGTGACTTTCATCGTCGACGCAATACCCCATCAGGAAAGTTGTGTACGGCGCCGGAACGCCATAAAACAAGCCTGGAGCGTTTTGGGCAATATCCCAGAGAAACTTGCGCCCCACCGCCGTTTCACGTTGGGTAAATGCCACATTCGCCCACATGGCGCGGATGGCGGAATTCCCTATCGAACGCATATTCGAAACTTCTTGCGGACAACGAGGGTCTGAGAAGATGGTTTCTTGACAGGCAAGTTCGTCTTCGCATTTTTTCTCTAATGCGCCGAACCGCCGCCCGGCTTGATAATTTCGGGAGTGCAAAACCCGGTCGATGCGGGCAAATTGGCACCCCGCCATAAACAATTTGCCGCAAACGATGATCTCTCTGCCGCGCATGGCGACTTGCGGATACCAAATTTCCTCGATCAGCGCCCATTTCCTGCGAACTACCCATGAACTGGGCGGTAGATAAAAACCCAACACCAGTTCTCCCAAGGATATGTTTTGGGGAGGCATGGCAACCGTGCGAATCGAATTGGATGAATGCACGCGTTCGTAATATGGGTTGTAGGAAAAGCCTACTTCGGGGTTTTCTGCAAGGAACTTGACGTGCGCTTCCAGTTTTTCGGGGTGAAAGGTGTCATCCTGATCGAGAAAGGCGACGATCTCCCCGGCTGAGCGGGTGATACCGGTCCATCTTGCCGTGGATGCGCCCTGATTCATTTCATGGCGGATGTATTTCACCCGCGCGTCGGAAAACTGTTGAACCACCTCCCCGGTCGTATCGGGAGACAGGTCGTCCACGACGATCAATTCAAAATTGGCATGGGTTTGATCCAGCACGCTTTGGATTGCGGCCGCGATGGCGTCGGATCCGTTATAGGCGGGGATGATCACACTGACGAGGGGGGTATTCTTCATGGCATCCATTAGACAATATCTGCAAACTGATATTCCACCCGTTTGAAAAACCATACGCCGGCGACAAAGATCAAGGCAGAAATGCCCGCCGCCGACCACAAATATTCGCCGGGCATGCGGCTATAAACCAGCACATCACGATACGATGCGATGATTCCCGCCATGGGGTTGAGGAAGTAGAGCCATTTCCATTGCTCGGGGACAAGCGAAGGTGGATATAGAATGGGAGACGCATAAAACCAGACTTGAATCACCAGTTTAAGAAGGGGGTCTACGTCACGGTAGAACACGTTGAGAGCGGCTGAGCCAATTCCCAATCCGAGGATGAGCGCCATTTGAATGAGCAGAATGAGTGGCAGAAAGAACAATCCCTGCAGAGAGAACGGTATCTGATAGATCATCATCAAGATAACCAGCAGAATAAATGAAATCAGGAAGTCCACGAGACGGGCAAGAAGCGCGGCAACGGGCAGAGCCTCGCGCGGAAAGTAGATCTTCCCCACCAGGTTCATGTTATGAACAAGCGAGGTTGCCATGTCGGTCACCGAAGAGGCCAGCAACGTCCAGGGGATCACAGCGGAATATGAAAATAAAATGTAGGGTACGCCGCCCGTATCCACAGGGACAATGCGCGTAAAGACAACGGCAAAGATGGCCACCGTTGCCACCGGTTGAACGATAGCCCAAAGCCAACCCAGGGCAGATTGTTGGTATCGCCCGCGTAAGGTTCGGACGGTCCATGCCCAGACCAGATCGCGCATTTTATGAAGGTTGTTCGTCTGAGTAAGCATCGATGCCTCAAACAGTTGAACCAGCGGTAACCCGATCGTTATGGGTAACCCGATTCTGTCCCCAAGTGCGGTTGGGTTCAAAGACTGCCTTGTGTGCCTCGTGCCCCTGGATGGAGTTGCGAACCTCGAACCATTCTGAAACGCCAAAAGCGATGCCATCCGAATCGTCGGAATTCATGATCCACGTTTCCGCATAATACATGCTGCCGAACAACTGCGACGGGTCTAGTTTAAGGAAGTATTCCCCCTCGCCTTTTTCGATGGACATTGAGAATTGATCGAGATGGGTGCGGATGTTGCAACACAAGAGTCCATCAGAACGGTGGATCAATATAATGGCATTCGCTTTTCCAAAATCTTTGTATGCCGTGTACTTTACACGGATCACCACGGGCTGATTGGTGCGCGCTTCGCGAATGATGTTTCCATTAACATCGAGCACGTCCACATGGGTAACTTCGATGCCCGCGTTGGCTTCATCCATGCCTTTGTCGAGCCCGCTCATTTTTTCGATACGCTTTTTCTCAAGCACGCGATTGTACATATCGATGATCTCGGCGCTTGTGCCGGAGGCTTGCAACTGTCCGCGCTCGATGTATAACGCGCGTTCGCAAAGCGCCCTGACCAAGCCCATGTCGTGAGAAACAAAAATGAGGCTTGTTCCATTATTCAGCAACGATTTGATGCGCTCGATACACTTCTGGCGGAAGGAGGCATCGCCCACTGCCAGCACTTCATCTACCAACAGGATCTGGGGTTCGATGCACGAAGCGACTGCAAACCCAAGGCGCACTGCCATGCCGGATGAATAGCGTTTTACGGGCGTATCAATGAATTCTTCGATCTCCGAGAAGGCGACGATTTCATCGTATTTTTTTTGAATCTCTTTGTACGTCAGTCCCAGGATGGTCCCATTGAGGTAGATATTTTCTCGACCGGTCAGGTCAGGATGAAAACCAGCCCCCAATTCGATCAACGCCGAGAGTTGACCGTTCACCTCCACCGTTCCAACGGTTGGGTTCGTGATCTTCGCCAGCAATTTCAAGATGGTCGATTTCCCGGCGCCATTCGGGCCAACTAGGGCAAGGGATTGCCCCTTTTCCATGGCAAAACTCACATTTTGTAATGCCCAATGGATTTTCTTATCCGCCATCCCTCTCTGCCGCCCCAGGGAAGACTTGACCCATTGCGAAAGAATCGATGGGAGGCTGGTGCGCGTTAAACCGAGGTTATATCGTTTTGAAACATTTGTAAACCGAATCACGGGTGTCATTGCAACACCTTGCGCAATACTTTTTCAATTGTCATGTTTTAAGGACGACCTTTTTGATATTTGTTATAAATTACAAGTAAAATGATCAAGATCACCACGGTGGGGATTACACCGGATGCAATTGCCACAGCAGGATTGCTATTCGTTCCCAAAATAGGACGATCGAGCAACCCTTCGGGAATGGGGGTAAGCGTGGGAGTGGGAATACCAAAAAAAGAATCGGGGATCGCTGTCACGGTCTCGATCGGAGTCGGATAGGCGATTGAGGGCAATCTCATTTCTTCATCTAATGTTTTGTAGGTGAACCAGATTCCATGCGGCGGTCCGCCGGGATCCACCCTCCAAACAGCGAAAAGTACATTTCCTTGCACAACAACCGCCCTCACATCATGCGCCGGGTACTCTGTAATAAATCGTTCAGGACTCGACCAGATGCCGTCTTTGAATTCACTGTGCCAGATGCCGCCTATCACCCGTTCCTCGCCGTTCTCAACCACTTGAATGCGTTGAATGAATAAAGCATGAGGAATATTATCGCTGTCCAGCGTCATTGTATTTTCACCGCTCCTGCCTTGATGCCGGTTGAAAGGAATGAAAGGGGGCGTCCACGTATCGCCATTATCATTCGATATGCTCACCACCTGCATCGGGCGCCCCTGCTCCACAGGACCGTTCGGATACGGATTCCCACTGTTATAAAACACGATCACCTGTTTGCCGGTATCCACCAACGATGGAAAGGATGGTCCAAAGGAACCCACGCCGCCACCTGCTTTTTGATTCAATGTGGTCGGCTGATTCCAACGATGTTCGACCATGTCGTAGCGCGCGTAATGGAGGGAAATATCCGAGCCTAGATTTGTCACCACATTCCACGCCGCGTGGACAGTATTGTTTCGCCCCGGAAAAATACGCAGACTAAATGGAACATTGCGCGAGTCGCGCGTTAAGAAAACCGTCTCCGGATCGGACCAGGTTGAGCCTGAATCGGTGGAGTATACAGAGTAGACCCCTCCGCCAGCGATGTTTCCTGAGTAAATCACCACCAGATTCCCCTGGGCATCCCCTGAGATCGCGGCATAGCTGGGGTCAATGGCTTGCGTTCCAATGATCGTGGGTGTAGACCATGCCCGCGCAGAGGCGGCTTTTTCGACCCTTGCCTGGGAATAGTAAATGTATTTCTTGGTCCTTTCTCCACTGAAAAATAATAAATGGAACATCCCTGTTGGGTCGAGATACACGCCCTGAATCGCGGCATCGCTTTCTATGGGAGACAGCAAAATGTCGACCGGGGTTGTCCACCCTTCTTCCAGGCTCCATTTTCGATATACGATCCCATTCCTCAACCCGGAGCCGGTCCATTGAGTGGCGAACGCATGGACATAATGATCCCGGTCGGCAACGATGAAGGGTGTATAAGTCTCATCGGCGTATCCGGGTACTCTTTCATTTGGCTTCCACGGAGACTCGGTTTTCGCCTTTACCGGAGTAAACGGCTGCACGCTCAATGTTACGGCAATCAAAAGCCCCACCAGCCCGGCAAGCCGCCGGACTGGTAACAAGAATTTCTGTTTTTTGAACTTCATATGTTTCAACCCCGTTTTCGGCGGATAAAAACAAAACCTAACAGAACAACTACGACCAGAAGGACTGAACCGATGATATTCCGCATGGAATTCTCGGAAAAGACGGACGATTCCTCCCCAAAGTCGAAAGGTATCGAGGTTGAAACAGGCTCTACCCCTGTACCCGGGGTCGCGTTGTCCTGATTTGGCATATCCGCGTTTGCTAAAACAGCAACTTGAGAAAGATCGCCAAATCGATTCACCGCCGCGCGGTTGATGGCAAGCACCTCATTCTTGTGTTCATTCTCCAGGTCCGTATATTCCACTTGCGCAAGCGCGCTCAGTTCGCCAGCGCCCGTCAAGCCGCCGGCGAGAGAGTAGTTGATCCCATCCCCTTGAATAGCGATCTGTTGCGTATATGTGGAACTCCAGCCGCGCCCATCCCATTCCCAGTCTTCCACAACAAGATTTGACTCCTTAAGGAAAGTGGGGCCGTCTTCTTCAACAATTCGAAGCAGATGTAAATCTCCGTTATATTGCGCCAGAGCCACCGGCGTCACATTACCGGCAACGCCTGTAATCTCGATCGGCGCGGACCATGTGGCGCCTCCATCCGTCGAAATCTGATCGAAATTAGAAACCACTTCATCATTATTTTCCTGCCAGAGCCGGTGAACTATGCCATCTCCATACGAGATGGTGTCAAGCCAGGTGACTGGCTTTTCGCTGACCAATTCTGGCTCGCTCCATGTGACGCCGCCATCAATGGATTGAACATACTTTAATTGATTCTCGGTTTTCGACTGGTTTGAATTCACGAAAATAAGGTGCAAAGTTCCGTCACTGCTCAGGCTGACCCGGGGGTTTTGAGTTATATCCCAGCCGCTCGTCACCCCATCAACAACCTTCACCGGAGCAGACCAGGTATCCCCTCGATCCGTTGATTTCACGAGATAAATTCCTCGTTCTTCATTAAAGGGAACCGCGTACACCACAAGTACCGCGCCGGCGCCATCTACCAGAATATCGGGCGAGTTATTAATGGTGGATGGCGAAGGCAGGCTTTTGGGATCGACCCAATCGGTAGAATATCCCGCGCGACTCGCGTCGACCACCGAAAAAATGACCGAACCGGTCGCATCATTTACCCAGGTCACAAACAGGTTCCCTTCCGGGCCAATCGCCATGGAAATATCGATCGGCTTGCCGTTCAAGCCCCACAACAATCCACGGGTCGCCGCCCAACTGACACCATCCCAACGGGCATAGGAAAGAGAATGTTTTACCCCGCCAGGTTCTGGGAGGGTGCTTTCGGACCAAACCGTGTGCAACAGATTCCCATCGGAAACCTGCGCCAGAGAGCCTACTTTCGCCTCGGTTTCATCAAGCAATGGAAAAGGAAAACTCCACGATTCCGTGGAACCAAACCATTGATCCAACGGCTCGATGGAACGCGATGTCACCCAACTATCTCCGCCATTGCCGAGGTCACAACCGATCAGATAAAGTCTATCTTTATACAAGGCATCGTCTTCACAGCGGAACACAATGGGATCATAGGTCAATGGATTCGAAAACAACGCGATCTCTCGCTGGAATTGCAGACTGCCCCAACGCCCGTCTTTCCAAGCCATAATGGCGGGATCGTTCCCATCATAGCGGATGAGGGTCATGTAAAAGTTATCCCGCTTGATGATGAACTCGACGCTGGTGGGGCATTGCGACAACGTATCCAACATCAGCCGTGGGTCTGACCAGGTTGTGCCAGCATCTGAGGAAGTCTGGCTATAGTACACACACTGGCTTGCCCCCGCTTCACCAACTTGATAGAGCAAGACGACATTCTTTTTGTTGACGCCCATTTCAACATTCAATGGGATTCCATACCCGCCCGTATCTTCCGGACCTTTGAGCTGCGCCGCCTCTGTAAAATTAAAACCGCCATCCTCCGAAACAGACGTGAAGATACGCTTTAATGTGCGCACATCCCAGCCAACGAGCACTGTCGGCTCTTCCATATCGTCCGAAGCCGATACGCGAACGTGCGCATCGCCAATCTTGATCGACGGTTGATTTTCCACCATCACCGATTCGAAGTACTTGGAGACGAATAATGTGATTGTCTTTTCCCACACCCCGCCGTTTTGCGACCTGCGGTAATACACGCCCGCCTTTTCATCTTTACGAATGTACGCAAGGTGGAAAACGCCCGCATCGGTAATATCCACATCGTAATTCAACACATCGTCTCCGACGCGTTCTTTGCTTGCCCACGATGTAGGCACAGGCAATGTATCCGAGTTAGCCCGCCCCATCATCAAGTTCCCCTCCGGACTGACCCAAAAAATATTGAGCGCTCCATCCGGGCTGGGGATGATCTTGAATGGCTTGTCGTCTTTTCCCGAAAATGGGAAGGTGGAGGTGCGCGGAGTCGACCAGGTTGCGCCGCCATCATCACTGCGCGAATAACGGAACCCGCCGCCGATGGGTTGCCAAATTGCGTGAACGATTCCATCATTTCCGATCACGATCACGGGCTTTTCCGTAGAACCCGAATTCGAAATGTTGACCGGGTCGGACCAATCGCGCGACGACTGCGCATTGCCCACCGTCACACTGCCGAATAATTGCGCAACAAGTATAAAGATGACGAACGTGAGAAAAAAGGAATTTCTGGTTTTCATAATCATGCGTTTCCAAATCAAGGTTAAGGTTGAGACTGTCTCAATTCGACGGCAAGCGCGGAGGCGTTGTTCGAAAATTCCACATAGCCCTGCGCCTGCCACCACCGAACGTACTCCGAAAGTTCCTTCCAAGCCTCAGGCATCGAACGCAGCAAGATCTTTGAACTTTCCAGATCGCCGAGCCACGCATAGCAATACCCAAGAGATTTCGTAATGCCGCGATGGGCAGGGTCGAGCAAGTGAGCGTTGGAAAGATAACCGCAAGCCGAGGGGATGTCCCTGCGGAGGAGGGCGATCAAGCCCAGGCGGTGATTGGCTGTCCGATTGGCTGAGTCAGCCGTAAGGGAGGCATGAAGCGAGGCTTCAGCATCCTGTAATTTATCCGCAAGCGCGGGTCCTGCCCACTCGTTCGTCGGAAAACCGTCGAGTTCCACGCGAGCCATTTGCACCGCGCCGATGTTCGCGTACCAAAGCGAGCGAAAAGTATTCCAGTACACAGCCCCAAGAGCAATGAGCAGAACAGTGATGGAGCCGAGGACAATTATATCTGCCCGGTCAAATTGTTTTGGAAGAGGATTTAGCGGTTTCGATGCGAGCCCGCGCGCTGCCAACCCGGGCAAAAACAAACCCAGCATGGCGCCCAGATTGTTATACAAATAATCATCCACTAAACCATGCGCAACGGCGATGACTAACGCGGCAAGAAGCACGCGATCGAACAATTGATGAGGGCTATCTTCCCCGACAGATTTCGAGGCAATCAACCAAAGACTCGCCAGGAAAATGAACAGGAATGCGGCCCCGCCAAAAATTCCCTGTTCGATAAACACGTCAAGGAAAATGTTGTGCGCGTTGGGTAGATAATAATTCGGGATCCCAAGGATATACTGCGAATAAAGACCGGGGAATGCGCCCAAGCCCCCGCCGGTAAAAGGAAAATCTAAAACGAGGCGCAGGCTTCTCCAGAACAACTCGGCGCGCGCGCCCGTTCCGTACGAGTCGTTTCCGCTGATACTTCCGCCAATGGATGCTGGCCCGAAATAGAGCAGGAGAATCAGCGTCGCCAGAAAGATCAAGACGAGGACGGGAAAGAGCGTTTCTTTCCTCCATTTCAATTTGATTCTCGGCGCGAGGAGGATCTGCCCCGCGAACCAG